>NZ_CAXSHH010000017.1:0-44731 GCF_964237155.1 uncultured Sphingomonas sp. | reverse complement strand
TCCGTCCGCCCGCCCGCGCCCGTCCCGGGCCGGCCCGCGCGCTGCACCCCGACCTGCCAGTCGCGCGCGGGGTCGTGATGCGCGACCGTCACCACGCGCGCGGCCGTGTCGGCGGGCGCCAGCGTCCGCCGCCGCCGCGCGACCCGGCCCTCGGCGGCCACGCCCGCATCGTCCAGCTCGACCACCCGCGCCGGCCGGTCGCGAAGCTCCACCCTGGACCCCCTGGTCGCGACGTCGGCCCCGCCCGCGCGCGCCAGCACCTCCAGCACAGCGCGCACGCTCCCGCCCGTCGCCGCGAACCCGTCCAGCATCGGCGCGACATCGGCGTCGACCTCGCCCGCCAGCGACCGCGCGATCGCGCCGATCCCGACCGGCCCGGCATCCGCCGTCACCTCGAAGGTCAGCGACGGGATCCGGTTGCCGAAATCCGCCAACTCCAATCCCTCGAACACCGCATAGGCGTGCCCCCGCGCCGCCGGAGTCCCCGCCCGCGCCGCGCAGCAGCTTGCCGTCCGCCCAGATGCGTCCCACCCCCAGGATCGGCCTGGCCGACAGCAGCACCGCGAAGTTCGCGCTATAACCATGGTCGGTCGTCGCCGGCCGGCCCTTGCCCCCGCCCGTGCGCCCGCGCCGCTCGACCAGGTCGGTCGCCCAGAACACCGTCCCCGCCACCCGCATGGTCCCGAACAACAGCGGTATCCGCGTCCCGTAGGAGGACGTCTGCACCGCCAGCTCGGCCAGCCGCGGACCCTCGCGCCGCTTGGGGCCGAGCAGCCGCCGGTCGACCGCCCCGCCCAGGATCCCGCCCAGCGCCGCGCCGACCGGCCCGCCCACCAGCCCGCCGACCGTCGTCAACACCAACGTCGCCATCGCTCAGCCCCTCCACGCCCCCCTCGGCACCCCGCATCACCGCGACGAACGCGTTCCCATGCAGCAGCATCTGCGCCGCCACCCCCTCCAGGAACGGCCGCCCCCCGATCCGCGCGCCGACCAGCGCCGCCAGCTCGGGCGCGGAAGCCTCGATCGGCGCGGACGCCACCCCCTCCGCCACCAGCCTGACCGCCCGCTGCGCCACCGCGTTCAGGCAATACCCGTCGCGCACCTGCGCCTCGTAAGTGCGCGGCCACTCCCCCAGGGCCACCCCGTTCCCACGCGCCAACACCGGACGCGACTCATCGCGCCCGGCCTTCCGACCGAACTATTTCATCCCTGTTCCCCCAAAACTGTGTCGGACGCCCCATCGCAGTCCGTGACGGGCGAAGCGCCGATCGCGCCCGCCCTTGAATCCCGATCCTAGTCTTCTTCGCGCCCGCGTTCGGCGACCGCGTCGACTACGCGCCCGCTCACGAAGATGCCCACGACCCCGATCAACGTGCCGATCGCCACCTTGCCCGCCATGTCCGTATTGCCGGTAAAGGCGAGATACGCGGCGAACAGCAGGATCATGAACGCGGCCGCCAGCGCGAACTGCTGTCCGCGCGATTTCAGGCGGTGGTCCCGCTCGATCACCGTCATCTCAACCGCATGAAGATGATCCTGCTCCTTTTCCGCCATGCGGACGATCCGCTCGGCGAAACTGGCATCCACTTGCTTGTATTCGGCCAGATCGCGCGCTCGTGGCAAAGGCCCCGAATGATGCGTGGTTATTTCCGTGATCGTCTCGGCGACGATCGCGCCCACCTGCGACATGTTCTCGGCGGCCACCAGCGGCGTCAGCCGCTCCAGCGCCATATCGGTAGTCCGGTCGTTGTCGGTCTGGGTCGTGCCTACCTGCCTGGTTTCGATCTCACCGGCGGTGCCCGATCCGCTCCTGGATCGGTTCCGGTCGGGCGGCGTCGGCTCAGGCAGTATCGATCTCGCGCACGCCTTGTGTGGTCGCGCCGCGGAGGTAGCGTCCGACCGTCGTCCACGCGTCGGCTACCCCGTCCTGGGTGGATCCACGAGCCGGCTTGCGCCGCATGCGCTGATCGAAAGTGATGGTCGCCGCGCCCGAGAGCATCAGCCCGAACGCCGATCGGCGACGAACCCGTCCGTTCAGCTTGGCCATCGCACGTTCCTCCTCTTCCGATCTGTCCGTCGCATCGACATACAACCAACCCGTGTGTTCCAGCAAGACCCAGCAAGTCTCACCACCGCACCCTAACGCCCATCCATTGCCCCTGTTTCACATGCGCCCGGTAAAGGCCGGGTGAACCGACGCTCCCCTCACAACACCCGCACCCCCACCACCGGCACCGGCTTGCCCAGCAGCTCCGTCAGCGCCCACACGCACGCGTCCGCCCGGTCGGGCGAGCGCCCCGGCCCTTCGTACCCGCCGCCGATGCGAAGCCCGCACAATTCGTCCTCCAACGCCGGGAACCGCCCCGCATGGAACGCGCGCCCGGCTTCGTAGAACGTCATCACCGGCTCCGCGCGCGCCACCTTGCCCTTGCTCGCATGGACCGTCTTGACCGGCAGCGCCTTGTCCGCCGCGCGCAACACGCTCGTCACCATATCGCCGCCCTGGTTCCGCTCGGCGACCACCCGGTCCGCGCCCCAGCGTTCGGCGCAGGCGACCACCGCCGCCGCCCAGCCCTCGGGCGTCAGCCCGCCCACGCTGGCGTCCTCCAGCACGTACCCGAACCCGTCATGCCCCAGCCCCGCGCACACGATCCCGCACAGGTCGCCCTCGGCGGTCGCGGGCGGGTCGACGCCCACCACGACCCGCGCCAGCTCGGGATGCGCGTCCACCCGGGCCCGCTCGATCAGGTCGCGCGACCACAGCGCGCCCTCGATCTCCTCTATCAGCTCGCCGTCGAGCTCCTGGCGACCCTTGGCCGTGCCACCGTAACTCTCCTCCATGGCCTCGACGAACATGGGTGGCAGGTGGATGTTATCCCGGGTCCGCCCCGTCGTCTCGACCACCCCCTTGGTCGTCATGATCTTGCGCATCAGGTTATTGGGCCGGGGCGTCGTCGTCACCACGACCCGGGGCTCGTCGCCCAACCTCAAACCCATCATCAGATTGTCCCACGCCGCCTCGCCATACCGCCATTTGGCGATCTCGTCGCACCAGGCGGCATGGTGCTGCGCCCCGCGCAGGCCGTCCGGCGTCTCGGCCGAAAAGACCTGCGCCTGCGCGCCCGACCCGAACACCAACAGGCCCTGCCCCCGCTTCCAGCATACCTCCCCGCCGTGCCGCCGGCACGCCAGCAGCCCGCTCTCGCCCTCCACCATCACCCGCCTGACCTCCCCCGCCGTTGCGCCGACCAGCGCGATGCGGGCATCGGGGGTAGTGCGCGCGATCTCGCTGATCCACTCGGCCCCCGCGCGCGTCTTGCCAAACCCGCGCCCCGCGCGGATCAGCCAGATGCGCCAGGGGCCCGGCGCGCGCTGGCCCGGCAGAGCCCAGGTCCTCCAATCCGCCTCCAGCACGCGCAGGTTCGCTTCGCCCGTCCGCCGCAGGGTGGGCAGCCAGTGGACCGCCGGATGTTCCGCCAGCCGCTCCATCAGCGCCAACGCGGTGAGCGACCTGACCGCCTGGCCCCTGCCGCAAACCCGCGCGGTCAAGCCCGCTTCCCCAACCGCTTCTCCAGCAGGACAAGCTGGCGCAGCAGCGCGGCCTCGACGTCGGCCATCGGTATGTGACGGGCGCGGCTGACCCGGCCGAACCCGCCGGGGTTCCCCGACCGCGCCTTGGCGTCGCGCCGCCCCAGCAGCGACAACGCCAGCGCCCGGTCGATCGCCGGAGGGGTTTCGCTCCCCGCCTCTCCGCTCCCCGCTTTCTCGCCCAGCGCGGCGGCCAGCAGTTCGGCCTCCAGCCGCGCATAGCCCGTCGCCATCGCCGCCTCCCACGCCGCCGCGAACGCCTCGTCGCGCTGGCGGCACCGATAAAATGCGTCCACGCACGCCCCCGCGACCCTGGCCGACCGCGTCGCGTTGCAGGTCGCGCCCAGCTCGTCCAGGAACAGCTTGCGCCGCTCCGCCGTCAACCGCCGCGGCCCGCCATCCGCACGCCGCTGCAGCGCCCGATTCACCCCGCCCGCGATGCCGCCCATCATCCATCCCCCACGCGCGAAAGGCCGGCGACCCGACCGGGGTGCCACCCCGCCCGCATCACCGGCCTTCCATGTTTCCGATCGTCGGACCCACCGACCGGACCCCCTAGCCCGAATCGGTAATTCTCGACGTTCCTGTTTTGTACCCAAACAGCGTGACGCTGTCAAGCGGGAATAACCGTCCAGGTTATTCCCGCTCGGCCGGCAGTGGCGCGCCCGCCCGCGCCCACTGGCCGACGGCGCGGCTTCGCCGCGACGCCCCTTCTTCAACCAGCGCGACCGGTGAAAGCGCCCCCCGACCCACGGCAAGGAAAAAAGCGGGACCCCGGGTCAAGCCCGGGGTGACGACGGGGGTAAGGGCTGTTCCATCGCCCGTCACCCCGGGCTCGACCCGGGGTCCCGCTTCTTCTCCGCGCGCAAACGAGCGTACCTCACCCGAACCCGGACCCTCGCCGTGATGCCCGGCGCGATCCGCCGAAAGCCGGCCTGGATCGCCGGTCCGCGATCACGCCGACAACTTGGATCATACAGTTTTTTCGGAACTTTGGACTTTGACGGCCGGTTTGCGACCCATCGAAGAAACAGGAGGACCACTCATGACAAGGGTGATTGCCGCATGCGCGGCCACGGCCTTGACGTTCATCGGACCAGCCGCGACGGCCCAACAGGTCTATAACGATACCGGCGTGACCACCGAAACCCAGGATCGGTCGGCACGGGGCGACGACGACGGTTTTCCCTGGGATCTTCTCGGCTTGCTCGGCCTTGCGGGATTGCTCGGTCTCAGGCGTCGGGACGATCATGTCGTCACCGACGACGCCCGTCGCTGACGTCCCGTCATGACCCCGCCCGACAAACCCAAGGATGATTCCATGCCCACCAAATCCCTCACCGCCGTCGCCGGCGCCGCCCTGCTCATCGCCCTGACCCCCGCCACGGCTTCGGCTCAGGCCACCGGCGACACCGCGACCACGACCACCTATCAGGACACCGAACGGGACGACGACCGCTTCCCGTGGGGTCTTCTCGGACTGCTCGGACTGGCGGGCCTTATCCCGCGCAAGCGCCAGGTGCATGTCGATGTCGATAAGCGGACCAACCGCTGATCCGGGTGCGGGCTGACGCGGGACGGCTGCTTCGGGTCGCCATCGGACGCGGCGGCGCCGGCCGCCGTCGCTGATCCCGCCCCGAAATGGAAACCCGGCGTGAAAACACCGACACCCCGGGATCGCGCCCGGGGTCCGGACCTATCGCGACTCCGCCGTACCGTTCAGCGCCGCCCGCGCCTTCGGTCCCACCGGCCCGGCATGCGTCTCGCGCTTCAGCGCGGCCATGTCGTCGATCCGCACGAACCCGCCCCCGACCTCCACGCACCCCACGTTCCGCAGCATATGCAGCACCCGGTTCAAATGCACCGCCGTCACCCCCGTCACCGCCGCCAGCTGGGTCTGCGTCAGTGGCAGCGGGAAACGCCTGGCGTCCGGCGACAACAGTCCCGCCCGCACCAACCGGTGGAACGTCTGGAGCAGGAACGTGGCCAGCCGCTCCCCGCTCGACAGCCGCCCCACCGCGAACAGCGCCTCGCGCAGGAACCCGGTCTCCGCCGCGAGCAGCCGGAGCAGCGAGGCCGCCACCGCCGGGTCGCGCGCCACCGCGTCACGCACGACGTCCGCGGGCAGCTTCCGGATCACGCCGCCGCTCAGCGTGAACAGGTCGTCATCGACCCGCTCGTTCACCAGCCCGTCCGCGCCGACGATGTCGCCCCCGATATGGACGGCCGTGAACGCCGCGTCGCCCGCCTCGGTCGACCGCGACCGCCCGACCCAGCCCTTCACCAGCAGATGGACATACGCCGACGGTTCTCCCGCGAGGTGGAGCCGCTCGCCGCGAAGCACCGTCCGCGCCTCGCCCCCGTCCAGGAATAGCTGGCGCAGCGGGTCATGCCGCTCCAATCCGTTCCCGTCCTCGTTCCCGACCATGAAACCGTTCCCCCCGCGTAACAGATGATCGGTCGGTCGGTGGAACACAACAACTTGTTTTACCCCGCCGGGCATTCTCCTTCGGCGATCCGCTCCCTAGAACCGCCGGCTGACCGTCAAGCCGTAGGTGCGTGGATCGCCTGGCTGGCCGACGATCAGCCCCGTGCTCCCCGCCTGCGTCGCCAGCACGTCGAAATACTCCTCGTCGAACGCGTTGCGCAGCCAGCCGAACACGTTCCATCCCCCGCTATTCCCGGATGCGTCCGCCTCGCGGAACCCCACCCGGAAATTCGCGATCGAATAGCCGCCGATCTCGGTATAGGCCGATCGCGACGGGTTGCTCGAGAAGCGCGAGCGATAACTCCCGTCGAACCCGGCATAGGCGAACCCCGCCGCCCCGAACGGCCTGACCGGCAGGTTGTACTCCGCCCCGTACGAGAACGCCCATTTCGATATGCCGGGCAGCACCTGTCCCGATATGTCGCAGAATGGCGGGCTCGCCCCGCCGGGCTGTCCGGCCGCGCCGGGCGTCCCCACCACCGCGCCATTCGCGTCGACGCCCAGCGCCGGGCCGCCCGACAATTCGGGCGGGCACGGCGCGTTGGGAAACCGGCGGTACTTCGCGTCGGTGAACGCCCCGTTGGCATATAGCGACAGCCGGTCGGTCGGCCGCAACGCCGTATCCGCCTCCAGCCCCTGCGTGCGCACCTTGCCCGCGTTCGCCAGGTAGCCGCGGATCACGTTCACCTGCTGGTTGTTGACCGTCGCCTGATAGTTGGCGATCTCCGTCCGGAACGCCGCCAGGTTCACCGTCACGCGCCGGTCCAGGAACTGCGTCTTCAGCCCCAGCTCGAAATGGTCGACCTTCTCCGGCCGGACGGTCGCGGTCGCGAGGATCGGGTCGTTGGCGGCGTCGAGCGGCAGCCCCGACAGGTTGATCCCCCCCGACTTGTAGCTCCGGGCATAGGTCGCATACGCGTTCACGTCGTCGGTGGCGGCGTAGGCGACCGTGAAGTCGCCCGACAGGTTCCATTGGTCGAACTTCGGCCGGTAGCTTTGCGGCGCCAGGACGCCGCACCGGTCGCGCGTGACCGTGCTCGCCCCTTGCGCGGCTTGGCTGCAATTCAGCAAGCCGCCCGCGCCCGTGGTCACGACCGACACGTACGACCCGTCCTTCTTGTCGTAATTCAGCCGGAGCCCCGGCGACACCGACAGCCGGTCCGTGACGCGCCAGGTCAGCTTCCCGAACAGCGCCGCGCTGGTGTTGGTGAACCCGATCGTGTTGGTCGAGGTCAGGCCGTCCAGGACCGCCGGATCGCAGGCGTTGGCGGTGCTCGTGGGCGTGCAGCCCGCCGCCGGCGGACCTAGCAGGTAACGGCTCGCCGCGGGCCCCTGGACCTGCACCCCTTGCGTGTCGATCTGCTGATCGAAATAGAACAGCCCGGCGACGTAATCGAGCGCCCCGGCGCCGTTGGAGGCGAGGCGAAGCTCCTGCGTGAACTGCTCTTGCTGCGACGGGTTGTTGACCTTGGGCGTGATCGGCAACCCGATGAAATCGCGGTCGTTCGACGGCAGCCAATCCCAATATCGCCAGGCGGTCACCGACGTCAGCGTCGCGGGGCCGACATCCCAATTCGCCACCAGCGATACGCCCCCCAATTCCTGCTTGGCGCGCAGCGGCGAGTCGATGTCGGTCACCCGGTCGAACGGGTCGGTCGACGGTACCGCGTACCCCTGCGCCGCCGCGAGCGCGGCATATTGCCGGTTCAACGGCCGCTGCGTCGCCCCCGTCCGCACGTAATACTGCACGCAGCATTCCGGATCCTGCCGGTTGTAATCGGCATAGAGGGTAAGATCGACGCCTTCCCTCGGCCGCCACAGCAACTGCCCCCGGACGCTCCGGTTATCCTGTGCGTTCTGGTGTTTGTCGGTCCGCGCATTGTAGATCGTGCCGCGTCGCGAGGTGATCGACGTCGACAGCCTGACCGCGAGCTTGTCGTCGACGATCGGCCCCGACACCGACGCCTTTCCCTGAAAGAAGTCGAGATCGCCCCCCGTCAGCTCGACGCGCCCTTCCGGCTCGAAGCTCGGCGGGCGCGAGGTCACGTTGATCGCCCCCGCCGTGGTGTTCTTCCCGTACAAAGTCCCCTGCGGCCCGCGCAGCACCTCGATCCGCTGCGTGTCGGTGAAATCGAACGTCGCCGCCGCGATCCGCGCATTATAAACCTGATCGACATAGATGCCGACGCCCTGTTCGATCCCGTCGTTGGTCAGCCCGAACGGCGCGCCCAGCCCGCGGATGTTCGCCGCCGAATTGCGCGGATTGGTCGAATAGAACTGCAGGGACGGCTGGATCTGCGTCAACCGCGACACGTTGTAGGAGCCCGTGGCGATCAGCGCGGACTCGCCGATCACCGACACCGCGATCGGCACCTTTTGCACCGACTCCGTCCGCCGCCGCGCGGTGACGACGACATCACCCGCCGTCACCGCCGCGACCGGCCCGAGCGTCTCCACCTCCGCCTTCGCATCCTGGCGCGGATCGGCCGGAGGCGGCACGTTGGGCACGGCCGTCGCCTGGGCGATCAATAACGCGGTGAAAAACGGCATGGGCACCTCCGGACGCGTCGCAATCTCCACTGATTTGCTAGGCGATCAACCCATGCAAACTAGATGCGTCCCAAGCACAACTTGCGCGGCCGCTCACCGCGCCATCGCCCACCTGAGCACGCCGCCGACCCCGAGCGCCCCGGCCCGGACCGCGGGTGCGCCGGGAAACGGTACGCGCAGCCCGTGCATCCGCCGCGCCCAGCCCGGCAGCAGGTCCACGCCCGCCCTCAGCATCAGCGCGTTGGCGGGCGCGGTCGCCAGGCTGGGGGATGGCTGCGCGAGCATCAGTCGCGACACCTCGCGCGTTCGCTCGTCGGCCCTGAGTTCGGGGCGCACCCGCCTGAAATACGCCTGGAGCTCCCCGCGCGTCTCCGGCACGTCGCCCGCGCCCAGCATCCGCGCGAGCCGCGCCTGCTCGGCCAGATACGCGTCCTGCCGCTCGGGCGGGAACCACGGGTCGCGGTAGCGCAGGTGCGCGCGCAGGAACGCGTCCACCTCCGCCACGTGCACCCAGGTGAGCAGCGCGGGATCGTCCGCGCTATAGGGCGTACCGTCGGGCAGCGCGCCGCGCACGGACCCATGCACCCGCCTGACCCGCGCGACCGCCGCCTCGACCTGGGGTGTCGAGCCATAGGTCGCGACCCCGACGAACTGCGCCGTCCGCCGCAGCCGCCCGACCATGTTCCGGCGGAATCCGGAATGGTCCCAGATTCCGGCCAGGGCGCGGGGATGGAGCATCTGCACGAGCAGCGCGCTCACGCCGCCGATCAACATGCTCGAGAAATCGCCATGCACCACCCAGCTCGCCGATCCCGGCCCGAACAGCCCGACATCGCCGTCGGCCCGCGCGAGGTCGACTTCGCCCGACCCCAGCAACGCCTCCACGCGCCGCGCGATCCCCTGCTTCACCGACACCATATCCATCCGATGTAAGCGCTTGGCCAGAAAGCGGCTTCATGGGCCGCCCGGACTATTCGTGCCCGCCATGGCCGGCGTTCTGATTATTGTCCTTGCTGCGGGTGTTGTCCGAATTATCCTGTTTCTTGTTCCCGCCGACGCCGTTCTTGGCGAAATCGCCCTTCTTCTTGTGGTCGCCCATAAACCCCTTCCACAAATCAGAAGGTCTTGAACGCCCATACGCCGCCGCCGGGTCCAGCCGCGCCGCGTCCCAGGCCGCGATCTCCGCCTCGAACCGGGCCGTGACGACCAGCCCGACCACGCGCCCGACCGCCAGGTCGACCTCCGCCTCGCCCGTCCATTCGAACGTTGCGTTTCCCGACAGCGTTACCAACCCGTCCGCCTCCGCCCGCGCGCGCACCGGCCCGCCCGGGCTGCTGACCGTGATCGCCGTTCCGAACGCCGCCCGCCCCGTCAGCCCCGCCGCGACCGCCGTCGACGCCATCGCGCTACCGCACGCGTCGGTCAGCCCGGCCCCTCGCTCATGCGTTCGCACGAACAACCCCCCCTCGCGCGTCTCCACGAATGAGACATTGGCCCGGTTCGGCAACCAGTCCGGCGCCGCCTCGCAGAGCAGCCCCATCCTTACCAGCGCGACGTCGTTGACCGCCTCGACGAACGCGATCAGGTGCGGATTTGGCATTGCTACAGCCGTGAAGCGCAGGCTCGGTGACAATGGCCCCACGACCGCATCGACCACTCGATCGATTCCTATGGACATCGGCCACGCGAGCACATCGAGCCTCGCCGGCCCCGCCCTTTCCTCGACGGTGTAGACGCCGGGCGCAAGTTCGTGATCCACCGCCACCTCGGCTTCGCTCGTCGCCAGCCTGACGAAAGCCCGCCTAAGGTCGAACGCCTCGAACCCCGCCCGTGCGACGCAGCGCAGACCGTTCAGGCACGTTTCCGCCTCTGTCCCGTCCGGGTTGAACATACGCATCCCGAATGCGTGGGCGCCCCCCCCGTCCGTCAGCAGCAATAGCCCGTCGCTCCCGACCGGCCCCGACCGGTCAGAAAGCGCACGCGCCGCGCCCGCCCAAACCTCGTCCGCGAGCACCGACCCCCGCGCATCGACGAGCGCGAAGTCGTTCCCCGCCCCGTGGCATTTGGTAAAGGCGATCCTCACGCCTCCATCATGCCCCTGACGATCGCCCGGTCGCGCTCCACCAGATCGGCGAGCGACGGCCGCGCCAGTATGGCCTCGACATACGAGGCGGTCCGCGGATAGAGTGTCCCGTCGATCGCCGCCCCTACCCAGGACGCATTGGCCAGCGGCGCCGCGACCGCTAGGTCCGCCAGCGTAAACCGGTCCTCGACCAGGTACCCGCTGTTGGGGATGACACTCTCGAGATAGGCCAGGATCGGCGGCAGCTCGTCGCGCTCGGCGGCATCGGCGATCCCTGCGTCGAACCCGCCTTTCAGGACCTTCGGACCCACGAAGCGGTTGAAGAACAGCTTGCCGCCTGCCGCCATAACGATCGTGTCGCCGAACTCCTCGTACCAGATCGTCCTGGCGCGCGCGATCGGCTCCAGCGGGATCAGGTTCGGCTCGGGATGCTTGGCGTCGATATAATGCACGATCGCGGTCGAGTCGGAGATGGTGAAGTCGCGTCCGCCATCCGCTCCCGGATCACGCAGCGCGGGCATCTTGCGGAACGGCGACGCCTCCTCGAAATCGGGCCCGCCGCGGCCCATACCCGCCGCACGAACCTCGATCTCGACATTTTTTTCGCGTGCGAATGCTACGCATTTGCGCACGAACGGCGAAATCGTCGAACCATAGATGATCATCGGCGCATGCTCCCGTATCTCAACCGCGCCGCTATTCCCCGCCCGACGCCCGGCGGCAAGCATCCGCGCCTCGCGCCGGAAAGAACTAGGCGAAGTTCGCGCCCAACGGCTCTCCGTCCTCCTCGATGCGCTCGGTTTCCGAAGCGGGCTCGTGCTCGGCGGGCGCATCGTCCGGCACAGTCTCGGTCGGGTCGGGGTCATGGGTGTTCATGGCAAGTCTCCGCCCGGATAACGCACGTCTTACGCGTCCGCCGCATTGTCCGGCACCGCCCCGAAAGATAAAGCGTCCGTTGATGCGGACCGCCCTCGACCACGCGTACCGGCATCGCCCGGGCTGGCGAGGGCGGTTCCCCGCCCTCCTGCTCGCGCTGGCGGCCGCCGCCTTCATCTTGCTCGCGCTCATGCGGCTCGGCTTGATGCCCTCGCCGATGCGCGCGCCCAAATCCGACCTGAATACCTTCGACGTGTCGGCCCCGACCCCGACGACAGGCGCGGTGAAGAACCTCACCGCCACTTCCGAACGCGCCACTACTGGCCGGCCGCCGCCCACCCCGCGTCCCCCGCCGCCGATCCCTAGCCCGCCCGACACCCCCGCGCCGCTCTTCCCCGACATTCTGACCCTGCGCGGTGACCAGTTCGCCCGCAGCGACATCGGTCGGCTTTCCACCGAAGGCCGCAGTAGCGCGGACGAAGCGGGCGAGTCCGCGGCCGGTACGGACACCGCGTCCGCCTATGGTCCGGGCGAGGGCCCGGGCGGCGAGCGGTTATTTAATGCGGAATGGCAGGTCCGGCCCTCGAACGCGCAGCTGACCGGCTACCTCCCTGCCATCGGCGCGCCGCCCGGAAGCTGGGCCACCATCGCCTGCCGCACGACCGAACGCTTCCAGGTGGAGAACTGCCGCGCCCTGTCCGAATCCCCCGTCGGCTCCGGTCTGGCGCGCGCGATGCGCCGGGCCGCCTGGCAATTCCGCGTCCGTCCGCCCCGCATCGGTGGCCGTCCCCTGATCGGCGCCTGGGTCCGCATCCGCATCACCTTCGACCGGTCGGAGTAGAAGAAGCTGGCGTGTGATCAACTTGCGGCGTTTGTTCGTCGCTGATCGGTAGCCGGACACTTGTTCTTTGTATTCGGGCCGGCGTCGGACGCTTCCGAGAGCCGCCTTCAGTTCACGTTCCGCAACAACGTCCGCGCTAGGCCGACATCGGATACCCAAGCCGAATAATCAGCGCGGGCCAAGGTTGTGGGTCTGATGATCGACGTGAGCAGAAGGTGCTAGGCGAGCGTTTGAACTGGTTCGCTTACGGGACTCGGCCAGTTTAGGAAGTCTGGCCGGACATCGGCCGCTCGCCGATAATCAATAATACCGATCTCGGCGCAGAGGGGCAGGAATTTCGGAGCAGAGCGCAGCCGCGTCAGCCCCCTCAGGAACAGCATCATGGTCTTGCGGTGCCTCTGGTCGTTGATCGATGGCTGGTCGAGCGTCCGCTCCAGCTTGACCGTGAGCGGTCCGCGGCGGAGGAGATAATCCTCGGTTACCTTGTATGCGATCCATCGCGCGCCATGCTAACATCATTGTCCCGTCCGCCGCCGTAAGTGCACGTCCGCAGGGGTGGGAGGCCCGAATAGCCGGAAAGCGCCTGTCATCTCCCTTGGTCGGAGTCGTCCGGAGCCGCGTCCCGCAACCCTCCCCTCATTTCATTCCGTAATGGTCCGCCACCCGGTCCAGCGCCAGCAGCAACACCAGGCGTCCGGCGCGCGCGGGCCAACCCAGCGCCTTTTCGGCGGCGGGCAGTCCCTCGCCGGCGCAGGCCACGCGCCATGCTACGTCCTTCAAGCCCGGTCCGGCTGCCGCCATCGCGGCGTCGAAGCGGCGCTTGGCCGCGATCCGCGCCGCCGTCGGATCCGCTCCGTCGCTCCCCCCATCCACGCGCTCGCTCCAACGCATCGTCACGCTCGGGGCAACACCCGCCCGCTCGTAATCGACGCGCAGGCGCTCGCCCGCCGCCAGCTGCCGTGGGCTTGCCAGCCCGCGCGACGCTAGCCAGCCGAGCGGCGACTCGCCCAGGTTCACCATGACGCGCCGCCGCTCGACCGTCCTTTCCGCCAGTTCCCGCTTCATCCGCCGTCCTCCATCCGAGTCGCAGGCCGGCTTGCCACGGCATCGATCTTGTAGGACAGCGAAGAAACCACCTTGGTTAGGAGCATCGTCACGATCACCACCATCCGCGAAGTCCGCCGCGCCAAGGGCCTCACGCTCGAACAAGTCGCCGCCGCCTGCTTGCCCCCCACCACGCCCCAGACGATCGGCCGGCTCGAGTGCGGCACCCGCACCGTGTCGCTCCCCTGGCTCCGTCGCATCGCATCGGCGCTGGATGTCGCACCCGCCGATCTGGTTCGCTTGCCCGCCCGCGCCGACCTGCCCGTCGCCGCGCTCCTGGACGGCGACGGCGCGCGCGCGCCGCGTCGCGCCCGGCTGGTCGTCCCGCCGACGCCCGCGCCCGGTCTCGTCGCGGTGATCGCGACCACGGGCGTCGGCGCTCATTTTGCCGGTGACGAGATCTGGTGCGAGATGCTGAGCCCCGCCCGCTTCGCCGCCGCGCTCAGCCGCGACGTCCTCGTCCCCCGCCCCGTCGGCCGCTTCCTGTTCGGCCGCCTCATCGCCCGCGAGGACGGCCCCGACGGCTCGACGCGGCTCCTGGTCCTGCCACCCGGCCACGGCGCTCGTCAGCAGGTCGTGATCGACCCGCCCTGGATCGCCTGCGCCGTCCGGCTGGTGAGAACCCTAAGCTGACCGGGGAACTCGTTACGCTTGCCGATGTTTTGCTTATCATGCGTCAATATCTCCCGCTCGCCCTGCTACTTTCCACTCCCGCTTTCGCCCAGTCGGACGCGCTGCAATCGGGCCGCGTCGCGCCGATCACCGCGCAGGAACGCCAGCAGGGCGCGACCACCAACGCGTCGCTCACCGCCGAGTACGGTGGCGCGCTCACCGGCCGTCAGGCGACCTATGTCGAACAGGTCGGCCGCCGCGTCGCCACCCGCTCGGGCCTCAGCGCCAGCCCGACCGCGTTCAACGTCACCCTGCTCGACAGCCCGCTCGACAATGCTTTCGCCATCCCCGGCGGCTATGTCTATGTCACCCGCAACCTCGTCACGCTGATGAACGACGAGGCCGAGCTCGCCGCCATCCTGGGCCACGAGGTCGCGCACGTCGCCGCGCGCCACAGCCAGCGCCGCCAGAGCACCGCTCAGCGCAACTCGGTCCTGGGCGCGCTCGGCCAGGCGATCGTCGGCGCGGTGACAGGCAACTCGACGGTCGGCGGGCTGCTCGGGCGCGGGATCGGCGCGGGTGCGCAGCTCGCGACGCTCGGCTTTTCGCGCGGGCAGGAGACGGAGTCGGACAATCTCGGCGTTCGTTATCTCGCGAGCGCGGGCTACGACCCGCTCGCGCTGTCGACCATGCTGGAATCGCTCGCCGACCAGACCGCGCTCCAGGGTGAGCTCACCGGCCGGGCGCAGTCGGCGACGCCGCGCTGGGCGAGCACCCATCCCGATCCCGGCTCGCGCGTCCGCAACGCCGAGGCGCAAGCGGCTCGGGTCGCGCCCGCCGGAGCCACTCCCGCCGCTGCCCGCAACCGCGACGTGTTCCTGTCCGCGATCGACGGCATGATGTACGGTGAGAACCCCCGCCAGGGCGTCGTCGAGGGCCGCCGGTTCCTACACCCCGACCTCGGCCTAGCCTTCGAGGTGCCGCAGGGCTTTACCCTCTCCAACACCACCCGCTCGGTCCGGATCGCGGGCCAGGGCGCACAAGCCGAGTTTTCGGCCGCGCCGTTCTCGGGCGACCTGAACGCGTATGTGGCGAGCGTCGTCCGCACGCTCGGCGCGAACGCCTCGGCCCCCGCCGAACGGATGACCGTGAATGGCATCCCCGTCGCCTATACCCAATTCCGCGCGGCGAGCGGCCAAACCCAGGTCGGCATCGTCGTCTTTGCCTACCAGCTCTCGGCCACCCAGGCCGTCCATTTCACCGCGATCGGCCAGTCCGCCGCCCTGGAGCCCGCTTTCGGATCCCTCCGCCGCCTCCCGCGCGCCGAGTCCGCTGCGATCAGGCCCCGCTTCGTCCGTGTGACGACCGTCCGCGCGGGCGATACGCCTGATACCTTGAGCCGCCGAATGGCCTATCCCGACGCGCAGCTAGACCGTTTCCTCGTCCTCAACCGCCTTGCCCCGAACGAGCCGCTACGTCCCGGCGAGAAGGTCAAGCTCGTCACCTACTAAGGAATGGTGGGCGCTGACGGGCTCGAACCGCCGACATCTTCCGTGTAAAGGAAACGCTCTACCAACTGAGCTAAGCGCCCGCGTCATCACCTTGCCCAAGCGGGCGTCTGCACGCAACTACCCGATCGACAACCCAGCGCGTTTGAGGCTCACCAGATAGCGCCGCATCCCGATCCGCGCGACCTCAGTCAGCGCCATGAACGCGCGCCTGCGATCCGTGGCGTCCGGTCGGCGGTCGAGTAGTCCGTCCTCGGTCAACCGTGCGATCCAGCGCAGCGCGGTGGTGGGCGCGACCGCCGATGCGATGCACAGGCTGGACACTGACACCGGCATGTCCTCCGCCTCGGCGGCATACAAGTCGAGCAGCATGTCCCATGCGGGATCGGAGAACAGCCCCGGCGCGAAGAAACCACCCCGCATCCGCCGCGCCCTTATCGCGCGCCGGATCGCCGCCGCATTCAGATCATCGTCGTCGCCTTCCCCGTGCGACGGCGGCTCCGCCTCGAAGGCGGGTCCGTCTTCCGCCTCGTCGCCTTCGCGAACCCCGGCGGGCGGCTCGGGCTCCGAAGTCGCGCGCGAGAGCGCCGCGGCGCGCTCGGCGAGCCCCGGCTGGCAGAGAAGCTCGACCCGCGGCCCCCACAGGTTCGCCGCGACCACGTCGATCGACAGCGCGTCGAACGCGGCCACCACCGCGCATCGGAACGCCTCCGCCGCCCCGGCGATCGCGGGCAGCGCCTGCGCGAGCGTCGCCTCGTCCGCGCCTTCGGCTTCGACCACCAGCACCGGACGCCGCTCGCCGGGATCGTCGGCGTCCAGGTCCAGGGCGTCACCCCACCGCAGCCGCGCCACCACGCGGCCGCCGGCGGCGGTCACGGCCGCCTCGCCGCGCGACAGGTCGCCCCCGATCAGCGCGGCGTCGAAGCGGGCGGGGTCGGGGTCGCGCGGATCGGTCATCCCCGACACCTCTCCGCTCCCCCACGCCCGTTCCACCTGAACCCGCTCCGCTTCGGATCAATCCCGCTCCGGCCTCACCACCTAGCCCCCGGTCAGCCCAGCGCCTTCACGATCTCCTCGACCATCTTCTTGGCGTCGGCCAGCAGCATCATCGTGTTGTCGCGGTAGAACAATTCGTTATCGACGCCCGCATAGCCCACGCCACCCATCGACCGCTTGATGAACAGCACCGTCCGCGCGCGCTCGACGTCCAGCACGGGCATGCCGTAGATCGGCGAGCTCTTGTCGGTCTTGGCCGCCGGATTGGTCACGTCATTCGCCCCGATCACGAACGCGATATCGGTCTGCGCGAACTCCGAGTTGATGTCCTCCAGCTCGAACACCTCGTCATACGGCACGTTGGCCTCGGCGAGCAGCACGTTCATGTGCCCCGGCATCCGCCCCGCGACCGGATGGATCGCGTATTTCACGCGCACGCCCTCCGCCTTCAACCGGTCGCCCATCTCGCGCAGCGCATGCTGCGCCTGCGCCACCGCCATCCCGTATCCGGGCACGATCACCACCTGCTCGGCTTGGCTCATCAGGAACGCCGCGTCCTCGGCGCTCCCGCGCTTCCACGGCCGGTCGACGGCTCCGCCTGACGCGCCCGCATCCGCCACCGTCCCGAAACCGCCCGCGATGACCGACACGAAGCTCCGGTTCATCGCCCGGCACATGATATAGGACAGGATCGCCCCCGACGCCCCGACCAGCGCGCCCGTGATGATCATCGCGGTGTTGCCCAGCGTGAATCCCATCGCCGCCGCGGCCCAGCCCGAATAGCTGTTCAGCATCGACACCACGACCGGCATGTCCGCCCCGCCGATCGGCACGATCAGCAGGAACCCGATCACGAACGAGAGCGCGACGATCATCCAGAAGTCGATCGGCGACTGCGACGCAAAAAAGCCGAATAGGAAGAACGCGATCGCCAGCAGCAGGGCCAGGTTGATCCAATGCCGACCGGGCAGCAGGATCGGCTTGCCGCCCATGTTGCCGTTCAGTTTAAGGAACGCGATCACCGACCCCGAAAAGGTCAGCGCGCCGATCGCGACGCCCAGCCCCAGCTCGACCCGACTCACCCGCTCGATCACCGTGAGCGCGCCCGCACCCGGCGCGATCCCGCGCACCAGGTCCGCGATCCCGAACGCCACCGGGTTCAGGTAGGCGGCCGCCCCGACCAGCACCGCCGCCAGCCCGACCAGCGAATGGAATGCCGCCACCAGCTGCGGCATCGCCGTCATCGCGATCCGCCGGGCGGTGACCAGCCCGATCGCGGCACCGATACCAATCGCGACGAGGATCTCGGGCAACGACGCGACCTCGTGCGTCACGAGCGTCGTTACGACCGCGATCGCCATCCCGATCATCCCCAGCCGGTTCCCCCGCTGGCTCGATGTGGGCGACGACAATCCCCGAAGCGACAGGATGAAGCACACCCCCGCGACCAGATAGGCCAGCGCTACCCAGGCGTTCCCCGCGACTTCGTGCATCTACCGTCCCCCCGCCGGACCGCTCACTTCGCGACCGGCCGTTCCTTCTTCTTGTACATCGCCAGCATCCGCGCCGTGACGGCGAACCCCCCGAAGATGTTGACGCTCGCCAGCACCACAGCCAGCAGCCCCAATCCCTTCGCGACCAGCGACCCCTGCGCCGCTGACGCGACCAGCGCGCCCACGATGATCACCGACGAGATCGCGTTCGTCACCGCCATCAACGGCGTATGCAGCGCAGGCGTCACCGCCCACACCACGAAATATCCGACGAAACACGCCAGCACGAAGATCGACAGGATCGCGATGAACGTCATATGTTCAACCCTGAGTTGGTCAGGCGCGCATTCACCACGGCCCCGCCCTTGGTCAGCCGGATCGCATCGCCGATCTCGGCATCCAGCACCGGCCGTCCCGCATCCTTGTCCCAGAACGCGCTCAGAAAATTGAGCAGGTTGCGCGCGTACAGCGCGCTCGCATCCGCCGCTAACCGGCTCGGCACGTTGCGGTGCCCAACCACACGCACGCCGTGCCGCTCCACCACCTCGCCCGCGACCGATCCCTCGACGTTCCCGCCCTGCTCCACCGCCAGGTCGACCACGACCGAACCGCTCCGCATCGTCGCCAACTGCGCGTCCGACACCAGCCTGGGCGCGGCACGTCCGGGGATCAGCGCGGTGGTAATCACGATGTCCTGCTTGGCGATATGCCCCGACACCAGCGCCGCCTGCGCCGCCTGGTACTCGGGGCTGGTCTCGCCGGCATATCCGCCCGCGCCCTCCCGCTCGATCCCGGCCACCCCCTCGACGAACACCGGCTTCGCGCCCAGGCTCATGATCTGCTCGCGCGTGACCGATCGCACGTCCGTCGCCGACACCTGGGCGCCCAGCCTGCGCGCCGTCGCGATCGCCTGGAGCCCGGCCACGCCAACCCCCATCACGAACACCCGCGCCGCCGACACCGTCCCCGCCGCCGTCATCATCATCGGGAACGCGCGGCCATACTCCGCCGCCGCGTCGAGCACCGCCTTGTACCCCGACAGGTTTGACTGCGAGCTCAGCACGTCCATCGATTGCGCCCGCGTGATACGCGGCATCAGCTCCATCGCCAGCGCCTCGAGCCCGGCGGACGCATAGCCGTCGACCCGTGCCCGCCCGCCGTCGCCGAACGGGTTCATCGTCGCCACCACCCAAGCCCCCGGGGCGACGCCCGCCAGCCCAGCCGAATCCGGCCCCTGGACGCCCAGGACCACCTCCGCCCCGGCCAGCACCGTCGGCCGATCGCCGATCTCGGCCCCGGCCGCGGCATAGCCGGCATCGTCGAACGACGCGGCCATTCCCGCCTCCGCCTCTACCGCCACCGTCGCTCCCAACGCCAGGAGCTTGCGCACGGTCTCCGGCGTCGCGGCGACGCGGCGCTCGCCGTCCGCACGCTCGGTAAGGACGGCGATCCTCATGCGGCTACGAGATCAGCCAAACCACGAGTGCCGCGATGATCACCACCGCGATCGTGCCGTATTTAAACATGGTCATCATGCGCGAATAGGTGTGCTCGTGGCTCTTCAGGTCGTTGTCTTGCGCCATGCGTCCGGTTCCAGAAAAAATCGATCACGTCACCCTAGGGAGTACCCGCCCCAGTCTCAACCCCGTGCCTCCCGGCTTAAGCCGCCCTTTACCGCCCCATGCGTAAGACCTCGCCCGACCAATAGGGTGAGAAGAATGACGCGCAACGGCCAGCGCCTGCTGCTCCTGATCGACGACGAGCCCGCCCAGCGTCGCCTGGTCGCCGCCCTCGCCGCGCGCGCCGGGTGGCGCGCCATTTTCGCGGCCGAGGGTGAACAGGCGATCGCCGCTCTCGGCACCCAAGACGGGATGCAGCTCGACGCGGTCCTGCTCGACCATTGGGCCGCCGAGGACGACGAGGCCGTCGCGGAGGGCGCGATGACCGCTCCCGGTCTCATCGCGGAACTCCGCGCGCGCCGCCCGTCGCTCCCCATCCTAATGCTCACCGCCAACGGCTCGGTCGCCGCCGCCGTGTCGGCAATGCGCGCCGGGGCCACGGATTTCCTGGTCAAACCGCTCGCCCCCGACCGCCTGCTCGCCGCGCTCGAGGCAGCCGTCGCGGGCACCGCCGCGGGCGAACTGCGCCCCCTGACCGAGAAAATTCCCGCCCTCCTGGCGTTCGACGAGATCGTCGGCTCCGCCCCCCAGTTCCGCGCCGCGCTCGCCATCGCCGCCAAGGCCGCGCGCGCCCGCATTCCCGTTCTGGTCGAAGGCGAAAGCGGCGTCGGCAAGGAAGTCGTGGCCGAGGCGATCCACGCCGCCTCCCCCCGCGCCAAGAAGCCCATGGTCGCCGTCAATTGCGGCGCGCTCCCCCCCAACCTTGTTGAGTCGGAGTTGTTTGGGCATGAGAGGGGGGCGTTTACCGGCGCTTTCGAGCGGAAGGTCGGGCGGTTCGCGGACGCGGACGGGGGCACGCTGTTCCTGGACGAGATCGGCGAGATGCCGCCCGACGCGCAGCTGAAGCTGCTCCGCGTGCTGCAGTCGGGCGAGGTCCACCCCGTGGGCGCGCGCCACCCGCGCGCCGTCGACGTCCGCGTGATCGCCGCCACCGACAAGAAGCTGGCCGACGAGGTCGAGGCCGGCCGCTTCCGCGAGGACCTTTATTACCGCCTGAACGTCGTCCAGGTGGCGATCCCGCCGCTTCGCGACCGCACCGGCGACATCCCGGCGCTGACCCGCCACCTGCTCGCGCGGATCGCGCAGCAGCCGGGGCTGCGACCGCTGGGCATCACCGACGACGCGCTCCAGCTGCTCGCGGCCTATGGCTGGCCCGGCAACGTCCGCCAGCTCCAGAACGTGCTCTTCCGCGCCGCCGTCCTGTGCGAGGGCGACGCGCTCACCCGCGCCGATTTCCCCCAGATCGCCGCCGCGTCCGGCCGCGGACCGGCCGGCGTCGGCGCAGCGGCCCCCGCCGGCCCCGTCGCGCCCCCCGGCGGCGGCGGCGTTACCCTGTTCCGCCCGGACGGCAACATGCGCCAGCTCGACGAGATCGAGGCCGACGTCATCCGCCTGGCCATCGGCCATTACCGGGGCCGCATGACCGAGGTGGCGCGCAGGCTGGGGATCGGGCGGTCGACCCTGTACCGCAAGCTCGGCGAGCTGGGGATCGACAACGCGGCCTAGCGGCGTGGGCGGGGGTGGGAAGGCCGACCTACCCCCTCGCCGGCAGGGGGGTATCGAGCACCTCGCGGACCTTGGCCGCCAGCTCCTCGATCGTGAACGGCTTGCCGATCAGCTCGACGCCGGGGTCGAGCACGCCGTTATGCACCACGGCGTTCCGGGTATAGCCCGTCGTGAACAGCACCCTGAGGTCCGGCCTGCGCCGCCGCGCCTCGTCGGCCAGCTTGGCGCCGTTCACGTCGGGCATCACCACGTCGGTGAACATCAACGCGATCTCGGGATGCGCGTCCAGCAACCTGAGCGCCGCCGCCGCCCCGTCGGCCTCGATCACCCGGTAGCCGAGCTCGCCCAGCGCATCGACGCTGAACCGCCACACCGCCGGCTCGTCCTCGACGACCAGCACCAGCTCCTCGCGCTCGCCGAGCGGCAGGTCGGGCGCGGCCTCCGCCGCCGCCGCGTCGTGTTCCGCCCCGACCAACCGCGGCAGGTACACCTTCACCGTCGTCCCCTGGCCGGGTTCCGAATAAATCTTCAGGTGCCCGCCCGACTGCTTCACGAAACCATAGGCCTGGCTGAGCCCCAGCCCCGTTCCCTTGCCGACGGCCTTGGTCGTGAAGAACGGGTCGAACGCCTTGGCGATCACGTCCTCGGGCATCCCCGATCCGGTGTCGGTCACCGCGACCAGCACATACTGGCCCGCCGGCACGCCCGGATGCGCCGCCGCATACCGGTCGTCGAGATGCGCGTTCTGCGTCTCGATCGTCAGCCGTCCGCCGTCCGGCATCGCGTCGCGCGCGTTCACCGCCAGGTTCAGGAGCACGTTCTCGAGCTGGTTCGGGTCGGCGTACGTGCGCCAGCCGCCGCCCGTCACCACGGTCTCGAAGCGGATGTCGCCGCCGATCGACCCCCGGATCAGATCGGACATCCCCGTCACCAGCCGCCCCATATCGACCGCCTCGGGCCGGAGCGGCTGCTGCCGCGAAAAGGCCAGGAGCCGCTGCGTCAGGAGCGCCGCGCGCCGCGCGCCGTCGGTCGCCGCGTCGACATAGCGCCGGGCGCGCGCGTCGTCGGACCCCAGCCGCCGCCCGAGCAGGTCGAGCGATCCGATCACAACCGCGAGCATGTTGTTGAAATCGTGCGCGATGCCCCCCGTCAGCTGCCCCACCGCCTCCATCTTCTGCGCCTGGCGCAGCGCGTCCTGCGCCTGCGCGAGCGCCTCCGCCTGCTCGCGCTCGTGGGTGGTATGGCGTCCGCTGGCATAGACGCTGCCGCGCTCGAACGCCCCCGTCCAGGCGAACCAGCGATAGCCGCCGTCCCTGTGACGCAGCCGGTATTCGTACGGCGTGGTCAGCGGCGCGTCGAAGATGCCCGCGAACGCCGCCAACGTCGCCTCGAGATCGTCCGGATGCGTGAACTCGGCGAAGGGCCTGCCGACGAGTTCGTCCGGTTCCCACCCCAGCAACACGCTCCAGGCCCCGTTGACGGCCGCCAACGCGCCGTCCTTGCCGGCGACGGCCAGGAGATCCTGCGACAGCCGCCACGCCCCGTCGCGCTCCGCGGTGCGTTCGGATACGCGCTCCTCCAGCTGCGCGTTCAGCGCGCGCAGGGATCCTTCCGCCTTCTTGCGCGCCGTGATGTCGTTGAACAAAACCGCGACGCGCCGTTCGGCCTCAGGCCCCGTCCGGAACGCATGGACGTCGAACCAGCGCCCGAGCGGCACCGCCTCCTCCTCGAAACGGGCCGGCTCGCCCGTCAGTGCGACCCGGCCGTACAGGTCGAACCAATGCCGCTCCAGACCGGGCGCGGCCTCCGTCGCCCATCGGCCCACGGCGTCGCGGATCCCGGTCTGCCGCTCGAACGCCGGGTTGACCTCGGCGAAGCGATAGTCGACCGCGCGCCCGTCCACGTCGAACCGCAACTCGATGATGCAGAAACCCGCCTCGATCGCCTCGAACAGCGTGCGGTAGCGCGCCTCGCTTTCGCGCATCGCCGCTTCCGCCCGCGACCGCTCGGTGTCGTCGCGCAGCGTCAGCACCGCGCCCACCTGCGTTCCCGCCGCGTCCAGCACGGGCCGCGCGCCGCCGATCGCCAGCACCTCGCCACCGCAGGGTCGCCGGATGCGCCACCGCTCGTCGTAAACCACCTCGCCGTCCCGCACCGCGCGCGCGAGCGGCAACCGCTCGGGCGGGTATGGATCGCCGTCCGGCGTCAGCAGGTGATAGGTCTCGCTATAGGCGTCCGGCACGACGTCGAGCCGCGCCACGCCGTGCAGCCGCTCGGCCGCCGCATTAACGAAGGTGATCCGCCCCGACCGGTCGGTGACGATCACCCCCTCGGCCAGCTGCCCCAGGATCGCGGCCCGCTCGGCAGCCAGGTCCTCCGCGCGCGCGGTGGACAGGCGCAGCGCCTCCTCCGCCTCGCGCCGCTCATCAATGTCGATGAGCGATCCGACATAGCCCAGGTAAGCGCCGTCGCCGTCGAAGCGCGCCGCCGCGGCGTCGATCGCCCAGCGATACGCGCCGTCGGCCCGCCGGATGCGGAACTCGACCCGGTAGTCGCGCCGCGCCGCATTGGCGGAGACGAACGCCTCTTCCGCCACGGGACGGTCATCGGGGTGGACCGCGTCGAGCCAGCCATACGCCTCGCCCGCGCCCTCGGTTTGGCCCGTGAACGCGTACCAGCGCCGGTTCAGGTAGGTGCAACGGCCGCTGGGATCGGTGACCCAGATCATCACGGGCGCGCCGTCGGCCATGGTGCGGAAGCGCAGCTCGCTCTCGCGCACCGCCACCTGTTCGCGCCCGCGCTCGTCGGCCAGCGCGACCGCGGCGGTTTCCGCATCCCGCGACTCGCCCAACCGCTCGAGGGCACGACGCAGTTCGGCCTCCAGTTCCCGCCGCGCGCCGACATCCTCCGCCCGGTGGTATGCGCCGACGACCGCGCCCGCCGCATCGCGGATCGGCGTGTAGCGGATCGCCCAATGCGGCACGCCCAATGCGGCCCGGCCGAACTCCTCCACGGCCGTGAACGTCTCCCCGGCCAGCGCCCGCGCCATCAGCGCGCGCATGACGGGGCGCTGTTCGGGGACGAACAGGTCGGGGAACACGTCGCCCAGCTTACTGTCGAAGCCGTTGACGCGCCGGAACTCGTCATTGTGCGCCCGGTTGAACGCGACGAGGCGATATGCGGTGTCGAACGCGCAGATCGGCGCGGGGTCCGACTGGATCATGGCTTCCCAGACGGCGGTGGGTTCGGACTGCATCGGCACCTCGAAATCAACGTGGGTTCACATGCCGCATCAGACGGTGAAAATACAATGGCGCGGCGCGGCCCGACGCGCGGCGCGTTAGGACCCGCGTAAGCCCGGCCGGCGTAGCGCAGCCTACGACCGACCCCGGCCTTCGCCAGGGCAGGCTCGCGGCTCTGCCGCGCCGCGCACGGGTGAGAGGCACACCGCCACGCCGCGAAGCCGCCATGCCCCGCTTCACCGACCGCGCGGCCCCCACCGACGTCAAACCACGCTTGCATTGTTGGATTTGTTCCTGTTTCGTTCATATATCGACGCAAGCCGCGACGATGCCGGGAAAGGATCATCGATGGGGGATGTGGTACGGGGCGCGGCCAATCGCGGGCTGCAGAAGCGCGCGACGGGCGAATATCGATTGACCAAGACCAAGCGGCAGACGTTCCTCGACGAACTGGCGGGCAGCGCCAACGTCGATCGCGCGTGCCGGGCGGCGGGGGCAGCGCATTCGAGCTTCTATCGCCTGCGCAGCCGCGACGCCGAGTTCGCCCGCTCCTGGGAGGAGGCGATGGCGACGGGCTATGCGCTGCTCGAGGCGGGGTTGATGGCGGCGGCGTTCGGGTCGGGCGGGGGCGGAGCGGGGGAGGGGGGCGACCCGCTGATCGGCGATCCCACGTGCGCGACCAGGGAGCCGCTCGACCGCGATCTCGCGCTGGCGCTGCTGAAGCGGCGCGACACGGCGGCAAACAGACCGCCGGGCGAACGGCGGCCGGGCGGAACGAGGACCAAGCACGTGCCGATGGCGGACGTCGAGGCCGCGCTTCTCCGGCAGCTCAAGCTGCTGGAGAAGCGGTTGGGCGGTAAGCGTTGCGAGGCGTGCGGGCGCAGCGCGGCCTGACGCGCGCCGCATCAGGACTCGCGCAAGCCCGGCCGGCGTAGCGCCAGCGTACGACCGACGGCGCGGCTTCGCTGCGGCGTGGCCTCGGGGTGGGGATTGCCGGTTCGTCCGCGCCCGATCGGCGGGCGGACGCGGGAGTGAAACCCGCGTCGTCGGTCGTACGCTTCGCTACGCCGGTCGGTCTTGCGCGTGCCTTCGGCACCGGCGCGCTGGCTTCGCCTGCGCGCCTCGCTTCAGGCCGGGCTTGGGCGTCTCGCTTCGAGCTACGCTCGGCGCGTGCGCTCTGGCGCCTACCAAAGAACCCCCCTCTCCGCCTGAAGCGGCTCCGGCGCCTCGTCGCCGATCGCTTCCAGCAGGTCGATCTCGATCGTGCGGCACATGGCCGACATCGGCACGTCGTGGACCGTGTTCGCGAACGGGTCGACCAGGTCGTCGCCGATCTGGAGCACCGCCAGGAACATTAGCCCCGCGATCGTCGATCCCACCGGCGTCGCGACCCCGAGCGTCTCGACCAGCCCGAACGGCAGCAGGATGCAGAACAACCGCGTGAACAGCTGCGGGAAGAAGCGGTACTGGTTGGGCAACGGCGTGTTCTTCAGCCGCTCCATGCCGCCTTGCGCGTTGGCGATGTCGACCAGCACGCCCTCCATCGATGCCTGCTGGACCGTGTCGATCCATCCCTTCCGGCGCGCGTCGTCGATCCGCCTGGACGTGCCGTCGAGCAAGCCGTTGGGCACGTTCGACCGCTTCAGCGCCGGCTCCGCCTCGCCCCTGGACAAGAAGCGAAGCAACTCGCCCGCGCGGAAATCGGGGTGCCGGCGCAGCTGACAGCGGAGCGCGTTTACATAGGCGATCTGGCGGAGCACGATCGACCGCTTCAGGTCGCGCGCCTCCGGATCGGGCAGGAAGTTGCGCGTCTGCCGCGCCAGGCTGCGCGACGAATTGATCATCGCCCCCCACAGCGTCCGCCCCTCCCACCAGCGCTGGTACGCCGAGCTGTCGCGGAATCCCAGGAACAGCGCGAGCGCGGTGCCGAACAGCGTCAGCGGCAGCTCGGGCCCCTTGAACGGCGAAATCATGTAGAAGGCCGTGACCGCGCAGTCCCACAGGAACAGCGCGGTCAACGGTCTCCAGACGTCCGCCACGATCTTGGTCAGGCGCGGCCTGGCATCGATTATCACGGTCGCCCCCTCACATCCCCGCCCGACGAGCGCGCGGGCGGTCGGATGCGCCTAGCCCACCAGCGCGCGGTCGCGTAAGCCCCGCCAGACCCGGACCGCCTGCACCGTCTCCGCCACGTCATGGACGCGGAGCAGCTGCACCCCCGCCTGCGCGCCCAGCAGCGCCAGCGCGACCGATCCGCCCAGCCGCGCCTCGACCGGCGCCTCGTTCGACAGCGCGCCGATCAGCCGCTTGCGGCTCGCCCCCAGCATCACCGGACGGCCGAGCCCCTGGAACATGGCCAGCCCGTTCAGCAGCGCGAGGTTGTCGGCCAGCGACTTGCCAAAGCCGATCCCCGGATCGACGACGATGCGGGCGCGGTCGACCCCGCCCGCGACGACCGCCGCGATCCGCGCCTCCAGCCAGTCGAACACCTCGGTCAGCACGTCGCGGTACCCGCCGCCGCCGTGCGGACCTTTGGCAGGATCGGGCGAGTGCATCAGCACCACCGGGCACCCCGCGCGCGCGACCACCTCCAGCGCTCGGGGTTCCCACAGGAGCGCGGACACGTCGTTGACGATCGCCGCGCCCGCGCCGAGCGCCGCCTCCATCACCGCCGCTTTCCGGGTATCGACCGACACCAGCGTTCCCGCCGCCGCCAATCGCTCGATCGCGGGCACGACGCGGCGCGCCTCGTCCTCCTCCCACACAGTCGCCGCGCCGGGCCGTGTCGACTCGCCCCCGACATCGACCAGGGCCGCCCCCGCCGCCGCCATCGCCACCCCCGCGGATGCCGCGCCCGCCGGATCGCTCCCGTGCGCGCCGTCGTCGGAGAAGCTGTCGGGGGTGACGTTCAGGATGCCCGCCACCTGCGGTTGGTCGAACCGCAGCGTCCGGTCACCCAGCGTCAGCGCGGGCCGCGCGGCCGTGACGGCTCGGTGCAGCGCCGCCGCGCGGTCGTCCTGCGCGCCCAGCGTCCGCTCGAACTCGGCGACCGGGATCGTGCGGGTCGCGCCGTCCCGCGTCACCTCATACGCGGCGAACCACTGCATCCCGCCCGCCAGCCGCGCGACCTCGCCGTCGCGCCCGACCGGCGTATCGACGAATTGGACGGGGCGAAGATACAGGCCCGCGCGCGTCAAGGCTGGGTCGCGAGCAGATAGGTTTGGCGCAGTTCGTCGATCGGCTTCAGGCCGCCCTCGGCCTCGTAATGCCAGAACGTCCAGCCATTGCAGGCGGGCGCGCCCTGGAGCGTGCTGCCGAGCTTGTGGATCGAACCCACGACCCCGCAGCCGCTGAGCAACGATCCGTCCGCGCGCACGCTCGCCGACCAGCGGCGCTTGGCGTCGTGGATGACCGATCCGGGCCGGAGCATCCCCGTCTCCACCAGCTTGCCGAACGCCACCTTGGGCGCGGCGCGGGGCGACCGCATCGTCGCCAGCGCCGATTCGTCGAGCGGGAGCGCCGCGTCGATCCGCGCCACCGCCGCCGCGCAGTAATCCGCCTCGCGCTCGATCCCGATCCAGCGCCGCCCGAGCCGCTTGGCCACCGCCCCCGTCGTCCCCGTCCCGAAGAACGGGTCGAGCACGACGTCGCCGGGCTCCGTGCAGGCCAGCAGCACGCGGTACAGCAGCGCCTCGGGCTTTTGCGTGGGGTGGACCTTCACCCCATCCCGCTTCAACCGCTCGGCGCCGCCGCAGATCGGGAAATCCCAGTCCGACCGCATCTGCAGCTCGTCGTTCAGCGTCTTCATCGACCGGTAGTTGAAAGTGTATC
This sequence comes from uncultured Sphingomonas sp., assembly GCF_964237155.1. Taxonomy (GTDB): domain Bacteria; phylum Pseudomonadota; class Alphaproteobacteria; order Sphingomonadales; family Sphingomonadaceae; genus Sphingomonas. The sequence goes on along the minus strand of NZ_CAXSHH010000017.1, from coordinate 16,334 downwards.
TCGCCCCCGCGCCCTTGGACGCCCAGATCAGCGTCTCGTGCGCGTTGGTGAAGCGCGTGCCCCGGAAATTGGGCATCGGGTTGGCTTTCCGCCACACGATGTCGTTCAGGATCCAGAAGCCCAGATCCTGGATCGCCGCGCCGACGCGGAAGATGTTGTGGTACGACCCGATCGTCCAGATCGTACCGGTGTCCTTCAGCACCCGGTGCGCCTGCGCCAGCCACGCGCGCGTGAACGCGTCATAGGCCTGAAGGCTGTCGAACTTGTCCCAATCGTCGCTCACCGCATCGACATGGGACCCGTCGGGCCGGAACAGCTCGCCCCCCAGCTGGAGGTTATAGGGCGGGTCGGCGAAGACCATATCGACCGACCTGTCGGGTAGCGCGCGCATCGCCGCGATGCAGTCGCCCATCATGATCCGGTCGAGCGGAAGAGTGGACTCCTCCTCCGGCGCGCGAACCCGCGCGATCACGTCGATCGCCCCCATACCACCCCCGCCAGAACTCGAGGCCGATCATCCCAGCCGACCCGGGATTCCGTCAAGCGGACAATGGTCGACCGACAAGCCGACGATCCCATCGACCGAGCGGACCATGGTGCGGTCGCACCCAGATGTTGGGGCAGACGCGCCCGCGGGACTCAACAGCTTGCGGTGTGGCGGTGAAGCCTCAGCGGGCCAGATATGCGCGCGCGACCGGCGCGAAGCTGCGGCGGTGGAGCGGCGTCGGCCCGTGCTCGACCAGCGCGGCGAGGTGCCGGGGCGCCGGATACCCCTTGTTCGACGCCCAGTCATAGTGCGGATGCGCTTGCGCCGCTGCGACCATGATCCGGTCCCGCGCGACCTTGGCGACGATCGACGCGGCGGCGATCGACAGGCTCCTGGCGTCGCCCCCGATCACCGCCGTCGCGGGATAATCGAGCGCGGGCAGGAACTTGCCGTCGACCAGCACATGCCCTGGCCGGACCGTCAGCGCCGCCACCGCGCGCGCCATCGCGACCAGCGTCGCGCCATGGATGTTCAGCCGGTCGATCTCGTCCGCCTCGACGATCGCCAGCCCGACGGCGGCCGTCGCGGTGATTCGCGCCGCCGCCCGCTCGCGCACGGCTGGCGACAGCTTTTTCGAATCATCGATCCCCGCCGGATCGAATCCGGCGGGAAGGATCACCGCCGCCGCGACCACGGGTCCGGCCAGCGGTCCGCGCCCGACCTCGTCCACGCCCGCCACCGGGCCGGGAAAGCCGCGGTCGAATCCGGCGAGCGTCCCGCTCACCCTTCCAGCCGCTCGTAAGGGTTGTGGCCCAGATTATGCCCGACCGGTCCGTGCCCCTCACCAAGCCCCGGCGCGGACAGGATCGCGAGGCGCACGAACCGCACCGCCTGTTCGAACGCGGTCGCAACCGGCATCCCGGCCGCCAGCCCACAGGCCAGCGCGCTCGCCAGCGTGCAGCCGGTGCCGTGCGTGTCCTCGACGTCGAGGCGCTTTCCCTCCAGCCGCGCGACCTCCTCCCCGTTCGGTGCCAGCAACCGGTCGACCACATACCGTCCCCGCGCATGCCCGCCCTTGGCGAGCAGGTGGCACCCATGCGCCAGCACCGCCGCCTCGCCGCCCAATGCCTCCAGCTCGGGCAGGTTCGGCGTCGTCACCGACGCCGACCGCATCAGCCGCTCGAAAGCCGCGATCGTATCCGCGCCCGCCAGCACCGACCCGCTCGTCGCGACCATCACGGGATCGAACACGACCGGCACGTCCAGCCGCTCCAACTCGTCCGCAACCGCATGCGCGGTCTCCGCCGACCCGATCATGCCGATCTTGACCGAGTCCGCGCCGATGTCGTCCAGCACGCTGCGCATCTGCCGCACCACGAACTCGGTGGGCACGGCATGGACGCCCTGCACGCCCAGCGTATTCTGCGCGGTGAGCGCGGTGATTGCGGTCGTCGCGTACCCGCCCAGCATGGTGATCGTCTTGATGTCGGCCTGGATTCCCGCGCCCCCGCCGGAGTCCGATCCGGCGATGACGAGAATGCGGGGGACAGGGACGCGCGGGATCACGCCGCCGCCCGCACCGCGTCGCAGATGCGCGTCACCACCCGCTCGACCTGGCCGGGGTCCTCTCCCTCGGCCATGACACGGATCACCGGTTCGGTGCCCGAGGGCCGGATCACCAGCCGCCCCGTCGTCGCCAGCTCCGCCTCCGCCTCGGCGATGCAGGCCCGCACCGCCGCGTGCTCCAGCGGCTTGCCGCCCGCGAAACGCACGTTCCGAAGCAGCTGCGGCAACGGGTCGAACCGGTGGAGCACCTCGCTCGCGGGCGCGCCCGCGCGGCGCAGGGCGGCCAGTACCTGCAGCGCCGCGACCAGCCCGTCGCCCGTCGTCGCGTAATCCGACAGGATAATGTGCCCCGACTGCTCGCCGCCGACATTGTATCCCCGCGTGCGCATCGCCTCCAGCACGTGCCGGTCGCCGACCTTGGTCCTGACCAGCCCAAGTCCCTGCGCCGCCAGATGCCGCTCCAGCCCAAGGTTGGACATGACGGTCGCGACCAGTCCGCCCCCCACCAGGCGTCCCGCGCGCGCCCAGGCGGCGGCAATCGTCGCCATCAGCTGGTCGCCATCGACGATCTTCCCCTGCTCGTCGACCACGATCAGCCGGTCGGCGTCGCCGTCCAGCGCGATGCCGATCGCCGCGCCGCTCGCCACCACCGTCTCCGACAGCAGTCGCGGCGCGGTCGATCCCACGCGGTCGTTGATGTTCTTGCCGTTCGGCTCGACGCCGATCGAGACCACGTCCGCGCCGAGTTCCCACAGCGCCGACGGCGCGACCTTGTACGCCGCCCCGTTCGCGCAATCGATCACCACCTTCATCCCGTCGAGCCGCTGAGCCTCGGGAAAGGTCGATTTGGCGAAGTGGATGTAGCGCCCCTGCGCGTCGTCGATCCGGCGTGCGCGCCCGATCTCGGCCGCCGAAACCAGCGGAACGTTCCCGTCGATCAACGCCTCGATCGCCGCCTCCGCTTCGTCGGACAGCTTGTATCCATCGGGCCCGAACAGCTTCAAACCGTTGTCCTGGTAGGGGTTGTGGCTGGCCGAGATCATCACGCCCAGGTCCGCGCGCATCGAATGCGTCAGCATCGCGACCGCCGGGGTCGGCATCGGCCCCAGCATCACCACGTCCATGCCGACCGAGGTGAACCCCGCCACCAGCGCCGATTCGAGCATGTAACCCGACAAACGCGTGTCCTTGCCGATGACGACGCGGTGCTTGTGGTCGCCGCGCAGGAAATACGCACCCGCCGCCATGCCGACGCGCATCGCCATCTCGGCGGTCATCGGCCGGGTGTTGGTCAGCCCGCGAATGCCGTCGGTGCCGAAATATCTTCTTGCCATTCCCGCCCCGAACGCCTCGCTATGGTCGGACACGACCCGAACCGGCGTCCCTAGCGGCGCGCGCAGCAAAGAGCGAGCATGTCCCGAGCCTCCCGCATCCTCCTCTCCCTCGTCGCCGGGCTGCTCGCGGGCGTCGCGGTCGCCGCGCTTTCCCCGCTTGCCGCCAGGCGCGCGGCGCTGGTCGCGGAGCCGATCGGCAATGCCTGGCTGTCCGCGCTGCAGATGACGGTGATCCCGCTGGTCACCGCGCTCCTCGTCACGGGCGTCGCGCAGACCGCCGAGGCGGCGAGCGCGGGCCGCGTCGCCGCCCGCGCGATCGCGCTGTTCATCACGAGCGTGTTCGTCACCGGGGCGATCGCCGCGCTCGTCACACCGCTCCTGCTCAGGCTGGTCCCCGTGCCCGCCGAGGCGGCCGCCTCGCTCCGCGCGGCGCTGACCGGCGCGGTCCCGGTCGCCCCGCCGCCGCCGATCGCCGAGTTCTTCGCCACGATCGTTCCCACCAACGTCGTCGCGGCGGCGGCGAACAACGCGCTCCTGTCGCTGATCGTGTTCTTCCTCGCCTTCGCCTTCGCGGTCACGCGGCTGGAGCCTGCCGGGCGCGAGCGGATCGTGGGGCTGTTCGCCGCCATCCGCGACGCGATGCTCGTGCTGGTCGGCTGGATCCTGGTGCTGGCGCCGATCGGCGTGTTCGCGCTGGCGTTCGTGGTTGGCGCGCGGGCGGGCGGGGCGGCGTTCGGGGCGCTGCTCCATTATATCGCGATCGTGGCGAGCATCGGCGTCGTCGTGATCGCGCTGTCCTACCTCCTCGCGCTCGTCGGGGGCCGCATGTCGCCGCTCCGCTTCGCCCGCGCGATCCTGCCCGCCCAGGCGGTCGCCGCCAGCACCCAATCCTCGCTCGCGACGCTCCCCGCGATGATCGACGCCGCCGCCGCGCTCCGCGTGCCCACCGCCGTTTCGGGCGTGACCCTCCCCATCGGCGTCGCCATGTTCCGCGCGACGCAGCCCGCGATGAACGTCGCGGTCGCGCTCTACATCGCCGCCTGGTTCGGCGTGCCCGTCGAGCCCGGGAACCTCCTCGCCGCCGTCGCGGTCGGCGCGCTGGTGTCGCTTGGCAGCGTCAGCCTGCCCGCGCAGATCACCTATTTCGCCTCCATCGCGCCCGTCGCGGTCGCGCTCGGCGTCCCCATCGCGCCGCTCGGGCTGCTGATCGCGGTGGAGACGATCCCCGACATCTTTCGAACCCTGGGCAACGTCAGCATGAACCTCGCGGCCACCGCGACCGTTGCAGCCCGAACACCGGTCGAGGAATCCAACCCATGAAGTACCGCACGCTCGGCAATGTCCTGGAAGTCTCGGCGGTCGGCATCGGCTGCATGCCGATGATCCGGAACGGCAACATCACCTACGGCACCGCGACCGAGGACGAATCAACCCGCACCATCCACGAGGCGCTCGATCTCGGCGTCACCTTCCTCGACACCGCGCAGATCTACGGCCCTTTCCAGAATGAGGAGCTCGTCGGCCAGGCGATCCGCGGCCGCCGCGACGGCGTGGTCATCGCCACGAAGTTCGGCTTCAAATTCGAGGGCGATGAGATCGTCGGCGTGGACGGCAGCCCGGCGAACGCCCGCGCCTCCGTCGAGGGGTCGCTCCAGCGGCTCGGCGTCGAGACGATCGACCTGTTCTACCAGCACCGCGTCGACCCGAACGTCCCCATCGAGGAGACGGTCGGCGCGATGGGCGAGCTGGTGGCGGAGGGCAAGGTCGGTTTCCTGGGCCTCTCCGAAGCCGGCCCCGACACGCTCCGCCGCGCCGCCGCGACGCACCCCATCACCGCGCTCCAGAGCGAGTATTCGCTATGGGAACGCGACGTCGAGGACGAAATCCTGACTGTCTGCCGCGAGCACGACATCGGCTTCGTCCCCTACAGCCCGCTCGGCCGCGGCTTCCTGGCGGGCGGCATCCGCTCGCTGGACGACCTCGCCCCCGACGACTGGCGGCGCAACGACCCGCGCTACTCGCCCGAGAACATGCCCGCCAACCTCGCCATCGTCGACGTGGTGAAGGTGGTCGCCGACCGCCACGGCGTGAGCAACGCCCAGGTCGCGCTCGCCTGGCTCCTCGCGCAGGGCGACGACATCGTCCCCATCCCGGGCGTCAAGCGCCGCGAGACGATGCGCGACAGCGCGGGCGCGGCGGAGGTGACGCTAACTGCGGCGGACCTGGCCGAGCTGGACGCGGCCGCCCCGCGCGGAGGGACAGCCGGGCCGCGCTATGCGGAGCGGGGGATGCGGATGGTGCGCTTGTAACCTTGCCGATGGGTCATCGGGTTGCCCGATGCGCTCCGAACCGGAGCTGAAACATAGGGGCCGCCCCATACCGCTGTCCTAAATGGTCGATTTCTGATCCGAGCTTGCCGACGATACGTCCCGGCCCCGGAGAACACGTCTCTCGACCGGACCCGGCGCGCCGAATGTCAAACGGGCTTCGTCTCGGCCGCCGTATGCAGCCCCGCCGCTTTCGGTTCGGCCAGTTGCGCTTCGCCCGCCATCGCGTGATCGGGGTCGGCGCCGATCGTGTCCAGATGCATCAGCCGTACGACGAACGGCGCGATCAGCAGCACCACCGCCCCGACCCCGATCGCGAGCCAGCCGATCGTGGAATAGACCTCCATGACCCGCTCGGGCCCGACACCCTCGCCGCCGGTCGCCTGCGCGATCTGGCCGGCGATGAAATTGCCCGCCGCCGTGGCCAGGAACCAAGTGCCCATCATGAGCCCGACCAAGCTGGTCACCGACAGCCGCGTCATGTTCGACAGGCCGACCGGCGAGAAGCAGAGTTCGGCCATCGTGTGGAGCAGGTAGATCAGGAGGATGAAGATCACCGGCGTCAGGCTACCCGCGTTGGCGCCCGCGCCCGCGACGAGCACGAGGAACCCCGCGCCGATCAGAAGCAGTCCGATCCCGAACTTGAACGGCGCGCTCGGCTCCAGCCCGCGCTTGCCCAGCACCGTCCAAAGGGCCGCGAACATCGGCGCCAGGATGATGATGAACAGCGAGTTGACCGATTGGAAGACCGAGGCCGGAACCGTCCAGCCCAGCAGCGAACGGTCCACCGAACGGTCGGTATAGACGTTCAGCGACGATCCCGCCTGCTCGAACAGCGCCCAGAAAAGCGGACACAGCGCGATCAGGAACAGCGCCGCTAGGATGCGGTCGCGATCGACCTTCGGCAACGTGAACACCGCCCGATAGAGGATGAAGGAGAAGGTCACGACCGCGCACGCGACCAGCGCGACCCCGACCGCGTCTTGGTACCGGATCAGCCACCACGCCACGAGTACCGCGGCGAGCGCGCCCAGATAGATTATCCACTCGCGCGATACGCCCGCGAACACGGGCGCCGTGAGCAGCGCGGGCGAGGTGGGCTCGCCCGCGCCCAGCAGTTCGCGTCGGAAACCCACGAACACCGCCAGCCCAGCCAGCATCCCGATCCCGGCCGCGCCGAAACCGTACGACCAGCCGACCGTCTCGCCCAGCACGCCGCAGATGATGGGCCCGCCCCAACCGCCCAAATTGATGCCCATGTAGAAAATGGAGAAGGCCGGGTCCCGCCTGGCGTTGTCGCGCGGGTACAGGTGCCCCACCAACACGGAGATGTTGGCTTTCAGGAAGCCCGTGCCGACGATGATGGATGCGAGCCCGAGATAGAACCCGTCGAGATATCGGCCCTGCTGTCCGGCCGGACCCTCGACCAGCGCGATCAGCAGATGGCCAATCGCGATGAAGACGCCGCCCACGAGCACCGCCTTGCGAGCGCCGAGATACCGGTCGGCGAGATAGCCGCCGATCACCGGCGTAATGTACACCATCGACGTGTACGCGCCGTACACCGCATAGGCGGGCGCGTCGCCGAACAGGAAATGCTTGGTCAGGTAGAAGATCAGGATGGCGCGCATCCCGTAATAGGAGAACCGCTCCCACAACTCGGCGAAGAACAGCACGAACAGGCCGCGCGGGTGGCCCAGGAAGGTCTTGCCGCCCCCCGAAATAGTCGACGCACTCGCCATGTCGGCCTGTCACTCCCCTTCGCCGCGTTCCGCGCGGCCGCTCCGCCCGTCAGCCTAGCGGCAAAGCGCCGACTGTAAATATCGGGGTTCCGCGCTATGTCGCGCGCCATGCTCCCCACCACGCTCAACGATCGCGCCTCCTACCTGTCCGGCCTCGCTACCCGCCGCTCGGGCAAGCCGCGCGATCTCGTCGCGCCGGGCCCATCGGCGGGCGAGCTCCGCGCGATGCTGGCGGTCGCCGCGCGCACGCCCGATCACGGCAAGCTCGCCCCCTGGCGCTTCGTCACGATCGCCCCCGACCGCCGCGACGCGCTGGCCGAACTCCTCACGCAGGCGCGCCGCGCCGATCCCGCGCCGGTCAAGCCCGGCGATCTCGAGGGCCTCGACCAGTTCGCGCATTTTGCACCCACGCTCGTCGTCGTCCTCTCCGCCCCCAGCACCGAACGCCCCATCCCGCTCTGGGAGCAGGAGATGTCGGCGGGCGCGGCGGTCATGAACCTGCTCCACGCGGCGCACGCGCACGGCTACGCCGCGGGCTGGCTCACCGGTTGGGCGACCACCAGCGCCGCCGTCCGCGACGCCTTCGGACGCGACGGCGAACGCGTGGTCGGCTTCGTGTTCATCGGCACCCCCGTGCGTCCGCTAAAGGAGCGGCCACGGCCGGACCTCGACCGGGTCGTCTCCGAATGGTGACGGCGGGTCTCGACGGCGCCGGCGCGGTGCTGTATTAACTCAGCATGGCAGCACTGACCGAAGACGGCCCCGTCTATCTCCGCCTGCGCGGCCACATCGCGGCCGGCATCCTGCGCGGACGCTTCAAGACCGGCGACCAGCTTCCCTCGGTGCGCTCGCTCGCCGCCGAGCACGGCGCGAACCCGTTGACCGTCGCCAAGGCGTATCAGAGCTTCCAGGATGACGGCTATGTCGAGGTCCGCCGCGGCGTCGGCATGTTCGTCCTGCCCGGCGCCGCCGACCGCCTCCGCCTGGCGGAGCGCGAGAGCTTCGTGACCGGCCAATGGCCCCGTATCCGCGACCATATCGAACTGCTCGGGTTGGACGTGGACGACCTGCTCGAGCGCGCCTAGAACAGCCCGAGTTCGGCGACCTGCTCCACCGACAGGTCGATCCCGAACATCATGCCCAGCCGCATCCGGTACACGCGCGGATCGGTGATCGAACCCGCGGTCCCAGTGCCGGCGGCCCAGCGGCGATAGTCGGGGCCGGTCAGCGTCGCGAAACCATGGGGCAGGACGATGCTGACGATCGGGCGGCGGCGCATCGGGCTGGCCGGCGCGGTCGCGGCCCAGTGGCTGCCCATGGCCAGGTCGGCATCCCACACCGGACCTTCCGTGAAGCTGTATTGGGGCCGCCAGCCCGGCGCGGTGTCGCGCCCGTCGGTGGTGGCGGGATCGCCGTCGCGCAGCACCATCCAACCATGCCGCGCGTCGCGTATGAGGCGGAAACGCGCGCCGTCCGGGGCGATCGCCTCGGCGCCGTCGGCGAGCGGCAGCGGCGGGGCGTAGCTGCCGCCGAAACCGGCATCGGCGATTCGGTCGCCATCGTCCAGGGTGACCAACGCCAACGTGTGGGCGCGTGGCGGAACCTCGGTGACGCCCAACCAGACCCGCGCGAGAAGCGGGCGCGCGGTGAAGCCCAGCGCGGCGAGCGCGTCCAGGAACAATCGGTTATGCTCGAAGCAGAAGCCGCCACGCCGCGAGGTCACCAGCTTGGCGAACACGGCGGCGCCGTCGACCGCAATGGCGCGGCCAAGGATCACGTCGAGATTCTCGAACGGGATCGCCAGCCGATGCGCCCGCTGGAGCGCTTGCAGGCCGTACCCGTCGAGCGTCGGCCGCACGGGCAATCGCACCCGCTCCAAATAGGCGTCTAGGTCGAACACGGACGTCAGGCCGCGAACGCCTCGGCCTCCACCTCGTAAAGCCGCGACGCGCCCGCCATCGCCGCCGCGCGCAGCCCCAGCGCCTCGGGCACGACCTGCTCGACATGGAACCGCGCCACCGTCCGCTTCATCGCCCCGAACGCGTCGTCCGACGTGGCGCGCGCTTGACGCTCCATCAGCCACCCGCACACCGCCGTCGAGAGCATCGTCAGGAACGGATAGCTCGCCGCCAGCCGGTCGTCGTGATCGAGCCCCTGCATCCGCCGCCCGGTCTCGTCGCACAGCTCGACCAGCGCCTTGAGGTCCGTCCCCTCCGCATCGCGCCGCATATCCTCGACCAGCCGCGCGAACACGCCGCCGTTATCCAGCCCCAGCTTGCGCCCGACCAGATCGGCGGCCTGGATCCCGTTTGTCCCTTCATAGATCGGCGTGATCCGCGCATCGCGGAAGAACTGCGCCGCCCCCGTCTCCTCGACATAGCCCATGCCGCCATGGACCTGGATGCCGATCGACGACACCTCGCACCCGATATCGGTCGCATGCGCCTTGGCGAGCGGGGTCAGCAGCTCGAGCCGCGCCTTCGCCTCCGCGTCGCCCACACCCGCCCGGTCGACCATCCCCGCCGCATAATAGACCAGCGCCCGCGCGGCCTGCGTCTGCGCCTTCATCCGCAGCAGCATGCGGCGCACGTCGGGATGCTCGACGATCCTGACCGGCTTGCCGCCCGCGACGCCCGCGCGCGCCGACTGAACGCGGTCGAGCGCGTAATGCACCGCCTTCTGCGTCGCGGCCTCGGCCACCTGCACGCCCTGCAGCCCGACATTCAGGCGCGCGTTGTTCATCATGGTGAACATCGCGCGCATGCCCCCACCGACCGGCCCGATCAGCTCGCCCACGCACTCGCCGTTGTCGCCGAAGCTCAGGACGCAGGTCGGCGAGGCATGCAGCCCCATCTTATGCTCGATCGACACCGCCCGCACGTCGTTGAACGCGCCCGGCGTGCCGTCCTCGTTCAGCCGGTATTTCGGCACCAGGAACAACGATATGCCGCGCGTCCCCTCGGGCGCGTCCGGCGTCCGCGCGAGTACCAGATGGACGATATTCTCCGCCAGGTCGTGATCGCCGAACGAAATGTATATCTTGACGCCCGACACGCTCCACTTGCCGTCGCCGAGCGGCTCCGCCTTGGCCCGGAGCGCGCCGACATCGGAGCCCGCCTGTGGCTCGGTCAGGTTCATCGTCCCCGTCCACTCGCCGGTCACCAGCTTGGGGAGGTACAGCGCCTGCTGCTCGGGCGTGCCGTGATGCGCCAGCGCCTCGATCGCGCCCACCGTCAGCGTCGGGCACAGCGCGAAGCCCATGTTCGCGGTTCCCAGCGTCTCGAGCACCGCCGTCTGGATCGCGAAGGGCATCCCTTGCCCGCCATGAACCTCAGGTACCCCGATCGTGCCCCAACCACCCTCGACATAGGCACGGTAGGCCTGCGGGAACCCGTCGGGCATGACGACACCCTCCTCGGTCCACTTCGCGCCGACCACGTCGCCCACGCGCTTCAGCGGCGCCCATTCGCCCTCCGCGAACTGCCCCACGCCCTCCAGCACCGCGTCCACCATGTCGGTATCGGTCAGCTCGGCGATACCAACGACGTGATCGAGGACGAAACGCTGCTCGGCGGCGGCGGGAGTGAAGACCATCGCGGTTCCTCTGGCGGTTGACGGGAGTACGGTCGATATAGCGCCTGCCCATGCCCGCACCAGTCCCGACGCCCGCCCCCGAAATCCTGCGTTACAGCGACGAGGCGATCATGCGCGCGGCGCGCGTGATCGCGGGTGGCGGCATCGTCGCGATGCCGACGGAGACGGTCTATGGCCTCGCCGCCGACGCGGGCGATGGCGCGGCGGTGGCGCGGATTTATGGCGCGAAAGGCCGGCCAAGCTTCAACCCGCTGATCGTCCATGTCGCATCCCAAGTCGACGCCGAGGCGCTGGCCGAGTTCGACGACGACGCCCGCGCGCTCGCCGCCACTTTTTGGCCCGGCCCGCTCACGCTCATACTGCCGCTCCGCGCCGACGCGGCCGTGGCGGCGATCGTCACCGCCGGGTTGCCCACGATCGCGATCCGCGTCCCCGACCACCGCGCGATGCGGGCGCTGCTGCTCGCCACGGGCAAGCCGCTCGCCGCCCCCAGCGCCAACCGCTCCGGCGGCATCAGCCCCACCCGCGCCGAGCATGTAGTCGCCAGCCTGGGCGCGGCCGCTCCATTGATCCTCGATGACGGCCCGACCCGCGCCGGGCTGGAGTCCACGATCGTCCAGGGCCACACGATTCTTCGCCCCGGCCCGATCACGGCGGAGCGGGTGAACGCCGCTCTACCCGCAGAACGCCGCCCCGGCACAGGTCGGGGCGCAGCCCCGCCCGGGACGCCCGAGCGACCGACCGCACCCGGCCAGCAGCTGAGCCATTACGCCCCCAACAAGCCCCTGCGCCTCGACGCGACCAAGGCGACACCGGACGAATGGCTGGTCGGCTTCGGCCCGGTCGCGGGCGACGAAAACCTGTCCCCTACGAGCGACCTGATCGAAGCAGCCGCCCGCCTCTTCGACGCACTCCACCGCGCCGACGCGAATGCCAAACCCCGGATCGCCGTCGCCCCCATCCCGCGCACCGGCATCGGCGAGGCGATCGCCGACCGCCTTCGCCGCGCCGCGCATTGATGAACTCACCCAACCCCGTCACCCCGGGCTCGACCCGGGGTCCCGCTCCTTCGCGCGGCCGAAAGCAAAAAGCGTCACCCCGGCTCGAGGCCGGCGTGACGGGTGAGCTTACGCGCTGACGGCCGCCTTCGCCTTGGACCGCTCGGCGAAGCTCTTGCGCAGCTTTTGCAGCTTGGGCGGGATCACCGCCATGCAGTAAGGATTCGCCCGGCCCGACGTCTCCCAATAATCCTGGTGGTACCCTTCCGCCTCGTACCACTCGCCCATCGGCTCGATCGTCGTCACGATCGGCTTGCCCGCATCCACCCGCGCCCGCTCGATCGCCGCGCGCGCCTCGGTCTCCTGCATCTCGTCGGCCGGGAAGATGGCCGAGCGGTATTGCGTGCCCACGTCGTTTCCCTGCCGGTTCAGCTGCGTCCCGTCATGCGTGGCGAAGAAGATGTCGAACAGGTCGGCCAGCGCCAGCCGCTCGGGGTCATATCCCACACGGATCGCCTCGGCATGCCCCGTCCCCCCGTCGCACACCGCGCGATAGGTCGGGTTCGGGACGGAGCCGCCGATATAGCCGCTCTCGACCGACTCGACGCCGATCACGTCCTTGAACACCGCTTCCGTGCACCAGAAGCACCCGCCCGCAAGCGTCACATAATCGGTCATACCCGTGTCTCCGTTTGTTGGCCGGAAGATAGGAACCGGCTAGGGTCCCGGCAACGACGATGGGGGCGAGCGCGATGGCGGACTTGGGCGGCAAGGTGATGGTCACGGGCGGCGCGGGTTATATCGGCAGCCACGCCGTGCTCGCGCTGCTCGACGCGGGGCATGAGGTCGTCGTGCTCGACAACCTCGTCACCGGCTTCGACTGGGCGGTCGATCCCCGCGCCGCGCTGGTCGTGGGCGACGTGAGCGACGACGAAGCGGTCCGCGGCGCGCTCCAGGGTCACGGTGTCCGCGCGATCATGCATTTCGCCGGATCGGTCGTGGTGCCCGAGTCCGTCACCAACCCGCTCAAATACTACCGCAACAACACCGCCGCCTCCCGCGCGCTGATCGAGAGCGCGGTCGCGTGCGGCGTCCCGCACTTCATCTTCTCCTCGACCGCCGCGACTTACGGCACGCCCGACCGCGTGCCCGTGCGCGAGACCGACCCGACGGTCCCGATCAACCCTTACGGCACCTCCAAGCTGATGACGGAGGCGATGCTCCGCGACGTCGCCGCCGTCCACGCGCTGAATTATTGCGCGCTCCGCTATTTCAACGTCGCGGGCGCCGACCGCCAAGGCCGCGCCGGCCAGTCGACCGCGGGGGCCACCCACCTCCTCAAGATCGCCGCCGAGGCCGCGACCGGCAAGCGCGACAGCGTCGGCGTGTTCGGCACCGACTTCCCCACCCCCGACGGCACGGGCGTGCGCGACTATATCCATGTCAGCGACCTCGCCGCCGCGCATGTCGCCGCGCTCGACCTGCTCGTCGCCGAGCCGACCCGAAGCCATACGCTCAATTGCGGCTACGGCCGCGGCTTCTCCGTGCTCGAGGTCCTCGACGCCGTCGACCGCGTCACCAACATGCGCGTCGACCGCCGCCTCGAGGGCCGCCGCCCGGGCGATCCGGCCGAACTCGTCGCCGACAACGCCGCGATCCTGAACACCATCGATTGGAGGCCGCGGCACGACGACCTCGACCTCATCGTCCGCGACGCGCTCGCCTGGGAACGCAAGCTCGCCGAGATGGGGCGCTAGCGCCGGACGGCCGCGCGCGCTTCCGTCCCCAGGCGCCACCACCCCAGCGCCCACAGCGTCCCGAAGCCCCATCCCGCCAGCACGTCCGACGGCCAGTGGACGCCCAGATAGACCCGGCTGATCCCGATGGTCCCGACCAGCAGCACCGCGCAGAAAAGCAGATATGCCCGCACCCGCCGCTCGTGGACGACCCGACCGGCGAGCAAGGCGAGCGTCAGATACACGACCGCGCCGCTCGTCGCATGACCGCTCGGGAAACTGAGCTCGCGCACGTCGATCAGCCGGGGCACGATGTCGGGCCGGGCCCGCCCGACCTGCTGCTTGACCAGCGCGACGACCTGACCGCCGCTCCACGACGCGAGCACGGTCAGGAGTGCGGGGACATATAGCCGGCGCACGACCAGCAGCCCCGCCGCCGCGACCACGATCAGCGTGAGCAGCAGCCCACCGCCGAGCGCGGTCACGTCGCGCATGAAGGGGAGCAGCCACGCCGGTCCGATCGGGTCGCCAAGATCGCCCGGCGTCCTGAGCCTGAGCATGGCCGCGCGGTCCCACGCGAACGGCCCGCGATCGACCAGACGCGCGAACAGCAGGAGAAGCGCCACCGCGCCCGCGCCGACCCCCACGGCAAGCAGCGCGGGCGGGCGTTGGCGCAACCTTAGAGTCGCACTGCCGTCCGATCTGAATCGTTCACAGAATACCTGACAATTTGAGCGCATTGCGTGACCACATTCCATGTTCGCCAGGGATGCTCAAGCGCATCAGCTTGTAATGCGTCCCGATTACCGACTCACCGTTCCAGTGTCCGACTTCCGAATTGGAAGCGAGCCGGGCGGCCATCGCTAAGACTTCGGCGGCCGCGACGCAGTGCGCGGTGTCCCTGATCACTCGCGCGAGGCCCCCGTCGGCTATAATCTGATGCACGACCTTGGGCGCGACGTTTAGAATTTCGCCGATATCAACGCTCGTCGCTAGGGTGTCGAATAAGAAATCGGGGTAGTCGTGCGAGTCGAAGTGTACGTCATCGAACATTGCCAGGCTCTCGGGCCTGACAAGGATGGCGCGCAGCGGACTCCTGGCCTCTTTCCGGTGCCAGATCGGCAGATCGCCACTAAGCATGGCAACGTACATCGTGCCCCACGGCTTCAGCCGCCCTCCGATGCGATTTGCCGCAAGCTTCAGCGGCATCAAGCCGTGGGGAGGATCTTTCCGGTAGCAGGCGCGCAGCCGCTCGAGCGTTAGCTCGACGCTGGCACGTCGAACTCTCGGCCTATCGTGCAGCAGCAGAACCGCAGGGTGAACCTCCTGCTCGAGAACACCCATGCATACCATCTGCTCGATCGCGTAGGACGGCAGACCAACCGCTCCGGTGCACGAGGCGATCGAACAGCTCCCTCGAAGGGCGTTCGCGATCCGATCCACCTGATCAGCGTCGTAACGAATTCGAAGCCGCTCCTTTCTCGAGGGCAGCTCGGTGTAGTCCATGCAGCCAGCTTGTCGAAGCCGGGCGAGCCGGTTGACGGGTATGCCGAGCATCGGAGCGACCTGTGCGGTCAGATAGTAGCGTTCGGATCCGGCGAAGCCGTGCCCGAAGCTCTTAAAGAGGTCGGGAAACGTCTCCGCCATAAGTTCGCGCTGCTGCCCCGCGACAGAGTTTCCGTTTCCGATACGCTTGAGGCAGTATCGGAGCTTGGTGTAGCCATCGATGTCGTCCGCATACCGTTGCGATTGTGCCATCGCCCAGCCGCGGATGCCGTCCGGCCAATCCTTCAGTAGGTCCGTGCCCGTGGTGATGATGGATGCGCGCAGTTCGGGAGCGAAGCGCACGAACTCTTTCTGCATGGTGCGCCCGAGCGGCTCGTCGCGGCAGATCCATCCGACGCGAAGAACGAGCCTGATCAGTTCCGCCGGTGCGAGCTGCCGAAGCCTCGTCGGCAGCCGCGCCACGGCACCCGCACGGTGCTCCGGGTCCGTGGACGCCAGGGATGCGAAAAAGCGATACTCCTCGGCAAGTTCAGAAGGCAGGGCGGCTTCACACGACGGTGGCAGCTCGCGCTCGCAGTGCTCGCACCATCCGATCCCGAACGTCGTTCGCCAGCCCAGGCGTTCATGGCAGCGCGGGCAGCTGTCCATCAACCGTTCGAGCG
Source organism: uncultured Sphingomonas sp. (assembly GCF_964237155.1). Lineage (GTDB taxonomy): Bacteria > Pseudomonadota > Alphaproteobacteria > Sphingomonadales > Sphingomonadaceae > Sphingomonas. The sequence goes on along the minus strand of NZ_CAXSHH010000017.1, from coordinate 382 downwards.
ACTCCGGGCAATACGGCAGCATCACGTTCAGCCACGCCATGCGATGATAGTCGCTCCGTTGGAGAGTGATGGGCGAAACGCGCCTGCGATCCAGTTCCAGGTCGGAGCGCAACAGGACGAGGTCGCCGAACGCCACCTGCCGAGGCCCAACGCCGGCAGCGCTCATCGTACTTCCCACACCGGCCCGGGACGCCAGCGCGTCCGGATCGCACCTCAAGACGTGGGCAAGATCGCGCAGCTCAGCGCGTGGCAGTAACTGAGTCCTACCAGGCCTATCCAGTTTGATTCCGGCGCTTCGTACCGGCAGGAGCGTCCTAACTAGATGATGGTTGCAGCGCGACAATCAGGATGCGAGCGCAGCGACAATCAAGATGAGAATCGC
>NZ_CAXSHH010000016.1:0-45027 GCF_964237155.1 uncultured Sphingomonas sp. | reverse complement strand
CCCGGTCGGACCGGGTCGGGGTGGCGACGGGCGCGGCGGCGGCGCTGGCGCTCGAATGGCCGGCGATCCGCGCGGTGATCGACCGAGCGGCGGACGCGTACGGGCTGGCGCTGCCCCCGCCCGCGCTGCCGGGGGCGGACGGGACGGCGGCGGTGCTGGAGCGGCTCGACGACGGCGCGTCCGTCCGGCGGGCGATGCTGTTCGGGGCGCGGGCGCTGCTCGACCAGCACCGGGCGCTCTGGAGCCTGCTCGAGGCGCGCTCGCTCGCTCGCCGGGGTTGACGACGGGGGGGGGGCTGACGCTTGCCAGCGCGGCGTCGATGCCGCATCGATCCGTCACGGCTTGACGGGATGGATGACATGAAGCGTTTCGAGGGCACCACCGACTATGTCGCGACCGACGACCTGAAGGTCGCGGTCAACGCGGCGGTGACGCTGCGCCGCCCGCTGCTGGTGAAGGGCGAGCCGGGCACGGGCAAGACGGTGCTCGCGCGCGAGATCGCCCGGGCGGTCGGGGCGGACCTGATCGAATGGAACGTCAAGTCGACCACCAAGGCGCAGCAGGGCCTCTATGAATACGACGCGGTGGCGCGGTTGCGCGACGGCCAGCTCGGCGATCCGCGAGTCCACGACATCGGCAACTACATCCGGCGCGGCAAGATGTGGGACGCCTTCACCCACCCGACCCCGCCCGTCCTCCTGATCGACGAGATCGACAAGGCGGACATCGAGTTCCCCAACGACCTGCTCCAGGAACTCGACCGGATGGAGTTCCACGTCTACGAGACGGGCGAGTCGGTCCGCGCGGTGGAGCGCCCGATCGTGGTGATCACGAGCAACAACGAAAAGGAACTCCCCGACGCGTTCCTCCGCCGCTGCTTCTTCCATTACATAAAGTTCCCCGACCGCGACACCATGCAAGCCATTGTCGATGTTCACTTTCCCGGCGTCCAGCGCATGCTGGTTAGCCGCGCGATGGATCTGTTCTACGATGTGCGCGAGGTGCCGGGGCTGAAGAAGAAGCCGTCGACCTCCGAGCTGCTCGACTGGCTCAAACTGCTGCTGCACGAGGACATGCCGCTCGAGGTGCTGCAGAACCGCGACCCGACCAAGGCGATCCCCCCACTCCACGGCGCGCTCCTGAAAAACGAGCAGGACGTGATGCTGTTCGAGCGGCTGGCCTTCATGGCCAAGCGGCAGGCGAACCGGGGCTGACGGGCTAGTCGTCGCCTTCCAGCTCGCGGTCGGTCAGGTCCATGAAGTCGCGCGCCGCCTCGCGGTCCTCCGGGTCCTTGAAGGCGACGTCGACGTCGGGCGCGTCGCCGAGCATGTAGAGGAGGCACCAGAGCGCGAAGCGGCGGCCCTCGTCCCGCTCGAGCCCGAACTGGAGCCGCAGCCGCTCCATTCCCTCCCCGATCCGCTCGGGCGGGAGCGCGGCGATGTCGTCGGTGCCGAAGAAGCGTTGGAGGAGCAGGTCGAAATCCATGAAGTCGGCCTTAACCCGCGCGGCCGCGAAGTCCACGCCTCGACTTGCGGGCGGCGCGGGCCGGGAGCATTGGGATGGGCATGTTCCTAAACTTCCTCGACGAGCTTCGCGCGGCGGGCATCCCGGCCAGCCTGAAGGAGCATCTGCTGCTTCTGGAGGCGCTCAATCGCGAGGTGATCGAGCGGACGCCGGAGGAGTTCTATTATCTCGCCCGCGCGACATACGTGAAGGACGAGGGGCTGATCGATCGGTTCGACCAGGTGTTCGCCAAGGTGTTCCGGGGCGTCGCCGCGACATTCGGCCAAGCCCCGGCGGACATGCCGGACGAGTGGCTGAAGGCGGTGACGGAGAAGTACCTGAGCCCTGAGGAGATGGAGCGGGTCAAGGCGCTCGGATCGTGGGACGAGATCATGGAGACGCTCAAGGAACGGCTGAAGGAGCAGGAGGGGCGCCACCAGGGCGGGTCCAAATGGATCGGCACGGGCGGCACCTCGCCCTTTGGCAATTCGGGCTATAATCCCGAGGGGGTGCGGATCGGCGGGGAGTCCCGCCAAGGGCGCGCGATCAAGATATGGGACCAGCGCGAATACCGGAACCTGGACAACACGCGCGAGCTGGGGACGCGCAATGTCAAGGTCGCGCTGCGCCGCCTACGCCGCTTCGCGCGCGAGGGGGCGGCGGACGAGCTGGACATCGACGCGACGATCGACGGCACCGCGCGCCAGGGCTGGCTCGACGTCGTGATGCGGCCCGAGCGGCACAATGCGGTCAAGCTGCTGCTGTTCCTGGATGTGGGCGGGTCCATGGACCCCTGGATCAAGCTTTGCGAGGAGCTGTTCTCGGCGGCGACGAGCGAGTTCAAGAACCTGGAGTTCTTCTATTTCCACAATTGCCCATACGAGGGCGTGTGGAAGGACAATAGCCGCCGCTTCACCGAACGGACATCGACCTGGGATCTGCTCCACAAGTTCGGCCATGACTATAAACTGGTATTCGTCGGCGATGCGTCGATGAGCCCGTACGAACTGACGCATCCGGGCGGGTCGGTGGAGCATTTCAACGAGGAACCGGGATCGGCGTGGCTACACCGGCTGACCACGACCTACCCTGCGTCGGTGTGGCTGAACCCGGTGCCCGAGGCGCAATGGGGCTATTCGCAATCAGTCCGGATCGTGCGCGAGCTGCTGGCCGAGCGCATGTACCCGCTGACGCTGGCGGGGCTGGACTCCGCGATGCGCGAGTTGACGCGCAAGCGTTGACGGGACCGGCTGCCGGGTCGCTCGTTCATGTCACGCGGGTTACTGAGGAGCCAACGGGTCGCCCCGACCGGCGGGCCGTGTTCAGGCCGTAAGCGCTTCCCGCTTTCGTATGTAGCTGGCGACCAGTTGCATCCGGCGATCGCGCGCGGCGTCGGTCAAGGCCCGCGCCGCCGCGGCCCGTTCCGCGTCGATCCGGCGATTATAGTACCTCAAGTCGGATTCCATCAACGATCCCCGCCCCTCTACGCCCCGCACGTTGCCTAACGGCAATCCTTCAACCTTCCTATCGTGGATTGGTTAACAATGCGTTAATATGAGTTCCAAGCGCGCCGGGTCGATCGGTGGCGCCCGCGACCGGAACCGCGCCGCTCGATGACGGTTATGCCACGTCACCAAGTTCATCAGGAGCTTACCCTCGAATGTCGCATATCCCCGCTTCCCGCATGCCGCATACGCACGACGAACAATCGCCGCAGCCGACCAAGGCGGAGCCCGCGTCCGGAGCGACCAAGCCCGTGGGGCACGCGCCGACGAACGGGCCCGGCGCGCGTGACGAGGACGACCGTACGCCACTCGCGGTCGCGGCGATGGTGGTTGGCGGACTGGCGGTGGTCGGCGGACTGGTCGCGGCGCTGCTCCCGCTCCTGACGCCGAAGGACGAACCCAAATCGAAGAAGCGCAAGCGCCGCAAGCACGCCTGAGGCGGGCGGTCAGCCGCTACCGGGGTGCGCGGTGAAGCGTGCCCCCGGTCGTCGGGCGCGGCACCCCCGTCGTGCCCGGGAAGCTGATCGGCAGGCCAAGGAGGTTGCGGACGGCCATGTAGGCGAAGCCCTCCGCCTCGATCGCGTCGCCGTCCCAGCCGAGTATCTCAGCGGGCTCGGGACGGATACCGGTCCGTTCGCCAATCATCGCCAGCATGACCGGATTGCGCCGCCCCCCGCCCGCGATCAACAGGCGTTCCGGCCGCACGGGCAGCCGGTCGATCGCGAGCGCGACGGCGGCGGCGGTGAACGCGGTCAACGTCGCCGCGCCGTCCGTCGCGGACAGTCCGCGCGCGGGCTGGATCGTGAAATCGGCGCGGTCGAGCGACTTGGGCGCAGGCTGGTCGAAGAAGGGGTGGTCCAGCAGGGTGTCGAGCACGTCCGCATGGACCCGTCCCGCGGCCGCGAGCCGCCCGTCCTTATCGAACCGCGCACCCGTCGTCGTCTCCACCCAGCTGTCGATCAGGCCGTTGGCGGGGCCGGTGTCGAAGGCGACCAGTTCTTCCGCTCCCACCAACGTGACGTTGGCGACGCCGCCGAGATTGAGGATCGCGACGGGGCCGCTCAGCCCCGCCGCGAGCGCGGCGTGGTAGATGGGAAGCAACGGCGCCCCCTGCCCGCCGGCGGCGACATCGGCCGAGCGAAGGTCCGCGACCACGTCGATCCCCGTCATCCTCGCCAGCGCAGCGCCGTCGCCGATCTGCCAGGTCCAGCCCCGATCGGGGCGGTGCGCGACCGTCTGGCCGTGAAAGCCGATCACGCCCACGGCGCTCGCCTGGATCCCGGCGTCGCGCAGGAGTTCGGCGACCGCGAGCGCATGGCTGCGGGCGGTCAGGTCGGCGGCGGCGGCGATGACCGGGCTGGCGCGCGGCGCGTCGTAGGTAAGCGCGACCGCCGTCGCTTCCGCGAGCTGCGCGCGGGCGGCGTCGGAATAATCCTCACCCCGGAAGGCGATCCGGCGGACATGCGCTTCGCCATCGGTCTCGATCAGGGCGGCGTCGACGCCGTCGAGCGAGGTGCCGGACATCAGGCCGATCGCGAGTATTGGTTGGGCCATTCATTCTCCTTCCCGTCACCCCGGCCGTGAGCCGGGGTCCCGCTTTTCGTCATCGCCTGAAGAAGAAGCGGGACCCCGGGTCAAGCCCGGGGTGACGGAGGGTGGGGCAAGTCCGGGGTGACGAGGTGGGGTAGCGCGGCGACAACTGGAAACTCCCGCCCGCTTGCCCTACATGCGCGCACCTCCATGGCGACCGTCCTTCCCTCACCGCCCCGCGTGGGTATGGTTTCGCTCGGTTGTCCGAAGAACCTGGTCGATAGTGAGCGCATCCTGGGCAAGCTGCGCGCCGAAGGTTACGCGATGTCGCCCGATTACCAGGGCGCGGACGTCGTGCTCGTCAACACCTGCGGTTTCCTGGACAGCGCCAAGGAGGAAAGTCTGGAGGCGATCGGCGAGGCGATCGCGGAGAACGGGCGCGTCATCGTCACGGGATGCATGGGCAAGGAGGCGGAGACGATCCGCGCGCGCTTCCCGGGCGTGCTGGCGGTGACGGGCGCGCATCAATACGAACAGGTCGTGAGCGCCGTCCACGCGGCCGCGCCGGTCGCACGTTCGCCGTATCTGGACCTGGTACCCGGCGGAGCGGTCGAGGATACCGAACTCAAGTTGACGCCTCGGCATTACGGCTATCTGAAGATCTCGGAAGGCTGCAACCACCGGTGCTCCTTCTGCATCATCCCGTCGCTACGCGGCGACCTGGCCAGCCGGCGACCCGACGCGATCCTGCGGGAGGCGGAGAAGCTGGTCGCGGCGGGGACGAGGGAGCTGCTGGTCATCAGTCAGGACACGTCGGCCTACGGCGTCGACATCCGGCACGAACCGCGTGGCTGGAAGGGCCGCGAGGTGACGCCGCGCATGACCGACCTGGCGCGCGAGCTGGGGCGGATCGCGCCCTGGGTGCGTCTGCATTACGTCTACCCCTACCCTCACGTCGACCACGTCATCCCGCTGATGGCGGAGGGATCGGTGCTCCCGTATCTCGACATCCCGTTCCAGCATGCCAGCCCGTCGGTGCTCAAGCGCATGAAGCGGCCCGCCAACGACGCCAAGGTGCTTGAACGCATCCGCGGTTGGCGCGCGGTGTGCCCGGACATCGCGATCCGATCGAGCTTCGTGGTCGGCTTCCCCGGCGAGACGGAGGCGGATTTCGAGTATCTGCTCCAGTGGCTCGACGAGGCGCAGCTCGACCGAGTGGGCGCGTTCCGCTTCGAGCCCGTCGAGGGGGCGGCCGCCAACGCGCTGCCCGACCATGTGCCCGAGACGCTGAAGGAGGAACGCTACGCCCGCGTGATGGAGCGCACCGCCGCCATCTCCGCCGCCAAGTTACAGGCGAAGATCGGCCGTACCCTCCCGGTCATCATCGACGAGGTGGGAGACGAAGGCGCGACCGGGCGCAGCCAGGCGGACGCGCCCGACATCGACGGGCAGGTGTTCCTGCGCGACGCGGCGCATCTGGCGGCGGGCGACATCGTGCCCGTCACGATCGAGGATGCGGACGAGCACGACCTGTACGGCGCGCCGGTCGGGGTCGCGGCATGACCGACTTCGCCGCGCTGCTCCGGCCCGATCGCGGGGAGGCCGCCCGCGTCCTTCACGTCGTCAAGCCCACCGACTATGCGGACTGGCTCACGGGGCAGCCGCCGCGCGTCCGCACGATTCTCGACGCGCAGACGCTTACCGGCAAGGCGGGCGATGCGGCGATCCTTCCCGGCGAGGCGGCGGAGGACTGGTCCGCGCTACTGGTGTGCGACGAGGCGAACTCCTCGCCCTGGCGTATCGCCTCGCGCGGTTCGGCGCTGCCGCCCGGCACGTACCGGCTGGCGGAAGGCGATCCCGGACCGGCGGCGCTCGGCTGGCTGCTCGCGCAGCACCGTTTCGAGCGGTATCGAAAATCCACGGATGTCGGCGGGCGCGTGCTGCTCACCGGGGATGTCGCATCTATCGAGGAGACGGTCCGCATTGCCGACGCGACCGCGCGGGTGCGCGATCTGGTGGATACGCCGGCCGCCGATCTAGGGCCGACCGAGCTGGAGGCGGAGGCCGAGGCACTTGCCTTGGAGTTCGGGGCAGCGCCGACGATCACGCGCGGCGACCTGCTGGAGCAGGGCTATCCGATGATCCACACCGTCGGTCAGGCGGCGACGCCCGAGCGCGCACCGCGGCTGATCGAGCTGGAATGGGGCGACCCGGCGCACCCCCGCGTAGCCCTGGTGGGTAAGGGTGTGTGCTTCGACACGGGCGGGCTCGACATCAAGCCGTCGGTGGGCATGCGGTTGATGAAGAAGGACATGGGCGGCGCGGCGCACGCCTTGTCGCTGGCGCGGCTGGTGATGGCGGCGGGGTTGCCGGTGCGGCTGCATCTGTTGGTGCCAGCGGTCGAGAATGCGGTGTCGGCGTCGTCCTTCCGGCCGGGCGACGTGCTCCGGTCGCGGTTGGGGCCGACCGTGGAGAACACCAATACCGACGCGGAGGGGCGGCTGATCCTGGGCGACGCGCTGGCCAAGGCGGTGGAGGGCTCGCCCGAACTGATCCTCGATTTCGCGACGTTGACTGGGGCGGCACGGGTCGCGCTCGGGCCGGAGCTGCCCGCGATCTTCGCCAATGACGAGGCGCTCGCGGCCGACCTGCTCGCGGCGGGGATGGAGGTGGGGGATCCGCTATGGCGGCTGCCGCTTTGGGACGGGTATGACGCGATGCTGAAGTCCGACATCGCCGATCTCCAGAACGCGCCGGAGGGCGGGATGGCGGGCGCGATCGTCGCCGCGCTGTTCTTGCGCCGCTTCGTGCCCGCCGGGATACCCTGGGCGCATCTCGACACCTTCGCGTGGCGGGCGGCCGCGAAGCCGGGTCGTCCCAAGGGGGGCGAGGCGCTCGGCCTGCGGGCGACATGGGCGATGCTGCGGAAGCGGTACTCGGTCCATGGAGTGGATTGAGTTCACGCGAAGCCGCAAAGGCGCGAAGAGAAGGAGTTTGGTTCGCGCGGAGGCGCGAAGGAGATGGGGCTCGGACCGTCGCGCAGGCCTCCCGCGCCAGCGGCTTCACCTAAACGATGGTCCATGATGGTAAAAGCCGCTCACGCAGCAAATCATCCTCCTCCGCGTCTCCGTGCGAACTAAACTCCTTCGCGCCTTCGCGCCTTTGCGTGAACCAACCATGATCTCGCGGTCGACCCGTCAGAGCCGCGCAGCCGCCCGGATGATCGGCACGAACTTGGCGGCGGTCAGGCTCGCGCCGCCGACGAGCGCGCCGTCGACGTCGCCCGCGCCGAGCAGCTCGGCGGCGTTCGCGTCGTTGACCGAGCCGCCATATAGAAGCCGGAGCGCGTCAGCCTCGTCGCCCAGCAGAGTTCGCAGCCTTGCGCGAAGAGCGCCGTGCATCGCGGCGACGTCGGCGACCGTGGGCGTACGACCGGTCCCGATCGCCCAGACGGGCTCGTAGGCGATCGCCAGCCAGTCGCCCGAAGCGCCTTCGGGTAGCGACGCGGCAAGTTGGGCGGTGACCACCGCCTCCGCCCGGCCCGCGTCGCGCTCCGCCGCCGTTTCGCCGACGCACAGGATCGCGTGGAGGCCGGCGGCGCGCGCCGCCTCCGCCTTGGCGCGGACCTGAGCGTCGGTTTCGCCCTGGTCGGCGCGGCGTTCGGAATGGCCGACGATCGTGAAGCGCGCGCCCACCTCCTTGACCATCGCCGCGGAGACGCAGCCGGTATGCGCGCCGCTCGGCCGGTCATGCACGTCCTGCGCGCCGATCGCGAGCGCAGGCGCGCGGTCGGACGCCAGCTCGATCAGCGTGGCGGGCACCGCCACCGCCACGTCGACGCCGGGCGCGTCGGCCGCCGCCGCCGCGATCGCGTCGAGCTCGCCCAATGCGCCGACGCTCCCGTTCATCTTCCAGTTACCCGCGATCAGCTTGCGCCGCATACCCATGCCCCTCCAGTTTCCGGCTCGTCGATAACGGGCGCGGGCGCGGGCGCAACCGCCCGCTTGATGCGCGCGGGCCGCGTCCGTAAGGGTCCGGCCTTCACATCACGATCGGTCGCGTCCAGCCCATGCTTCAAGTCTTTCGGCGTTTCACCAAGTCGCGGGCGGGGATCATCGTATCGTTCCTGGTGCTGGGCGCGATCGCCTTCGCCTTCGCCTCCGCCGACGTGAGCGACTTGGGGGTCGGCGGATCGGTGGCGAGCGGCGACGTCGCCGAGGTGGGCGGCGTGGGCATCCCCGCGCTGGAATTGCGCCAGGCGGCCCAGTCGCAGGTGGAGGCGGCGCGACAACGCCAGCCGACGTTCGACATCGCGCAATATCTGTCCGCGGGCGGGCTGGATCAGGCGATCGACCGGCTGGTCGACGGGCGCGCGCTGTGGGCGTTCGGCGAAGGGCAGGGCGTCATGGTCGGCAAACGGTCAATCGACGGCGAGATCGCGAGCATACCGGCGTTGCTGGGGCCGACCGGCCAGTTCGACCAGAACCTGTATCAAAGCCTGCTCCAGCAGCGCCGACTGACGGACGCTCAGGTTCGCGGCGACATCGCGCGCGACCTCATGGCGCGGCGGCTGACCGCGCCGCAGGTGGGCGCGAGCCAGGTGCCCGCCCAGCTAGCGCTTCCCTACGCCTCCCTGCTGCTCGAGCGGCGCGCGGGGCAGATCGGCTTCATCCCGCTATCCGCCATCGGCCCGGGAACGCCGCCGAGCGCGATCGAGCTCAACACCTTCTACGGGCGCAACGTCGCGCGCTACACGGTGCCCGAACGTCGATCGGTGCGGTACGCGGTCGTCACGCCAGCGCAGGTGGCAAGCCGCGCGCAGCCGACCGAGGCGGAGATCGCGGCCGCCTACCAGGCCGACCGCGCCCGGTACGCGCCGGCCGAGCGGCGCACGATCGCCCAAGTCGTCGTCGCCGACCAGGGCGGCGCGAATGCCCTCGCCGCGCGCATCCGGGCGGGGGCGAGCGTCGCCGACGCCGCCCGCACCGTCGGGCTGGAAGCGACGACGCAGGCCGCGACCGAGCGCGCCGCCTACGCCGCGCTCGCCGGTGACGCCGCCGCGACCGCCGCCTTCTCCGCCGCGCAAGGGTCGTTGATCGGGCCGGTGCGCGGGCCGCTCGGCTTCGTGGTGGCGCGGGTCGAGGCGGTGACGCGCTCCGCCGGTCGCCCGCTCGCCGAGGCGCGGCCGGAGATCGCCGCGGCATTGACGCAGCGCAAGACCGCCGAGGCGCTGGCCGAGACGCAAGCGGCGATCGACGAGGCGCTGACGGGGAACGCGACGTTCGACGAGGTGATCGCCGACCGCAAGCTCCAGCCGCAGGCGACGCGGCCGCTGTTGGCGAGCGGGGTCGATCCCGACATGGCGGGCGCGCGGCCCGATCCGGCGCTAACGCCCATCCTCCAGGCGGCGTTCGCGGTCGAGCCGGGCGACGCGCCGCAGCTGGTGCCGACGGGGACGGACGGCTCGTTCGCGCTGGTCGCGCTCGGCGATGTCGTGCCCGCCGCGCCGCGTCCGCTCGCCGCGATCACGCCGCAGGTGACGCGCGACCTGCTGGCCGACCGCGCGCGCCGGATCGCGCGGGGGATCGCCGCGCAGGTGGTCGCGCGCGCCGGCCGGGGCGCGCCGCTGACCCAGGCGCTCGGGAGCACGGGACTTCGGCTACCCCCGCCGCGACCGCTCGACATCGCGCGGTCGCAGATCGCCGCGAACCCGCGCGGGACGGAGCCCGCGCTGGCGCTGCTCTTCTCGATGGCCCCTGGCACGGCCAAGCTGCTCGAGTCGCCGGGTCGCGACGGGTGGCTGGTGATCAAGCTCGACCGGGTGCAAGCCGGCGACGCGCGCGGCAACAGGGGGTTGATCGACGCGACGCGCGCCGATCTGGGCCGCGTCGTGGGCCGTGAATATAGCGAACAGTTCGTCCGCGCCGCGCGGAACGCGGTCGGGGTCGAGGTCGACCGCGCGGCGGTGGGACGTGTTCGCGCCGAGCTGCAGGGGCAGTCGCGATAACCGACTTGCCGGACCAGCTACGGGCAGGCCGGCCCGCGCTGGTCTGGCGTCGGCAGGTCGCCGATACGGAAACGCCGGTCGCCGCCGCGCTCAAGCTGTTCGAGCCCGGGCGCGGCGATTTCCTGCTCGAGTCGGTCGAGGGCGGGTCCACGCGCGGGCGGCATTCGCTGCTGGGGCTCGCGCCCGACCTGGTCTTTCGCGCGCATGGCGGTCGCGCGGAGGTCAACCGCGAGTGGCTGACCGATCGCGACTCCTTCGCCCCCTGCCCCGCGCCGACGCTGGAGGCGCTACGCGGGCTCGTCTCCGAGTGCCGCGCCGACGTGCCCGCCGAACTGCCGCGCGCGCTGGCGTGCCTCGTCGGCTATTTCGGCTATGAGACGGTGCGGCTGGTCGAGGATCTGCCGGAGCCTACGGCCGATCCGCTCGGTCTGCCCGACATGATGTTCGTGCGGCCGACGGTGATGCTGGTCTTCGACCGGTTGGCGGACACGCTGTACCTCGTCGCGCCGGCATGGCCCGATCCGGCGCGCGATCCGGCGTCGATCGTGGCGGAAGCCCAGGAGCGGCTGGATGCGGTCGGGGCGCGGCTCGCCTCCACCGCCCTGCCCGCGCCCGTGCGCGCCGAGCTGCCCGACCCTATCTACACCCCCGCGATCGCGCCCGATCGCTACCGCGCGATGGCGGCGGCGGCGCAGGAATACATCGCGGCGGGCGACATCTTCCAGGTGGTGCTGGCCCAGCGTTTTTCCGCGCCTTTCTCCCTGCCGCCGTTCGAACTGTACCGCTCGCTCCGGCGGATCAACCCGTCGCCGTTCCTGTATTATCTCGATCTGCCCGGCTTCGCGTTGATCGGCTCGTCGCCCGAGATCCTCGTCCGCGCGCGAGACGGGGAGATCACGATCCGCCCGATCGCCGGCACGCGTCCGCGCGGGGAGACGGCCGCGGAGGACCAGCGCAACCGCGCCGAGCTGCTCGCCGACCCCAAGGAGCGGGCCGAGCATCTGATGCTGTTGGATCTGGGTCGCAACGACGCCGGGCGCGCGGCGGTTCCGGGAAGCGTCCGAGTGACCGACAGCTATTCCGTCGAGCTGTACAGCCATGTCATGCACATCGTGTCGAACGTCGTCGGCGTGCTCGACCCGGCGAAGGATGCGCTCGACGCGCTGTTCGCGGGCTTTCCGGCGGGGACGGTGTCGGGAGCGCCCAAGGTGCGGGCGTGCGAGATCATCGCCGAGCTGGAGGGCGAACGGCGGGGGGCGTATGCGGGCGGGGTCGGATATTTCTCGCCGGACGGGTCGATGGACTCGTGCATCGTGCTCAGGACGGCCGTGGTGAAGGACGGGGTGATCCATGCCCAGGCGGGAGCGGGGATCGTGGCGGATAGCGATCCGGCGGCCGAGCAGCGCGAGTGCGAGGCGAAGGCGGGAGCGATCCTGGCGGCGGCGCGGGATGCCGTGGCTCGGGCAAGCGACGCGCGGTTCGGGCAATAAGCACCCTCTCCCGCTTTCGCGGGAGAGGGTGGCGTTACGCGCTAATCGTCGTCGCCCCCAGGGGCCAGCCGCTCGTCCAACTCCCGTTGCCGCTTGTCCGCCGCGTAGGCGCGATTGGCGGCGAGCGCGCAGCCGGACTGGCCGCCGGTACCGATCGGCGAGCAGGTGTCGGGCAATCCGCCCGCGACGCGGCTTACCTGGTCGATATTGGCCGCGCGGTTGACCCAGCTCTGGTTGGCGGCGCTGGGCGCGCTTTCGCGTAGCCCCGGCGGTATGCGGTACGGATTGCCACCCTGGTAGCAGACGATGACCTCGGTATCCGTCGAGGGCGGGCACCGCTCGCCGGCGGTGATCGAGACGCTGCGGATGCGCTGTGGCGGCTGGCCGGTCTCCGCCTGTGCGTCGCTTTGTGCGGATACCGCACCGGGGGTCATCCCGGCGCTCATCAACGCCGCCAACATCACCAGTGTACGCATGCGATCGATCTCCTCGACCACCCAACGTCTGGAGCGTCGGGCGGGTCCGGGCAAGAAACGATTTGCGCGTCCGCGCCGAAGCGTTAAAGCCGCGCGCATGATCCTGGTGATCGACAATTACGACAGCTTCACCTGGAACCTCGTCCACTATCTCCAGGAACTGGGCGTGGAGGTGGAGGTCGTGCGCAACGACGCGATCTCGGCGGGGCAGGCGCTGTCGAGCGGGGCGGACGCATTCCTGATCTCGCCGGGGCCGCGCACCCCCGACGACGCGGGGGTCAGCCTCGACCTCGTGGCGGGCTGCGTCGACCAGCGGCGGCCGCTGCTCGGCGTGTGCCTGGGCCACCAGGCGATCGGGCAGCATTTTGGTGGGCGGGTCGGGCGCGGTGGGCTGATGCACGGCAAGACCAGCCTGATCGACCATGACGGGACGGGCGTGTTCGCAGGGCTGCCCTCGCCCTTCCACGCCACGCGCTACCATTCGCTGATCGTGCGCGACGTGCCGGACGAGCTGATCGTCAACGCGCGCGCGGACGATGTCGTCATGGGCGTGCGGCACCGCGAGCTGCCCATCCACGGTGTCCAGTTCCACCCGGAATCGATCGCGACCGAGCACGGCCACGCGCTGCTGGCGAACTTCCTGCGCGCGGCGGGGATCGCGGTCGCGCCGCATCCGCTTGTGCCAAGCCCGGTATGACCAGCCTCGCGCTCCTGCCCGACCCGAGCTCGCCCTTGTCGCGCGAGACGGCGCGCGCCGCCTTCGCCGACATACTCGACGGGCGCGCGACCGAGAGCGCGATCGGCGAGTTTCTGGTCCGGCTGGCCGACAGGGGCGAAACCGCGCTGGAGATCGCCGAGGCCGCGTGCGCCTTGCGCGAACGGATGACTCCGATCGACGCCTCGCCCGGCGCGATCGACGTGTGCGGGACGGGCGGCGACGGACATCACACGTTGAACGTCTCCACCGCCGTCGCGCTCGTCGTCGCGGCGGCCGGGGTGCCCGTCGCCAAGAACGGCAACCGCGCAGCCTCGTCCAAGGCGGGCGCGGCCGACACGCTGGAGGCGCTGGGACTCGATATGGAGCGAGCGGGGGCGAGCGCGGAGGGGTCGCTCCGCGATTTGGGCATCTGCTTCCTGTTCGCGGCCAATCACCATCCCGCGATGAAGCGAATCCAGCCGATCCGGCAACGGCTGGCACGACGGACGATCTTCAACCTGATGGGCCCGCTCGCCAATCCGGCGCTGGTCACGCGCCAGTTGCTCGGCATCGCCCGGCCCGACTACGCCACGCTCTATGCCGAGGCGTTGGCGCAACTGGGGACAGAGGCGGCGCTGGTAGTGTCGGGTGAGGAAGCAATCGATGAGCTGTCCTGCGCGGGGCCGAGTAGGGTCGTCTCCGTCGGCGCGGTCGCCCTTCCCGACCGCGTCACACCGGAGGATGCCGGGCTGCCGCGTCATCCGATCAGCGCGATCCGGGGCGGCGATGCAGCGGAGAACGCCGCCGCGCTCCGGGCGTTGCTCGGTGGGGCGAGGGGCGCGTACCGGGATGCGGTGCTCCTGAACGCCGCCGCCGCACTCCTCCTCGCTGGGCGCGGCGCGACGCTGATCGAGAGCGTCGCGGTCGCGGTGGAAGCAATCGATGAAGGCGGCGCGGCGCGGTTGCTGGATGCCTGGATCGCCTATCCGTGACAATCCTCGACCGCATTCTCGCGACCAAGCGCGAAGAGGTCGCCGCGCGCAAGGCGGCTACTACTCGGTCCGACTTAGACCGCCGCATCGCCGCGCAGGCTCCACCGCGCGGGTTCAAGGCGGCGCTCGACCGGCGCAGCGCCGACGGCTACGCGCTCATCGCCGAGATCAAGCGCGCCAGCCCGTCCAAGGGCGTGATCCGCGCCGATTTCGATCCGCCCGCGCATGCCCGCGCCTATGCGGAAGGCGGCGCCGCGTGCCTGTCGGTGCTGACCGATGTCGAACATTTCCAGGGCGCGGACGAGTATCTGGTCGCCGCGCGCGAGGCGGTCGCCCTGCCCGCGATCCGCAAGGATTTCCTGGTCGATCCCTGGCAGGTCGCCGAGTCGCGCGCGCTCGGCGCGGACGCGGTGCTCCTCATCATGGCGGCGCTGGACGACGGGGCCGCCGCCGAGATCGAGCGCGCCGCGCTGGAGGCGAGCATGGACGTGCTGATCGAGGTCCACGACCGCGCCGAGATGGACCGCGCCGCGCGGCTCCGATCGCGCCTGATCGGGGTCAACAACCGGGACCTGCGCGATTTCACGGTTGATTTCGCGCGCACCTACGAACTCGTCGCGCACGCCTCGGGGAGCTGCACCTTCGTCGCCGAGTCCGGCCTGACCACGCGCGCCGACCTGGATGCGATGGCGGAGCACGGCATCCGGTGCTTCCTGATCGGCGAGGCGTTGATGCGCGCGCCCGACATCGCCGCCGCGACCCGGACCCTGGTCGGATGAGCGGGCTCACGCATCTCGACGAGGCGGGTCGGGCGCGCATGGTCGATGTGGGCGCGAAGGCGGTCACCGCGCGGGAGGCCATCGCCACCGGCCGCATCGCCATGTCGCCCGAGGCCGCCGCCGCGATCCGCGCGGGCGCGGTGGCGAAGGGCGACGTGCTCGCGGTCGCGCGCGTGGCGGGGATCATGGCGGCCAAGCGGACGAGCGACCTCATCCCGCTCTGCCATCCGTTGCCGATCACGAGCGTGAGGCTCGATCTGACGATCGACGAGGGCGGCGTGACCGCGACGGCCACCGTCGCCACCGACGGCAAGACCGGCGTAGAAATGGAGGCGCTGACCGCCGTCTCGGTCGCGCTGCTCACGATATACGACATGGCCAAGGCGCTGGACAGGGCGATGACGATCGACGGCGTCCGCCTGCTCGCCAAGTCGGGCGGGCGCTCGGGGAACTGGACCGCCTAGCGGCCCGGTGCGCAGTGGGTGCGGGCAAGTCCGCCCTCGCAGTTCGGCTCCGCAGCCCCTATCATGGCGTGGTGGAAAGGTTCGCGCATGAGCTGGGTTGAAAAGGCCGCCTGGGTCGTCGGCATGGTCGTGTTCATGGAGTGCTTCGCCTGGGGCACGCATCGGTGGGTCATGCATGGGCCGCTCGGCTGGGGGTGGCACCGGTCGCATCACGAGCCGCACGACGAGCTGTATGAAAAGAACGATCTCTATGCCGTGGTCTTCTCCGTCGTCGTGACCGCGATGTTCACGGCGGGTATCTGGTTCGAGCGCGTCTGGTGGGCGGCGCTGGGCATCACCGTCTATGGCTTGGTCTATTTCTTCGTTCACGACATGCTGGTGCATCAGCGGTTCGGGTTTCGATGGGTGCCCAAGCGGGGTTATGCCAAACGACTGCTCCAGGCGCACCGGCTGCATCATGCGGTGGTCGGCCGCGACGGTACGGTCAGCCACGGGTTCATCTTCGCGCCCTCGCCGGCGCGACTGAAGGCGCAGCTACGCGCGGGTAAGGGACGGACGCGCATGGCCGAGACTGGCGACGCGCGGTGACGACCGCGGACAAGCGGCGTCAGACCCGTATCGGCCTGACGCTCGCCACACTGATCACGGGCGTGTGGCTGGCCATCCATGTCGCGGGCATCTTCTTCTGGAGGTGGACACCGGCAAGCATTCCGCTCGCGGCGGTGCTCGTGGTGGTCCAGGCCTGGCTGAGCACGGGGCTGTTCATCGTCGCGCACGACGCGATGCATGGCGCGCTCGCGCCGGGCCGGCCCCGCGTCAACCGCGCGGTCGGGATCGCCTCGCTCGCGCTATATGCCGGGCTGTCCTTTGGTCGGCTCGAGCCGAAGCACCATCTGCATCACCGTCATGTCGGGACGGCGGACGATCCGGACTTCAGCGCCGACCATCCGCGCTCCGCGCCGCGCTGGTTCGCGGCGTTCTTTCGGAGTTATTACAGCCATGCCCAGATCGCGCGGATCACCGCCGTCGCGCTTATCTATACGCTGGTGCTCGGCGCGTCGCTCGGGAACATCGTCGTGTTCTGGGCGGTCCCGGCGCTTCTCGCGCTGGGTCAGCTGTTCCTGTTCGGCACCTATCTACCGCACCGGCATGCGGACGAACCCTTCGCCGACCGCCACCGCGCGCGATCGACGCGGATCGGGCCGTTGCTGTCGCTCCTGACCTGCTATCACTTCGGCGGTTATCATCACGAGCATCACCTGTCGCCGAACACGCCGTGGTGGGCGCTGCCCGGGCGGCGGCGCGCGCGCGGATCGGCGCACGCCTGACGGTAGGCGTTCCGTGACGCTTCTCCCCGTCGCTGAGGCGCAGGCCCGCCTGCTCGCGCAGGCCCGACCCGTCGCGACCGAGCGTGTGTCCCTGGCGCAGGCCGCCGGGCGTTGGGCCGCCGAGGATATCCACGCGCTCCGCACTCAGCCCGCGACCAATCTATCGGCGATGGACGGCTACGCCATCCGCTTCGCCGACCTCCCCGGTCCATGGGATGTCGTCGGCGAAAGCGCGGCCGGGCGGCCCTTCGCGGGCGCGGTCACGCCCGGACAGGCGACGCGCATCTTCACCGGCGCGGCGATGCCCGAAGGCGCCGACACCGTGCTGATCCAGGAGGATGCCGCCCGCGACGGCGGCACGCTCGGCCTGACCGGTGATGGTCCCGCGCGCGCGGGCGGCAACACGCGCGCGCGCGGGCTCGACTTCCGTGAGGGCGCCCTCCTCATCGAGGCTGGCGCGCGCATCACTCCGGCCCGCATCGCGGTCGCGGCGATCGGGGGACACGCGACGATCCCGGTCCACCGGCCCGTCCGCGTCGCGGTCGCGGCCACTGGCGACGAGCTTGCGGCGCCCGGTTCCTACGACGTCGCAGGATCACCCGGCAAACTGCCGGAATCGAACGGCGTCATGCTCGCCGCGCTGCTTGCCGACCTGCCCGTCGAGCTCGTCGATCTCGGCATACTAGCCGATGACGTGACCACGATGCGCGATACCTTCGCCAACATCCGCGCCGACCTAATCGTCACCACCGGCGGCGCTTCGATCGGCGATCACGATCTCGTCCGCCCGGCGCTGGAAGCCGCGGGCGGCGCCGTCGATTTCTGGCGCGTCGCGCTTCGCCCCGGCAAGCCGATGATGGCGGGCCGCCTGGGCGGCGCGGTCGTGCTGGGATTGCCGGGCAATCCCGTCTCAGCGTTCGTCACCGCGCTGCTGTTCGTCCGCCCGGCGGTCGCGCGGTTGGCGGGCGCGGCCAACCCGCTGCCCCGGACGACGGTCGCGTTATTGGGCGAGGATTTGCCGGCGAACGACGGGCGCGCCGATTATCTGCGCGCCGAGCACCGGGAGGGGCGCGTCTTCGCATCCATCATCCAGGACAGTTCGATGCTGCTGACGCTGGCGCGATCGAACTGCCTGATCGTCCGCGCGCCGTATGCGCCCACCGCCAAGGCCGGCGACTCGGCGGAAGTCCTAGACATCGGTTGACATCGGGTTTCACGTTCCATATTGGTTCCCAGTCTGTTCTGAGAGTTTGTTCCCAGCGGAGGACCACCATGCTCACGCGCAAGCAGCACGAACTCGTCTGCTTCATCAACGACCGGCTGAACGATACGGGCATCTCGCCCTCGTTCGAGGAGATGAAGGACGCGCTTGACCTGAAATCCAAGTCGGGCGTCCACCGTCTGATATCCGCGCTCGAGGAGCGCCAGTTCATCCGCCGCTTGCCTAACCGTGCCCGCGCGCTCGAGATCCTGCGCATGCCCGAGCGCGTGGAGAAGAAGCCGGTCCGTGCCAAGGCGACGACGCCGCCCAAGCCCGCCAACGACGTGGTCGAGATTCCGCTGCACGGCCGCATCGCCGCGGGTGTTCCGATCGAGGCGTTCGAGGGGTCGACGATGCTTCCCGTTCCCGCCGCGCTGCTTGGCCAGGGCGAGCATTACGCGCTGGAGGTGTCGGGCGACTCGATGGTCGAGGCGGGTATCCTCGACGGCGACTATGCGCTGATCCGCCGGACGGAGGACGCGCGCGACGGTGAGATCGTGGTCGCGCTGATCGAGGACTCGGAGGCGACGCTTAAATATTTCCGCCGGGAGGGCGCGATGGTGCGTCTCGATCCCGCCAATCGCGCCTACGATCCGCAGCGTTACGCGCCCGCTCAGGTACGTGTGCAGGGCCGCCTGTCGGGTATCCTTCGCCGCTACGAATGATCCGCCACGGGTGCCGGTCGCCCGGCGTCCTGACGGTCGCGATCCGTCCGGACGTCAGGTCGATCGCCAGTCCGCCGGTCCGCTCCAACACCGGGCGGTCGAGCTTCAGCCATTTCGGGCGACAGGTTCGGGGCAGTCGCCGCTCGCTGATGATGATGTCGACTTCGCGGCATAATGTGGTCGTGTCGTCGATCGGCATCAGATACGCGCTACGCGTCGCCGCGATCCGGTGGCCGTCGACCCGCACCGTGCAAAGATCGCGGTTGCACGCAGCCTCCGTCTGTTCGGCTAGGAGCATCGGCTCGCCGTCCACGCCGCCATTCTCCGCCAGCATGTCGCGAACATAATCGCCCGTCCGGTCGCGCAGCATGGCCAGCCGACCGCCTTGGAGCCGCACCGCCACGTGCCGCCCGTCCCCTGTCACCAGCAGGTCGGGCGCTGGGACGCCCAGCGCCCACGCGCCGCCCGCCAGCACCGGCGCCAAGCCCCAACGCCGCCACCGCGTCCGCCACAGCGCGACCCATAGCCCGCCCCCGACCATCAACGCGAATGCGCCCGTCGGCATCGCCGGGAGCGCGGCCACCGCGCCCGGCACGGCCGCGATCCACCGCGCACCCGCCAGCAACAGCCCGATCGCGTGACCGACCAGCCACCACGCCGGCCGGCCGAGCCTGACCGCGTCCAGCAGCAACGCGGCCGCCTCGAGTGGCATGATGACGAACGTCGTGAACGGGATCGCCGCGATGTTGGCGAGCGCGCCGTAGAGCCCGGCCTTGTGGAAATGGAACACCGCGATCGGCATTAGGGCGATCTCGACCGCGACGCCGGTGAGCAGGAGCGATATCACGCTTCGCCCGAGCCGTCGGTGCCACGCCTCCTCCCGCGGCGCGGACCAGGCGCGCATCAGCGGATGCTCGTGCAGCGCGACGATCGCGACGATCGCCGCGAATGACAGCTGGAAACTGGGTCCCGCCACCGACTCCGGCCAAACGACCATCACCGACAGCGCGCCGACCGCGACCAGCCTGAGCGTCAGCGCCTCGCGCCCGAGCGCGACCGCGGCCAGCACCAGCAACGCGGCGACGCACGACCGAATCGTCGGCACCTCTCCGCCCGTCAGCCAGGTGTAGCCGATCGCGGCCACCGCTCCCGCGCCGGCCGCGACCACCGGCAACCGCAAGGTGAGCGCCAGCCGTGGGCTGAGCGCGAGCAGGCGCAGGGTGACGACCATCGTCGCCGCGACCACCGCCGTGATGTGCAGCCCGCTGACCGACAGCAGGTGCGCGAGCCCCGCCCGGCGCATGGCCTCCGCATCATCCTCGGTGATCGCGCCCTCGTCGCCCGTCGCCAGCGCCGACGCGATCCCGCCGATGCTCCCGTCCAACCGGCCCTCGATATGTCGGGTGAGCCGTTCGCGCAGGGTCGATGCGCCCTCCCCCGCGCGCACGACCGTCACCGGCGCGAAGCCGCGCCCGGTAGCGCCGACACCGGCGAACCAGGCGACGCGCGCATAGTCATACGCGCCGGGCAACGCCGCTTCGGGCGGCGGCATCAACCGCGCGCGCAGGCGCACCACCGCGCCGCGCGTCAGCCGGGCGGGCGCGTCGGCCTGGGCCAGGTTCACCCGGACGCGCGGCGGCAATCCCGACGCGCCGACCGGGGCGAGCGTCAGCCGGACGAGTTCGCGCGCCGGCAGCGCCTCGACCCGCTCGACCGCGGCGGTGAACGCGGCGATCGTCGGCCGCGTCAGGACGGGCGCGGCCACCCGCTCGGCCCGCCACCAGACCAGCGCGAGCCCGCTCGCCATCGCCAGCGCGCCGACCACAACGACCAGCGGCGCGCGGCCGCCCCGCGCGAAGACCGTACCGAGCCCGGCGACCGAGACCAGGAGCAGGAGAACCGCCCCCCAGGCGCGCTCGTCGAGCAACAGGAACCAGGCCGTCACCCCCGCCAGGACTGCCACCGGCGTCCATAGCGGCAGCTGCTCGCGCTCGGCCTCCAGCTTGCGCTCGGTCGCCGCGTTCGCCCGGCCCGCCCACTCGCCCATTGTTCGCCGGGATGGACGCATGCTAGGCGCGCGGGCGGCGGAACTGGCCATCGCCGGGCATCCTGGGAGTCCTCGCGCTTGAGCGCAACCATATCGACGACGGGCCGTGTGGTGACGCGTTTCGCGCCGTCGCCCACCGGGTATCTGCATATCGGCGGCGCGCGCACGGCGTTGTTCAACTGGCTGTATGCGCGCCGGCACGGCGGTGAATTCCTGCTCCGGATCGAGGACACGGACCGCGCGCGCTCGACCCAGGACGCGATCAACGCGATACTCGACGGCATGCGCTGGCTCGGCCTCGATTGGGACGGCGACGCGGTGTTCCAGTTCGAGCGCGCCGCCCGCCATGCGGAGATCGCGCGGGCGATGGTTGCAAACGGACACGCCTACCGCTGCTACATGACCGCCGACGAGATCGCGGCCCAGCGCGCCGAAGCCGAAGCCGCCAAGCAGCCGCTACGCATCCGCAGCCCCTGGCGCGACCGCGACGTAGCCGACGGTCCCGCCGGCCAGCCCTTCGTCGTTCGGCTGAAAGCTCCGCGTGAAGGAGCGACGACGATCGACGACCGGGTGCAGGGCTCCGTCACCGTCCAGAATATCGAGCTGGACGACATGGTCCTGCTGCGGTCGGACGGCATGCCGACTTATATGCTCGCGGTCGTCGTGGATGATCACGACATGGGCGTGACGCACGTGATCCGGGGCGATGACCATCTCAACAACGCGTTCCGCCAATCGCCGATCTACGATGCGATGGATTGGCCCAAACCCGTGCATGCGCACATCCCGCTGATCCACGGCGCCGACGGGGCCAAGCTGTCCAAGCGCCACGGCGCGGTCGGGATCGAGGCTTACCGCGACGAACTCGGCATCCTGCCCGAAGCGTTAGGCAACTACCTGCTTCGGCTCGGCTGGGGTCACGGCGATGACGAGATCATCGCGCGCGAGGACGCGGTGCGTTGGTTCGACCTGGACGCGGTCGGCAAGTCGCCATCCCGCTTCGATGGGAAAAAGCTCGACAACCTCAACGGCCACTACGTCCGCCAGGCGGATGATGCGCGGCTGGCGGCCCTCGTCGCGTCCCGAATCGGGATGAACGACACGAACCTCCTGACGCGGGCGATGCCGGTGCTTAAGGTCCGTGCGGCCAACCTGAACGACCTGGCCGAGGGTGCTCGCTTCCTGTTCGCCGTCCGCCCCATCGAGCCGGACGAGGCGGCGGTGGGCCTGCTCGCCGGCGACGCCCCCGCCCTTCTCGCCGCGCTACACGGCGCGCTTGACGCCGCGCCATCCTGGGATACGGAGACGCTGGAAGGCGCTGTGCGAAGGATGGCCGAGGAGCGGGGCGTCAAGCTTGGCCAGGCGGCCCAACCGCTACGCGCCGCGTTGACGGGCCGCAAGACGTCGCCCGGCATCTTCGACGTCCTGGTCCTGCTCGGCCGGGAGGAGAGCCTGGCGCGGATCGCGGACCGGATGGCCGCCTGAACAATTTGGGAGTTACGGGAATGAGCGACACGGCCAAGTTCGACCTCGGCGGCAAGCAGTTCGACTACCCGGTCCTGTCGGGGACGGTGGGGCCGGATGTGGTGGACATTCGCAAGTTGTATGCGCAGACCGACAACTTCACCTACGATCCCGGTTTCACCTCCACGGCGAGCTGCCGGTCGACGATCACCTATATCGACGGCGACGAGGGCGTGCTGCTTCATCGCGGCTATCCGATCGGCGAGCTGGCCGAGCGGTCGAGCTTCATGGAGGTCGCCTATCTCCTCCTCAACGGCGAACTGCCCAGCGCGGCCGAGCTGACGACGTTCTCCAACACCATCACGCGCCACACGATGGTCCACGAGCAGCTCGCGACGTTCTTTCGGGGATTCCGCCGCGACGCGCACCCGATGGCGATCATGTGCGGCGTCGTCGGCGCGCTGTCCGCCTTCTATCACGACTCGACCGACATCCACGATCCGATACAACGCACGATCGCTAGCCACCGGTTGCTCGCCAAGATGCCGACGATCGCGGCGATGGCGTACAAATATTCAGTCGGTCAGCCGTTCCTCTATCCCGACAATTCGCTCAGTTACACCGGCAACTTCCTGCGCATGGCGTTCGGCGTGCCGGCCGAGCCGTACGAGGTGAACCCGATCGTCGAGCGGGCGATGGACCGCATCTTCATCCTTCATGCCGATCACGAGCAGAACGCGTCGACGTCGACCGTCCGGCTGGCGGGATCGTCGGGCGCGAACCCGTTCGCCTGCATCGCGGCCGGCATCGCGTGCCTGTGGGGCCCGGCGCATGGCGGCGCGAACGAGGCGGCGCTCAACATGCTGCGCGAGATCGGCACGCCCGATCGCATCCCCGAGTTCATCGCGCGCGCCAAGGACAAGGACGACCCGTTTCGCCTGATGGGATTCGGCCACCGCGTCTACAAGAACTACGACCCGCGCGCGACCGTGATGCAGCAGACGGTGCGCGAGGTGCTGGGCGAGCTGGGCGTGTCCGACCCCGTGTTCGACGTCGCGCTCCAGCTGGAGGAAATGGCGCTTTCCGACCCGTATTTCGTCGAGAAGAAGCTGTTTCCCAACGTCGATTTCTATTCGGGCGTGATCCTGTCGGCGATCGGATTTCCGACGTCCATGTTCACCGTGCTGTTCGCGCTGGCGCGGACGGTCGGATGGGTCGCGCAGTGGAACGAGATGATCACCGATCCCGACCAGAAGATCGGTCGCCCGCGCCAGCTCTACGCCGGGCCGACGCGGCGCGCCTACCTTCCCGTCGGCGAGCGCTGACGAGACGTGCGCCCGCGGGCCGTCCTGATCGCGCTGGGCGTGATGGCCACGCTGATGGGACTGCTCTGGATCGGGCAGGGTTTGGGCTATGTGGACTGGCCGCGATCGAGCTTCATGATCGACCAGCGGCCCTGGGCCAATCGCGGCGCGGCGCTCGCGGTGGTCGGGCTAGCGTTGATCCTGCTCGGACGACGCGTCCGTCGGTAGTCGGAGCGTGAAGCGCGCGCCCGCACCGGGAGCGCTATCGATGGAGACGTCGCCGCGCATCGCCCGGGCGAGCCGGCGCGCTATATAAAGGCCGAGCCCGCTGCCGCCGGGCTCAAGGACGTCGATCCGCTCGAACTTGTCGAAGATGCGCGTTTGATCCTGCGGGGCGACGCCCTTGCCGACGTCGGCGACCGTGACCCGACCCCGGCCGTCGGTCGCGACCGTGACCACCCCGCCGCGCGGTGAATAACGGACGGCGTTGCCGACCAGATTGACCAGGATCTGCAACGCGCGACGGAAATCGCCCCGCACCGGATCGCGATCGTCCGGGCCGGGCCGGACGATCGCCACTCCCGCGTCGGCGGCGTGGACGGACAGGAGACCCGCCGCCCGCCGCGCGACGTCGGCCAGGTCGATCGGCCCGATCGCGGGCGTGAAGTCGGGCCGTTCGACATCCTCCAGGTCGGCCAGATCGTCGATCAACGCCATCAGGTGCCGTCCGGCGCTGGCGATGTCGGCGGCATAGCCCGCATAATCGCCGCCGATCGCTCCGTCCGCCTCCGCGCCGATGCTGTCGGCGTCGGCGATGATCCGCCCGAGCGGCCGCCTGAGCGCGCGTTCCAGCCGACCGCCGAGCGTCGCGCCGATCGTGGCCGGGGCGTCGAGGACAACCTGCCGGACCAGGCTGACGCCGCCCGCGAAGCCCGCGAACCCACCGTCCACGGCACGGCGGGCCAGCGCGGAGACGAACACGGGCCTCCCCGACGGCCGCAGCTTGGCCGGCTGCCCGGAGAAGGGCCGGCGATCGGCGATCGCGTCGAGGATCGGCAGGCGTTCGGCGGGGTCGGGCTCGAAGCCGAACAGGTCGGTGATAGGCCGCCCGAGCAGCCCGACCGCATCGAAGCCGTGGCGCGCGCCCGCCTCGATCGACACCGCGCCGAAGCGGAGCGCCGCGTCGCAGTCCCACCGCCAGTCGGCACCGGCCAGGAACAGGTCGAACCGCGCGCCTTCGTCCGTCGGTCGCCAGGGCCGGCGCTCGCGCCAGCCCGCGACCGACAGGCGCACGCCCGTGCCATCGGTTTGCGCGCGCACGAACAACTCGATGTCGGCGTCGCGGTCGGCGACGATGACGCCGCGCGCGATCGGCACCTGCAATCGCCGGGCGAGCCGGGCGATGGTGGCGAGCTGCGGCACGGCCAGAGTCCGACCAAGTCCCCCGCCCGCGCGCGTCACCAGGCCCAAAAGCGCGTCGTCCGCGTCGGTCAACCGCCCGTCGACATCGACGATGCCGTGCGCGACCTCCGCGACGCTCACCGCGCGCGCGCCAACGAGCGGACCGCCGCACGGAAGTCGCGGTCCAGCGCCAGCGGCGCGAGCGCGGCGCGCGCGTCCGCCCGGTCGTGCGCGGCGGCCCAATCGACCGCGTCGGCCAAGCGTTCGAGATCGCGCCGCGGATCGGCTTCGGCCAACGCGACGCCGATCCGGGCGATGCGCGCGCGGTCGACGCCGACCGCATGCAGGAGCAGGGTCAACAGGTCGCCGCGCGGATCGACCACCAGGTGGCGGACCTGATCGTGGTCGACGCCGCTCGCGTGGGCGAGCAGGCCGACGAACAGCGCCCCGCGCCGGTCGGCCAGCGCCTCGAGGAGCAGGGGCCCGAGTTCGTCGGCCCGCGCGTCGATCGCGCCTGCCAGGCGGGCGGCGGCGGCCTCGGGCCGGTCGCGCTCGTCATGCGCGGCCAGGCTGCGCAGCGTCGCATCGGCGATCGCGCGGTCGCGCTCGGCCATGCCGCCGGATCCAGGGCCGCCCGGCTCGGGGCCGCCCGGCTCGGGGCCGCCCGGCTCGGGGCCTTGCGCGCGGATCGCGGCGGCCACCCACCATAACAGCCGCTGGCGCAGTTGGGCGGGAAGATCGCTCCTGACCGGCCCGACGCCTTCATTCGCGGCGCCGCGACGGTTGTCGGCGGCGAGCAGCGCGAGCGCCGCCGCGGCGACCACCCCGTCGGGCGAGTCGGCCAGATGCACGAGCAGGCTCGGACGGTCCGGCGCGACCACCGCCGGGGCGAGCGCGTCGAACAGCCCGTCCAGCTCGGTTCGCGCGACCAGCTCCTTCATCAACTCGGGATCGCGGAGCAGCCCGGCTTCGCTCAGGGGCGACAAGACGGACGCACCGCCGAGCAGCGCCTCCGCGGCCCGGGTCGCACCGCGCGCGGCGAGCAGGCGCGCGGCGTGGCGGCGGACCTCCGCCTCCGCCGCGGCGACGACGCCGCCGAGCAGGCGGTGGATGCGCGCGCGCGTCCGGTCGTCGAGGCGCGCGGAGTCGGGCAGGAACAGGTCGCCGATCGCATGGCGCAGGCGGGTATCGACGCGCGCGTCGGCCCCAATCGCCCGGGCGTGACCGGACGGAGCGGTCCCGCCGTCGCCAGGGGTGAAGTCGAACGTCATCCCGCCGCCTCTAGCCCCGGCGCGGTTAAGGCCCCACTAAACCTCGCGCCGGAGCGCTTCGATCGCCGCGCCCAGCGTCGCCGCCGCATAGACCGCCGCCGCCGCCAACCCGATCGCCGGGGCGCCGAGCATCTCGCCCGCCGCGACGATCACCAGATACGCGCCCGGCCCGCCCCAGAACAGCCTTCGCGGCCGTCCCGCGATCGCGCGTTCGCCCAGGCCCGCCATCGTGACGAGCGCGGTCGCGACGACCAGCGTCGCCGGCCCGTCCAGCCGCTCCCCCGATCCGACCGCGAGCACCAACGCCGCCGCCGCTGGCCCCGCCGACATGGCGATCCGCTGTCCGCGCGCGAGCCGCCGTTCGTCGCGCAAGCCCGCCAGGGTGCCGCCCAACGTCCAGGCGATCACCGCGCCGAGCATCATCAGCAGACCGGCGACGATCCATCCGACGCGGATCGCGGCCAGACCGCCAGCGCCCAACGCGGCTCCTCCCGCCGCGACCGCCCCGGCCGACGCACCGCGCCCGACCAGCGCCGGCAGCAGGGCGCGGCCGATCGGCGCCACGATCCACCGATCGAACCAGCCGTGCCGGTCACCGATCGCGTTCGCGAGCACGGCGCGGCCCCGCGCGTCGAGCGCGTCCGCACGATGCTCGACGCCGTGCCCTTCCGCCGCGGCGGTCGCGGAAAGCAACAGATGCGCGGCCCCGCCCTGCGACGCCGCGCGAAGCAGCGCCGACTGCGTGTCCCAATCTTGCGGCATGGCCGCCACGTCGCGCAGACGCGCCGGGTCGAGCCGGGCGATCCCCGCCCAGGCCATGCGCCCGCCGATCCGTTCGAACCCGGATCCGCCTTCTCCGTCCGCGACGACGAGAAGCGTCTCGGGCCCGTCCCCGGCGAGCGGACGCAGCACGCCTTCGGTCGTGACGAGCCCGTCCGCCAGCACCAGCACGCGCGCCAGCGGATGGAGCTTTTCCGCCGCCTCGCCCGCGCCGCGCACCACGTCGACCGCGACGCCGCCCCGCCCCATGCGACTGATCGCGCCGAGCAGGTCGGGCGTCAGGCGCGTCACGACCACGACGATCTGCGACGCGCCCGCCGCGATCAGCAGCCGCGCTTGATATTCGACGAGGGTGGCGCCGGCGAACGGCAAGGTGGCGGCGAGCCGGTCTGGCCGGTCCTCCGCATCGCGGACGGCGAACAATAACCCGGCGAGCATGCGGGCGCTGTTAGGCGCGGCCACCCGCCCCCGTCCAGCCGCGTCAGACCAGCCGTTCCACCGCGCGGCGCAGACGTCGCAGGGTGCGCGCGTCCCCATGCGACCGATCCGCGGCCTCCGACGCGAGCGCCATCAGCCTGATCGCGCCGAAGCTCGCGGCGAGACCCTTCAGTCGCCATGCGGCCGCGCGCCACCCGCTCTCGTCGGTCGCCTGTTCGAGCGCGGTCAACGCCCGGTCGACGCTGTCGTGGAAAGCCACGCGGAGGTCGGCGATCAGCCCGGGCTCGTCGCCCACCGCCGCCGCCAACGCCGCCTCGATCGCCCCGGGATCATATGCCATGACAGGCGGCGTAGCGGCGAAACGGTTAACGCATCGTAACCTACGCCGATCGCAGCTGGATTGTGGCGCGGCCGAAAACTGGTAAACCATGCGCAACAAGGGGACTGATCGTGGAACTACGCGCCGAGGAGGGCTTCGCTCAAGCGGCCGGCTGGAACGACCAGGCCGAACCGACATGGTCGGAGGCGCATCCGGAGGAGGTCGAGCGTTCGCGCCCGGTCTGGCCGTTTCTGGCGGCGGGCGCGGTCGCGTCGTGGATCGCGTTCGCGATTTGGGCGACCTGGTCGCGTTTGGGCGATCTCGACGCGGTGCAGCTGCTCCAGTTCGTCGCGGCGTTGTGCGTCGTGCCGATCCTGGTCGCGACGGTTTGGCTTCTCGTCCAGCGCAACAGTCGGGCGGAGGCGCGGCGTTTCGGCGACATCGCGCGCGCGATGCGGGAAGAGGCGGCGCTGCTGGAGCGGACGGTGTCCGAATTGTCGCACGCGATCGACGCCAACCGCGCGAAGCTCGCCGACCAGGTGGGCGCGCTCCTGGAGATGGGCGATGCGGCGCATGCGCGGCTCGGCGGGATCGAGCGCGGCGTCGGCGCGGAGATCGGCCGCATGGACGCCCACGCGCGCGGGCTCGCCGATGCGGCGACGACGGCGCAGGGGAGCGTCGACGCGCTGCTCACCGCGCTGCCCCGGACGCAAGCCGGGGTGGAGGAGGCCGCGCGCCTGCTCGACCATACCGGCCGGTCGGCGGCGGAACATGCGGCCGATCTGGACATACGGGTGACCGCCCTGGCCGAACGCGGGCGGGAGGCGGACGCGTCGGCCTGCGGCGCCGCCCAAAGCCTGGCGCAACACCTGGCCGCCATGGAGCGGCAAAGCGATACGGCGAGCGAGCGCCTGGAGTCGGTCAGCGCACAGTTGTCGCACACGGTCGACGCGCTCATCGCGCGCACGACCGCGACCGTCGACGGCGCGCGCCAGGGAATCGCGGCGCAGGGCGAGGCGATGATCGATCTCGTCGCCGCGCACCAGTCGCGGCTGGACCATGCCGCGCGCGACAGCGCCGACGCGCTCGCGGCGCGGATCGCGTCGGTCGAGGCCGTGGTCGAGCGGGTGTCGGGCCGCCTGGACATGCAGCGCGCGTCGGGCGACCTGATCGTCGACCGCCTCCAGACCGGTATCGCCGGCGTCGAGGTGCAGCTCGACCGGCTCCACGAACAGGGATCGGAACGCGCGCAGATCTTGGCCGCGTCGATCAGCGCGCTGGGCGGATCCGCCGACGCGATGACGGAGGCGTTGCGGGCGGGCGACGCGATGGCGACGCGCACGATCGGCACCACCGAGTCGCTGCTTCTGGCGCTCGACGCCGCCGCTCGCGAGATCGACGAGACGCTGCCCGAGGCGCTGACCCGCCTGGACGCGCGCATCGCGGGCAGCAAGCGCGTCATCGGCGAGGCCAAGCCCGAGCTGCTGGCGCTCGTCACCGCCGCCGAGAGCACGCACGACGCGATCGAGGCGATCGCGGGCGTCGTCGCCGACCAGCGGCGGACGCTCGACCAGCTGGCGGGACAGCTGCTCGAGACGCTCTCGACGGGCCGAACCAAGGCGGACGCGCTCGGCCATACGGTCGACGAGGCGATCGAGCGGACGCGACGCTTCTCCGACGAGGCCGCGCCGCAGCTGGTCCAGGCGCTGCTCCGCATCCGCGACACCGCCGCCGAGACCGCCGACAACGCGCGCGACAGACTGGCCGCGATCGTGCCGGAGGCGGTCTCCCGGCTGGAGGCGGCGGGCGCCCAGGCGCTGCGCCGGGCCGCGTCGGGAACGGTCGAGCGTCAGATCGAGGCGCTGGCCACCGCGACCGACGCCGCGGTGGCCGCTGCGGGCGACGTGGCCGAGCGGGTCGCGCGCGAATGCCGGGCGATCGCCGACCAGACCGCGATCATCGAGACCCGGATCGAGCAAGCGCGCGACGATCGGGAGAAGCACGACCGCAACACCCTGTCGAGGCAGGTAGCCGGGCTGATCGAGACGTTGAACTCGGCCTCGATCGACGTCGCCAAAATGCTCGGCCCCGAGGTGTCGGACAGCGCCTGGGCCGCCTATCTGAAGGGCGACCGGGGGGTGTTCACCCGGCGGGCGGTGCGGTTGCTCGACGGCGGCGACGCGCGCGACATCGCGCGGCTGTACGACGCGGACGAGCATTTCCGCGAGGCGGTCAACCGGTACATCCACGATTTCGAGGCGATGTTGCGCGCGGTCCTGCAACAGGCGGATGGATCGGCACTGGGCATCACGCTGCTGTCATCGGACATGGGCAAGCTCTACGTCGCGCTGGCGCAGGCGATCGAGCGGCTGCACTAGCTACAGGTCGGCCCGCTCGCGCAGGAACAGATTGACCGACCGCGGCGTGATCCAGCCGTTGACGTAGTTGAGATAGTAAATCGCGAAGGCCGCCGTCGCGACGATCGTCGCGCGCAGGCAAAGACGGCGCAGGTCGAACTCGTGCGGCGCGCTGTCCGCCTGTCCCGGGACATGCTCGCCCCCGGCCTCGTGCGTCGTCCTGACCCCGAAGGGCAGGACGACGAACACGGAGAACGACCAGAACAGCAGGTAGATCGCGAGCGCCGAGGTCCATTGCATCGCGTGTCCGCCCTTCGTCAGCCCTGGATCAGCAGCACGTCGACGATCGGCTTCTTGCCCGTCCAGCGCGTCGCGATCTTGCGGACGGCGAGGCGCACGTCCTCGCGGACGCGGTCGACCTGGCGCTTGCCGCCCTTCACCGCCGCCGCCACCGCCGCGACCGTGTCCTCGATGAAGGCCGCGCGGTCTTCCTCGACCGGGATGCCCTGGATGCGGACCTGGGGGCTGCCCATCAGCGTCCCGTTGCGCCCGATCGCGATCGCGACGGAGATCTGGCCGTTGATCGCGATCTTGCGCCGCTCGTTGATCGTCGAGCCGTCGGCGGGCAGGATCACGTCGCCGTCGAGCACGAGGCGACCGACGGGGGCCTTGCCGACCTTCTTCGCCGCACCCGGGGTCAGCCGGACGATGTCGCCGTTCATCTGCGTCAGCGTGTCGGGCACACCCTCCGCGCGGCCGAAGCGGGCATGCTCCATCAGGTGCCGCGCTTCGCCATGGACGGGGACGAGGAGCTTGGGCCTGATCCACTTATACATCTGCGCGAGTTCGGGCCGACCCGGATGGCCCGACACGTGGACATGCGCCTGACGCTCGGTGATCATCGCCACGCCCTTGGCGGCCAGTATGTTCTGTATGCGGCCGATCGCGACCTCGTTGCCCGGGATCTGGCGCGACGAGAAGATGACGCTGTCGCCCTCGTCGAGCGCGAGCGGATGACTGCCGTCGGCGATGCGGCCTAGCGCGGCGCGCGGCTCGCCCTGCCCGCCCGTCGCGACGACCAGCACCTGCTTGGGCGGCAGGCGCATCGCTTCCTCGGGCGAGACGGTGTTCGGGAAATCCTTCAGGTACCCGCACTGGCGCGCGACCTTGAGGATGCGGTCGAGCGAACGGCCCGCGACGACGAGCGACCGACCGGTTTCGACCGCGACCTTGGCGATCGTCGACAGCCGGGCGACGTTGGACGCGAAGCTGGTGACGATCACGCGCCCGCGGGCGGCGTTGACCGCGCCGAGCATGCCCTCGAACACGCTCGCCTCGGAGCCCGACGCCGTGTCGTTGAACACGTTGGTCGAGTCGCAGACCATCACGTCCACGCCCTCGTCGCCGATCGCCTGGAGCTGCTCGGGGGTGGCGGGGGAGCCGATCACGGGATCGCTGTCGAGCTTCCAGTCGCCGGTGTGGAACACGCGGCCGTAGGGGCTGTCGATCAGCAGCCCGTTCGCTTCCGGGATCGAGTGCGACAGCGGCACGAAGCGGAAGCCGAACGGGCCGACATCGAACCGCTGGTCGGGCTGGATCATGCGGATCTTGACGCGGTTGGCGATCCCCTCCTCCTCCAGCTTGCCGCGGATCAGCCCGGCGGTGAAGGGGGTGGCGTAGAGCGGGACGCCCAGATCCTCGGCGAGGTAGGGAAGCGCGCCGATATGGTCCTCATGCCCGTGGGTCAGCACGACGCCGACCAGGCTCTCGCGCCGGTCCTCGATGAAGGACAGGTCGGGCAGGATCACGTCGATGCCGGGATAGCCCGCGTCGGCGAAGGTGATGCCGCAATCGACCATCACCCATTTGCCGTCCGCGCCGTACAGATTGACGTTCATGCCGATCTCGCCGGATCCACCAAGGGCGACGAAAAGCAGTTCTTTTGCCGGTGTCATTCAGTTCTTTCGATTTAGGGGAAGCGCCGTGCTCGGGCGCGAGGAATTCAAGGGTGGATATGGGCGCGTTCGACCATTATCGCCAGCCCTTGGATCGTCAGGTCGGGCTCCACCGCGTCGAACACGGGGGTGTGGGGCTGGAACAACGTGGCGAGCCCGCCGGTCGCGATCACCTTGACCGGGCGGCCCACCTCGACCTGGAGCCGTGCGACCAGCCCTTCGATCATCGCGACATAGCCCCAGAAGATGCCGATCTGCATCTGGTCGACGGTGTTGCGGCCGATCACGCCGGACGTGACGGGCGCCTCGACGGCGATGCGCGGAAGCTTGGCGGCGGCGGTGACGAGCGCGTCGAGCGACAGGTTGATGCCGGGCGCGATGATTCCGCCCTTGTACGCGCCCTGGTAATCGCTGACGTCGAAGGTCGTCGCGGTGCCGAAATCGATGACGATAAGGTCGCCCGGGTGAAGCGCATGCGCGGCGATGGTGTTGACCGCACGGTCCGCCCCGAGCGACGCCGGTTCGTCGACATCGATCGCGATCCCCCATTCGAGCGGCGCTCGCCCGGCGATCATCGCCTCCACGCCGAAGTATTTCCGGGCGAGCACCTGGAGATTGTGGAGCGCGCGCGGAACGACGGTCGCAAGGACCACGCTCGTCACGTCCTTGCGCTCGTATCCCTCGATCTGGAGCAGCTGGATCAGCCACACCGCATATTCGTCGGCTGTCCGCCTGGGGTCGGTCGCGATCCGCCAGCGCGCCCTGATCCGCCGCCCCTCGACGAGCGCGAACACCACGTTGGTATTGCCGGCGTCGATGGCGAGCAGCATCGGGGATCCTAGAGCTGGAACACGTCGGCGGCGTGAATGACACGGGTGCCGCCTCCCGCCAAGCGCAGCGTGAGCGCGCCGTCGTCGTCGAGGCCGGCGAACAGCCCTTCGAGCACGCTCCCGTCGGGCAAGCGGGCCGCGAGCGCGGTGCCGGTCGGGTGCGCACGGTCGAGCCAGCGCGCGCGGATGGGCACGACGCCGCCGCTCCGCCACAGGCCGAGCCACCGCGCGAAGGCTTCGGCCAGCGTGTCGGCGAAATCGGCGGGCGCAACCGCCGTGCCGTGTTCGGCAAGGCTGGTCGTGGGGCGCTCGGGCAAGTCGGGGCGGTGCGCCAGGTTCACGCCGATGCCGACCACCACCGCGTCCTCGACGCGTTCCAAGAGGATGCCCGACAGCTTGGCCCCGCCGAGCAGCAGGTCGTTGGGCCATTTGAGCATGAGCGGCGCGTCACGGACATACACGCGGACGGCCTCGTCTAGCGCGACGGCCGCGACCATGCCCAGGGTGGCCGGCGCGGGATCGGTCGGGCGCTGCCTGATCAGCGTGCTGGCATACAGGTTGCCCGGCGGCGACACCCAGTCCCGCCCCTGCCGCCCGCGCCCGGCGGTCTGTCGCTCGGCGCGGAGCCATACGCCCTCGCCCAGCCCGGTGCGGGCGAGCGCGGCCATGTCGGCGTTGGTCGACCCCGTTTCCGCGACGGTGCGGATCACGACTCCCCTCCCGTCATGCCGGACTTCATCCGGCATCCCGCTTCTTCCTGGGCCGGGACGGAAAGCGAAAAGCGGGACCCCGGATCAAGTCCGGGTTGACGGGTAAATGAGCGACGACGCTTCTCAGAGCAGCGACCGCGCCGCCGCCATCGTCCACACGCCGAGCGGCACGATCGCGAAATAGCCGATCGGCGACACGAGCACCGCCGCCGCCGCGATCAGCCCGCCCTCGATCCGGCTGGTGATCGGCGGAAAGGACCCGGCGGGCTCGTCGAAATACATCAGCTTGACGATGCGGAGATAATAGTAGGCCCCGATCGTCGACAGCGCGATGCCGATCACCGCGAGCGGGAACAACCCCGCCTGCACCGCCGCGTCGAAGACCACGAACTTGGCCCAGAAGCCGAACAGCGGCGGAATTCCCGCGAGCGACAGCATGAAGATCGCCAGCGCCGCCGCCAGCGCGGGCCGCGTCCGCGACATGCCCGCGAGCGACGCGATGCTCTCGACGGGCGTGCCGTCGGGCTCGCGCATCTGGAGCACGACCAGGAAACTCCCCATCGTCATCGCGATATAGATCGCCATGTAGGTCAGCACCGACGACACGCCCTCGACCGATCCGGCGGCGAGCCCGATCAGCGCGAAGCCGATATTGTTGATCGACGAATAGGCGAGCAGCCGCTTGATGTTCGTCTGGCCGATCGCCGCCACTGCTCCCAGCGCGATCGAGGCGAGCGCGGCGAAGATGACGATCTGACGCCACTGGAACACCGCCGGCCCCATCGCCTCCATCGCGACGCGCACGGCGAGCGCGACGGCTGCGACCTTCTGCGCGGTCGCGAACAGCGCGGTCACGGGCGTCGGCGAGCCCTCATACACGTCGGGCGTCCACATGTGGAACGGCACCGCGGCGATCTTGAAAGCGATGCCGGCGAAGACGAATACGAGACCGAAGAGCAGTCCGGTCGACAGCTCGGCGGGGGGCACTGAGTAAGCGTCGGCGATGCCGGTGAAGAGGGTCGTGCCGCTGAACCCGTACACGAGCGATATGCCGTAAAGCAGGATGCCCGACGCCAGCGCGCCCAGCACGAAATATTTCAGCCCCGCCTCAGCCGAGCGCGCATCGCGGCGCATGAAGCTCGCCAGCACGTAGGAGGACAGGCTCTGAAGCTCTAGCCCGACATAGAGCGTCAGCAGGTCGCCCGCTGACACCATCATCCCCGCCCCCGCCGTGGAGAGCAGGATCAGCACGGGATATTCGGGGCGTAGGTCGTCTCCGCTAGTCCGCTCGAAGAAGCCCGACGCCATGACGATCGCGACCGCAGAGGCGAGATAGATCAGCACCTTGGCGTAAGCCGCGAACGCGTCGGCGCGGTACAACCCGCCGAACGCAGCGCCGCCGCCAGAAGCCGGCCCGGCCAGCGCCACCAGCGCACCGCCGATGATCGCGATCGCGGTCCAGGACACGGCGCGGGTCGATTTCTGCCCGCCCCACGCGCCGACCAGCATCAACGCGATCGCGCCGAGCGACAGCACCAGTTCGGGCAGGGTCATCAGGAGGTTGTCGGTGTAGCTCATCAATGCGCGCTCCCATGCGCGACGGCGGGCGCGGTCATGGACGGAGCTCGCCCAGCGGTCGGACGCGAATCGCTCTCGGGCGCCCCGCCCTCGATCCGCGCGAGCAACCGGCCGACATCGTCGCGCATCGGGGCCATGAAGCTCTCCGGATAGACGCCCATCCACAACACCACGCCCGCGATCGGCGCGAGCAGCCACAGCTCACGGCGGCTGAGGTCGGGCATCGCGCGCACCGCGTCCGTCTTGACCTCCCCGTACGCGACGCGGCGATACAGGTAGAGCGAATAGGCGGCGCCCAGGATGATGCCCGTCGTGCAGAGAAGCGCGGTCCAGGTCGATATTTGATAACTGCCGAGCAGGCTCAGGAACTCGCCCACGAACCCGCTCGTCCCCGGCAGCCCGATCGAGGCCATCGTGAACAGCAGGAAGAACACCGCATAGGTCGGCATCACGCTCGCCACGCCGCCGTATGCCGCGATCTCGCGGGTATGAAGCCGGTCATAGATGACGCCCACGCACAAGAACAAGGCCGCCGAGACGAGGCCGTGGCTGAGCATCACGATCATCGCCCCCTCGATCCCCTGCCGGTTGAAGGCGAACAGGCCGATGGTGACGATCGCCATGTGCGCGACGGAGGAATAGGCGATCAGCTTCTTCATGTCCGCCTGCACCAGCGCGACGAGCGACGTATAGATCACCGCCACCGCCGATAGCCCGAAGATCAGCGAGGCGAGCTGCCCAGACGCCTCGGGGAACATCGGCAGCGAAAAACGCAGGAAGCCGTAGCCGCCGAGCTTCAGCAGCACCCCCGCCAGGATCACCGACCCAGCGGTCGGGGCTTGGACATGCGCGTCGGGGAGCCAGGTATGGACGGGCCACATCGGCATCTTGACCGCGAAGGAGGCGAAGAAGGCGAGCCACAGCCAGGTTTGCGCTTCGGGCGCGAAGTCATGCGCCATGAGTTGCGGGATGTAGGTCGTCCCGGCCTCGCGCGTCATATAAAGCATCGCGATCAGCATCACGAGCGAGCCGAGCAGCGTGTACAGGAAGAACTTGTAGCTCGCGTAAATCCGGTTCGCGCCGCCCCAGATGCCGATGATGAGGAACATCGGGATCAGCCCGGCCTCGAAGAAGATGTAGAACAGGAAGATGTCCTGCGCGGCGAAGGTGCCGATCATCAGCACCTCCGTCAGCAGGAACGCCGACATGTACTCGGGCACGCGCTTCTCGATCGCGTTCCAGCTCGCGCCGATGCAGATTGGCATCAGGAACACGCTGAGCATGATCAACAGCAGCGCGAAGCCGTCGATGCCGAGCGCCCAGGCGAACCGCCCGAACGCCGGTTGGTACTCGGTGAACTGCCACTGCGCGCCGCCGGTCTCGAACCCGGTCCAGAGGACCAGGCCGAGCGCGAGATCGATCAGCGTCGCGGCGAGCGCCAGCCACCGCGCCTCGCGCGCGGGGACGAACAGGCAGGCGATCGCGGCGAGCGCGGGGACGCCGAGCATCAACGACAGGATGGGATAGCCTCCGATCACCGGGTCAACCCGCGATGGCCCAGGTCACCGCGCCGGTGAGCCCGATCAGCATGACGAAGGCATAGGTGTAGATGTATCCCGTCTGCAGCCGCGCCGCCGCGCGCACCCCGGCTTGGACGACCCAGGCCGACCCGTTCGGGCCGAAGCGGTCGATCGTCTTCTCGTCGCCCCGGTGCCAGAAGAAACGGCCAAGCGCGAAGGCGGGACGGACGAAGACGAGGTCGTACAATTCGTCGAAATACCATTTATCGAGGAACCACCGATAGGCGAGGTGGAACGTCTCCGCCGCCTTGGCGGGCGCGTCGGCCGAGCGGATGTACATGCCATAGGCGAGCGCGAGGCCGCCAAGCATCGCGATCGTCGCCGACAGCTTCACCGGCAACGGCACCTCGTGCATCGCGTGCATCAGCGCCTCGCGAAAGGCGATGCTGCCGCGCCAGAACTCGGCCCCCGCCTCTGGCTCGATGAAGTAATGATGGAACGCGAACCCCGCCGCGATCGCGCCGAGCGACAGGACCCCGAGCGGGAGC
The DNA here is from genome assembly GCF_964237155.1 of uncultured Sphingomonas sp. GTDB lineage: Bacteria > Pseudomonadota > Alphaproteobacteria > Sphingomonadales > Sphingomonadaceae > Sphingomonas. Next base: position 7,808 of record NZ_CAXSHH010000016.1, on the reverse strand, counting down.
AGCATCGACCACGGGCTCTCATGCGGATAATACCCGCCGGTACCGTGCGGAATATCGGTGTGCGCGGCGTCATGGGTCGAGGGGGCATGGCCGCTGTCCTCGCCCGCCGGGTGCGCTTCTTGGTGATCCCCGCGCGCGTCGTGCAGCGCGTGCCGGACATGCTCCGACGCGGCCCAGCGCGGCGTTCCCCAGAAGGTCAGGAACATGAGTCGCCATGAGTAGAAGCTCGTCAGGAAGGCGACGAGCATCCCGACCATCGACACGCCGAGCCATCCCGACGCCCAGCTCGCCTCGATGATCGCGTCCTTGGAATAGAAACCCGCGAAACCGCCGACGCCGTACAATCCGACGCCCGTGATCGCGAGCGTGCCGATCAGCATGGCGGCGAAGGTCAGCGGGATCGCCTTACGCAGGCCGCCATAGAACCGCATGTCCTGCTCGTGGTGCATCGCGTGGATCACCGACCCCGCGCCCAGGAACAGCAGCGCCTTGAAGAAGGCGTGGGTGAACAGGTGGAACATCGCCGCGCCGTACGCGCCGACCCCCGCCGCGAAGAACATGTAGCCGAGCTGCGAGCAGGTCGAATAGGCGATCACGCGCTTGATGTCGGTCTGGACCAGCCCGACGGTCGCCGCGAACAGGCAGGTCGCGGCACCCACCGCCGTCACGACGCCGAGCGCGACCGGCGCGGCCTCGAACAACGGGCTCAGGCGGCAGACCATGAACACGCCCGCCGTCACCATCGTCGCGGCGTGGATCAGCGCCGACACCGGCGTCGGCCCCTCCATCGCGTCGGGTAGCCAGGTATGAAGCCCAAGCTGCGCCGACTTCCCCATCGCGCCGACGAACAGCAGCAGGCAAAGCACCGTCAGCGTGTCGAACCGCGAGCCCAGGAAACCGATCGTCGACCCGGTCATCCCCGGCGCGGCGGCGAGGATCTCGGGGATCGAGACGGTGCGGAAGACGAGATACACGCCGAAGATGCCCAGCATGAAGCCGAGATCGCCGACGCGGTTGACGACGAACGCCTTGATCGCGGCGGCGTTGGCGCTGGGCTTCTTGTACCAGAACCCGATCAGCAGGTAGCTGGCGAGCCCGACGCCCTCCCAGCCGAAGAACATCTGGACCAGGTTGTCCGCCGTCACCAGCATCAGCATCGCGAAGGTGAAGAGCGACAGATAGGCGAAGAAGCGCGGCTGGTCCGGATCCTCGTCCATGTACCCCCAGCTATAGAGGTGGACGAGCGCCGAGACGTTGGTGATCACGACGAGCATGACCGCGGTCAGCGCGTCGACGCGCAAGCCCCAGCCGACGTCCAGCCCGTCCGACACGATCCAGGACATGACGGGCGCGACATAGGCGGGCGTCTCGCCGCCCAGGAAGCCCAGGAAAATCGGCCAGGACAGCGCGCACGACGCGAATAGCGCGCCCGTGGTCAGCAGCTTGGGCAGCAGCGAACCGCCGAACTTGCGGTTGCCGAGCCCCGCGACGACGGCGGCGAGCAACGGCAGGAACACGATGAAGTGGATCAACCGCTCAGCCCTTCATCCGGTCGACATCGTCGACCGCGATGGTCCCGCGCCCGCGGAAATAGATGACGAGGATGGCGAGCCCGATCGCCGCCTCGCCCGCCGCGACGGTCAGCACGAACATCGCGAACACCTGGCCCACCAGGTCGTTCAGATGCGCCGAGAAGGCGACGAGGTTGATATTCACCGCCAGCAGGATCAGCTCGATCGCCATCAGGATGACGATCAGGTTCTTCCGGTTCAGGAAGATGCCGAGCACCCCCATCGTGAACAGGATCGCCCCGACGACGAGATAGTGGATGAGGCCGATCGACCCGTTCACAGCCGCACGCCCTCGCCCACGACCGGCTGCGTGTTGCGCGTCGCGTCCTGCGGCCGGCGCGCGTTCTGGCGCGACACGTTCTGCGTCCGCGTGCCGCCGCGCTGGCGATGCGTCAGCACGATCGCGCCGATCATCGCCACCAGCAGCACGAGCCCCGCCGCCTCGAACACGAACAGGTAGCGCGTATAGAGCAGGTTCCCGATCGCCTGGATGTTGGGCACCCCCGCCACCGTCACCGCCGTGCGGCGGGCGAGCTCGATCCCGCCCGCGCCGTACGCGCCGATGCCGATCACGATCTCCGCCAGCAGCGCCGCCGCCAGCGCGAGGCCCAGCGGCAGGTAGCGCACGACGCCCTTCCTCATCTCCGCCAGGTCGATGTCGAGCATCATGACCACGAACAGGAACAACACCGCGACCGCGCCGACATAGACGATGACGAGCAGCATCGCGATGAACTCCGCGCCGACGAGCACCATCAGCCCGGCCGCGTTGAAGAACGCCAGGATCAACCACAGCACCGAGTGGACCGGGTTGCGCGACGAGATCGTCAGCGCCGCCGACCCGATGACCACGGTCGCAAAGAGGTAAAAGGCGATGGCCTGGATCAACGACGAGCCCCGTTCGACGTGCGCGCCGCCCCGACCCGGGCGCGGCGATCAAGAATGTTGGCGGCCCTTACTTGTAGGGTGCGTCCTGGGCAAGGTTGCTCGCCAGCACCCGCTCCCAACGGTCGCCGTTGTCGAGCAGCTTGGCCTTGTCGTAGATCAGCTCCTCGCGCGTCTCCGTCGCGAAATCGAGGTTGGGCCCCTCCACGATCGCATCGACGGGGCACGCCTCGGCGCACAGCCCGCAATAGATGCATTTGGTCATGTCGATGTCGTAGCGCGTCGTGCGCCGGCTGCCGTCGTCGCGCGGCTCCGCCTCGATCGTGATCGCAAGCGCGGGGCACACCGCCTCGCACAGCTTGCACGCGATGCACCGCTCCTCGCCGTTGGGGTACCGGCGCAGCGCGTGCTCGCCCCGGAAGCGCGGGGAGATCGGGTTGCGCTCGTACGGGTAGTTGAGCGTCGCCTTGGGCTTGAAGAAATACCGGAGCGTCTTGGCGTGCGCGCCCAGGAACTCCCACAGGGTGAACGCCTTGAGGTGTTGAGCGATGCTCATGTCAAACTGCCTTGCTTGTCTCGACGACGACGTCGGTCGGGGAACAGCGACCACTATACCGAGTGGACATGCTGGATTGGTCGCGTTCGTCGGGGAGGATCGTCACGATGCCGCCCGAGTTCGATACATCGAACCCTTCATAGCTAAGAAGCCGCTTCTCCCTTTCCGGCCCGCGCCAGCTCAAGAAGTACGGCCCTACGCCTACCTTCGTCAGCGTTGACGGATAGGGAGCACCGGGCGCATTCGCATCGCCGCGCACCGCATACTTATCATGCTCCGGCCAGTCATCTCCAAACACCGGCATATACACGCGCACGTTGTAAGCGCTTTTCCCGCCACTCTCTCGCGTCAACAAGCAGTCTTCCCGCAAACTCATCGGCATGGAAGACGCAACACGCACCGGCTCTACGGTGTTTGGTCGTAAGCCTACCCTGGTCAACATAAGCACGCCCGACACCAGGAACACCCAGAACAGCGACACGGGCAGGAAGATCTTCCACCCCAGCCGCATCAGCTGGTCGTACCGGTAGCGCGGCACGGTCGCCTTCACCCAACCGAACATGAAGAAGAAGATCAGCATCTTCAGCCCGAGCCAGAAGATGCCCGGCACCGCGTACAGGAACCCGATATCGAGCGGCGGCAGCCACCCGCCCCAGAACAGCGTGGCGTTCAGCGTGCACATCAGGATGACGTTGGCGTACTCGCCCAGCCAGTACAGCGCGAAGCTCATGGACGAATATTCGGTCTGGTAGCCCGCGACGAGCTCCGACTCGGCCTCCGTCAGGTCGAACGGCGCGCGCTGCGTCTCGGCGAGCGACGAGATGAAGAACATCACCGCCATCGGGAACAGCAGCGGGTTGAAGCCGAAGCCGTTCACCCCGAGCCCAAGCGTGTTCTGCTGCGCCTCGACGATGCGCGACAGGTTGAAGCTGCCCGCCCATAGCACGACCGAGATCAGGATGAACCCGATCGCGACCTCGTACGACACCATCTGCGCCGCCGCCCGCAGCGCCGAATAGAACGGGTATTTGGAGTTCGACGCCCAACCGGCGATGATGATGCCGTACACGCCCAGCGACGACGCCGCGAGCACGTAGAGCAGCCCGACATTGATGTCCGCCAGCACCACGCCCGGCGCGAAAGGCACCACCGCCCACACGATCAGCGCGACGGTGAAGGTGATGATCGGAGCCATCAGGAACAACGCACGGTTCGCCGCCGACGGGACGATCGTCTCTTGAAGGAACACCTTCAACCCGTCGGCGAAGCTCTGGAGCAGCCCGAACGGCCCCACCACGTTGGGCCCGCGCCGCAGCGCCATCGCCGCCCAGATCTTGCGCTCGGCATAGATGATCATCGCCACCGTCAGCATCAGCGGCAGCGCGATGATCAGGATGCCGCTAATCGTCGCGAGGAACCACGACCAGCTATAGCTGAGCCCGACGGTGGTGTTGAAGAACGCGATCATGGGTAGGTCCTGACGCCCATCGCCAGTGAAACGGCGATGTTCGGATTGCTTGGGTTGACGGTGATCGTCTGACGCGACGGGCTGACGACCAGGTCCATATCCTCCATCGGAATGGCTCCGAGCAGCGCCTGGTCGCCCAGCACCAAAGCACCCACCAGACATTGCCGATTGGCGAAACGGATTCGGACCGGTCCGACATAGTCGACCATTTCGGACGCGCCGTTCGCAATCGTGACTTGCCGGCGATCCTGGACCGGTAGCTTCAGCTGGAGCGCGACATGCTGCGGAATACACATATGTAACGCGCCCGTATCGACGAGCGCCGATATCGTCATCGGCGCGAGTTCATCGTCGCGGGCGTTGGAGATTTCGATTTCGGAGAAGATGTGACCCATCGCTACTCCGCCGCCTCCGCGAAGCTCTCGCCGTGGAGCAACTCGGCCGAGCATCGCTGCATGGTCGGGCTGGCGCGGCAGATCGTGTTAGTGAGGTAGAAGTCGGCGATCGGATACCGCTCGACCGTGCCCGACGCGGTCGCGGGGAGCGCGGGCGGGGTCCACTCGAACGTCGCTAGCCCAAGCCGCCCGAGCGCGGGCACATCGCGCGTCATCCGCTCGCGCAGGCCCGGGAGCGAGTCGAAGGGCAACGGCCGCCCGAGCCGTTCGGACAAGGCGCGGAAGATCGTCCAGTCCTCGCGCGCGTCGCCCGGCGGGAACACCGCCCGCTCGCCGCGCTGGACGCGGCCCTCCAGATTGACCCAGGTACCCGACTTCTCGGCATAGGTCGCGCCGGGCATCACGATGTCGGCATGCGCCGCGCCGCGGTCACCGTGATGGCCGACATAGACCTTGAACCCGGTGAAGCGCGTGAAGTCCACTTCGTCCGCGCCCAGGAAGAAGGTCAGGCGGGCGCTCGCCAGGTCGCCGATCCCGCCACGCGCCGCATAGCCGAGCATCAGCCCACCCATCCGTGACGCCGCCATATGGACGACGTTGAACCCGTTCCAGCCTTCCCGGACCAAGTTGAACCGCTTGGCGAAGGCGAGCGCCGCGCCGTGCGCGCCCTTCAGCCCCGCCCCGCCGACGATCACCGCCGGCCGCTCGGCCGCGCCGAACCGGTCGGCCGCGTGTGACGGCAGGTTGCCGAACACCGACAGGTCCTCGCCCAGCCACTCGACAGGATAGGTCAGGTCCACCCGCGGACCTATGCCGAACACCTTGGCCCCGCGCTTGATCGCCTTGCGGACACGCGTGTTCACCAGCGGCGCTTCCCAGCGCAGGTTGGTGCCGACCAGCAGCACCGCGTCCGCGCGCTCGATTCCCGCGATCGTCGTGTTGAAGTTGACCGCCGCCAGGCTGGACGTGTCATAGTCCATCCCCGTCTGCCGCCCTTCGAGCATGGTCGATCCCATGCCCGCCAGCAGCTCGCGCGCGGCGTACATCGTCTCGCAATCGACGAGGTCGCCCGCGACCGCCGCGACGCTTCCGCCCGCGTCTCGCGCAGCCTGTGCCACCGCGTCGAACGCCTCGTCCCAGCTCACCGCCGCCAGCTTGCCCCCGCGCCGCACGAACGGCCGGTCGAGCCGCCGGCGCACCAGCCCGTCGATCATGTAGCGGGTCTTGTCGGTCGCCCACTCCTCATTGACGTCGTCGTTGATGACCGGCGAGCTTTTCAGCACCTGCCGCCCGCGCGCGTCGAGCCGAATGTTCGTGCCCACCGCGTCCGACACGTCGATCGTCAGCACGCGGCGCAGCTCCCACGGCCGCGTCTCGAACTGGTACGCTTTGTGCGTCAGCGCGCCGACCGGGCACAGATCGACCGTGTTGCCCGACAGCTCGGACTTGACCGCGTGCTCCAGATACGAGGTGATCTGCATCTCCTCGCCGCGCCCGATCGCGCCGATCTCCTCGACGCCCGCGACCTCCTCGGCGAAGCGGACGCAGCGCGTGCATTGGATGCACCGCGTCATGACCGTCTTGACGATCGGCCCCATATATTTGTCGGTGACGGCGCGCTTGTTCTCGGCGAAGCGGCTATGCCCCTTGCCGTAAGCGAGCGAGATGTCCTGCAGGTCGCAATGCCCGCCCTGGTCGCAGATCGGGCAATCGAGCGGATGGTTGATCAGGAGGAACTCCATGATCCCCTCGCGCGCATGCTTCACCATCGGCGTGGTGGTGAACACCTCCTGATTCTCGGCGGCAGGCAGCGCGCACGAAGCCTGCGGCTTGGGCGGCCCCGGTTTCACCTCGACCAGGCACATGCGGCAATTGCCCGCGATGCTGAGCCGCTCGTGATAGCAGAAATGCGGGATCTCTTTGCCGGCGGCATTGCACGCCTGCATCACGGTGGCGCCCTGCGGCACCTCCACTTCGATCCCGTCGACCTTTAGCTTGGGCATCAGTGTTCGACCTCGTTCAGTCCTAGTCGGCGCTCGATCCGGTCCACGCGCAGTTTCAGATCGCCCACATCCGCCTGCAAGCCGTAGATCGACGTCATCATGCCGCGAATATGTTCCCCGATTGAGGACAGTCGAATACCCTGGGACGCGATCTCGCGCTTGATCAGCCCCAGATCCTTCTGAATGCCGAGCAGTATGTCGAACATCATCTGGGTGCGGTCGTCGCTCACTCGGCCGCTTCCTGCATCGGCGTCAGCACGTCGTTGCCCGCGCGCTCGTTGATCCGCCGCTCCATCTCGGGGCGGAAATGCTTGATCAGGCCCTGGATCGGCCAGGCCGCCGCGTCGCCCAACGCGCAGATCGAGTGGCCCTCGACCTGCTTGGTGACCTGGAGCAGTGTGTCGATCTCGCTGAGCGCCGCCTCGCCGGTGCGCATCCGCTCCATCACACGCCACATCCAGCCGGTGCCCTCGCGGCACGGCGTGCATTGGCCGCAGCTCTCATGCTTGTAGAAATACGAGATGCGGCTGATCGCGCGGACGATGTCGGTCGACTTGTCCATGACGATCACCGCCGCCGTGCCCAGCCCCGACCCGACCGCCTTCAATCCATCGAAGTCCATCGGCGCGTCCATGATCTCCGCCGCCGGGACCAGCGGCACCGACGACCCGCCGGGGATGACCGCGAGCAGATTGTCCCACCCGCCCCGGATGCCGCCGCAATGCCGCTCGATCAGCTCGCGGAAGGGGATGCCCATCTCCTCCTCGACGACGCACGGCCGCTCGACATGGCCGGAGATCTGGTAGAGCTTGGTGCCCTTGTTGTTCTCGCGCCCGAAGCCCGCGAACCACTCCGCCCCGCGCCGCAGGATGGTCGGCACCACCGCGATCGACTCGACGTTGTTGACCGTGGTCGGGCAACCATACAGCC
>NZ_CAXSHH010000015.1:0-47550 GCF_964237155.1 uncultured Sphingomonas sp. | reverse complement strand
GGGGGGCCCTGTTCGACGCCGATCGGGGGTCCCTTTTGCACGCCGGTTGACACGCCCGGGCTCGTCACGTCGAGGATCAGGTCGGCGATGAGCGCGATGGGTTTGACCGTCGCATGCATCTCGAGCGCCCGCCGCCTCCCCTTTGTCGGCACGTTGGCGCCGGGATAGTGCATCACGTTCGACCGATTGCGACCGAACTTCCCAAGCTGCACGTTATCGATGTTGGGTGCATCGCCGTGCTTGAACACCGCGACCAGCTCATGCGCGTTGCGCCAGAGCGCGCCCATGGCCGGATTGGACTTCGCCCACACTAGTGGCTGCCGGTAGTGGAGCCCCTCCTGCCCGCCCGCACTCAAAAACTCGGCGATGTGCCGCCAGTCCATGAAGATCAGCGCCATCGCGCCGTCCATCAGGTGCGGCTTTGCGGCCGCGATGAACTGCGAAAGAAAGTCGACGAATTCGCTTTGTGACATCTCTCCCGACGCCATGGCAAAGTTGCCATGCTTCACCCGGCCCTTGCCGGAGACGATGCCGGGGATGGCCAGGTTGTAGGGAGGATCCGAAACAAGCGCCCGGACCGGTCGGCCGCCGACTAATTCATCGATCACCGCTGTGTCCGTCGCATCGCCGCAGATTACGCGGTGCCGACCGAGGCGCCAGAGATCGCCCAGACGACTGACCGACAGATTCGGAGGAACTAGATCCTCATCAAGATCGTCCAGTTCCTGGGTGCGATGCAGGCCGTTCATCGCGTCGATCTCGAAACCGCTGTCCGTCAGATCGAGTTCCGGTGCCTCGAGCACGATCTCAGAGAGCTCGAGGTGCACGGCCTCGAGGTCGATCGTAGCCTCGCCTGCAATCTTGTTGTCGAAGATGGCGAACAGCCGAAGCTGCTCAGGCGTGAGATGCGATATGCGGATCACCGGCACGGAGCTGAGCCCCAACAGCTTGGCCGCCGCGAGCCGTGTGTGGCCTGAGACGATGGAGGGTTCGTCATCAACAAGGACCGGTACGTTGAAGCCGCTTCGGTCAATTGCGCCCGCTAGCTTCTTGATCTGCCGCGCATTGTGCTTGTTCGTGGTCCGGCGACTGACGCCGATGCTCGCTAGATCGAGATACTCGATATGCAGGCGAACGTTGTCGTACTTGCCGGGATGGGACTGGTTTGATGACATGGTGAAACTCCAGAAGGTTGACGAAAGTCTCCGTTAGAGACTGATCCGGCGATTTCTGCCCACTCAGCGCGCACGCTGTAGTTAGCTATCGCAGTGAGCTCTAAAGCTCGCCTCATCTTCTAGAGTCCGCCCGAGACGGGATTGACCATGCGATAATCTAATAGCTACTTGCAGGCTTGCAAGTGCGATCGCGCTTACACTCTGATCTTTTCCGTTAACGACTTGCAGACGACCACTAACCCCGCAGTTTTCCCAATTCGGTTCCCAACTTTTGCGGCCAGACGCCACGCAGATCGACAGGGAAAATCAGGGATTGCCGCGGAGGCGGCCGGACAAAGGCTGCTCGCCCTGGACAACGCGGCAGCGAAATATCCAATTCTTTCCACCTAAAATGGCGAAGTAAGCGACCGGCAATCGCAATCGATCGCGACACGGTTCCGTACTGGATCAGGTCGCGGCGGAGAAACTGCCGAGAGATTGCGCATTCCCAGTTCGCAACTGACTCTCCGCAGTACCAAACCGAAATGGAAAGCCCCGCAGTGGGGCCCTTTTCGGGCATAATATCTAGTTATCTGAATTACTTAGACTGGGTGGCGGAGCGGGTGGGATTCGAACCCACGATACGCTTTTGGCGCATACTCACTTTCCAGGCGAGCGCCTTCGACCACTCGGCCACCGCTCCGCAACTTGGTGCCTGGAAGTGGCGGGCCGTATCGTGGCGGCCCCGTCGGCGCAAGCGTTGCGCGCCGGGGTGGTTCGGTGCAGGTTCGGGGGCATGATCACCGTCCTGCTTCCGCTTTTGCTGGCCCAGGCGGCCGCCGCGCAGTCGGCGGGGCGCACCCGCGCCGACGCCAGGTCGCCTTCGGAGATCGTCGCCGCCGCTCCGCCCCCGGACTGGCTCGCGGTCGCGGCGGAGGACCTGCTCATTATGGAGCTCGCCCCAGGCGCGGGCGGGCGGGCGCGGCGGGTCGCTATCCAGCTGATGCCCGCGCCCTTCAGCCAAGGCTGGGTGGCGAACATCCGCCTGCTCGCGCGGGCGCGCTGGTGGGACGGGCTGTCGGTGAACCGAGTGCAGGACAATTACGTCGTGCAATGGGGCGACGCGAGCGAGAAGAAGCCGTTGCCGGCGGGGCTGAAGGTGTTGGGTGAGGATGCCTATGTGGCACGCGGCTTGTTAGCGATCCCCGATCCACGCGGGCGACCCCGGATCAACTATAATCTTGGCGCGGCTATAATGCGAAACGCCATGATTGCGGCTAACGGGTCGGTTGTCGTCTCAGAGGCATTTAAAGAAGCTCTTGCGAACGGAAAAGCCGAACCTTCGGCGTTGCCTGAACCCAAAATCGGAGACGCTTATGCTTCGGTCGCCAGCTTCGTATACGGCTGGCCGATAGCGGGGCAAACCGGCAAGGCGGGTGATGGCTTCTGGCCCGTCCACTGCTACGCCGCTGTCGGCGTCGGGCGGAACCTGTCGCCCGACACCGGCACGGGCGCGGAGCTTTACACCGTGATCGGCCATGCGCCACGCCATCTCGATCGCAACATCGCGGTGGTGGGGCGCGTGGTGGAGGGGATCGAGCATCTGTCCTCACTACCGCGCGGGACGGAGGCGCTCGGCTTCTACAAGACCGCCGCCGAGCGCACCGCGATCCGTTCGATCCGGCTGGCGAGCGACCTGCCCGCGGCCGAACGCCCGCGCTTCCAATACCTATCGACCGAGAGCGCGAGCTTTGCCGCCTATGCCGACGCGCGCGCGAACCGGCGTGACGCGTTCTTCATCCAGCCGGCGGGCGGCGCGGATATCTGCAACGTCCCGGTCCCGGTGCGGCGGGTTCCGTAGGAGCATCGGTCACCCTCACCCTTCCGGCGCTTTGCGCCTCCCTCCCTCTCCCGTCGGGAGAGGGAGGGAGGCGCAAAGCGCCGGAAGGGTGAGGGTGATCCGAAGTAGCGTCTAGCGCCCCACCCAGTCCGCGACCTGCGCCGCGACCTGGTTCGCCGCGCCGCCCAGCGCCGTTCCCGCATTCGCAGCGTCGATCGCGGTCACGGGCACGCGCGCCTCGAAGCGGCGCTTCTCGACCGCGCCCGCATCACCGCGGATGAGCGTGGCGTCGAACGTCACCACCGCCGCCCGCGCGGTCGCGTCGAGGTCGAAGCGGCGGAGCTCGCCGCCCAGGCGCGCGCCGGGATCGACCGAGGACGCGCCGGCGGTCAGCACCAGGCGGCCGGTACGCGCGGTGATCGTGTCGCCCATCAACCGGGCGAACAGCCGCGCGGGCGGCTCGGCCCATTGCGCGTCCTTGATGTAGGCGATCGTGGTCGGGGTCGCCTGGACCGGGACGCGGTTGGTCGCCAGCGCCTGCGGTACGCTCGGCACCGCCACGGTGAGCGCGCCCGCGCCCGTCGCGCGCTGGACGGGGCCGATGGGCACGGCGGCCGAGGGTTCGATCGTCAGCAGGGTCGGCGGCGGCGTGGCCCCGAAGCTGATGCAACCCGCGAGCGGCGCGGTCGATAGGAGAATCGGGAGGAGTACGGCGTAGCGCATGATCGGCCTCACTTACCTTTATAGTCCGGCAGCTTGGACTGCCCGACGAGCGCGCCAGCGCCGCCCTGGTCGACCTTTTCGGCGATCGACGACAGCGCCGCGCTGGTCTGGCGCAGGTCGCGCACCAGCAACCCGACCTCGGGCACGGTCTGCTTGGAGAAGGCCTGAAGCCCCGGCCGTGCCTCGCCGATGGCTTCGTTCAGCGTATCGGCCGACCGCTGCGCCGAGGCGATCGTGCGGTTCAGGTTGGCGATCGTAGGCTGGATGTCGCGCGCGAGCACGTTGTTGGTCGTCCCAGCCAGGGCGCCCACCTGCTGCGCGGCGTCGCCCGCCTGCTGGATCGCGACGCGCGTCTGCGCCAGCGTCGCGGCGATCTCCGGCGCGCGGTCGGCGAAGGCGTCGGTCAGGCGGGTCGTATTTTCCAGGATGCCCGCGACCGAAGCCTGGTTGCGATCGGTGAGCAGCCCGGTCAGCCGGTCGGTCAGCGTCGATAGCCGCTCGAGCAGCTGCGGCGCGGAATTTAGGATCGCGCCGATCCCGCCGATGCGCGTGGGGATCACGGGTACCCCGTATGGGCAGGCGCTGCTGGCGTCGCCCTCGGGGCAGGCGATCGGCCGCGCGCCCTTGCGCGCGCCATCGAGCGAGATCTGGCTGACCCCGGTGAAACCGATCGACGAGATGCTCGCGGTCGTGCCCTGCAGGATCGGTGTGTCCTGATTCACGCGGATGCGGACCCGGACGAATTCGATGTTGTTGCGCCACAGTTCGATCTGGGTGATCTGGCCGATCGGCACACCCGCGAACGTCACGCCCGAACCGCGCGCAAGCCCGTCGACCGACTGCGGGAAGAAGATGTCGTACTCCTTCTCCGACGCGCCGCCCAATCGCGCGATCCAGACGGTGAACAGCGCGAGCAACGCCAGCAGCAGCAGCACGACGCCGCCGACCAGTACGTGATTGGACCGGGTTTCCATCAGCTTTCCACTCTCGCCTCGGCCGCGACCGATCCCGACCCGGCACCCTGTCGGCCCTGCGTCGCGACCGCCGCGCGGCCGCGGGGTCCCTTGAAATACTCGGCGATCCACGGATGGTCGGTCGCCAGCAATTCGTCGATGGTACCGATCGCGATCACACGCTTGTCCGCCAGCACCGCCACGCGGTCACATATAGCGTATAATGTGTCCAGATCATGGGTGATCAGGAAGACGGTCAGCCCCAACGTGCGCTGGAGCGACTTGGTCAGCTCGTCGAACGCCGCCGCGCCGATCGGGTCGAGGCCGGCGGTCGGTTCGTCGAGGAACAGCAGGTCGGGATCGAGCGCCAAGGCGCGGGCCAGGCCGGCGCGTTTTCTCATGCCGCCCGACAGCTCGGCGGGATATTTGGGACCCGCATCGGGCGGCAGCCCGGTCATGACCACCTTGAAGGACGAGATCTGATCGAGCAACGCCTGGTCGAGCGCTGGATAGAACTCCTTGAGCGGCACCTGCACGTTCTCGGCGACGGTCAGCGTCGAGAACAGCGCCCCGCCCTGGAACAGCACGCCCCAACGCTTGCTGATCTCGGCCATCTCCGTCTCCTCGCGGCCGATCGTGGGTAGGTCGAACACGGTGATCTCGCCTGCGGTCGGCACCTGCAGCCCGATGATGGAGCGCATCAGCACCGACTTGCCCGTGCCCGATCCGCCGACGACGCCGAGGATTTCGCCGCGCCGCACGTCGAGATCGAGATGCTCGTGGATGACCGCTTCGCCGAACGCGTTGCGCAGGCCCCGCACACGGACGATCGGCTCGTCGCCGGACCCGCGCGCCGCCATCAGTTCCACCCAATCCAAGTGAAGAACACCGCGAAGAAGGCGTCGAGGACGATGACTAGGAAGATCGCCTGGACGACCGCCGCCGTCGTCCGCCTCCCGACCTGCTCGGCGTCGCCCTCGACCAGCATGCCCTGGAAGCAGCCGGCGACCGCGATGATCGCGCCGAACACGGGCGCCTTGATCAATCCGATGAACAGGTCGGTGATCGGCACCACCTCGCGGATGCGTTGGATGAAGGTGACCGGCGGGATGTCAAGCGTCGCCCAGGTCAAGAGCCCGCCGCCGATCAGCGCGATGACAGACGCGTAGAAGCCGAGCAGCGGCATCAGCAGGATCGCGGCGATCGTGCGCGGCACCACCAGCGCCTCCATCGGCGACACCCCGATGGTGCGGAGCGCGTCGATTTCCTCCGTCAGCTTCATGGTGCCGATCTGCGCCGCGAAGGCGGAACCCGATCGCCCCGCGACCATGATCGCGGTCATCAGCACGCCCATCTCGCGCAGCGTCAGCCGCCCGACAAGGTTGATCGTGAACACCTCCGCCCCGAACTGGCGAAGCTGCACCGCGCCCTGTTGCGCGATCACCATGCCGATCAGGAAGCTCATCAGCCCGACGATGCCGAGCGCGGAGACGCCCACCGCCTCCAGCTCGTGGACGACCGAGTTGAAGCGGAAGCGCCGGGGATGGCGCGCGATGTCGACGAAGGCGAGCGCAGTCGCGCCCAGGAAGCCGAGCAGCCCGTACATCGTCCGAGTTGCGGTGGAGACGGCCATCCCGACCTCGCCCAGCACGCGCTTGAACGGCGTCACCGTCGCCGGGCGGGTCGCGACCGCCTGGTCGGCGTGTTCGACCTGCGCGAACAAGTATCGATCGTCCTCCCCCAACCCCTCGACCGGCGCGTCGTGCTTGGCGGCGAAGCGGTGGACGACCCAGGCGCCGATCGTGTCGAGCCGGTCGATTCCCGACAGGTCGATGCGGCTGACCCGCCCGCCATGCGCGGCCAGCCGGTCGGGCAGCGAACCCAGCCGCGCCAGCGACAGGTCGCCTGTGAAGCGCACGACGCCGTCGTCGCCCGTCGCGGAAAAATCGGCCGTTGCGCTCATGCAACGTCGCTCATGCGGGAAATGCCGCCATGCGGCAAGACGCTAGGAACGCCGTCGGGAACGATCGGGCGTCAAGCCAACGCCAGATCGACGGCGTGGATGACCAGCCCGACCAGCCCGCCGACCACCGTGCCGTTGACGCGGATATATTGCAGGTCCCGCCCGACCTGGTTTTCCAGCCGCGCGCTGATCGTCCGCGTGTCCCAGCCGCGTACCGTTTCCGACACCAGTCGGACGATCCCGTCACCGTAATCCGCCGCGATCCCGACCACCGCCCGCCTGGTGAAACGATTGATCCGCCGCGCGAGCGCCGGCTCGTTCCGCAGCGTCTCGCCCAGCTGGCGCAGCACCTGCCCCAGCGGTCCCGCCATCGCCCGCTCCGGATCGCGCGCGATGCGTAGCAGCCCGGCGCGCGCCGCCTCCCACAACCCCTCCAGCCAACGCTGCACGGCGGGATTGGCGATCAGCTCCTCCTTGGCCGCCTCCACCCGCGCGCGCAGCGCCGGGTCGTGCTGGAGGTTCCAGACGATCCGGTCGAGCGACTTTTCCGCGCGCAGGCGAACGGGGTGCGCGCGGTCGTCGACCATCTCGCCCAGCAGCTTGTCGAGCCCGTCGATCAGCTTATTGGCGACCGTCTCGTCCAGCCCGGTCCAGCGCAGGATGCTTCCCGCCCGGTCGTGGACCATCCGACGGATCAGCCCTTCGTTCTCCGCCAGGGCGCTCGCCGCCCAGCGCAGCGCGCCGTCGATCAGCGGCTGGTGCCGTTCCTCGCGTATCGCCGCCGCCAGCAGCTGCCCGGCGAGCGGGGCGGCCTCGGTCTCACGCAACCGCGCGCCGATCGCGCCCTTGACCATGCCGCCCATGCGCGCGGGATCCAGTCCCTCCAGCGCCTGCGCCACCAGCCGCGACGCACCCTGGCGAAAGCGTCCCCCCGCCCCCTCCGGCGGATCGGTCAGCCAATGCGCGATCGCCCCCGCGACGTCGAGCCGCCGCATGCGCTTGACGATCACCGCGGGCACCAGGAAATAGGTGCGCAGGAATTGAGCCAGCGTGTCGCCGATCCGTTCCTTGTTGTTGGGCACGATCGCGGTGTGCGGGATCGGGATGCCCAGCGGGTGCCGGAACAGCGCCGTCACCGCGAACCAGTCGGCCAACCCGCCGACCATCGCGGCTTCGGCGAACGCGCGCACGAAGCCCCAGAACAACGTGTCTCGCGGATACGCTCCGATCAGCGCGCGGCTGCCGAGGAACAGCACCGCCATCGCGACCAGCAACCCGGTCGCGACCAGCCGCATCTGTCTGAGTGCCGCCGGAGCGGACTCGACCACCGCGCGCTTTATGGGCTGATGCTTCATGGGTGGGGCAATGCGCAGCAACACGCGAAGTTCACGCATCCCGGTGTTGGGCGGCAAGCCGGGCGCGCGCTATTCCGCAGGGCGTACGGCATCCTCGCCGTAACCAAGTTTGCCCTGAACCGGGGCCAGCCGCGGCCCGCTCGGCCCCGCGAGGCCCACCACCTGCGCGCCATCGTCGCCGGGGCGATAGGTGAGCAGCCGACGCCCGAGCCTTGGACCCGCCCAACGCTCGACGCCGACCGCAAGGCTGAACGTCGCGGGCACGATCAGGAGCGTCAGCAGCGTCGACAGGATCAGCCCGCCGATCACCGTCAAGCCCATCGGCGCGTTGAACGACCCGTCGCCCGACAAGGACAGCGCGGTCGGGACCATGCCTGCGACCATCGCCACTGTAGTCATCACGATCGGCTGCGCGCGCTTGTGTCCGGCGTCGATCACGGCGGTTAGCGTGTCCACGCCCTTGTTCATCTCCTCAAGCGCAAAGTCGATCAGGAGAATTGAATTCTTGGCGACGATACCCAATAGCATCAACATGCCGATATAGACGGGCATCGAGACGGGCTGTCCCGCCAGCCACAACGCGATCAGGCCGCCGAGCGGCGCCAGCAGCAGCGAGCCGAGATTGACCAGCGGCGGAAGCACCCGGCGATAGAGCAGCAACAACACCGCGAAGACCAGGAACACGCCCGCGGCGACGGCGGTGATGAAGTTCTTGATCATCTCCTGTTCGAACTTGGAACTGCCGACCGACGGACGCGCCACCCCCACCGGCAGGTTTTGCATGGTGGGAAGCGCGTCGATCTGCTTCTGCGCGACGCCCGAAACGATGCCGGGCGACAGGTCCGCACCCAGCGTGATCTGCCGCTGCTGGTTCAGTCGTTCGATCTTGGTCGGCCCCGCTCCCAACCCGATATCGGCCACGAGGCTGAGCGGCACGGACCCTCCGGTCTGCGTCGTCACGGGCAGGTTCTCTATCGTCGACAGGCTGGCGCGCGCCGATTGGTCGAGCGCGACGCGGATCGGCACCTGCCTATCGGAGAGCGAGAAGCGCGCCGAGTTCTGGTCGATATCGCCCAGGGTCGCAATGCGGATTGCGTTGGACAGCGCCGAGGTGGTCACGCCCAGGTTGGCGGCGAGGTCGAGCCGTGGCCGGATCACGATCTCCGGCCGCTTCAGGTCGCCCGAGACGCGCGGGCTCTGCAGCGCAGGCAACATCGCCATCTCCGCCACGATCTTCTGCGCGGTGGTATTCAGCAATTCGGGATCGTCGCCGCCGAGCACGATGGTGACGTCGCGTCCGCTGCCGCCCCAGCCGAATTGCGATTGGAACGACACGCGCGCGTCGGGGATCGCCGCGAGCTGCGGCGCGAGCCCGCGTTCGAACTCGGTGGAGGTCTTCTTGCGGTCCTCGCGCAGGGTCGCGGTCACGCGGCCGTTACCCACGAAGCTGCGCGAATAGATCGATTCCACCTCCGGCTCGCGGCTAAGAATCTCGTTGACGCGCTCCGTAACCCGCTCGGTCTGCGCCAGCGTGGTGCCGGGAACCATGGTGATGGTCGCGGTCGCGCGGTCGTTGTCGCGCGGCGGCTGAAAGGTCTTGGGAAGGACAACGAACATGAATAGAGTCAGCGCGAAGGCGACGCCGCCGATTCCGACCACCCATAGCCGGTGGTCGCGCAGGCGGCCTGTCACGCGCGCGAACCCACCGCGCGCGGCCACGGCCTTGGCGCGGCCGGTTTCCAGCGACCAGCGCAGCACGCCCATATACCCATCCATGATCCAGCCCTCGCCGTGGCTGGCCGCCCCGCCCGACTTCAAGAAATACGCCGCGATCATGGGGGTGACGAGACGCGCGACGCCCAGGCTCATCAGCACGGCCGCGACGACGGTAAGGCCGAAATTCTTGAAGAACTGCCCCGCGATACCCGGCATCAGCCCGACGGGCAGGAATACCGCGACGATCGCCATGGTGGTGGCGAGCACGGCGAGCCCGATCTCGTCGGCGGCGTCGATCGAGGCCTGATAAGCGGATTTGCCCATGCGCATGTGCCGGACGATATTTTCGATCTCGACGATCGCATCGTCGACCAGCACGCCCGCGACCAGGCTGAGCGCCAGCAACGTCATGGAGTTCAGGCTGAACCCCATCAGGTCCATGAACCAGAAGGCGGGAATGGCCGATAGCGGAATCGCGAGCGCTGAGATGATCGTCGCGCGCCAGTCGCGCAGGAACAGGAACACGACGATGACCGCCAGCACCGCGCCCTCCACGATCGCGGCCATGGCGGCATGATATTGTTGTTCGGTGTATTTGACGCTGTTCTGGCGCAAGACGAAGCGGACCTGGGGATTGCGCTTCTGGATCGCCTCCAGCTTCTTCTCCGCTTCGTGGAACACCGTCACGTCCGACGCGCCCTTGGATCGTTGGATGTCGAACGACACCGTCTGCCGGCCGTCGACCGCCGCGCGGCTGCGCTGTTCGGCATAGGAGTCGCGAACCTGGGCGATGTCCGTCAACCGCACTGTACGGCCCGCGCCGACCGAGATCTGCGTCTGGCCCAACTCGTAAGCCGTCTTGGCGTTACCCAGCACGCGCACCGACTGTTCGGACCCGGCGATCTCCGCCCGTCCGCCCGATGCGTCGACATTGACCTGGCGGAGCTGCTGATTGACCTGCGAGGCGGTCAGCCCCTGCGATTGAAGACGCACGGGATCAAGGATCACGCGGATCTCACGTGACACTCCGCCATTGCGGTTGACCTTCGCCAGGCCGGGCACCGCCAGCAGCTCCTTGGCTACCGTGTTGTCGATGTACCAAGACAACTGTTCGACCGTCATGTCGGTCGCGATCGCCGAATAGCTGGCGAGGTCGCGGTCGGTGGTGTTGGCACGGAACACCTGCGGTTCCAGGATACCCTCGGGCAGGTCGCCGCGGATCTGGGCGATCGCGTCGCGCATGTCGTTAACCGCGCGGTCGATAGGGGTGCCGAGCGCGAGCTGGACGACCGTCTCGGACGAACCCTCAGTTACCTCCGAATTGATCTCGTCGATGCCTTGGAGCCCCCGCGCGGCCGCCTCCACGCGCTGGGTAACCTGGCCCTCCAGCTCGCTGGGCGCGGCGCCGGGCTGGCTGATGACGACGATGACCACGGGAAAGTCGATATCGGGATCGTCGTTGACGTCCATTCCCATGAAGCTGACGATCCCCGCCAGCGTCAGTGCGAGGAACAGGACGATCGGCGGCACCGGGTTGCGGATCGCCCAGGCGGATATGTTGCGGAAGTCCATGGATCAGCTCGCTTTCGCCTGCATCTGGGCCAGAACCGGTTTCACCGTCTGCCCGGGCGCCAGGAAGCCGCCCGCCGACCGGACCACGCGCTCGGTGCCGTCCAGGCCCGACGCGATCGCGACGCCGCCGTCCGAAACCTGGCCGATCCGCACGTCGCGTCGCGCCACCTTGCCCGCGCGATCGATGACGTACACGAAACTGCCGCGCTCGTCCGATTGCAACGCCGAGTCGGGGAGCAGTGGCGCATGCGTCGCGCCCGCCACGATAGATGCGGAGGCGAAGCCTCCGGGCCGGAGCGCGCGGTCGTAGCGGAGCGCGACGCGCGCGATCCCCTGGCGCGTCTGTGGATCGATCACCGGCGACACCTGCCAGACCTCGCCATCGAAACCTTGCTGCGAACCGACCGGCGTCACCTTAGCCCGCGCGCCAACCGACAGCCCGGTCAGGTCCGACTCGGCCAGTCGGGCCTGCATCTCCATCTGCCCGCCCTGCGCCATGCGGAACATCACGCCCGTGCCCTGGCCGACGATCTGGCCCGGTTCCACTTGACGCGTCAGGATCAGGCCGGCGGCGGGCGCGCGGATGTCGAGCCGACCGGTCCGCGCGCGCTGCTCGGCGACGGCGGCCTGCGCGACGCTGACGCGCGCCTGCGCGGCGTCGCGGGTCGCCCCCCGCCGCTGTAGGTCCGCCTTGGAGATGAAGCCCCGGTCGACGAGCGCGCGTGCGCGATCGAGCTCGGCCTGGGCGAGCACCGCGTCCGACCGGGCGACGTTCACCTGCGCCGCGAGCTGCGCGATCGCCTGCGTCTGGACGGATCGGTCGATGGTCGCGAGCACCTGTCCCGCGCCGACCCACTGGCCGGGCTCGACCAGGACCCGGGTGACGAGCCCGCCCTCGCCCGCCACGCCCACGGGCAACTCGCGCCGCGCCGCGAGCGTGCCCGTCGCCGACAGGACGCGGTCGATCGTCTGGCGGCCCGGCGCGATCACGGTGACGGTGGGCAGCTGCGCGTCGCGCTTGCCCGCCGCGCCGCCCGCCGCCGCATCGCCATCGCGCGAGAACCACCAGGTCGCGCCGAGGCCGGCGAGCAGCATCAGGACGACCGCGACGATCAGCGTGCGCCGTTTGCGGCGCCGCTCGGCCGCGGCGAGCGCGTCGATGCCCATGTCGGGCAGCGCCCGCGCGTCACCGGCGTCGATCGCTCCCGCTTCATAGTTCATCCGCGCCACCACATCCCTGTCGCCCCGACCCATACGAACTGTATTAGCGAAATATAGCACCGGGCTCAACCCCGACGCGCCCGCCCCCATGCCGCTTCATGGCCCCCGTCGCCCGACGCCGCAAGCGTCACGGGCGAGCGGCCGACGCGGTATCGTTCAGCTTCGGTTGCTTCTTCGCGCGCCACCTCGTCCACCCTGGTGACCGCGATGGGGAGACGACGATATGAACAGAGCCGAGTTGAAGACAGTGGCGCTCACCGCCGCCATGTTCGCGAGCGGCGTAGCGGGCGCGCAAGGTTCGCCGCAATCGCCGCAACCGACGGTGGAGGCGCTGGTGCCCGCGTCCGGCGCCGTCCTCGATGTGGTCGCCGAGGGCCGGACGATGCGCGTGCCCGACTTGGCGACGATCCGCGCGGGCGTGATGACGACCGGGCCCACGGCGGCCGCCGCGATGCGGGACAACGCCGACCGCATGGCGCGCGTCCTCGCCGGGCTGCGCCGCGCGGAGGTCGCCGCACGCGACGTCCAGACCGCGCAGGTGAACCTTCAACCGCAATATCGTTATGCCGAGAACCAGCCGCCGGTCGTGACGGGCTACCAGGCGACCGACATCGTCGCCGTCCGCTTTTGGGAGATTGGTCGCGCGGGCGGGCTCCTGGATGCGCTGGTGTCGGAGGGGGCGAACCAGATCGACGGGCCGTCATTGTCGCTCGACCGGCCCGACGCCGCGCTCGACGAGGCACGGACGGATGCCGTGCGGCGCGCCCGCGCACGCGCAGAACTCTATGCACGTGCCGCGGGGCTGCGGGTGGAGCGGATCGTCGCCATCGCGGAGGGCGGCGCGCCGATCGGTGGACCGCCGCCCGTCATGTTCGCGGCCGCCGCCCGCCAGATGCGCGCGCAAGGAGAATCGAGGACGGCGCTCGCGGCCGGCGAGTCCGAGGTCACGGCGACCGTGACCGTGCGCTTCCTGCTCCGCTGAACGGAAAAGGGCCGCTCGGTCGCCCGGACGGCCCATTTCCCGCGAGACCGAGGTCTCGTTTTAGCGCACGCGGCCCCGGCGAACGAGGTTCACAATGGCGAGCAGGATCACGGCGCCCACCAACGACACCAGGAACGAGGTGATGTTGAGCGGGGCGCGATTGATCGACCCGCCGCTGATGATCAGGCCGCCGATGAACGCGCCGACGATGCCGACGATGATGTTGAGGAAAATACCCTGTTGCGCGTCCGTGCGCATGATGATGCTGGCCAGCCAGCCGATCACGCCGCCCACGACGAGCCAGATGAGAAGATTGATCATGAATGTCCCTCCGTTAACACCCGTTACATCCGGGCACTGGCGATGAGACGAGCGAACGGGCGGAGTTGTTCCGCCTGCGTAACCGGAAAGTCCGAGAAATCGGATGAACCGTCAGTACTTCTGCTGACGCTCGTACAGATCGCGGTAATGCTGGATGCGCGTGACCCGCAGGCCGGGCATCCCCGACCGGTCGATCGCGCGCTGCCAACCCGCGAACTCCTCGGCGGTGAGGGAATAGCGCTCGCACACCTCATCGACCGACAGCAGCCCGCCATTCACGGCCGCGACCACTTCCGCCTTGCGACGCACCACCCAACGGCTCGTGCGCGGCGGCGGCAGGGAATCCAGGGTCAGCGGCTCGCCGAGCGGACCGATGACTTTGGCGGGCCGTATCTTCTGGTTCTCGATCATGTCCACTCTCTATCGGGGCGGGGCCCCATCACGCCTACGCTGCTACGTCGTCGGGCTTGAACGTCCGCTGAAACTGCTTGGTGAACACCGCCTTTACTCGGCTTTCCATCCCGCTAACGCCGCGGCCGTGTCCGGGTCGAAGCGCCCGTCCGCCGGGGCGAACGGTGTCGGCGCGGCCGGGGGCGACCGATGCGCAAGCTCGATCTGCGCGCCCGCCGTCGTGCTCGCCGCCTGGCGGGCGGCCACCCCGACCATCAGCACGGCGAGGTCCGCCGGAAATATGCGCAGTTCGAACGCCCGGTCGAACGACGTAAAGCTCAGATCCAATCGCCACGCCCACCCACACTCGTGTAAGCCGCTGCCTTAGCTCCTAGGGCATGAAGGGGGCGTAAAACGCCCGGCAAGGCTTTGTGAACCTTGATGGCGCGTCGCTTTGCATCGGCGAGCGCCAAGGCTTATCTGCGGGTCCATCCATGATGAATGTCGATTTCCAGCTCGGGGGCGACCCCGCGACCAAGCGCATCGTCGTCGCCATGTCGGGCGGGGTCGACAGTTCGGTCGTGGCCGCGCTCGCCGTACGCACGGGGGCGGAGGTGATCGGCGTCACGCTCCAGCTGTATAATCACGGCGAGGCGGTCGGGCGCGCCGGGTCGTGCTGCGCGGGCCGCGACATTCGCGACGCGCGCGCGGTATGCGACCGGCTGGGCATCGCGCATTACGTGTTCGATCACGAAGCGAGCTTTCGCGCGCAGGTCGTCGACCGCTTCGCCGACGAGTATTTGGTGGGGCGTACGCCGATCCCTTGCGTCCAGTGCAACATGGGGCCGAAGTTCACCGACCTGCTGGGCTTGGCGCGCGAGCTGGAGGCGGACTGTTTGGCGACCGGTCATTATGTCAGGCGTATCGAGGGTACGGCGGGGCCCGAGCTTCACCGCGGCGCAGACCCGGCGCGCGACCAGAGTTATTTCCTATTCGCGACCACAACGGCGCAGCTTGACTATCTCCGCTTTCCGCTCGGTGCGCTGCCCAAGGCGCGCGTGCGGGAGATCGCCGCCGAGCTCGGTCTCGGCGTCGCGGCCAAGCCCGACAGCCAGGACATCTGCTTCGTTCCCGACCGCGACTATGCCGGGCTGGTGCGCCGCCTGCGGCCGGACGCCGACACGGCGGGCGAGATCGTCGACGGGGGCGGCCGCGTGCTCGGCCGCCATGCCGGGCTAATCGGGTTCACCGTTGGCCAGCGCCGGGGATTGGAGATTGGCGGGTCGCTCGAGCCACTTTATGTCGTGCGGATCGAGCCGGGAACGAAGCGCGTCGTCGTCGGTCCCAGGCGGGCGCTGGCGGTGGACGCCGCGCGGCTGACCGACCTGAACCGGATCGGCGGGGATGCGAGTCATGCGCTCACGGTGAAGGTGCGGTCGATGGCCAAGCCCGTCCCTGCCCGGCTGCGGGGCGACCGCGTGCTGTTCGAGGCGCCCGAATACGGCGTGGCGCCCGGCCAAGCGGCGGTGCTTTATGCGGGTGAGCGGGTGCTGGGCGGCGGCTGGATCGCCGAGACCGCCCCGGCGACGGCGATCGCTTAGCGGCGTGGACGGAACGCCCGTCGCCCGGTACCGTTACACCGGCGTGATCGGGGGATGCGGATGAAGATCGTCGTGTGGGGGCTGACCGTCAGCTCGTCCTGGGGCAACGGCCATGCGACCTTGTGGCGCGGGCTGATCCGGGCGCTCGGCGAACAGGGGCACGACGTCGTCTTCGTCGAACGCGACCAGCCCTGGTACGCCGATCACCGCGACCTCCATGACCTGCCAGGTGGCCGCCTGCTCCTCTACCGCGACTGGTCGGACGTACTGGCGCGCGGCCGCGACCTGCTCGACGCCGATGCGCTGGTCGTCACCTCCTATTGTCCCGACGCGAAGGCGGCCGAGGCGCTGGTCCACGATCGCGGGCGCGGGCGCACGATCTTCTACGATCTCGACACGCCCGTGACGCTTGGGCGGCTCGCGGCGGGCGAGGCGGTCGACTACCTGCCCGACCACGGGCTGGAACGCTTCGATCTGGTGCTGAGCTACACGGGCGGCCCGGCGCTTGACGCGCTGAGGCGCCGCCTGGGCGCGCGGCGGTGCGCTCCCCTCTATGGCCACGTCGACCCCGCCGCGCATCGCCCGGTGCCCCCGCTGGAGGTGTATCGGAGCGACCTGTCGTACCTGGGCACTTACGCCGCCGACCGCCAGCCGACGGTCCACCGGCTGTTCGTCGAGCCCGCCGCGCGTAGCCCCGCCCACCGCTTCGTGCTCGGCGGGTCGAGCTACCCCGCCGACTTCCCGTGGCGATCGAACATTTGGTTCATGAACCACGTCGCGCCGCCCGATCACCCCGCCTTCTTCTGCTCGTCGCGCCTGACGGTGAACGTCACGCGCGCGGACATGGCGGCGATGGGCTGGTGCCCGTCGGGCCGCCTGTTCGAGGCGGCGGCGTGCGGCGTGCCGATCGTGTCGGACGATTGGGACGGGCTCGACCGGTTCTTCACGCCGGGCGAGGAGATCCTGCTGGCGGGCGGGGCGGAGGACACGCTGGGCGCGCTGGCGCTGTCGGACGCCGAGCTGGCGCGGATCGCCGGGGCGGCGCGCGCGCGGGTCCTGGCCGAGCACAGCTCCGACCACCGGGCGCGCGAATTCGTGGGCCTGATCGAGGCCGCGCACGACGTCGAAGCCGTCGCGGCGTAACTGTCATGTGGGGCATCATCCCGGCGGCAGGCAACGGCACCCGCATCCAGCCGCTCGCCTTTTCCAAGGAGCTCCTCCCCGTCGGCTCGCGCGTCGAGGCGGACGGGTCCGAGCGGCCCAAGGCGGTCTCCGAATATCTCGTCGAACGCATGGTCGAGGGCGGCGCGACGAAGATATGCTTCGTGATCTCGCCCACCAAGTCGGACATCGTGCGCTATTACGGCGGCGGGATTGGGCGGGTGGACACCGCCTTCGTCGTGCAGCCGGTCGCGGCCGGGTTGTGCGACGCGATCTTCCGCGCCTGCCCGTTGATCGCGGCGGATGAGGACGTCGTGATCGGATTGCCCGACACCATCTGGTTCCCGTCCGACGGCCTCGCGCGGCTGCCGACCGATCGCCTGGCCTTCCTGCTGTTCCCGGTCATGAGCCCCGAGCTGTTCGACGCGGTCGTGCTGGGCGACGGCGACCGGGTTGAGGAGATCGAGGTCAAGCGGCCCGGCGCGCGGTCGAACTGGGTGTGGGGCGCGTTCCGGATGCCGGGGCACGTCTTCCATTCGCTGCACCGGCTGTGGTGCGAGCCGGGGCGCGGAGACGAGTATATCGGAACGCTGGTCAATGCCTGGCTGGCGCGCGGCGGCGAGGCGGTCGGGGTGCGGGCGGGCACGTCGTATGTCGATGTGGGGACGCTGGGCGGCTACCGGTCGGCAATCGGGCTGCTGGCGGGCGCGTGACGGGCGCGGACGCCTGGGCGCGGCTGATCGCGAGCGGCGCGCCCGTGCGCGACCCCGTCGCGGTGGTCGTGGCGCATGCGGACGACGAGACGCTGTGGACCGGCGCGGCGCTCGGGCGGATGGCCGACTGCCGCCTGGTCCACCTGACCGACTCCAGCCCGCGCGACCTGGGCGATGCGCGGCGTTCGGGCTTCGCGACGCGTGGGGCGTACGCCGCGGCCCGGATGGAAGAGTTGGACGCCGCGCTGGTCGCGCTCGACGCGTCGCCGAGACGGTTCGCGTACGAGGTGCCCGACCAGGAGGCGTTCGAGCATGTCCCTACCCTCGTCGAGCGGCTGGTCATCGACTGCGCGGGCGTCGCCGCCATCGCCACGCACCCCTATGAGGGCGGACATCCAGATCACGACGCCGCCGCGCTCGCCGTCCGCGCCGCCGCCGACCGATTGGGCGTGCCGGTGGTCGAGTTCGCGTCCTACAACCTCCACGGCGGCGAGCGAGTGTGGGCGCGGTTCGAGCCCGATCCGGGCTGTCCGGAGCATGGCCGCCCGCTCCTGCCGGGCGAACGCGCGCGGATCGACCGCGCGCTTGCGGCGCACGCGTCGCAGGCGGGGGTGTTCGGCGATTGGCGGCCGGAGGTCGAGCGGTGGCGGGCCGCGCCGCGCTACGACTTCACCCGACCGCCACCCGGCGAGGGCTGCCTTTATGACGGCTTCGGCTGGGCGCTGACGTCGCGGCGGTGGCGCGAGCGGGCAGGCGCATGGGCCTGACAGTGGTGAGCGTCGCCTATCCCTTCGCGCCCGTCACCGCCGATCCGGCGGGCGGGGCGGAGCAGGTGCTGGCGCAACTCGACCGCGCGCTCGTCGATGCGGGGCACCGGTCGATCGTAGTGGCGCGGTCGGGATCGGCGGTCGCGGGCGAGCTGGTCGCCACGCCCGCGCCGCCGGGTCCGATCGACGACGCGGCGCGCGCCGCGGCGCACCGCGAGGTGCGCGCGGCGATCGGTCGGCTCGCGGGGGAAGCGGACGTCTTCCACCTGCACGGCCTCGATTTCGACGCCTACCCGCCGCCGCCGGGACCGCCGTGCCTGGTGACGCTGCACCTGCCGCTCGCCTGGCACTCCGCCATGGCGCTGCGGCCGGGCCGGCCGCGTACGTGGCTTCAGCCGGTCTCGGCGGATCAGGCGCGCCGCGCGCCGAAAGGAACGGCGCTCCTCCATCCGATCGCGAACGGGGTGGATGTCGAACGATACCGTCCCTCCTCGCCCAAGCGGGACTATGCGCTCGTGCTCGGCCGGGTCGCGCGGGAGAAGGGTTTCCACGACGCGATCGATGCGGCGCGGCTAGCGGGTGCGCCACTCCGCGCGGCGGGGGCGGTGTTCCCTTATCCCGAGCACCGCCGTTATTTCGACGAGGAGGTCGCGCCTCGGCTGGACGGGACGCGCATCTGGGTCGGCGCGGTCGCGGGCGCGGTGAAGGCGCGGCTGATCGCGGAGGCGCGCGTGCTGCTGATCCCGTCGACCGCGCCCGAGACGTCGTCGCTGGTGGCGATGGAGGCGCTGGCGTCGGGAACCCCGGTGATCGCCTACCGAAGCGGGGCGTTGCCCGAGATCGTCGAGGACGGGGTCACGGGGCTGATCGTCGACGACGTGGCTGGGATGGCCGACGCGATCGGGCGGATCGGGGCGATCGACCCGGCGGCATGTCGGCGGGCGGCGGTCGAGCGATTCGCGGTCGGCCGGACGACGGCGGCGTATCTCGATCTGTATCACCGGCTGGCGGCGTGACCGAAGAGGTGCTCAGGGCCTGCGCGGCGGGCCAGATCTCGCCGCAGATCGCGGTGGCGCGGTTGGTGCTGTCGGGATCGGCCGTGGACGCGCAGGCGCTGGCGGCGCGCGCCGGGCTGGAGCCGGCGGGGTCGCCGCTGCGTGTGGCGGCTGCGCTCGCGGCCGATCATGCGCCCCGGCTGGCGCGGCTGGGCCGGATCGCGGCGGACGGGCTGGATCCGGAGGGGCCGGACCTGCTCGCCGCGACCGCCGCGTTGTTCGACCGGTTGGCGGCGGTGGAGCCGGAGGCGGCGGTGGCGTTCTACTCGCTGGGCGATCCCGCGCTGCTGGCGGCGGCGACCGCCGAACTGGTCGCGGTCGTGCGGGCCTGGGTCCCGATCGATGGCCGCGCGGTGCTCGATTTCGGAAGCGGGATCGGGCGGTTGGCGACCGCGCTCGCGCCCGACGCCGGGCGGGTCGTGGGCGTCGACATATCGGCCGGGATGGTCGAGCAGGCGCGCGAGCGAGCGGCGGGATCGGTCAATGTCGCGTTCGAGGCGACGGACGGGGGCGTCCTGCCCTTCGCGGATGGGAGCTTCGACCTGGCAATCGCGGTCGACAGCTTTCCGTATCTCGTCCGTGCGGGCGTCCTGGCGGTCCAGATGGCGGAGATGGCGCGGGTGCTGCGCCCGGGCGGCGACCTGCTCGTGTTCAACTGGTCGTACCGTGGCGACGACGCGGCGGACGCGCGCGAGGCGGAGGGCGCGCCGGGCTTCGAACTCGTGCGGTCGCGGGAGCGGCCGTTCGCGATCTGGGACGGGGTGGGGTACCATCTCCGGCGGCTGCCGTGATCCCGGCATTCTCCGGCGACGAGTGGTGGGACCTGTGGCGGCGCGATCCGCGCGCGACGCCGTTCCAGTCGCCGGCCTGGATGGAAGCGTGGTGGGAGTGTCTGGGCGGCGGCGAGCGGATCGATCTGGAGGCGCGCGGGCCTGATGGGCGGCTGGTCGCGGCGTTGCCGATGACGGTGTGGCACGATGCGGGCATGCGTCGACTCGTGCCGGTGGCGGCGGGGCAAAGCGACTATTCGGACGCGCTGGTCGATCCCGCCGCCGGGCCGGATGCGGTCGCGGGCTTGTGGGACGCACTGCTCGCCACCGCGAACCGGTGGGACGAGGCGCTGCTGCCCGACCTGCGCGCCGACTCGCCGCTGCTCGGCCCGGTGCCGGACGGGTGGCGCGCCGTGGACGAGCCGGGCGAGGTGTGTCCGGTCATGGTCCTGCCGCCCGCGCCGCCGCTGCTGGCGGGACTGTCCAAATCCAAGCGGCGCAAGGTGGTGCATGACAGACATCGCGCCGCGGCGGTCGGCGAGGTGAGCGAGACGATCGTCGGAGCATGCGGGATCACGCAAGCGCTCGACGCGCTATTCGCGCTCCACGCCGCGCGCTGGGCAGCGGCGGGGGAGCCGGGGGTGCTCGCCGACCCCCGGGTCCAGGCGTTCCACCGCGCCGCCGCGCCCGCGCTGGCGGCGGCGGGGCTGCTCCGCCTAAGCGTCGTGCGACTGGACGGGCGGATCGTCGCGGTGCTGCTGGGATTCGCGGATGGGCGGCGGGGCTATTCGTATATCAACGGGGTCGACCAGAGCGTGCCCGGGCAGAGCTTCGGCACGCTCGCCTTCGCGGTCGCGATCGAGGACGCGCTGGTCGGCGGCGCGGGCGAGTTCCACTTCCTGCGTGGGGAGGAGCCGTATAAATATGCTTGGGGGGCGGAGGCGCGGACGACGGTGCGGCGGCGGGTGGTGCGGGTTGGAAGTTCACTAAAGTTCATGCCAAGAATGCTTCTGGATGGGCGTTGATCGATACGCGCGACAGCACCCGGTCATCGCATTTTCAGCAGCTTAGCGTCCGGATGTTGCCGAAGGTGCCGCGAGTCGTCGTTTCGCACCTTGCACTCGCGCGACGGTGAACATGGGTCGGGGCTGGCGATGTCAAAGAGCGCGGACGAGGTCCGAGTCGCATCGATGCTGGCACAGGTCGGGGCTTGTAGGATAGCGCCTTTCCTACCCTTTCCCGCGAAAGCGGGAGAGGGTTGGGCTACACCGCCATCGAGACCCCAGCCCTTGCGGGGGTGACCCTCGCGATCGCTTTCGTCAACTAGATGCCAGAGCCGGCTTCCTCCCCTCGACCGACATCGACCCCCGCCCCCCTCAGATGCCCCATCAACTTCCCCCGCAGCCGTTCCAGCCCCTCCGCCGTCCACGCCTCCACCCGCGCGGTCAGTTTGGGTTCGGTGCCCGAGGCGCGGAGGAGCCACCAGCCTTCGGGGGTGGTGACGCGGAGGCCGTCGGTGCGATCGATGGCCGCGCCTTCCGCGAGCAGCGCCTGTTCGATCCCGGCGAGGACGCGGGGCTTGTCGACGTCGGGGCAGGGCAGGCGAAGTTCGGGGGTGGCGTGGGTGCGGGGGAGCGCCTCGCGCCAGGTGGTCAGGCTGCCACGGCGGCCGATCACGCCTAGCAGGCGGACCGCGTTGTGGAGGGCGTCGTCGGTGCCGTACCAGTCCTCGGCGAAGAAGAGGTGGCCGCTCATCTCGCCCGCGACCGGCGCGCCCTCGCGCAGCATCGCCTCGCGGATGAGGACATAGCCGGAGGGGGAGAGGACGCCCCTGCCCCCGGCCTCCGCGATCCCGTCGAACAGGACGCGGCTGGATTTCACGTCGGCGACGACCGCCGCGCCCGGATGGCGGGTGAGGACGTCCTGGGCGAGGTAGAGCAGGAGCTGGTCGGGCCAGACGATCCCGCCATGCGCGTCCACCACGCCGATGCGGTCGCCGTCCCCGTCGAACGCGATGCCCAGATCCAGGCCATGCTCGCGAACGAGCGTCCGGAGATCGGCGAGGTTGGCGGGATCGGACGGGTCAGGATGATGCGCGGGGAAGCGGCCATCGATTCGGCAATGGATCAGGTGATGCTCGCCGGGCAGGCGTTCGGTCAGACGTTCGACGACCCGGCCAGTCGCGCCATTGCCGGCATCCCAGCCGATGCGGAGCGCAGGCGCGCCGTGCGCGGCCTGGAGAAGGCGGGCGAGGTAGGCGTCCTGGATGGCGACCGCGCGGGACCCGCCGCCGAGGGCAGGCGCGGCGGACCGCCCGACCAGCGCCTGAAGCGAGGAGCCGTGCACGGGATCGATACCGAGCAGGATCTTGAATCCGTTCTCGTCCGACGGGTTGTGCGAGCCGGTGACCATGACGCCGCCGTCGAGTTCGAGCGCGTGGACGGCGAAATATAGCTGGCCGGTCGGGCCCAGTCCGGTCCGCCACGCTTCGACGCCGCCGGCGACGAGGCCATCGACGACCGCGGCCTCCAGCATGGGGGAGGACAGCCGGCCGTCATGGCCGACCGCCACGGTGCGCCCTCCACGCTCGAGCACGGCGGCGGCGATGCGGAGGCCCAGCGCGCGGGCGTCGCGGACGGTCAGGTCGGCCCCGACGCGCCCGCGCAGGTCATAGGAACGCACCAGCCGCGGGTTGACCGCGGCCGGTGCGCCAGTTCCGCCCGTCAATTTGGAGGCGTCAGTAGCCGCGCTTGGTCATCCGGCGCTGGTCGAGCGCCTTCTTGCCCATATACGCCGCGCCGAGCGCCAGCCCGAGCGGCCCCATGCGGCGCATGCCGCCGGCGAGGAGCGCGCCGGTGAGCGCGCCCTTGACCCCGCCCGAGCCGTCGCGGCGGTCCATGCGGCTGCCGATCACCGCGCCCAAGATACGTCCGATCATGTTTGGTACTCCTTCGGGAGGTAGGACGCGTGGGGGGCGGTGCGGGTTCCCCACTCCCTTCGTCACCCCGGGCTTGACCCGTGGTCCCGCTTGGTCCGCGGCGGCCGTTCGGAACAGAAGAAGCGGGACCCCGGATCAAGTCCGGGGTGACGGGATTGGGGACAGGCCTAGCGACCCAACATCGTTTCGGGCCTGACTATCCGGTCAAATGTATCAGCATCGACCAGGCCCAGCTCCAGCCCCACCTCCTTCAGCGTCTGCCCCTTCTCGTGCGCGTGCTTCGCGATCTTCGCGGCGTTGTCGTAGCCGATCTCCGGCGCGAGCGCGGTGACGAGCATGAGCGAGCGGTCGAGGAGCAGCTTGATGTTGTCGCGCCGGGCGGTGGCGCCCTCGACGGTGCGCTCGGCGAAGCTGGTCATGCCGACGCTGAGCAGGTCGATCGAGCGCAGCACGTTCGCGCCGATCAGCGGCTTGAACACGTTCAGCTCCATATGGCCCTGGAGCCCGCCGACCGTGACGGCGACGTTGCTGCCCATCACCTGCGCCGCGACCATGGTCAGCATCTCGTTCTGAGTCGGGTTGACCTTGCCGGGCATGATCGAGCTGCCCGGCTCGTTGGCGGGAAGCTCGAGCTCGCCGAGTCCCGAGCGCGGACCCGAGGCGAGGAGGCGCAGGTCGTTGGCGATCTTGGTGAGGGCGACCGCCAGGACGTTCAATGTCCCGTGCAGGTCGACCAGGCCGTCGTTCGACGCCAGCGCCTCGAACTTGTTGGGCGCGCTTGTGAAAGGAAGCTCGGTCATTTTCGCGATCTCGGCGGCGACCGCCTCGCCGAAGCCGGCGGGAGCGTTCAGGCCCGTGCCGACCGCCGTGCCGCCCTGGGCGAGCGGCATGATGTTGTAACGGGTCGTGTTCTCGATCCGCTCGCGCGCGTTACTGAGCTGCTGGGCGTATCCGGAGAATTCCTGGCCGAGCGTCAGCGGCGTCGCGTCCTGGAGGTGCGTGCGGCCAATCTTGACGATGTCGTCCCACTCGCGCGCCTTCGCGTCGAGCGCGGCATGAAGGCGGTCGAGCGCGGGGGTAAGCTTGTCGCGCACCGCGATCGCGGCGGCGACGTGGAGCGCGGTCGGGAAGCTGTCGTTCGAGGATTGGCCGCTATTTACGTCGTCGTTGGGGTGGACGGGCACCTTGCCGCCCCGGGTGCCGCTCATCGCCTCGTTGGCGCGACCGGCGATCACCTCGTTCGCGTTCATGTTGGACTGGGTGCCCGATCCGGTCTGCCAGATGACGAGCGGGAACTGGTCGTCGAGCTTACCGGACGCTACCTCGGCGGCGGCGGCCTCGATCGCGTCGGCCTTGGCGCTGTCGAGCCCATGGGCGCGGTTCACGCGGGCGCAGGCCTGCTTCACCAGCGCCAGCGCGTGGACGATGCCGATCGGCATCCGTTCCGCCGCGCCGAACGGGAAGTTCTCGATCGAACGCTGAGTCTGCGCGCCCCAATATGCGGCGGCGGGAACGGCGATGGGGCCGATCGAATCGGTTTCGGTGCGGGTGTCGGTGGAGGCGGTCATGCGTCTGGTCACTCCGTCATGCCGGACTCGTTCCGGCATCCATCGCGGTGCGCATATGGCAGCCGGTGGGCGCGTACAACGATGGACCCCGGAACAAGTCCGGGGTGACGGGTGAAGAAGGGGCGTCGCGGCAAAGCCGCGCCGTCGGTCGCGAGCGGGCTCGCGCCGGCCGGGCTTGGGCGTCTCGCTTCGAGCTTCGCTCGGCGCGTGCGCCCTGGCGCCTTACTTCTTCCTCTTGAAATCCACGCTCACCACGTTCGAACCGTCGTCGGCTTGCACCACCGTCGGCCCGTCATTCTGCGCCGCGTCATGTTCGGTCGGGCCGTCGTTCGGGCCC
Organism: uncultured Sphingomonas sp.; assembly: GCF_964237155.1. Lineage (GTDB taxonomy): Bacteria > Pseudomonadota > Alphaproteobacteria > Sphingomonadales > Sphingomonadaceae > Sphingomonas. The sequence goes on along the minus strand of NZ_CAXSHH010000015.1, from coordinate 22,450 downwards.
TCTTGTGCCTGGAAGCGAAGTTCGAACGCGACGGCGGGATCGTGGAAGCCGGTGATCGCCGAATATGGAATGACGAGCTTGGACGGCACCTGGTTGAAGGACAGCCCGACCGAGAACTTCGCGTCATCGACGATCAGGTCCCAGAAACGGTTCTGGAGCACGATCGTCATCTCGTCGGGAAAGCGTTCGATCAGGCGCTTGGGAATGTCGACGCCGGGCGCGTGCGTCTTGAAGGTGATGTAGAAATGGTGCTCGCCGGGCAGCATCGACCCGCCCTCGACCACCGTCGTCAACACGCGGCCGACGACCGCGCGCAACGCCTCCTGGACGATCTCGTCATAGGGGATCAGGCTGTCGGGGAGGCCTTCGCTCATGGTGAACGGGGTTAGGCGGTTTTCGGGGCGGGTCAAGATTGCATGGGCGCGGCGGCGCGCTTAACGGCGACGCCATGCGCCAAGCCACCATCGCACGCGACACCGCCGAGACCCGGATCTCGGCCACCGTCGACCTGGACGGGACCGGCGTCTACCGGGTGAGGACGGGCATCGGTTTCCTCGACCACATGGTCGAACAGCTGTCTCGGCATTCGCTGATCGACATCGACCTGACCGTCGAGGGCGACTTGCATATCGACGGGCATCACACGACCGAGGATTCGGCGCTCGCGCTGGGCCAAGCCGTGGCCAAGGCGTTGGGGGACAAGCGCGGGGTCAGGCGGTACGGCGACGCGCTGTCGCCGATGGACGAATGCCTGACGCGCGTGGCGCTCGACCTGTCGGGGCGGCCGTGGCTGGTGTGGCGTTGCCCGTTCACGCAGACGCGGCTGGGGACGTGGGACACCGAACTGATCGAGCACTGGTTCCACTCGTTCGCGCAGACGGCGGCGATGACGCTCCATATCGAGCTGCTGCACGGTCGGAACAACCACCACATCGTCGAGAGCGCGTTCAAGGGGTTGGCGCGCGCTTTGCGGACGGCGGTGGAGATCGATCCGCGTAAAGGGGACGCGGTGCCGTCGACCAAGGGGGTGCTTTGATGCTACCCTCCCGTTTGGGGGAGGGCCCGACCCCGCCGTCCGCGCCCTGCCCTCCCCCGACCCCTCCCGCATGCGGGAGGGGAGGATGCTGGCGCTGATCGATATCGGGTCGGGCAATCTCCATTCGGTCGAGAACGCGCTTGCGGCGGTGGGCGCGGACGACGTGCTGGTGACCGCCGATCCGGACGCGGTGCGCGGGGCGGAGCGGATCGTGCTGCCGGGCGTGGGCGCGTTCGGGGCATGCGCGGCGGCCTTGCACGCCGTGGACGGGCTGATCGATGCGTTGGAGGAAGCGGTGCTCCGGGACGCCAAGCCGTTCCTGGGCATCTGCGTCGGCATGCAGCTGATGGCGGCTGCGGGCGAGGAGCATGGGGCCCATGCGGGGCTGGGCTGGCTGCCGGGGCGCGTGCGGCGGCTGGCGCCGGAGGACGCGAGCGTCAAGGTGCCGCATATGGGGTGGAACGACGTGACCCCGATGGGCGAGCACCCGCTGCTGGCGCGGGGCGAGGCGTATTTCCTCCACAGCTACGCCTATGACGGCGCGGGGCTGCTCGCGACGACCGATCATGGCGGGCCGGTGACGGCGGCGATCGGGCGCGACAATCTGCTGGGCGTCCAGTTCCATCCGGAGAAGAGCCAGCGTTACGGGCTGGAGATGCTGGCGCGGTTCCTGGCGTGGCGACCGTGAGCCTCATCGTCTTTCCCGCGATCGACCTGAAGGCGGGACAGGTGGTGCGGCTGGCCGAGGGCGATATGGCGCGCGCGACCGTGTATGGCGACGACCCGGCCGCGCAGGCGATGTCGTTCGCGCAAGCCGGGGCGGAGCATCTGCACGTCGTCGACCTCGACGGCGCGTTCGCGGGCGCGTCGGTCAACGGCGACGCGGTGGCGGCGATCGTCGGGGCCTTCCCGGGACACGTCCAGCTCGGCGGCGGCATCCGCGACCGGGCGGGGGTGGAACGGTGGTTCGATCTGGGCGTCGCGCGCGTCGTCATCGGCACCGCGGCGCTGGAGGACCCCGAATTCGTGCGCGCGGCGGCGCGCGATTTCCCGGGCGGGATCGTGGTGGCGGTGGACGCCAAGGACGGCATGGTCGCGACGCGAGGCTGGGCGTCGGTGTCGGACGTGGGCGTGGTCGAACTCGCGCGGCGGTTCGAGGACGCGGGGGTCGCGGCGCTGCTGTTCACCGACGTGGGTCGTGACGGGTTGCTGAGGGGTGCGAACATCGACGCGACGGTCGACCTGGCGCGGCAGGTCGCGATCCCGGTGATCGCGAGCGGCGGCGTCAAGGGACTGGCGGACATCCGCGTGCTCGCGCTCCATGCGAAGGATGGGGTGGAGGGCGTGATCACCGGGCGGGCGCTGTATGACGGGCGGCTCGATCTGGGCGCGGCGCTGGCCGTGGCGGCGGCGTGAGCGTCAAACCATGACGGTGCGCGCGCGGGTGATCCCCTGCCTCGACGTCGCTGGCGGGCGGGTGGTGAAGGGCGTCAACTTCGTCGCGTTGCGCGATGCGGGCGACCCCGTCGAGCAGGCGCGCGCCTATGACGCGGCGGGGGCGGACGAGCTGTGCTTCCTGGACATCTCGGCCAGCCACGAGGGGCGCGGGACCCTGCTCGACATCGTGCGGCGGACGGCTTCGGTCTGCTTCATGCCGCTGACGGTCGGCGGCGGTGTCCGGACGGCGGACGACGCGCGCGCGCTGCTGCTCGCGGGGGCGGACAAGGTGGCGGTCAACTCGGCGGCGGTCGCGCGGCCGGAGGTGGTGGCGGAGATCGCCGAGCGGTTCGGGAGCCAGTGCGTCGTCGCCTCGATCGATGCGCGGCGCCGATCGGACGGAGCCTGGGAGGTCTTCACGCATGGCGGGCGGCGCGCGACCGGGATCGACGCGGTGGCGCACGCGGTGCGGCTGGCGGAACTGGGCGCGGGCGAGATCCTCGTCACCTCCATGGACCGCGACGGGACGCGCGACGGGTACGACCTCGCCCTCACCCGCGAGGTCGCCGACCGGGTAAGCGTGCCCGTGGTGGCGAGCGGCGGCGTCGGCACGCTGGGCCACCTCGTGGCGGGAATCACGGAGGGCGGCGCGTCGGCGGTGCTGGCGGCGTCGATCTTTCATTTCGGGCAGGCGACGATCGCCGACGCCCACCGCGCGCTGGCGGCGGCGGGCGTCCCGGTGCGCGGGCGGTGATCGTCGCCTTGCTTATGACCATTGCTCCCGCCGCTGGTCTCACCGCGCCCGAACCATCCTACGTCGCCACGGCGGCGCCGGCGGTCCGGTTGCGTCCGCGCGACCGTTTCCCGCGCAAGGATTAGCAGCGATGGACGATCCGCTCGACCGCCTGGAGGCCGCCATTCGCGCCCGTCGCGGCGCCGATCCCGCATCCTCCTACACCGCCGGCCTGTTCGCGCGCGGCCGCCCCCGCATCGCGCAGAAGCTGGGCGAGGAGGCGGTCGAATGCGTGATCGCCGCGCTTGGCCCCGAAGCTCGGGCGATCGTGCCGGAGGCGGCGGACCTGCTATATCACCTGCTCGTCCTCCTGGCCGACGCGGACCTGACGCTTGCGGATGTGCGCGCGGAGCTGGCGCGGCGCGAGGGCGTGTCGGGGCTGGAGGAGAAGGCGGGGCGGCGTGGCTAAGGCGGGCCGCGTCGCCCGGTGTAGGTTCCGCCCGCGACAAGGAGAGTTGTCATGGACCGCCGTGTTCATCCCGACGGTCGCGAGGAACTGGTCCGCGTGGATCTGGACGCGATGGCGACGCTGCTCGGTCGCTGAATGAGCGGGGGTCGGCGGCGGCTCTGGATCGCGGCGGGGCCGAACGGACCGGGCAAGACGACCTTGATGTCCGATCGGATCGCCCGCCGCATACTCTTACTCCCGCATGCGCGACGTCAGCGTCGGTTGCACCGCGCCCTGGCGACCGCCGAACCAGGCGGCGAGCGCCCCGAGGATCAGGGAAACCGCCGCGACCAGGGCCGCCGTCGACGCCGCCTTGGCGGCGGTGTCGGCCGCCTGCGTCGCGCGTTGCTTCAACTCGGTCGCCTGCGCGGCCGTCCGCTGTTCGGCCTGCGCCACCTTGGCGCGCGCCTCGGCGGGCGGGACGTTCTGCGTCTGGGCGTAGACCTGCGCCGCCTGCTCGCGCGCCCGCGCCTGTTCGGCCGGGTCGTCGCTGGTCGCGCCCTTCAACGCCGCGCCCGCCGCGCCCGCGATCTGGCCCAGATCGGCCCCGCCCGTCGCCTGTCGGACCTCGCTCTGGACCGCGCCCGCGATCTCGTCGCCTTGGCCCGCGGCCGCCGGGCCGGCCGCGGTTGCCACCGTCCCGGCGGCGCGCGCCACGCCACCCGCCGCGCCGCTCAGCGCGCCGAGCGCCCCGCCGACGATCCCGCTGATGGCCGAGGACAGCAGGTAGATCACCGCCAGCGACATGACGGCCCACGAGATCAGCCCGTGGAAACCGCCCGTCGACTCGCGCGGCTTTCCGGCCATCCGCCCGGCGATCCAGCCGCCGGCGAGCGACGCGATGATCCCCGACAGCACGAACCAGATGCCCGCGCCCATCGACAAGCCGCCCGCCGACGGGTTGTCCGACGTCCCCGGGTCGAGCGTCGCGAGGCCCAGGCCCAGTCCGACCATATTGAGCAGCAACTGCGTGATCAGTCCGATCGCGACGCCCGCGAAGATCGCGCCCCAAGCGACTTGGTTGATCATGATGGTGCGCGCGTCCTCGGCCGGCGTGACCGGACTTAGATGCGGCGCGTCCTTGTCCCCCCGAGCGCGCGGCGTATCCGGATGCTGATCCATATTGCATGCTCCCTGCTTCAATAACTAAAGCGAGTAACATGCCGACCGGTTCCGGAAACTTACTTAGGTCAGGATCAAGTCTTGATGATCTTTCACGAATGCTGGGGTGCGGCGTTCCACCCAGGAAGAGACGTCCCCGACAAGCGGGGCGCGGGTCGGTCTTGCTGGCGCGGCGGGGATGAATAAGGTCGATCGCTCGACCTCGCAGGCTTCAAGGACCTTCGTATGCCCATCGACGCCACCCTGCCCTATGATCCCGCCAACATCTTCGCGCGCCTCTTGCGGGGCGAGATCCCCTCCACTCGCGTTCATGAGGACGAATGGGCGGTGGCGTTCCATGACATCGCGCCGGTCGCGCCGACGCACGTGCTGGTGATCCCGCGCGGCCCGTACGTGTCGTGGGACGATTTCAGCGATCACGGGTCCGACGCGGAGATCGTGGGGTTCGTGCGGGCGGTGGGGACGGTCGCACGGACGCTGGGGCTGGTCGAGCCGGGCTATCGCTTGCTCGCCAACACGGGGCCGCATGGCGGGCAGGAGGTGCCGCATCTGCATGTCCACCTGTTCGGCGGAACCCCGCTCGGCCTCATGCTCGCGCGATAAGGCGTTGCGCGCCCCGCGTTTGCGGCTAGGTTCCGGAACAATGATGTTACGGGGCCGTCCATGAGCCCCGAATGGGGAGTTGCGTTTCTCGATGATCTTCGACCGTATCAAGTCGCTCGACGCGATCCTGGCGACCGCCGAGAAGAAGTCGCTCAGCCGGACGCTCGGCTGGTTTCAGCTGACGCTATTCGGCATCGGTTGCGTGATCGGCACGGGCATTTTCGTGTTGACCGCCGCCGGCGCGCAAAAGGCGGGGCCCGGGCTGATGCTCGCCTTCGCGATCGCGGGGGCGATCTGCATCGTGGCGGCGCTCTGCTACGCCGAGATCGCGTCGATGATCCCGGTCGCGGGATCGGCCTACACCTACACTTACGCCACCATGGGCGAGTTCCTGGCCTGGACCGTCGGTTGGGCGCTGGTGCTCGAATATGCGGTCGCGGCGAGCGCGGTCGCGGTCGGCTGGTCCGGCTATTTCTCCGGAACCATCCTCAATGAGTTCCTGGGAGTTCAGCTGCCCGCATGGCTTGCGGCCGGGCCGCTGGCGCTGGGCGGCGCGCCGGGCGGGTTCATCAACCTGCCAGCAGTCATCATCGCCCTGCTCGTGACCTGGCTGCTCGTGGTCGGCACGAGCGAAAGCGCCAAGGTCAACGCGGTGCTGGTCGCGATCAAGGTGACCGCGCTTACCGCCTTCATCGCGCTCACGCTCCCTTCCGACCAGTTCAGCGCGTCGCGCTTCAACCCCTTCCTGCCCGCCGGGCTGTTCGGCGGCTTCGGCACGGGCGTCGGCGCGGTAGGCGCGGCGGCGACGATCTTTTTCGCCTATGTCGGATTCGATGCCGTCTCGACCGCCGCCGAGGAGACCAAGGACCCGCAACGCAACGTACCGATCGGGCTGATCGCGTCCCTGCTCTTCTGCACCGTCTTCTATATCCTGGTCGCGGCGGGCGCGGTCGGCACCATCGGCGGCCAGCCGATCATGGGGCCGGGCGGCATTCCCTTTCCCGCCGGGTCGGAGGAGCTCGCGCGTCAATGCGCGTTGCCGCAGCATGCCCAGGCGCTGGTCTGCTCGAACGAGGCGCTGGCGCATGTGCTCCGCCGGATCGGATTTGGCACGATCGGCAACCTGCTCGGCATCGCGGCGTTCATCGCGCTACCCTCGGTCATCCTGGTGCTGATGTTCGGCCAGACGCGCATCTTCTTCGTGATGAGTCGCGACGGGCTGCTCCCCGATGCGCTGTCGCGTGTTCATCCGCGGTATAAGACGCCGCATATCGTGACGATGCTCACGGGCGCGGCGGTCGCGTTCGCGGCGGCGTTCCTGCCGGTGGGCCAGCTCGCCGACATCGCCAACGCCGGCACGTTGTACGCATTCGCGATGGTCGCCGTCGCGGTGCTGGTGCTGCGGCGCACCGACCCGGGCCGGGCGCGGTCGTTCCGCACGCCGTTCATCTGGTTGATCGCGCCCGCGACGATCGTGGGATGCGTGTTCCTGTTCTTCAACCTGCCCACGGCGGCGATGCTGGTGCTGCCGATCTGGGGTGGAGTCGGGCTGATCGTGTACTTCTTTTACAGCCGCCGGATGAGCCATGTCGGGCGGGGCATCGCGGAGGTGCCGGAGAGCGAGACAGGCAAGCTCGAGCCGGGCGTGCCGAGCGGACGTTGAACCAAGAAAGGGTCGGAGCGGCGATGCTCCGACCCTTCTTCTTTCCATGCTGGCATGGGTCGCCGGGTTAGGCTCAGCCCATCTTCTCGGTCGCCAGCGCCTTCAGGTCCACCTCCGGCCGCGCGCCGTAATGGCCGATCACCTCCGCCGCGCAGATCGCGCCGAGACGGAGCGAAGCGCGCAAGTCGCGGCCGCTCGCCTGGCCGTGCAGGAAGCCCGCCGCGAACAGGTCGCCCGCGCCCGTCGTGTCGACCAGCCGATCGATCGGCTCCGCGCCGACCTCGACCCGCTCGCCCGCTTGGATCGCCAGCGCGCCGTGCTCGCCGCGCGTGACGACCAGCGTCGGCACTTGACGCGCGACGCTCGCCGCCGCTTCCTCGAAATCGTCGGTCCGCGCGAGCGCGGTCAGCTCGTTCTCGTTGGCGAACAGGATGTCGATCACCCCTTCGGCGATCAGCGCGCGGAAATCGTCGCCATGGCGCGAGATGCAGAACACGTCCGACAGCGTGAACGCCACCTTGCGCCCGGCCATGCGCGCCACGTCGATCGCGGCGCGCATGGCCGCGCGCGGCTCCTCCGGATCCCACAGATAGCCCTCGAGATACAGGATCGCGCTGTCGGCGATCACCGAGCGGTCGAGCGCGGTCGCGGGCAGGAACTGGCCCGCGCCCAGGAACGTGTTCATCGTCCGCTGGCCATCGGGGGTGACGAAGATCAGGCAGCGGCCGGTCGTCGGCTCCCCCGCGCGCACGGCCGTGTCGAAGCGGACGCCGGCCGCGCGGATGTCGTGCGCGAAGACCCCGCCCAGCTGGTCGTCCGCGACCTGGCCGATGAAGCCCGCGCGCCCGCCGAGCGCGGCGACGCCCGCGACGGTGTTGGCGGCGGAGCCTCCCGACGCCTCGCGGCCCGGACCCATCTTGGCGTAGAGCGCGTCGGCCTCGGCGGGGGAGAACATCAGCTGCATCGAACCCTTGGTCATGCCCTGCGCGGCGATGAACGCGTCGTCGGCGGGGCTGAGCACGTCGACGATGGCGTTGCCGATCGCGACGACGTCAAGGCTGGGCTGGGTCAAGGAGCGCTCCGAGGCATGGGGGAAGCACGCGGGCTAGCCGTGCGGTCGGGTCGGCGCAACCGGCGTTGACCGAAGGTGGGCGGCGGCAGCATGCGCTGCGGGCATGACGCGTTCGTTCACCCTCGCTCCGTTCCTCGTCGGCGGCCTGCTCTCCGCCTGCGCCGCGCCGACCGCGCGCCCGGCGCCGGCCGCTCCCGTCGCGCCCGCTTTCGCCGCGATCGGGCTGGAGCGGGTGCTGGGTCAGGATGCGGCCGGGCTGGTCCGCCTCTTCGGAGAGGCGGACGCCGACATGCGCGAGGGCGACGCGCGCAAGTTGCAGTTCGAGAGCGGGATCTGCGTGCTCGACGCGTATCTGTATCCGAACGGCGGGTCCGACCCGCGCGTCACCTATCTTGACGCGCGCGAGCCCGACGGCAGCCCCATCGACCGCGCCAGCTGCGTGGCGGCGATGACGCGGAGAGGGGCGGTGAAGTGACCCTCTCCCGCTTTCTTCCCTCTCCCGCCTTTGCGGGAGAGGGTGGCCGAGCGTAGCGAGGTCGGGTGAGGGCAGTTCGCCCTAAGAACTGCCCTCACCCTGGCGCTTACGCGCCTGTCCCTCTCCCGCGAAAGCGGGAGAGGGTTGCAGACCGGCCCACTCTGCACGAACGTCATCATCCTGCTCTTGCGCGACCCGCCACCGCTCCGCCACCCACCGCGCCGCGTCCAACCGTCCAAGCGCCCATACCGCCGCCCCGCGCACGACCGGCGCAGGGTCGTCCAGCAACCGGATAAGCCGCTCCACCAGCGCCGGGTCGCCGCTGTTCCCCGCCGCGACCGCCACGTTGCGCACCATCCGGTCGCGCCCGATCCGCTTGATCGGCGATCCCGCGAACACCTGCCGAAAGCCCGCATCGTCGAGATCGAGCAGATCGCCCAGCGACGGCGCGGTCAGCTCCGCGCGGGGGAGGAAGGCGCGGTTCGCGGCGGCGCTCGCGGCGAACTTGTTCCAGGGACAGACCGCGAGGCAATCGTCGCAGCCGTAGATGCGGTTGCCCATCCGGCTACGGAACTCATGCGGGATCGGGCCGCGATGCTCGATCGTCAGGTACGACACGCACCGTCGCGCGTCGAGCCGGTAGGGCGCGGGGAACGCGTCGGTCGGACACGCCCTTTGGCATGCGTCGCACGAGCCGCAGGACGCGACCCCGCCCCAGTCGGGTTCAAGGTCCAGCGTCGTGTAGATCGCGCCGAGGAACAACCAGCTGCCGTGATCGCGACTGACGAGGTTGGTGTGCTTGCCCTGCCAGCCGAGTCCGGCGGCCTCGGCCAGCGGCTTTTCCATCACCGGCGCGGTATCGACGAACACCTTCAGGTCGCAGCCCGCCGCGTTCGCCAGCCAGCGGCCTAGCGCCTTCAATTGCCGCTTGACCACGTCGTGATAGTCGCCCCCTTGCGCATACACGGAAATGCGGCCCCGGTCGCCTTCCTCCGCCAGCGCGAGCGGATCGGCGGCGGGGGCGTAGCTCATCCCCAGCGCGATCACGCTCCGGACCTCGGGCCACAGCGCGGCCGGGCTTTCGCGATGGTGCGCGCGCTCCTCCATCCAGATCATGTCGCCGTGCCGCCCCTCGGCCAGCCACTCGCGCAGTCGCTCGCCCGACCGGGGCGCGGCGTCGGCGGGCGCGATCCCGCAGGCGGCGAAGCCGAGCTCGGCCGCCATCACCTTGATCCGCGTCGCCAAAGGCTTGTGTTCCGCCACGCGCGCCCGCTACCACACCCCGGTTTGTGGGGGACCGATATAGTGCGGGGCGGAATGGCGATCACCGCCGAGAGGCTGGTCAAGCGTTTCGGCGACCGGCGGGTGGTGGACGGCGTCGATATCGCGGTTCCGGCGGGCGCGATCTACGGCGTGCTCGGCCCCAACGGCGCGGGCAAGACGACCACGCTTCGCATGCTGCTGGGCATCATCGAACCCGATGCGGGGACGCGCACGCTGCTCGGCCACGCCCGCCCGCGCGACGCGAGCGACCGGGTCGGCTACCTGCCCGAGGAGCGCGGGCTGTATCCGGCGATGAAGGCCAGGGAGGCGATCGCGTTCATGGGCGCGCTGCGCGGGCTCGATTGGCGTACCGGACGGGCGCGGGCGGTCGAACTGCTCGAGGCAGCGGGACTGGGCCATGCCGTCGACGAGAAGATCCGGAAATTGTCGAAGGGCATGGCCCAGCTCGTCCAGCTGCTGGGATCGGTCGTCCACCGGCCCGATCTGCTGGTGCTCGACGAGCCTTTCTCCGGGCTCGATCCCGTCAACCAGGAGAAGCTGGAGGCGCTGATCCTCGCCGAGCGCGACCGGGGCGCGACGATCCTGTTCTCGACGCACGTGATGGCGCACGCCGAGCGGCTGTGCGACCGGCTGGCGATCATCGCGGGCGGCAAGCGGCGCTTCGAGGGGACGGTCGACGACGCGCGCGCGATGCTCCCGGCCCAGGTCCACTACTCGCCCCGCGCGGACGGGCCGGAGCTGGGACGGCTGCTCCCCGCCGACGCCGAGCGCGAGCGTGACGGCTGGCGCTTCGAGCTGCCGGGCGAGGGCGTCGAGCGCCTGCTCGAACGGCTGATCCAGGCCGGGCACGGTATCTCCGGCTTGCGGATCGAGCGGCCGGGGCTCCACGAAGCCTTCGTGCGCATCGTCGGCGAAGCGGAGACCGCACGATGAGCCTGCGCCGCACCCTTCGCCAGACGATGACGGTCGCGCGCCGCGATTTCGTCGCAACGGTCTTCACCCCCATCTTCCTCCTGTTCCTGTTCGCCCCCGTCATCATGGGCGCGTTCGGCGCGGTCGGCGGCCTCGGCGCGGCCAGCGTCGCGGACGATTCGGCGGGCAAGGCGCGCGTCGTCGCGGTCCTCCCGCCTGATCAGGCGCGGATCATGACGGAGGCCGACAAGCGGCTGCGCACCGCCTTCCGCCGCGACGAGGCCCCGCCCCGGCTGCTGACTCTCACCCCGGCCGCCGATCCGGAGCGCCAAGCGCGCGCGGCGTTCGAGACCAAGGATTACGACGCGGCCGGCGTCCTGTACGGCCCCCTCGACCGCCCGACGGTGCTGTTCGGCCCGCTCGACCGACGCACCGCGCGCTATCTCGGCATCCTCGCGCGCGAGACGCTCGTCGACCAGCGGCTGGGGGCGGATGTGCCGACCGTGCGCGTGGAGGAAGTGCGCCTCACCCGACAAGGCGCGTCGCGCGGGGGGCGGAACCAGTCGGCGTTCCTGGCGGTGTTCGGCGTGTTCTTCCTGACGCTGTTCCTCGCGGGCCAGGTCGTCGGCACGATGGCGGAGGAGCGCAACAACAAGGTGCTCGAGGTGCTCGCCGCCGCCGTCCCGCTCGAATCGGTGTTCCTGGGCAAGCTGCTCGGCATGTTCGGCGTGGCCGTCCTGTTCGTCGTGTTCTGGGGCACGATCGTCGGACAGGTCGGCGGCTTCCTGCCCCCGGCTCTCGGCGCCGCGATGAGCGAGCTGACCCCGGCCATCGGCGGCCCCGCCTTCGCGGTGCTGTTCTTCGCGTATTTCACGATGGCGTACCTGCTGCTGGGATCGGTGTTCCTGGGGATCGGCGCGCAGGCGTCGACCATGCGCGAGATCCAGATGCTCTCGCTCCCGATCACGATCGTCCAGGTGGGGATGTTCGCGCTCTCCTCGGCGGCGGCGTCCAGGCCGGACAGCTGGATCGCGACCGCGGCCGAGCTGTTCCCGCTATCGTCGCCTTTCGCGATGGCCGCGCGCGCGGCCAATTCGGCCGCGATCTGGCCGCACGTCGCGGCGCTGGCGTGGCAGGCGCTGTGGGTCGGGGTCTTCATCACGGTCGGCGCGCGGCTGTTCCGGCGGGGCGTGCTGCAATCGGGAAGCGGGCCGGGTTGGCTGTCGCGCCTGCGTCGCAGTCCGGCGTAAGGCTATTGACAGCGTTGTAGGTAATCGGTTCACTCGAGCGAAACAGGAGTGGACCGATGGCTACGGCGATGACCCAACCAGACCTCGCGCCCGAACCCGCGCCCGATCCGCTCGATGTGAGCCGCGCCGAGCTCTACCGCGACGATACCTGGCAGGCCCCGTTCGACCATCTACGCGCGCGGGCCCCGGTCTATCACACCCCCGCATCGAGCTTCGGCCCATATTGGTCGGTGTCGACCTACAAGCCGATCGTCGAGGTCGAATCGCTCCCCGAAATCTTCTCGTCGGAGGTGGGCGGGATCACGCTGGCGGACTTCCTCGATCCCGCGATCGACGTACGCATGCCGATGTTCATCGCACGCGACCGGCCCGTCCACACCGCGCAGCGTCGCACCGTCGCCCCCGCCTTCACCCCGTCGGAGATGACGCGGATGTCGGACGGGCTGCGGCAACGGACGGCGATCTTGCTCGACGAGCTGCCCTGGAACGAGGAGTTCGATTGGGTCGACACGGTATCGGTCGAGCTTACGACCCAGATGCTCGCCATCCTGTTCGATTTTCCATGGGCGGATCGGCGCAAGCTGACCTTCTGGTCCGACTGGGCGGGCGACATCGAGCTCGTCAAGAACGAGGAGCTCCGGCTGCAACGCCTCCAACATATGTACGAATGCGGGGCCTATTTCTCGCAGCTGTGGAACGGCAAGCTCGGCCAGCCGCAGACGCCCGACCTCATTTCGATGATGATCCACTCCGACGCGATGGCGGAAATGGACCAGATGGAGTTCATCGGGAACCTCATATTGCTCATCGTAGGCGGCAACGACACGACGCGTAACACCATGTCGGCGCTGGCCTACGGGCTCGACAAGTTCCCGGACGCGCGCGCCAAGCTCGAGGCGGATCCGGGGCTGATCGGCAACACGACGCAGAAGGTGATCCGCTGGCAGACGCCGCTCGCGCACATGCGCCGCACCGCGACGCAGGATTACGAGCTGCAGGGCAACGGATCAAGCAGGGCGACAAGCTGGCGCTCTGGTACGTGTCGGCGAACCGCGACCGGAGCGTGTTCGGCGACGACGCTGACGACATCGTCGTCGACCGGCCGAACGCCCGGCGGCACCTGGCGTTCGGCCACGGCATCCACCGCTGCGTCGGCGCGCGGCTGGCGGAGATGCAGGTCGGCATACTGCTTCAGGAGATGGCGAAACGCCGGATGCGGGTGAACGTGGTGGGGAAGCCGGTGCGGGTGGCCGCATGCTTCGTGCATGGATACCGAAAGCTGCCGGTGGAGATCAGTAGATATTAGGCGCGAGGGCGCGCGCATCTCGCCGCATTCCTTCCGTCACCCCAGCGAAGGCTGGGGTCGCTCTCCGGGGAAGCACCTCGTATCCTCACCACGAGATCCCAGCCTTCGCTGGGATGACGGATTGGGGGATGAAGGCGGTAGGATCAGGCTGAAGCACCTCTCCCCTTCCGCCTCGCGCTCCCTACATCCCGACCATGACCAACTACCCCGACCGCCGCGGCCTGCTCGCGGGCTTCACCGCTGGAGCCGCCGCGCTCCTGTTCGGCTGCCGCGACGCCGACGCGAAGGCGACCGAGCGCTTCCGCGTGACCCTGCCCGACGCCGAATGGAAGAAGCGGCTATCGCCTGCCGCCTACGCCGTGCTCCGCCAAGAGAGTACCGAGCGGCCCGGTTCCAGCCCCCTCGACGCCGAAAAGCGCGCGGGCGTGTTCCGGTGCGCGGGATGCGACCAGGCGCTGTTCTCGGCCAAGACCAAGTTCGAATCCGGCACCGGCTGGCCGAGCTTCTGGGCTCCGCTGCCGAACGCGGTCGGCGAAAGGACCGATCGCGCCATGTTCATCGCGCGCACCGAGGTTCACTGCGACGAGTGCGGCGGGCATCTGGGGCATGTGTTCGACGACGGCCCCAAGCCGACGGGCAAGCGGTATTGCATGAACGGCGCGGCGATGAAGTTCCGCGCCGCCTGACCTCAGAAGCGCTCGTCGACGAACGCCCGGACGCCGACCGTACCGCCGACACTCGCCATGCGGACGCTCGGGAACTCGGCGGCCTTGGGCGCTTCGCCCGAATGGATGAAGCCGCTCGTCGGATAGCTCGACGTGCCGAGCCCGCCCTGCGGACCGTACCAGACCTTGACCTGGCTCCAGTCGTTCGCCGCCGACACGTCGACCGCGCGCACGTCGCGCTCGATCCCGCCACGGCGCGACCAGTTGGCATGGGTGAGCAGCAGCTCGCGTTCCCCGACCACGCGGGACACCATCGCGACATGGCCGACCCGCATCCGCCGCGTGGGCTCGAACGCCAACACCGACCCAGCCTTGGGCGTCCGGCCGCGCTCGTAACGACCTGCCGCCTGAGCCCACCAGGTATTCGCATTGCCGCGGATCTGGATGCCCGAGATCTCGCGGGCATAGGGCGCACACTGCCAGAATTGCGCGGCGGCGGGAGCCGCCAGGCTCAGGACGCACGAAGACACCAGCGCAAAACGCGCTGTTAAACGATTGATTTGCAAGGTAAGCCCCGCCCTCGGTTGCTCTTGAGAATGGGGCTACGGGGGAGAAGTAAAAAAGAAAAGCGGAGCGGGAACAAATCGGGATGAAGCGTGTTACCGCGCCGATGATCCGCCCTCTGCCAACGTTGCGAGCCGCGCCTCGTGCTCCGCACGGCCAAACGGGAAACGTGTGAACACATACGCGCCGAGCACCGCGAGCATGAGATAGCCGACCGCATAGAAGGTGCTCAGACTCGCCAGCGTCGCCTCGGGCACCGATCCGGGCGTCGCCTTTGCGGACAGGCCGGCGGCGGTGAGGATGCTGCCGGCGATGAAGATGCCGATCCCGCTGGTGCATTTCTGGACGAAGAACGCGCCCGCGAAGAACACGCCTTCCTGCCGGCGACCGGTGCGGACCTCCGAGTCCTCGACGACGTCGGCCATCATCGACGCGCCCAGGATAAATCCGGTTATGTTGAACGCCGTGCCAGCGACGGCGCAGGCGATGACGAACGGCACCGCGAGCGGATCGCCTGAAGCGGGCGCGAGCCCGGCCATTCGCAGCCAATAGGGAAAGGTGATGATGGCCGCACCGATCAGCACGACGATCGCCGCGGTCCTGGATTTGTCGCCGTGCTTGCCGAGCCGGGGCGCGAACACGAACGCCGCGAAGGCGGCCAGCAGGTACGAGACCGTGACGACGACGAAGTCGGACGGCCGAAATCCCCAGACATAGCCCTGGAGATAGGTGCCGAGAGCATAGGACACGCCCTGGTTGACGTACACGCACAGCGACGCGAGCATCAGTATGAGGAAGGCGCGGTTGCGGAACGCCTCGCCCAGCTCGCCGAAGCTTTCGCGCAATGTCTGCTTCTCGATCACGGGGCGCGGCAGGTACGGGATCTCGCGGTGGGTGCCGATCGCCGAAACGAGGATCGCGGTCCCCATCAGCAGCGCGCCCGCGACCGCGTAGCCGGCGTAACCGTCGCGGTTGAGCATGCCGTTGGGATAGCCGGGCGCCGGCGCGAGGAAATACAGCCACGCGGCCAGCCCCATCGTCAGCCCCCCGCCCCAGCCCCACAGATACCGCCAGGCCAGGATGCGCGTGCGCTCGTCGTAATCGCTCGTCAGCTCGGCGGTGAGGGCGACCGAGGGCACCTCGTACGCGCTGACGGCGGTGCGGACGAGCACCGCGCAGCCGAACAACCAGGCGAGCGCCGCCGTCTCGCCCGCGGGCGGGCGCCAGAGCAGGACATAGCCGATCATGATCGGGAGCGCGGAGGCGTACATCCACGGATGCCGCCGTCCCCAGCGGCTGCGTGTCCGGTCGGACAGGAACCCGACCGCCGGATCGACGAACGCGTCGATGATCAAGGCGGCGGCGATCACGATGCCCACCGTCGCGGCGGGGAGGCCCACGACCTGGTTGTAGAACAGCAGCAGGAACGTCCCGAACCCCGCGTCCTTCACGCCGTACGCGACCGCGCCGAAGCCATAGGCGACGACGGTCCCCTGCCGCAGGTCTCGTCTGGGCGGAACTGGAAGCGCGACGTTCATCGGACCTGGTCCAGCGCTTCGAACAAGGTCGGCGATGCCGGATCCCAGCTCGCGCGGCTGCCCACCGTCATCCCGCCGTCAACCAGCAGGCTGGTGCCGGTGACGAACGAGGCGTCGTCGCTCAGCAGGAAGCAGACGGCGGCGGCGATGTCCTCCGGCCGACCCGCGCGCGCGATCGGCTGCGCCTTGGCGGCGACGGCTGCGATCATGCCGTCCGCCTGCGCGCGCGCGTCCTCGGCGATGTCGAGATGGCGGGTGAAGATGTTCGTCGTGATGAACCCCGGCAGTACCGCGTTCACCCGGATGCCATGCCGCGCGAGGTCGGCGGCGGACACGGTGGTCAGGTGGAGCACCCCCGCCTTCGCGACCGAATAGGCGGTCGGCGCGAAGCCGCTGGCGAGCGCGGCGACGCTGGCGGTGTTTACGATCGCGCCGCCGCCCCGCTTCGCGATCAATGGCGCGGCATAGCGGGTGCCGAGCGCGACGGAGGTGAGGAGCAGCGCCATGGTGCGGTCCCACTCGCCGGGCTCGACCGTGTCTATCCCCTCGCGCGCGCCGCCCGCGCCGGCATTGTTGAACAGCAAGTCGAGACCGCCTTCGGCGTCGGCCTGGTCCATCAACGCCTCGAGCTGGTCGGCCTTGGTCACGTCGCAGCGCCGGAATCCGATCCGGCCGTCCGATCCGTCGACCAGATCGGCCGCGCCCTGTTCGTCGATGTCGCCGATCAGGACCTGTGCGCCCTCCTCGGCCAGCCGGAGCGCGGTCGCTCGCCCGATGCCCGATGCGCCGCCGGTGACCACCGCGCGCTTGCTCGTGAACCGCATTCCGGCTCTCTCCCGTTTTTTGCGACCATAGTATGGGGGTGCGCGCCGTCAATGACGCCGCGGTTCGAAGGTGCGGTTTGGGGTTCTTGCGCTGCGCGCCCGCGCTGGGTACCGCCGACGCGACCGGATTGATGGAGTGTATGCGTGGCCCTCGACACCGAAACCTTCGACGCGCTGATCGACGGCGTCCGCCGTTTCGTGGCCGAACGGCTCCGCCCGCTCGAGGCCGATGTGGAGGCAGCCGACGCGATCCCGGACGACGTCGTCCGGGAGATGCGCGAGATGGGTCTGTTCGGGCTGTCGATCCCCGAGGAGCATGGCGGGCTGGCGCTGACGATGGCGGAGGAATGCCGCGTCGCCATCGAACTGGGGCGGACCACCCCCGCCTTCCGGTCGACCTTCGGCACCAATGTCGGGATCGGCAGCCAGGGGCTCGTCATGTCGGGCAGCCCCGAACAGAAGGCGCACTGGTTGCCGCGCATCGCGAGCGGCGAGATCATCACCAGCTTCGCGCTGACCGAGCCCGATGTCGGGTCGGATAGCGGCGCGGTAAAGACGCGCGCGGTCAAGGACGGCGACACCTACCGGCTAAGCGGCACCAAGCGCTATATCACCAACGCCGACAAGGCCGACCTTTTCACCGTCATGGCGCGCACGGGCGAGGAGAAGGGCGCGCGCGGCGTCTCGGCGTTCCTGGTACCCCGCGATCTGCCCGGCGTGACGCTGGGCGAGCCCGAGAAGAAGATGGGACAGAAAGGGGCCAAGGTCTCCGACGTTCATTTCGACAACGTCGTCGTCCCCGCCGCCAATCGTCTCGGCGCGGAAGGCGAAGGCTTCAAGATCGCGATGCGCGTGCTCGACCGGGGGCGGCTGCACATCTCGGCGGTATGCGTCGGCGTGGCGGAGCGGCTGATCGCCGACTGCGTCGCCTATGGGTCGGAGCGGCACCAGTTCGGCAATCCGATCGTCCATCACCAGCTGATCCAGGGCATGCTGGCGGACTCGAAGACGGAGGCCCTGGCGGCGCGCGCGCTGGTGCTCGAGACGGCGGACAAGAAGGATCGGCAGGAGGACGTGGTGCTCGAGTCGGCGGCCGCGAAATACTACGCGTCTGAGATGGTCGGCCGCGTCGCCGACCGCGCGGTCCAGATCTACGGAGGTGCCGGCTATATCGCGGATTATGGGATCGAGCGGCTGTACCGCGACGTGCGCTTGTTCCGCATCTATGAGGGCACCAGCCAGATTCAGCAGGTCATCATCGCCCGCGAGACGCTGAAGCGCGGTGGCTGACCTAACCCTCTCCCGCGTAGGGCTACGCCCGCCTTCGGCTCCGCGGGAGAGGGACAGGCGCGAAGCGCCAGGGTGAGGGCAGTGCGTGTCGTGAACCGCCCTCACCCGACCTCGCTTCGCTCGGCCACCCTCTCCCGCGAAAGCGGGAGAGGGAAGGAAACACGAAGGAGAAGATTGATGGACACGACCAACCTGTTCCGCCTCGATGGGCGCACGGCGCTGATCACCGGGGGTAGCCGCGGCATCGGCAAGATGATCGCGGCGGGCTTCATCGCGCAGGGGGCCAAGGTCTATATCTCGTCGCGCAAGGCCGACGCCTGCTTCGCGGCAGCGGCCGAACTCGGCCCCGACTGCGTCGCGCTGCCGCAGGACGTGTCCACCGTGGCGGGCTGCCAGGCGCTGGCCGCGCAATATGCCGAGGCCGAGGGCGCGCTCGACATCCTCGTCAACAACGCGGGCGCAGCCTGGGGCGAGCCGTTCGAGGTGTTTCCCGAAAAGGGCTGGGACAAGGTCATGGACCTGAACGTCAAGTCGCCCTTTTTCCTGACCCAGGCGCTGCACCCCGCCCTCAAGGCGGCGGCGAGCCGCGAGCGGCCGGGCAAGGTCATCAACATCACCTCGATCGACGGCCAGCGGCTGAACCCGTGGGACACCTATAGCTATCATGCCTCCAAATCGGCGCTAATCTATCTGACCAAGCGAATGGCCGCGCGGCTGATCCAGGATGCGATCAACGTCACCTCCATCGCCCCCGGCGCGTTCGCGAGCGAGATGAACCGATCGGCGCGCGACCACGGCTCCGAAGTGGCGCAGGGCATTCCAGCCAAGCGCATCGGCGTCGACGAGGACATGGCGGGCGCGGCGATCTATCTCGCCAGCCGGGCGGGCGATTACGTGGTCGGCGACACGATCACGGTCGACGGCGGGCTCGTCCATGCGGCGGTGGGGACAAGCATCGACGGATAGCGTACGGCTACGCTTCCGTTATGTGCCGGACCGGTACGCCGAGCGCCTTGGCCGCGGTCACCATCGGGCGATCACCCGTCCACAAGGTAGCACCGACCGCGGACGTGATCGCAAGGTGCAGCGCGTCCGGTGCTTTCAATGGCGCGACATCGCGCTCCATCATCTCCGTCGCCAGCCGGAAGTGCCGATCCTCGACCGGTACGATCGTGAACGCGTCGTCCAATAACGCTCGGAGCGTCCTTGCCGCCGCTAACCGGCCCGCGGCATCGATCCGGTCGGACCGTTGCTTCACGCCTAGCGCGGACGCCAGCTCGGTCCGCGTCCACAGACTCGCGAGCAGTCCGCCCGCCGGAGTAGCCGCCAGTAGGCGCAGCGCGTTGGACGTGAACTTCTCCCGAGTGGCGGCTGCGATCAGTACCGACGTGTCCGGATAAATCATCAATAGCGATAATCGTCGCGCATTCGACGCATGAACGTTCCGGCGTCCTCGTCCTGCGGGGGCAGCGAAGCGGCCAGGCGCTCCAGCGCAGCGATATCGACGGGCTTTCGAGGCGGCGTGTCGGGCACCAACTTGGCGACCGGCTTGCCGCGCGACGTGATCGAGATGCTCTCGCCGTGCTGCACCCGTTTCACGAGTTCACTCAACCGCGCTTTCACATCGGCTAAGGGCAAGGTCTCCATGTCGATCTCCGGACTATCTAGCTAGTCATTTAGAGCTGATCGCGACATCCCGCAAGCCGAACCGGCATCTCGCCCGCTTAGCTACCCCGCAGGATCAGCCATACCTTGGGCCGCCCGGACGGCTTCGCCACCCCGTCCAGCCGCACCGCACGTACGATCCGGACCGGTCGCAGGATCATCTGCCCGCGCATCACGCCCGATCCACCGCCCGATGGTTGCGCCAGGATGCGGCGGACCGCGTCCATGCCCCCCGTCACTCGCCCGAACGCGGCGTAGCCGGTGAAGCCGGGCCGCGCGTCCATCTGCGGCGAGGGGCCGACCGTCAGGACGAAGTTGCCTGTCGCCGACGCATCGAAGGTACCGTGTGCCATTGACACGGTCGCATCCAAGTGACGCAGGCCCGTCCGGCTCGTCGGCTCCAGATCGATCGGCGGGAGCGCGCGGCGCAGGTCGGTGCGCACGCCGCCTTGGACGAACCCCGCTCCGGGCCGCGCCTTGCTCCTCGCCGCGCGGTAGAAGACGGTGCCGTCGAAGCGGCCGTCATCGACATAAGCCATGAAGTTCGCGGTCGTGATCGGCGCTCGCCGTGCGTCGAGCGCGAGCGTGATCGGCCCCGCCGACGTCTCCAGCCGCACGTGGACCAGCCCCGCCCGCTCGGCCGCCGCAGCCGGCCCGGCGAGCATCGCGACGCATATCGCCGCCAACGTGCTGCGCATGACGGCTACCGCGCGATCCCGCCCGCCGCGAGCACCGCCAGCGTCACCAGCTCGCTCGCGGTGGAGGTCATGGGCGCGATCTGGACGGGCTTTTCCATCCCCACCAGCATCGGCCCGATCATCGCGTCGCCGCCCAGTTCGCGGAGCAGCTTGGCGGAGATGTTGGCCGACTGGAGCCCCGGCATGACCAGCACGTTCGCCGGCCCCGACAGCCGCGCGAAGGGATAGTTCGCCAGCTGCTTGGGATTGAGCGCCACGTCCGGGGCCATCTCGCCCTCATACTCGAACGCGACCTCCCGCCCGTCGAGCACGCCCACCGCCGCGCGGATGTTCTCCAGCCACTTGCCCTCGGGATTGCCGAAGGTGGAGTAGCTCAGGAACGCGACGCGCGGCTCGTGGCCCATCCGCCGAGCCACCTGGGCGGTCTGCTCGGCGATGTCGGCGAGCTCCTCGGCGGTCGGACGCTCGTTGACGGTGGTGTCGGCGATGAACACCGTGTGCGTCCGCCCGACGAGCAGGTGGATCCCGAACGGCACGCGACCCTCGGCGGGGTCGATCACTCGGCGCAGGTCGCGCATCGTGTGCGCGTAGGTGCGCGTGACGCCGGTGATCATCGCGTCGGCATGCCCCATCTGGAGCAGCACCGCGCCGAAGGTGTTGCGATCCTGGTTGATCATCCGCTCGATATCGCGGCGAAGATAGCCGCGTCGCTGGAGCCGGCCGTACAGATATTCGACCATCGCGGGGACCAGCGGCGAATGGCGGCTGTTGTGAAGTTCGTACTCCTCCGGCTGCTCGACGCCCAGCGCGCGCAGGCGATCGGGGACGTCGTCGCGCCCCACCAGCACGGGGGTGCCGAGCCCACCCTCCTTGAAGGCGATGGCGGCGCGCAGCACCACCTCCTCCTCGCCTTCCGCGAACAGCACGCGCTTGGGTCGGGCCCGCGCGCCCTCATAGGCGAGCGTCAGCACGGAGGTGGTCGGGTTCAACCGCTCGCGCAGCCGCTGGCGGTATGCGTCCATGTCCAGGATCGGCCGCGTCGCCACCCCCGAATCCATCGCCGCGCGCGCGACCGCCATCGGCACCACCTCCATCAGCCGCGGATCGAAGGGCGCGGGGATGATGTATTCGGGACCGAAGCTGTGCCGCACGCCATAGGCGACCGCGACCTCCTCCGGCACGCGCTGGCGCGCCAGGTCGGCGATCGCATGCGCGGCGGCGACCTTCATCCGGTCGTTGATCGCCGTCGCCCGCACGTCCAGCGCCCCGCGGAATACGTATGGGAAGCCCAGCACGTTGTTGACCTGGTTGGGATAGTCCGACCGTCCCGTCGCGACGATAGCGTCGGGCCGCGCGGCGGTCGCCGCCTCGGGCCGGATCTCGGGTTCGGGGTTCGCCATCGCGAAGATGATCGGCGCGGGAGCCATGTCGCGGACCATCTCGGGCTTGAGCGCCCCCGCCGCCGACAGTCCCAGGAACACGTCCGCGCCGTGCAGCGCCTCTGTCAGCGTGCGGCGGTCAGTGTTGGCGGCATGGGCGGACTTCCATTGGTCCATCCCTTCCTCGCGGCCCTGATAAATGACGCCCTGGCGATCGCACATGATCACGTTATCGTGGCGCACGCCCATCGCCTTCACCAGCTCGGTGCAGGCGATCGCCGCCGCGCCCGCGCCGTTGACGACGATCTTGACCTCATCCATCCGCCGCCGCGTCAGCAGGCAGGCGTTGATCAGCCCGGCGGCGGTGATGATCGCGGTGCCGTGCTGGTCGTCATGGAAGACGGGGATGTTCATCCGCTCGCGCAA
>NZ_CAXSHH010000014.1:38869-49638 GCF_964237155.1 uncultured Sphingomonas sp. | reverse complement strand
ATCGCCAACATGATGCGCGCCGACGTTCAGGGCGTCGACTTCCTGGTCGCCAACACCGACAGCCAGGCGCTGAAGCAGTCGATCGCGCCGCAGCGCATCCAGTTGGGCGCGAAGATAACGCAAGGACTGGGCGCGGGGTCGCGGCCCGAGATCGGGCGCGCGGCGGCCGAGGAGACGATCGATCAGCTGTCCAAGCTGCTCGAGGGCAGCCACATGTGCTTCATCGCGGCGGGCATGGGCGGCGGCACCGGCACGGGCGCGGCCCCCGTCATCGCCAAGGCGGCGCGCGACATGGGCATCCTGACGGTGGGCGTCGTCACCAAGCCGTTCTCCTTCGAAGGCAAGCGCCGCGCCAAGAGCGCCGAGGCGGGCATCGAGGAGTTGCAGAAGTATGTCGACACGCTGATCGTCATCCCCAACCAGAACCTGTTCCTGATCGCCAACGCCAACACGACCTTCAAGGAGGCGTTCGAGATGGCGGACGAGGTGCTGCAGCAGGGCGTGCGCGGCATCACCGACCTGATGGTCATGCCCGGCCTCATCAACCTGGACTTCGCCGACGTCCGTTCGGTGATGCAGGAGATGGGCAAGGCGATGATGGGCACTGGCGAGGCGGCGGGCGACAATCGCGCGCTGGAGGCCGCGCAAAAGGCGATCGCCAACCCGCTGCTCGACGGCGTGTCGATGCAGGGCGCCAAGGGCGTGATCATCTCCATCACCGGCGGCGACGACATGCGCCTGCTGGAGGTCGACGAGGCCGCGAACCACATCCGTGACCTGGTCGACCCCGACGCGAACATCATCTGGGGATCGGCCTTCAACCAGGACCTGGAGGGCCGCATTCGCGTGTCGGTCGTGGCGACGGGTATCGAGGCCGAGGCCCAGGTCGTCGCGCAGCCCGAGGCGACGCGCTCGTTCGGCTTCGGCCTGGCGCGCAAGAACGACGAGCCGCAGTCCTTCCGTCCGGCCGCCGCCGCGTCCAGCACGCCGACGACCGCGACGCGGGCTCCCGCACCGACACCCGCCGTCGTGGCGTTGAACGCGGCTCCGGCCGCGGCGGCTTCCACGACGTCGAACGCGACGCCGGCCACCCCGCCCGCGAAGGAGGCGTCGGCCGACTTCGCGACCGCCCAGGCGCAGGCCGCCGACGCAATGCCCGAGACGGCGGACGCGGCGAACGAGGAACTGGTGCTGGGCGCGGAGACGATCGTGCCGCAGGCACCCGGCGAGCGCGTCGACGGCTATGCGGGTCAGGCCGTGCCCGCCGTGCCGATCGCGCCCACCGGCGGAGCCGTGGACGACGCGGCGGCACGGCGTCGCTGGCTTGCGCCCGGCGCCGACGTACAGGCGACGGGCGAGACCACTCCGGCCGCTCCACGCGTCAAGATGGGCGGCACGTTGTTTGAGCGCATGTCCAACGCCGCCCGCGGCGTCCAGCGCGACGAGCAGACCCCCGAGGATAAGGATGCGCTGGACATTCCCCGCTTCCTGCATCGTCAGAATAACCAATAGGTCGAGGGCGGGGTCAGGTCGGGTGATAACAGGCCGGACGGGGATGTGCCGGTTCGCCGCGCACCGACCCCGCCCCGGCGTACATCGCCGTTCGCGTCATTGCCGGTTCACGCGGACTCCGGTCTAGGCGGTCGACCGATGCGGACCTTTTCTCACGTCGCCCTCGCGCTCTCGACGGCGCTCGCCGGACCCGCCGCCGCGCAGTACCGGACGCCCGCGCCGATCGTTCAGCCGCAGACGACCGCCGATCAGCTGTCGGCGGTCATGCGTCGTGTCGCGGCCGCGCCGACCGACATCCACGCGCTGCTTTCGGCGGGAGAGCTGTCGATCAAGCTGGACGACATGAGCGCCGCCGCCGCCTTTTTCGCGCGCGTTGACAAGATCGATCCGCGCAATGGCCGCGCGAAGGCGGGAATGGCCGCGATCCTGGTGCGTGCCGAACGGCCGGGCGAGGCGTTGCGTTATTTCCAGCTGGCCGAGGGCCTTGGGCATCCGGCGAGTCGATTCGCGTCGGACCGCGGGCTCGCGCTCGACCTGCTCGGCGAGCAGGAGCGGGCGCAGCGCGACTATCGGCTCGCGCTGCGAGGGGCGCCCGACGACGAGACGATGCGCCGGTACGCATTGTCGCTGGGCATCTCCGGCCGGCAGGCGCTCGCGCTGGAACAGCTGGAGCCGCTGACCAGGCGGCAGGACCGGGCGGCTTGGCGTGTGCGCGCGTTCGTGCTGGCGATGAACGGCGACGTGGCGGGCGCATCGAGGATCGCGGTGACGATGATGCCGCGCGGCATGGCGGGCGGGCTGCAGCCCTTCTTCGAGCGGCTGCCGACGCTGCCCGCCGCCGATCGCGCGTTCGCGGTGCATTTCGGCGAGGTGCGGCCGACCCCGGCGCGTCTGGCGGACGCGCGCATGAAGCCAGGTCTCGCGCCGCTCGGTCCCGATCCGTTCCCGGCGGTCCGGGTGGCGGGCGCGCGACCGGCGGCACCGCCGGTTGTGCTGGCATCGCGCGGGGGTAGCGGGCGCGGCCGTTCGCGCGGGGAGCGGCGGGTCGCTGGGCCCATGGAACGTCGCGGGGTCGTCGCGGCCGCCCCACGCGCGGTCGTTCCCGTCGCGCCTGGTATCGTCGCGTCCGTCGCGCCGCGTGTCACGGCCCCGATCCGACCGGATTTCGATATCATGCCGCGAGCTGTCGGGGGAGCGATCCCGTCGCGGTCCATGACTCTGACAGCCGGTACGCCGGTCCAGGCCGCCGCATCGCCAGCGACCGCGCCATCGATCCCGTCGAGCTATTCGCTTCCGGGGGCGATCGTCGCGCCGAGCGGCGGCGCGTCCGTGCGGCTTGCGGACGCGCCGCCGTTCGCCGTTCCGGCGCCGATCCAGGCGGCGGGCGCGGGCTCGTTCCCGATCTCGCCGTCTCCGGTCCTCGAGACCTCGTCGGCCGGGATGATCGCGCCGCCCGTAACGACGTCGAGCGTCCTATCGATCGCGGCGAACTCCAGCGCATCGGCGCGGGACCCCGCCGCCGGCACGGGCATGAATGGATCGGCCGAAGTCGCGCTTGCGCCCGCAGTGGGAACCGCACCTTCCGCCACGGACGCGACGAGCCCGGGCTTCGCGAGCCTCGCGCCCGCGCCGGTCACGGCGGTACGGAGCGAGGATTCGATCCTGGCGCGGATCGTCGCTTCGATCACGATTCCCGGCGCGGAGCTGGGCGTGGTGCAACCCGAGCGGCGGGGTCCGTCGGCGGTGACGGCGATCGAACCCGCCACCGCTCGGGTGCTCGCGGCGGGCGCGGCGAAGGCGGCGAGCCAGGCCGCCGATCGTGCGGCTGCGGCGCGCACGATCGCGACCGCGTCGAAGCGGCCGGCGGCCCGACCCGATCTCGTCGCTCGGAAGGGTCATATCGCCGCGACCGAGGTGGACAAGCCGAGGGCCGCCGCCGAGCGCCGCGCCGTTGGCCGAGCGAAGGCGGCGGAAGTCAACACGGCGGCGGTCAAGGCGGCTCCCGCCAAGGCCGACGGCGAGCCAGGGCGCATCTGGGTCCAGGTCGCGGGCGGGGCGAGCGAGAACGACCTGCCTCGCGCCTGGAACGCGGCGCAGAAGAAGGCGGCGGCCCTGAAGGGCCGCGCGGCCTTCGTGACGCCGCTTCGCGCGACCAACCGGGTCGTCACCGGCCCGTTCAAGACGGATGCGGAGGCGCGCGCCTTCGTGAACCAGTTGTCGCGCCAAGGCGTTTCGGCGTTCCAGTTCACGAGCGCGACGGGCCAGAAGATGACCAAGCTTTCCGCCAAATGACCGTACCGTCCGCATGCGCGTCGGACCCGGCGCGCAGCAGGGGACGCCGCCACGCCGAGATATCGGGCAGGCCCGGGGCCGAACGCGGCCCGCGCGACGCGTTCCAGCGCGACCGCGACCGGGTCGTCCATTCGATCAGCTTTCGCCGCCTACGCCACAAGACGCAGGTCTTCATGGCGCCCGACGGCGACCATTTCCGCGTCCGGCTGACGCACAGCATCGAGGTCGCGCAGATCGGTCGCGTGATCGCACGTGCGCTGGGCTTGAACGAGGACCTGACGGAGGCGCTGTGCCTGGCGCACGATATCGGCCACCCGCCGTTCGGCCATGCGGGCGAGGACGCGCTGAAGACGGCGTTGGAGGGCCGGGGCGGGTTCGACCATAACGGCCACACGCTGCGTGTCCTGACCGAGATCGAGCGACCTTATCCGCGGTGGAACGGTCTGAACCTGACTTGGGAGACATTGGAAGGGCTGGCCAAGCATAACGGCCCGATCCCCCAGCCCGGCTGGGCGCTGACGCGCGCCGACGCCGAGTATCCCATGCGGTTGGAGTGCTGGCCTTCGCTGGAGGCGCAGGTCGCGGCGGTCGCGGACGACATCGCCTACGACAATCACGACATCGATGACGGCTTGCGGGCGGGGCTGCTGACGCTCGACCAGCTGCTGGCGGTGCCGGTGGTGGAGCGAAGCTGGGCGACCGCGCGCGCGCGCTATCCCGAGGTCGAATCCGACCGGCTGCTCGGTGAGCTGGTGCGCGGGCAGATCGGGGCGATGGTGAACGACCTGATCGCCGAGACGGGGCGGCGCGTCGAGGCGTCGGGGGTCGCCGACGTCGCCGACATCCGGGCCGTGGGCCGCGCGTTGGTCGGCTTCTCCGATGGGATGCGCGAGTCGGAGCGCGACCTGAAGCGGTTCATGTACGCCAACCTCTACCATCACCCGCGCCAGGTCGCGGCTGCGAAGGCGGCATACCGGGTGGTGACGGGGCTGTTCGCGGCCTATCGCGCCGACCCCGACGCGCTGCCGCCCGAATGGCGCGCGCGATTGCCGGAGGCGGAGCCTTGGGCAAGCAGGCATATCGCTGACTTCATCGCCGGGATGACCGATCGGTACGCGGTGACCCGCTACCGCGAGGTGGTCGGGTCGATCGACCTGCCCGAGGGGTTCTGACGACCCGCCCAATCCCAATTTAGGATGTGGACAGGCGAGCGTCTTACCTGGGCCGGATGGCGAGCGCCTGACGCAACCTCGATTCCTCGGAAGCCACGGATTCGATGTATCGTTCGGGTGTCTGAGCCAAGTCCTCCAATGCTTCCGACAACGCGCCCATCATCACGTCGTCCGCTTCGGGGGTGCTTGCGGTACGGGACAGCGTCGTCACCGAACGGCCAGAGCCGCCGACGACCCGCGTCGCCCGGCGGTACAGCGTCACATGGACCCAGCAATAGGACCGTTCCGCCAACACCCCGTTGCTGCTGGTGATGTCGAGACCGAGCCCGGCGGCGGCGAGCAACGGCCAGAGGATGCACAGGGACCCGCGTTTCCTTTGAAGGCGGCTTGTCCTAAACGCTCGCGCATGACGCTTTACACCCGCTTCGCCCGGCATATCGATGCGGCGCTCGACGATTTGGCCGCCGCCGGGACGATCCCCTCCGACTTGGATCGCGCCAACGTGACGGTGGAGCCGCCCCGCGACCCGGCCCACGGCGACCTCGCCACGAACGTCGCCATGGTGCTCGCCAAGCCCGCGGGCACCAACCCGCGCAAGCTGGCCGACGCGATCGCGGAGGTGCTGGGGCGGCTGGACGAGGTCGCGTCGGTCGCGGTCGCGGGGCCTGGGTTCATCAACCTGACGTTGACCGACGATGCATGGCGAGGCGAGCTGTCCGCCATTGCCGACGCCGCCGACGATTACGGCCGCTCGCGGACCGGCGAGGGCACGACGGTCAACATCGAATACGTCTCCGCCAACCCCACGGGTCCCATGCATATGGGCCATTGCCGGGGGGCGGTGGTGGGCGACGCGCTGGCCAAGCTGCTGGAGTTCGCGGGCGCGCGGGTCATCCGTGAGTATTACGTCAACGACGCGGGGAGCCAGGTCGATATGCTCGCGCGTTCGGTCCACCTGCGCTATCGCGAGGCGCTGGGAGAGAGCGTCGCGATCCCGGAAGGGCTCTATCCAGGGGACTATCTGGTCGCGGTGGGCGAGGCGCTCGCGGGCGAGTTCGGCGACCGCTACGTCTCCGCATCCGAGGATGACTGGCTGGTCCCGTTCCGCACGCGCGCGGTCGAGGCGATGCTGGTCCTGATCCGCGCGGATCTGGCGCTGCTCGGCATCCATCATGACGTGTTCGCGTCGGAAGCCGCGGTGCAGGCGGCGGGCAAGCCGGAGGCGGCGGAGGCGGAGCTGCGCGCGCGCGACCTGGTCTATGACGGTGTGCTGGAGGCGCCCAAGGGCGAGCTGCCGGATGATTGGGAGCCCGTGGAGCTGCCGCTGTTTCGGTCAACCCGGTTCGGTGACGACCAGGATCGTCCGATCCGGAAGTCGAACGGGCAATGGACGTATTTCGGCGCGGACCTCGCTTATCATTACCAGAAAGCGCAAGGTGCCGACGCGTTGATCGATATCTGGGGCGCGGACCACGCCGGTACGGTCAAGCGCATCGTCGCGGCCGTGCGGGCACTCACCGACGGCCGGACGCGCTTCGACGTCAAGCTGATCCAGATGGTGCGGCTGCTGCGCGAGGGCGAGCCGGTGAAGATGTCCAAGCGCGCGGGCAATTTCGTGACGCTGGCCGACGTGGTGCGCGAGGTCGGGCGCGACGTGGTGCGGTTCACCATGCTGACCCGGCGGGCCGACGCGCAAATGGACTTCGACTTCGCTAAGGTGGTCGAGGCGTCGAAGGACAACCCGGTCTTCTATGTTCAATATGCGTACGCCCGGGTCGCCTCGCTGCACCGGCGCGCGCGGGAGGCCGGGATCGCGGGAGCGGCGGCGGACCTGTCCCGGCTTGATACGGCGGAGCTGGCGTTGGTGAGGCTCGCCGCTCAGTTCCCGCGCACGGTCGAGACCGCGGCGGCGACGCGCGAGCCGCACCGGATCGCGTTTTACCTATATGACTTGGCGGCGGCTTTTCACGGCTGGTGGAACGTGGGCAACGACGACCCGACACGGCGTGCGATCCAGTCGGAGGATCATGAGCTGACGCGCGCGCGGCTGTTTCTGAGCGCGGCGATCGGGCAGGTCATCCGTAACGGGCTGGCGATCATGGGCGTGGCCGCGGTCGAGGAGATGAACTGATGGCCGGGCAGATGAATCTGCGCGACGAGGACCGGCTGCCCTGGCTGGAGACGGTCGAGCCCGACGAGCAGCCGCCGTCCGATATCGGCCGGACGATCGCGCTGTCCCTGTTGGCGCTCGGGCTGCTGGTGGCGGTCGGGTTCGGCATCGCCCATTGGCAACGGAGCCGGGGCGGAGCGGCCGACGGCGCGCTGATCGCGGCGCCGACGGGTGATTACAAGGTCAGGCCCAATGATCCCGGCGGGCTGAAGGTCGAGGGCGAAGGCGACACGGCGATCGCCACCAGCGCCGGCGCGGGCGCGGGCAACGGAGCCGTCGATCTAAGGGCGGTACCAGAGGCGCCGGTCTTGGCGGAGCGTGGCACCCGGCCCAAGACGAGCCCGTCGTCGACGGCGGGCCGCAGCGCGGTCGCACAGGTTCCTATGTCCGGTGGAAGGCTGGTCGCCGCCGCGCCGATGGCGTCGTCGCATGGCAACATACCCGGCGCGGTCGGGGGAGGCGCGCTCGTCCAGCTCGGCGCGTTCCCGAGCGAAGGCGCGGCGAACGGGGCGTGGGGCAATTTCGCCAAGCGGTTCGGTTATCTTGCGGCGCTGGGCAAGTCGGTGGAGCCCGCCGAGGTGAATGGGCGCACCGTGTACCGGCTGCGCGTCAACGCGGGCAGCGCCGATCAGGCGACGGATATCTGTGGTCGGCTGCGCGTGGCGGGCGAGGGCTGCTTCGTCACGAACTGACGTCCGAGCCGACGGTGGTGGCGCGTCCGCGCGGATCGGGCTAACGCTTTCAAGTATGAAGCCCGTAATCTTCGGCCTGTCGGGGCCGGTCATCACGCCCGACGAAGGCGCTTTTTTCCGCGCCGCCGAGCCGGTCGGGTTCATCCTGTTTCGGCGAAATGTCGAGACCCGGGCGCAGCTTTCCGCGTTGACCGACTCGCTCCGCCAGCTGACCGGGCGGGCGGACGTGCCCATCCTGATCGACCAGGAGGGTGGACGTGTCGCGCGCATGGGGCCGCCCGAATGGCCCGCCTTTCCCGCCGGACCCGTTTTCGACCGGTTATACGAGATCGCGCCGATGTCGGCGATCCAGGCGGCGCGCGCGAATGCGCAGGCGCTGGGCCTGATGCTGTCGGAGGTCGGGATCAACGTCGATTGCCTGCCGCTCCTCGACGTCGCGCGGCCGGACACGACCGACGCGATATCGACGCGCACCTACGGCAGCGAGCCGATGCGGGTCGCCGCGATGGGTCGCGCAACCCTGGACGGTTTGGCCGCGGGCGGCGTGGTCGGCGTGATCAAGCACATGCCGGGCCACGGGCGCGCGGTCGTCGACACGCACCACCACCTACCCACCGTGACCGCAAGCGAGGAGGAGCTGGAGGTCGACCTCGAGCCGTTCCGCTCGCTCGCTCACGCGTCGATGGGCATGACATCGCACATCGTGTTCGACGCGTGGGACCCCGACCGGCCTGCGACCCTGTCACCGATCGTGATCGAGCAGGTGATCCGCGGGCGCATCGGCTTTGACGGGCTGCTCATGACCGACGATATCGATATGAAAGCACTGTCGGGCACCGCCGGGCAAAAGGCGGTGGGAGCGGTCGCGGCGGGGTGCGACCTGGTGCTCGATTGTTGGGCCCGGATGGCTGAGATGGAGGACATCGCGGCGTCGTTGGGAAATGTCGGCGAGCGGTCGCGCGCGCGGCTCGACGATGCGATGGCCACTATCACGCCGCCTGAGGGGGAGTTCGACGAGCTGATCGCGCGTCGGGACGCCTTCCTCGAGCTCGTCAGATAGCGGCGGTGGCAAAAGCGGGCGCGACGCCTTAGATGGAGCATATTGCCACGGGAGATTCGTTATGGGCGGTTTCAGCCCCATCCACCTGCTCGTCCTCGCGGTCGTCGCGATCCTGCTGCTCGGCGGCGGTCGATTTTCCAGCTTGATGGGCGACGTCGCCAAGGGCGTTAAGAACTTCAAGAAGGGCATGGTCGAGGAAGACGACGCGTCCAAGCCCACGGGCCGCATCGAGACGACCAAGGTCGTCGAGCCCGGCATCGACCGCGAAGGCGCGCGCGTTCGCGACGATCGCTGATCGCTCACTTCCTGTTTGAGGCTCGGCAGGCATGTTCGACGTAGCGCCTACCGAGTTCCTGCTCGTCGCGGTGATCGCGCTTATCGTGATTGGGCCTAAGGATTTGCCCAAGGCGATGCGCGTCGTCGGTTACTGGGTTGGCCGCATGCGCGGCGTGGCGCGCCAGTTCCGGTCGGGTTTCGACACGATGGTGCGTGAGGCCGAGCTCGAGGAGATGGAGAAGCGGTGGGCTGCGGAGAACGAGCGGATCATGCGCGAACATGCCGCGACCGAAGGGTCGGTGCCGGTGCTGGAGGGCGAGGATGAGCCGAAGGTTACCGAAGCGCCGGTCATAGCGGCGACGCCCGCCCACGAACCCGGATACGCGGCCGGCGAGCCGATCCGAGTGGAGGAGCCCGTTGTACGCCCCACGCCGAATAAATCGGCGCTCCCGCGCGGCGACGGGGTGACGTCGTGAGCGACATCGACGAGAGCCGCGCGCCGCTCATGGACCATATGCTGGAATTGCGGCGGCGGCTGCTCTATTGCCTCGCCGCCGTGATCGTCGCGTTCGCGGCTTGTCTGTATTTCGCCCGACCGATCTTCGGTTTCCTGCTGCAGCCGCTGCTGGCGGCCGGGCAGGACACGGTCATCTACACCCAGGTGTTCGAGGCGTTCTTCGTCGAGATAAAGGTCGCGTTCTTCGCCGCGTCGATGGTGTCGTTCCCGATCGTCGCCAGCCAGATGTGGCAATTCATCGCGCCAGGCCTTTACCGCAAGGAACGGCGCGCGGTGTTGCCGTTCCTGTTCGCGACGCCCGTGCTGTTCGGCATGGGTGCGGCGATGGCCTATTACGTGGCGGTCCCCACCGCGCTTCACTTCCTGCTCGGCTTTGACGGGGAGGTCGGCGGCGTGAAGCGCGAGGCGCTACCCGCCATCGGTTATTACCTGTCCTTCATCATGCAGTTCCTGTTCGGCTTCGGAATCGCGTTCCTGCTGCCGGTGCTGCTGATGTTCCTCGAACGCGCCGGCGTCGTGACGCGCAAGCAGCTCGTCGGCGCGAGGCGATACGCGATCGTCGGTGCGTTCGCGATCGCGGCGGTCCTGACGCCGCCAGATGTCGGATCGCAGCTGTTGCTCGCGATCCCACTATGCATCTTGTACGAATTGGCGCTCGTCGGAATCTGGATCACCGAGCGCCGCAGGGCGAAGGGCTCGGCCGCGACCGACGTGGCGGTCGACTAACCGAGCCCGGCGAATCAGTCGCCCGCCTTCTTCACGGCCTTGCCCGCCGATTGAAGATCCTCGCCGGCACCGGCGACCGTGTTGCACGCGGCGACCAACATCATTCCAGCGACCAGCACCGAACCGATCAACTTACGCATAGGGAAATCTCCAAGAAACCGGGCGTCATCGCCGCTGGGGAGAATGATCCGGAGCGAGGATCGTTCCGGTCGCGGACCGAACGATGCGCAATCGCGACATGGTCTGATAACCGGTGAGACCCAAAGGTCAAAAGGCCCGGAAGCGCCACCGGGGGGGGGGGGGGGGGGGGGGGAAACAGTGCGGGCCCGCCCCCTGGGAGGCGAGGGGGGGG
>NZ_CAXSHH010000014.1:0-38859 GCF_964237155.1 uncultured Sphingomonas sp. | reverse complement strand
GGCACAAGGGAACGGGAAGCGGGGGACGCAGGGAGGAGGGGGGCGCGGCGGGGCGGGGGGGGGGGGGGGGGGAGGGAGGGGGGAACGCTGCCGGGCCTATCACTTGAGCAGCGAGAGCGGGGGGGCTTATAACCGCTGCTCGGATGGTGAAACGACGCAATCGAAGGCCGGTTCCCGAAATAAATACGTCCTTTGAAAAAATCAGTCGCTGCCGGTGATCGCCACCGTGATCTCGTACGCGCCGATCAGCGGGTCGTGATGAAGCTGCCCGCGAAGCTGGCGGGCAAGCCCTTCCATCACGCGTCCATAGCGGGTCCTGATCAGGTCGCGCAGCCCGTCGCCGTCGACCAGCGAGCGCGAGACGACCCGCAGCCTAGCGCGGCCGTCATCCTCCGACTCCTTGAGCGAGATACGGATGACGGCGGCGGAATCTATGTTCATCGCGAGCTCGATCAGTTCGGTCACGATGAACGCGACCGCGACCGCGACGTCCTGCGTGACGAGGTAGTTGTCGATGTCGAGCGTGATGCCGAGACTCGAAGCGCCGTCGGGCGCGGTGGCGCGAATGTTCGAGGCGAGCTCTCCCAACACCGACCGCATGCCCAGCCCGCGATTGTCCTCCATCTCGGCGAAATGGTTGCGGTGGACGACCGCGAGCGCGTCGACGCGACGCTGGATCGAGGCATAAGCGACGGCCGCTTCGGGCGTGGGAGCGCCGCGCGCGTGAAAGTTGATCAGGCTGGAGATGACCTGAAGGTTGTTCTTGACGCGGTGATGGACTTCGCGGGTCAATCTGGTTTGGCGCACAAGCCCGTCGGCGAGACCCGCCTCGTGTTCCGCGACGGTGCGGGTGATCGCGCCGAAGGTGTCGCCGAGCTCGCGAATCTCCTGCGCGGGAAGCGTGCTCGCGCCGCCGTCGATAACCTGCCCGGGCCGATAGGTCGCGACGCTGGTACGCAGGCGGCGCAGCGGCGCGATCAGGAGGTGGTCGACGACGAACCAGCCGATCCCGGCGGCGGCGGCCCACATCAGGAGCGGCAGCAGCAGCGCGACGACGAAGGACGAGGTGATCGGGGCGGCGCGAATGCTGGTACGGAGCGAAAGATCGGCCAGCCCGAGCGGCGTGCGCATCGTCTCCATCCGGTCGAGCGGACCCGCTCCCGCTATGGACGCCAGGTCGAGCGCGTCCTGATCCAGCATCAACGACTGGGAATAAACGATCGCCTGACTGGTCGGCGCGCCGAGCCGGGCCAGGAACCCGCGCGAGAAGAACGCGCGCGCGGTGAGGCCGCCCGGATCGGCGACGGACAGGACCAGACCGCGACCGGGCGCGACGGCCCCGACGATCGCCGCACCGGCGTCGAGCGTCGACGGCGCGGGTAGGAAGGGGCGGCCGCACACCGCACGACCGGCGCGGTCGAGGATCACGAAGCGAGTGCCAAGTTCGGCCTGCTGCGCGAACACGCCCTCGATGCGCGCGCAGGACGCCGGATCGGCCCCGGTACGCCCAAGCGGGACAAGCGCCGACCGAAGCGCGGTCATGTCGCCGACGAGTTCGATCGCGATGGAGCGCGCGCTTTCCGTGGCGGCGACGCGCAAGCGGGCCCGGGCCTCCGCATCCGCGACGCGGCTGGTCTGGAGCGTGGCGAATACCGCGATCAATGCCAGCGGCAGCAACGCCGCCGATAGAATCAGGAACAGCTTCGCTCCGGTGGGCAGCCGCGAGAGCATGCCGATCGGCGAACCGACGCCCCGGTCACCTTTCGGGGTGGTGATCATGCATCCGGTTAATCGAGCTTGCTCAGGAGGTCCAGCATCTCGTCGGGAACGGATTCCTGCACGGCCTTGTCATACACGGACCGCAACGCTTCACCCACTTCACGGTCGCGGGTTCCCGGCATCGGTTGCCGGCTGGTCGCGGGCTTGTTGACGGACGTCTTTTTATCCGGATTCAACGCATAACCCCCTGCACTGTCGGCCCGATACCCGCACCGTTCCAGGCTCATCGCAAGCGGAGCGCGACATCTCCCCGGCTTCATCGACCAAAGATGTCGCCATCCGCGTGAAACAAAAAAGCAGGTCGCGAGTTCCGGTCGCGATCTAAAAAATCGTCAAGCTCGCCTGGGGTGGTCGCTTCGATCATGAAGCGTTGCAACCCGTGTCCCACGGGTTCAGGGAAGCCCGCATAATACAAGGAGTGAAGCCACCTTATGTCGCTCGGCCAGCAACTCGCACCGCATCTGCCCTTCCTCCGTCGATACGCCCGCGCCTTGACCGGTAGCCAGCTGCAGGGCGACCGGTATGTCCGCGCGACGCTGGAGGCGATCGTCGCCGCGCCGGATGAATTTCCGCGCGAGGTCGATCCCCGGCTTGGGCTTTACCGCATGTTCCAAGCCATCTGGAACTCCACCAACTATGACGAGATCGATGGCTATGCCGAAGCGGGCGAGGGCGCGGAGGCGGTCACGCGCGCGCGGCTGGCGACGATGACGCCGTTGTCGCGTCAAGCGCTGCTGCTGACCGCGATGGAGGGCTTCACGCCCGAAGACGCCGGATACCTGATCGAGGTCGACATCGCGGAGGTCGACGCGCTTGTGGCGGAAGCGCTCGCCGAGATCGAGCAACAGACGCGCGCGCGCGTGCTGATCATCGAGGACGAGCCCATGATCGCGATGGACATCGAGACGATCGTCCGCGACCTGGGACACGAGGTCACGGGCGTGGCCGTCACGCGCGACGAGGCGGTCGCGCTGGCGATGGACGATCAGCCAGGGCTGGTGCTCGCCGATATCCAGCTCGCCGACGACAGCTCGGGCATCGACGCTGTCAAGGACATCCTGGCCGAGCTCCAGGTGCCGGTCATCTTCATCACCGCGTTTCCCGAGCGGCTGTTGACGGGCGAGCGGCCCGAGCCGACCTTCCTGATCACCAAACCGTTCCAGCGTTCCACGGTCAAGGCGGCGATCAGCCAGGCGCTGTTCTTCGACCAGTCGACGGTTCCCGCGCCCGCGGCCTGAAGCGCGGCCCGGAAACACGGGCGGCGTGGGGCGGGCGGACCTAAAACGATCGCGGGAGGTTATCGCACCATGGCCGACAATGACGAACCGATCCACATCAAGACTGACCGCGCCCGCGCCGGCGCCACCCCACACATGACGCGGGTCATCCTGCCCGTGTCGCTGGTGCTGGTGATCGCGATATTCGCGTACATCATCCTGGCCTGAACGTGTTTTCCCCGCCGTCGCTGGCAATGGCGGCGACGACGGCCTATCTGGTATCCCGGTCGGGCCGCTGAGCCAGTTTGGGGATGATCGGATTTACATGACGGACGCTGTCGCGCTGGACGACCATTCCGCGCCCGAGCCGGTCGAGCACGTCTCGCTGTCGGACCCCGAATTCAAGACGCAGCTGGCGCAGGTGATCCCGCACCTGCGCGCGTTCGGGCGGTCGTTGTCGGGCAGTCGCGATCTCGCGGATGACCTGGTGCAGGAGACGCTGCTCAAGGCCTGGGCGGCGCGCAAGCGGTTCCAGGCGGGTACCAACATGCGCGCCTGGACCTTCATCATCCTGCGCAACCTGTATCTGTCGCAGATGCGCCGTGCGCGGTTCAAGGGTGAATGGGACGATTTGGTCGCGGACCGCATCCTCGCGGCGCCGGCGAGCCAGGACCGGCATGTGGAGCTTGGCGACATGCAGCGCGCGTTGATGCACTTGCCGCAGCCGCAGCGCGAGGCGTTGATCCTCGTCGGCGCGGGTGGGTTCGCATATGAAGAGGCCGCCGACATCTGTCAGGTGGCGGTCGGTACCATCAAGAGCCGCGTAGCGCGCGGCCGCGTGGCACTGGAAGCGTTGCTGACGAGCGGCACGCTTCCGTCGCGGCGCGATCACGAGCACGATGCGAACAAGACCGCACTGGACACGATCATGGGCGAGGTGGACGAACTCAGCAGGGAGCGGTGACGCCCGTCCGTCCGGAACGGGTCAGCGGCGCTCGCGCGTGCTTCGGTCGAGCCGATCGAGACAGCGGCGCATGTCGTCGGGCAATGCCCCGACATGAGCGTATGTCCGAAGAAGCGCGCCGCCGATCGCATCGGTCACGAGCGGGCGACGGACGGAATAGCCACTTTCGTTTCGGTCATTCGCTCCGGATGCGATATCCATCATGCGGCTAGAAACGTCGAAGAACGCAGATCGTTTCCTCGATCATGTCGGATCGGACGAGTATTCGCGTTTCGCGCTCATAAGCAATAGCGCAAGTCAAGCCGAAATAGTGGATGCGATCGCCCGCGCGCGCGCTTGCTCGCCTTTCCTGGCCGATCTGATGGGGCGCGATCCGCTCGTCATCGATCGGTTGACCGGGGGAGCGGCGATCCCGGTTTTCGATCCCGCCGAGCGGCACTCGCCGGTATCGCGCCGCCTTCGCCTCGCGCGCGGCCGCCTGGCCATGCTGGTCGCGTTGGCCGACCTGTCGGGAGCGTACGGGCTCACGGAGGTGACCGCCGCGCTGACCGATTTCGCGGACCATGCGCTCGACCTGGCCATCCGGACCGCGATCGCCGAGCGGACGCCGGGAGCCGAGCCGGTGGGGTTCGTCGCGATCGCGCTGGGCAAGCAGGGCGGCGGCGAGCTGAACTACTCGTCCGACATCGACCCGGTGCTGTTGTTCGATCCCGATACGCTTCCACGCCGTCCGCGCGAGGAGCCGGGCGACGCGGCGGTCCGCATCGCCCGACGCGTCGTCGAGCTGCTTCAAGCGCGCGACCGCGACGGGTACGTGCTCCGCGTCGACCTGCGGCTGCGGCCCTCGCCCGAGGTCACGCCGATCGCGCTGTCGATCGACGCGGCGATCGGCTATTACGAATCACTGGCCCTGCCCTGGGAACGCGCGGCGTTCATCAAGGCGCGCGCGGCGGCGGGCGACCGGCGTCTGGGCGAGCGGTTCGTGCGGACGATCCAGCCTTTCGTATGGCGGCGCTCGCTCGATTTCGGCGCGCTTGGCGAGATCCGCGGCATGACCCGGCGGATACGTGATCATCACGCGCAGGGTCAGTCGTTCGGCCCCGGTTTCGACCTGAAGCGCGGACGCGGGGGCATCCGCGAGATCGAGTTCTTCGCGCAGATCCACCAGTTGATCCATGGCGGCCGCGATCCGGCGCTGCGCACCCCCACGACGTGGGACGCGCTCGACCGGTTGGCGGGGGCGGGCCGGATCGACCCGGCGGACGCGGCCGAGCTGTCGCGCGCCTACGCGTTGCTGCGCACGATCGAGCACCGCGTCCAGATGCTCGACGACCGGCAGACGCATGCGCTGCCGACGGGCGAGGCGCTCGACCGGGTGGCGCGGCTGCACGGTCTCGCGGATGCGGGAGCCCTGCTCGGGTCGCTCGCCGGTTCCGTCGCGCGGGTCGGCGCCATCTATGATGCGGTCGAGGACCGGGGCTCGCCGGGCCTGCCGCGCGATCCAGAGGCGCTCGGCCGGGCGTTGGCGGACGTGGGCTACCACGCCCCGGCCGGGGCGGGCGAGCGGATCGTTGGCTGGCGGGCGGGACGCTATCCCGCGCTCCGCAGTCCCGCCGCGCAGGAGGCGCTCGAGGCCGTTCTGCCCGGCCTGCTCACGGCGCTCGGCCGCGCGCCGGACCGCGACGCCGCGCTGTTGCGGCTCGACCGACTGCTGGAAAGATTGCCCAGCGCGGTCAACCTGCTGCGCCTGTTGCAGGCGAGGCCGGGCCTGGGCGATCTGCTCGTCGCCGTGCTGAGCCACGCCGCGCCGCTCGCCGACGAACTCGCGCGGCGGCCCGCGTTGCTCGACGGGTTGATCGACGCCAGCGCGTTCGAGCCGGTCGGGTCGGTCGAGCGGCTCGGCCTTGCGATGGGCGGTGATCCGTCGGGCGACTATCAGGCGGGACTCGACCACGTCCGTGCGGTGGTGGGCGAAGCGCGGTTCGCGCTCGGGGCGCAGATCGTGGCGGGCGTCGCCGATCCGTTGGCGGTCGGCGAGGGTTACGCGCGGATCGCCGAGGCCGCGATCACCGCGCTCGCGGCGCGGACGACCGCCGAGTTCGAGCGGGCCCATGGCCGCGTGCCTGGCGGCGAACTGATCGTGGTGGCGCTGGGGCGGATGGGAGGCGGGCTGCTTACCCACGCATCCGACCTCGACCTCGTATATCTGTTCACGGGCGATTTCCACGTCGAGTCGGACGGGGCCAGGCCGCTCGGCGCGACGCTGTATTTCAACCGACTGGCGCAGCGCGTGACGGCCGCGCTGTCGGTCGCGACCGCGGCGGGGCCGCTCTATCCGGTCGATACGCGGCTGCGGCCGTCGGGAAACAAGGGGCCGCTCGCGGTCTCGGTCGACAGCTTCGCGCGCTATCAACGCGAGGAGGCGTGGACGTGGGAGCATATGGCGCTGACCCGCGCGCGCGTCGTCCACGGATCGGCCGAGGGGCGCGCCGTCGTGGAGACGGTCGTCGCCGAGGTGCTGGCGGGCGAGCGCCCGGGCCGCGACATCCGGGCGGAGGCGCGGGCGATGCGGACCGAGCTGCGCGCGCGCAAGCCCGCGGGCGGACCGCTGGACGCCAAGCTGCTGGAAGGCGGGCTCGTCGATCTGGAGTTCGCGGTGCATGTGGTCCAGCTGACCGCGCTGACCGGGTTCGAGCCGCATCTCGGTCGCGCGACCCGGATGCTCGTCGAGCGCGGCCTGGCACCCGCCGGGATGGCGGCGGCGCATGACCTGCTCACGCGGCTGCTGGTGGCGGCGCGCCTGCTCGCGCCCGACGCGCAGGCACCCGCCGAAAGCACCCGCGCGTTGATCGCGCGCGCGCTGCGCCTGCCCGACTGGGCGACTGTGGTTGCCGAGTTCGAGCGCACCCGGCATGGGGTCGCGGCGTTCTGGACCGATGTCGGAGGTGAAGCGTGAACAAGGGTGATCCCATACCGGACGTGACCGTGGGCGACGCGAACGGGGCGGTGCCGCTCCGCTCGCTCGTGGGCGGGTGGGCTGTTGTGTATTTCTATCCCAAGGACGACACGTCGGGCTGCACGCGCGAGGCGCAGGACTTCACCGCGCTCGCCCCCGAGTTCGAGGCGGCGGGTATCCAGCTGGTCGGCCTGTCCAAGGATGACGCGGCCAGCCATGATAAGTTCGCCGCCAAGCACGACCTGCGCGTCCGCCTGCTCAGCGACGAGGGTGGAGCGGCGTGCGAGGCCTTCGGCGTCTGGACGGAGAAGTCGATGTACGGCCGCAGATACATGGGGATTGAGCGCGCGACGTTCCTGTTCGACGCGCAGGGATTGTTGATCGAGGAGTGGCGCAAGGTGAAGGTGCCCGGCCACGCGCAGGCCGTACTGGCCACCGCCAAGACGGGCGGCGATGCGGGTCCAGGCCGCCCCGTGCGCTGAGTCGAACGACCTGAAATCACGGGAACCTTTGCTCGACTTATCGGTTCGCCGCGACCGAGCGCCGGTCTGACCCAGTAACGGGACGGCTCTATTGCGGTTGTTAACCGACTTCGGACACACCCCTGATTGTCTTGAGGCGCAGTGGGGCTGCGTACGCATGACGGTGTTTTGGGGACCGACAGCCCACCTTGTGGGATGTCGGCAAGCGAAAGCTGCCGGGGTTTGATGCACAAACACAAGATGACGGGCCGGATCGTCGCGGCCATCATGCTCTCCGCGATCGGTACGGGCCAGGCGCTCGCTTCCGAGCCCGCCGAGAAGGCGCCGGCGGCTACCGCCCAAACCGGCGGCCCGCTAATCGTCGCGACCAGCGTCGAGGCGTCGTCCGCCTTGGGCGGTGATCGCAACTTCCGCTCGCTATTCACCGCCTGGAAGAAGCTTGATGGCGGGCAGGGGCCGAGCAGCGTCGGTCAGATCGCCATCCCATCGGTCCAGCCGGTCGCGAAGATGGATTATTCCAGCAACTTCGGCATTCGATCCGACCCGTTCCGGGGCACGGCGGCGATGCACGCGGGCGTCGACATTCGCGGACCGCTCGGCACGCCGATCTACGCCACGGCCGACGGGATCGTCGCCGAGTCGGATCGCCGCGGCGGGTACGGCAACCTCGTCGAGCTCGATCACGGAAAGGGGATCGCGACGCGGTACGGCCATCTGTCCCGCCTGCTCGTCACGGCGGGCGCACGGGTGAAGCGCGGCCAGATGATCGGGCTGATGGGGTCGACCGGTCGCTCGACGGGCAGCCACCTGCATTACGAGGTCCGCATGGACGGCCGCGCGGTCAATCCGGTGCCGTTCCTGACCAGCGCCAATCACCTGCTCGCCGCTCAGGACCGGTCGGTCCACCTCGTGCCGATCTCCGCCAACGTGCCGCCGTCGCTGGATTGAGCCGACCCGAGCCCGAGGGCTTGTTGCTCCGCACGGCGCGCACGCCTATCTCGCGTCCATGAGCATCCATTCACCGGAAATTTCGCTTTCGCCCGCCGCAGCCGAGCGGGTGGGGGTGATCGCGGCCAAGCAGGGGCGGGCCGCAATTCTTAGACTGTCGGTCGACGGCGGCGGGTGTTCGGGTTTCCAATATCGGTTCGGCTTCGCCGACGCGGCGGAGGACGACGACACCGTCGCGGAGACGAACGGCGTGCGGCTGGTGGTGGACAGCGTCAGCCTCGACCTCGTGCGCGGCGCACAGGTCACCTATGTCGAATCGCTGGGCGGCGCGGCGTTCCGCGTTGAGAACCCCGTCGCCGCCAGCGGCTGCGGGTGCGGATCCAGCTTTTCGATTTGACGTGAAGATCACCACCTATAACGTGAATGGCATCAAGGCGCGGTTGCCCCGGCTGATCGAATACCTGACCGAGGAACAGCCCGACATCGTCTGTCTCCAGGAACTCAAGACCACCGACGAGACATTTCCGGAAGCCGAGATCCGCGCCGCCGGTTACGGCGGGCTGTGGCATGGGCAGAAGGGGTTCAACGGCGTCGCGGTTCTAGCGCGCGGGGTGGATCCGTCCCTCCGTCGCCGCGGTTTGGAAGGCGAGCCCGAGGACGACCAGAGCCGCTATCTCGAGGTCGATATCGACGGGTTGGTCGTCGCCTCCATCTACCTGCCCAACGGCAATCCCCGGCCGGGGCCGAAATTCGACTATAAGCTACGCTGGATGGATCGGCTTCACGCCCACGCCGCCGCGTTGCTCGCCGCGGAGGTTCCGGCGGTGCTGGCGGGCGACTATAACGTGATCGCGAACGACGACGACAGCTACTCGGTCGCGGCAATGGCGGAAGACGCCCTGATGCAGCCCGAAAGCCGCGCCGCCTATCGCCGGCTGCTTATGCAAGGGTGGACCGACGCGCTGCGGACCCGCGCGCCCAAAGGGGGCGTATGGACATTCTGGGACTACCAAGCGGGCGCATGGGCTCGCGATGCCGGGTTCCGGATCGACCATTTGTTGCTCAGTCCGGCGGTCGCCGACCGGCTGATCGGCGCGGGCGTCGACAAGGAGCACCGCGGGCGCGAAAAGGCGAGCGATCATGCGCCGACCTGGCTACGCCTGCGCTGACGCCGCGCCGCCGTCAGAGGTCGCGGGCGTAGATGTCGTATACCTTGTTCACCTTGCATTCGATGGCATCGGCGATCGAGCGCATTCCCTGATTGTCGTCGAGGACCCAGCCGATTTCCGCCCGCGACGCACCGTAGCCGGCGACCGACGCCTGTCGGATCGATTCGATCAGCATGAAGGCCAACTGGCTCGCGAGCCGTGACGCCTGGAGCTCTTTGAGTACGCCCAGCAACGGGACGCGCACGGTGCGGACGCGTGGGCGACGGAGCCAGCGCAGGAGCTTGATCCAACCAAACGGGAGCAGCGAGCCGCCCAGCGGCTTCAGCGCCTCGTTCAGGTCGGGCAGCGCTATCATGAACGCGACCGGTCGCCCGTCGAGTTCGGCGATGCGGATCAGGTCCTCGCGGACGATAGGCTTGAGTCTCACGCCGACGTCGGCGATCTCCGGCCCGGTCAATGGCACGAACCCCCAATTATCCGACCAGGCGTCGTTGAGGATGCCCAGGATCAGCGCCGCCTCCTCGTCGAACCGCGACTTGTCGACGTCGCGGATGCGGATGCGCGGGTTCTTCTCGCCGGACCTGATGATGCGCTGGACCAGCGGCGGGAAAGGCCGGGTGATGTCGAGGTCGTAGGTGAAGAGCCGTTTGACCGCATGGTATCCCGCACCCTCGATCCAGCCGCGATATTCGGGTTTCGCGTGACCCATCATCACGGTCGGTGGATGATCGTACCCTTCCACCAGCAGCCCCGGCTCCTCCCATATCGACATGCTGATCGGACCCAGCGCTCGCGTCATGCCTTGGTCGCGAAGCCAGGCCTCCGCCGCGACGATCAGCCGGGCGGCGACGCTGGCGTCCTCCGCATCGAACAGTCCCCATTGGCCGACGCCCGGGCCGAATCCTTGCGGGACCGGCATGGTGAGCGCCAGCGTGTCGATGTGCGCGGATATGCGGCCGACCACCACCCCGCCTCGTTTCGCCAGGAACAACTGCGCCTTGGCATGGCTGAACCAGCCGTTCTTGCCGGGCGTGATCAGCGCCCGCGCCTCACGCCTGAGCGGCGGCACCCAATTCGGGTCGTCCAGATATAATCGATAGGGCAGTTCGACGAACGATCGGCGGTCGCGCGCGGTCGCGATCGGCCGGATCGCGACCCCGCCTTCGTTCATCCACTCGGTCTTCTCGGCGATCGTCATCCGGTATGCCCTAACCGCATCGGCGCTCGGGACAAGCGCGGGTGCCCCCCTGTCATCGCCACGAAGACGCCACTATGTCGTGGCAATGCAATACGTCATGACGAGCACGACCGCCCTCCGGCCCAGCGCCGCATCAGCCGTCGGCGGAGCCGCGCCGCGCGCGCGCGCCGAGCGCGTCGTTGACGACAAGACGATGCTTCGGACCGCGGCCGAACTGACGCGCGACCTGCATGCGCCCCGCCCGGCGATCTATTGGAGCGACCTGATCGCGTCGGTGGCGGTCGGATACGGTGCATTGGCGGCGGCGATGCTCGTCCGGCCTGTGGGCTGGGCCATCATGGCGGGCGTGGTCGCGATGCTGGCGCTATACCGGGCGGGCAGTTTCATCCATGAGCTCAGCCACATCAAGCACGCGGCGCTTCCCGGCTTTCGGAGCGGGTGGAACGCGCTTGTCGGCGTCCCGCTGATGGTCCCTTCCTTCATGTACGAGGGCGTGCACAACCTTCATCATGCCAAGACGCGCTATGGCACGGTGGACGATCCCGAGTATCTGCCGCTCGCGCTCATGAAGCCGTGGACCGTGCCGTTGTTCGTGCTCGTCGCGGCGCTCGCGCCGATCGGGTTGCTGGTGCGCTATGCCGTGCTGACGCCCGTGTCGTTCCTGGCACCCGGCCTGCGCCGCTTCGTCGTGGAGCGGCTGTCCGCGCTGGCGATCAACCCGCAATTCCGTCGCCGCAGCCCCGAGGGCGAGGCGAAAGCGGAATGGATGCGGCTGGAGATCGCGACGAGCATGTGGGCGATTACGATGCTGACGGCCGTCGCGTCCGGCGTCGTGTCGTTCCGCGCGTTCGCGATCTTCCTCGCGGTCGTCTCCGGGGTGACGG
Organism: uncultured Sphingomonas sp.; assembly: GCF_964237155.1. GTDB lineage: Bacteria > Pseudomonadota > Alphaproteobacteria > Sphingomonadales > Sphingomonadaceae > Sphingomonas. The sequence goes on along the minus strand of NZ_CAXSHH010000014.1, from coordinate 27,262 downwards.
TGATCAACCAGGTGCGCACCCTGGTGGCGCATCTATGGGAGAATGAGGGCGAGGCCATGTCGGTGACCGCACAATATCTGGACTCGGTAAACGTGCCGCCGCCGACGCTGCTGCCCGCGCTCTGGGCCCCGGTCGGACTGCGTTACCATGCGCTCCATCATCTGTTGCCAGGTTTGCCGTACCACAGCCTGGGCGAGGCGCATCGGCGCATTTCGGGGGTGGTGGACGATGCCTCGCCTTACCACAAGGCGAGTTATGAAGGGTTGCCCGGCCTGCTCGGCCGCTTGATGCGGAGCACGTTCGCCCCGCGCTGAATATTTATTCCTCCGTCCGGATCAGGACCGCTTCCCCGATCAGGAAGAACAGCAGGAACGGTGCCCAGGCGGCCAGGAAGGGCGGATACGCGCCCAGGTTGCCCATGGCGAGCGCGAAGCTGTCGGCGACGAAATAGCCGAAACCCAGCGCCATGCCGATCACCGCGCGGATGAACAGCTTGCCCGAGCGTGCGATCCCGAACGCGGCCACCGCGCCTAGGAGAGGCATCAACATCGACGAGAGCGGCCCCGACAGTTTGTGCCACAGCGCGCTCTCCAGCGCCTGCGTGGGGCGACCCGCGTCGCGCAGGTCACGGATCGCCGATCGAAGCTGGCCGAAGGGCAGGCCGTCGGCATTGACGGTCGCGAGCGTGAACTGCTCGGGACGCACCCCGCGCGCGACCACGATCGCGCCAAGGCGGGTGAGCACGCCTGCGGCGACGTCGAAACGCCGCGCTCCTTGGATCCGCCAGCCGTCTCCCGCCCGAACCCCGATCGGGGCGGTGATCGTCGACCGGAGCGATCCGCCCTCGCGATCGTAGACGACGACGCCCGTCAATCGCGCGGCGTCGCCGCGTCCGGTGATGCGCGTCACCTCGATCAAATCATCGCCGTCGCGGACCCATACGTTGGTGCGGTCGCCCCGGTCGATCGGCAGCGCGCGATAATCAACGCGCTTCCAGGCCTCCAGCGTGGCGGTCGCGCGTGACACCACCCGTTCGTTGAAACCGAACGAAAAGGCGGCGACGCCCAAGCTCGCGATCAGCAATGGGGCGAGCACTTGGTGCGCGGATAGTCCCGACGCCTTCAGCGCGACTATCTCGCTATTCTGGTTCATGGTGATGAGCGTCAGGATGGTGCCCAACAGCACGGAAAAGGGCAGCGCGAACGCGACGATCTGCGGCGCGCGGAGCGAGACGTAGCGCAGCACCTCCGTCTGGCCATTGCCGGGCGCGCCCAGGATGTTGCCCGTCTCGCTCAACAGGTCGAGCGCCTGGAGGATCAGCACGAGCGTGAAGGTGATGCCCAAAGTGCGCACCAGGAACAGCCGCGCCATGTACAAGGCGACGACGCTCGACGGGAAGATACGGCTCACGCCGCCGCCTCGCGCGCCCGACCGGGCAACCATCGGGCGATCACCGAGCCAGCCTTGGCGAAGACCCGCTCCAGCGCGCCGATCGGCTGGCCGCCGGGAACGTAGGCGACCGTATGGAACATCCAGATCACCAAGCCGGCGAACAGGACGAAGGGTACCCATAGCGCGACCAGCGGATCGACGCGGCCAAGCTCGCCGAATGACGCGGCATATTCGTTGACCTTGTGGTAGGTGACTAGGAGCACGACGGCGAAGAACACGCCGAGCGACGAGGTCGACCGCTTCGGCGGAACACCGAGCGCGACCGCGAGCATCGGCAACAGGAACATGGTCGCGACCTCGACGATGCGGAAATGAAACTCGGAGCGTGACGAGGCGCGTTGCTCCTCGGACGCGGCGGTATGACCCAGGCGGGCGAGCTCGGGCAGCGTGAACTCCAGATTGCGGCCGCCGCGCACCCGGAAGCGTTCGGAGCGGGGCAAGGGTATGGGCAGGTCGTGCGCGCTGAAGGTCAGCACGCGCGGCACGGTGAATTTTGGACTGCTCTGGACGAGCGTACCGTCGGTCAGCCGGAAGATGATCGTATTGGGATCGTCGGTCGCCAGGAATTGTCCCTGCGCCGCCGTGACCGAATAGCTCATCCCCGTCGGATTGTCGTAATGGACGAAGATGCCGCTCAACTCGCGACCCTTGTCGCGGCTCCGCTCGATCCGGAGCGTCATCCGGTCGCCGAAATGGGTGAACTCACCGACCTTGATCGACGCGCCGAGCGCGCCGGTGCGCAGCTCGAACCGCAGGCCTTCATAATAGTAGCGCGCGATCGGCTGGACGTAGCCGACGATGGCGAGGTTCACCGCCGCGAGCGTGACCGCATACATGTACGGCACGCGGAGCAGCCGCCCGTAGCTCATGCCCACCCCGCGCAATACGTCGAGTTCAGAGGTGGTGCCGAGTCGGCGAAAGGCGAGCAGAACGCCCAGCAACAGCCCGATCGGGATGCCGAGCCCCAGATATTCGGGCAGAAGATTGGCGAGCATGCGCCATACCACGCTGACCGGCCCGCCCTGCGTCGCGACGAAATCGAACAGCCGGAGCATCCGGTCCAGGACCAAGAGCATCGCCGCGATCACGAGCGTGGAGAAGAGCGGTACCGCGATCAGCCGAACCATGTAGCGATCGATCGATTTCATGCAGGCTCGGCCATGGCGGGGACGCGGGCGGTATAGGAGCGGGCAGGCGGACGCGCCACGCCTTAAATTCGCGCATCCGCAGGGAATGCCGCTATTCCGCCGCGATCTGTTCCGGATGGGTCAGGCGGTCGGCCATGGCGGCGGCGATCGCGCGCTCGATGGCCACGAGCGTGAACGGCTTGCGGAGCACGTTATGCCCGCCGAACTCACTCGCGCCGCCCGCGTCCCCGGCGTATCCCGTGACATACAACACCGCCAAGGTCGGATGGCGCGCGGTCAGGCCAGCGATCATCTCCGGCCCGGTCTGGCGCGGCATGAGCACGTCGGAGATGACGAGTTCGATGCCGGGATCGGCCGCGACGATCCGCGGCGCCTGGAACGGGTCGTCGCAGGCGACGCCGACATGACCGAGTTCCTGCAACGCGCCCATCGTCGCGGCGAGCACGCGCGGATCATCCTCGACAACCAGCACCTTCAGCGGCGTGGGAGCGGTCCCGGCGGCGGAGGCGTCCTCGATCGATGTGGCCGTCGACTGCCCGCCCCGATGGCGTGGCAGGTAGAGGGTGACGGTCGTGCCTCGGCCCGGCGCGCTCTCGATGCCGACCTCGCCGTCCTGCTGGCGCACGAAGCCAAAGATCTGGCTGAGGCCGAGGCCGGTGCCCTTGCCGACGGGTTTGGTGGTGAAGAACGGCTCGAACACGCGCTCCGCGATCTCGGGCGTCATGCCGCAACCGCTGTCGGACACGGCGAAGGTCACGTACTCGCCGCCCGCGCACTGGCCGACCTGACCGGTCGAGAGTGTCGCCGCTCCGGTGACGATCATCAGGTCGCCGCGGCCATTCATCGCGTCGCGCGCATTGACGGCGAGGTTGAGGAGCGCGTTCTCGAGCTGCACGCGATCGGCGTGGACGCGCCAGCCCGCCGCCTCGTCGCGCACCCGAATGGTGACCGCGTCGCCCAGGGTCCGGTCAAGCAGGTCGGACATGCCCGCGACGAGCGCGCTCGGCTCGACCGCCTCCGGCTTGAGCGCCTCCTCGCGCGAGAAGGCGAGCAGCCGGCGCGTCAACGCGGCGGCGCGGACCGCGCCCTCGGTCGCGCTGTCGAGATGGCGCATGGCGGACTCTTTGCCGATGTTACGGCGCGCCAGTTCAAGCCCGCCGAGCACGACGGCAAGCATATTGTTGAAATCATGCGCTATACCGCCCGTCAGTTGCCCGACCGCGTCCATCTTCTGCACCTGGCGAAGCTTGGCCTCCTGAACCCGAAGCTCGTCGGTCGCGGCGCGGACGGCGGCGGCGAGTTCATCCGCGCGCGCCCCCGCAGCATCGGCCTCGGCGCGCGCGGCCGCGCTTTCGCCTAACGTTCGCAATGTGTACCAGCCGAGCAGGATCGCGCCGAGCACCAGCAGTCCGCCGAAGACGGCGAGCCCGACCGCGGCCGTGGTGGATCGTTCGACCAGGCGCATCGCGGCCGAAGTGCGCCGGTCGAGGATCGTGCGCTCGCCCTTGATGATGCGGGCGAGCGAGCGGTCGATCAGTTGTAGCGACGAGGCGTCGCGAGCCTTATAATATAGCGCCAGCGCCTGCGCGTTCTTGACGTAACGCGTCGACAACGCGATCAGCGACAGCTCGTCGCCACGCTCGACATATGCGCGGCGGAGCGAGTCGATGCGACGTTGTTGCGCGGGATCGCCGGTCGTGAGCCGGTCGAGATAAGCGATCTGCGTCGCCGCCGAGCGCCACTGATCGAAGTAGAGCTGGCCGAGCGACTGGTCGGCCGAGGTGACGTATCGCCCAAGCGACGCCTCCGACCGCGCGATCGTACCTGCCAGCGTGCGCGCCACGATCATCACGTCGTAGCTGCGGCCCTGCGCCACCAATGCCCGGTCGCGCTCGCGGTTGGCGCCGCCCACGGTGATCACCAGCGCGGCGAGCGTGACCGCACCCAGGATCGCCATCGCGATCAGCGTGATCGTCCGCCATGGCGGACCGTTCCCTACGGAACCAATCTCCTCCACCTCGCCGCTCATATCCACAATCCTACTACACGCAGCGAGCGGTTAAAAGCAGGTGAAGGTTAGCCGATCACACCCAGTTCGCGCCCGGTCCGATCGAATAGCGCCAGGACGGTCGTCAGCTGCTCCGGTCGATGTTCTGCGCTGAGCGAGCAGCGCAGCAGGTAGGTGCCCGCCGGCGTGGCAGGCGGGCGCGCCATGTTGACGTAGACGCCGCTCTCCAAAAGCGCTTGCCACATCGCGATCGCCTGGACCTGATCCTCCAGGATCACCGCGATGATCGCCGATTCGGGGCTCGACGTACCTAGCTTGAAGCCTAGCGCGGTCAGCCCGCCATGCATTCGACGCGCGTTCGCCCAAAGCCGGCGACGCTTGTCGTGCGCGATCGTCAGCTTCCGGATCGAGGTCGCCGCGGTCGCGACCACGGACGGCGGTAGGGATGCCGTGAAGATGTACGGACGGCAGGCGAAGCGCATCACCTCGAACTTGGGATGGTTCGACACGCAGAAGCCGCCGACGGTGCCGACCGACTTGGAAAAGGTGCCGATCACGAAATCGACGTCGCGGTCCAACGTCAGTCCGACATCCTCGTACACACCGCGGCCGTTCGGGCCGAAGAAGCCCATCGAGTGCGCCTCGTCGACGAGCACCATCGCTCCGTGCCTGCGCGCGACCGCGACCATTTCCGCAAGCGGCGCGATGTCGCCCAGCATCGAATAGACACCCTCGAGCACGACGAGCTTGCCGGGCTCCTTCGGCAGGCGGCCCAAGCGCTTGTCGAGATCCTCGACCGAATTGTGGCGAAACCGCACCACCTCCGCATTGCCGAGCGCGCAGCCGTCATAGATCGACGCATGGCTGTCGGCGTCGAGGATGATGTACTCGCCCTTGCCCGCGATCGTCGAGATGATGCCGAGATTGGCCTGGTAACCGGTCGAGAATACCATCGCGTGGCGGGCGTCGTAGAACTCCTTGAGCGCCTCCTCCGCATTCACATGGTCGCGGAAGGTACCATTGAGCATCCGGCTGCCGTTGGTACCCGAACCATACTCGTCAAGCGCGCGCTTGCCCGCCGCGATGACGTCGGTGTCGAACGTCATGCCCATATAATTGTAGGTGCCGAGCAGGATCGTCTCGCGCCCACCGATCACCGCTTCGGTGGGGGAGCGTACCTCGTCCATGACGATCGCGAACGGATCCCGCACCCCCGACGTCAGCAGCGCTTCGCGCTCCGCGATCAGCGGATCGAACTTGCTAAATAGATCGCGTTCCGGCGCGACCGCAGGCGGATCAAGGTCCAGCGTCTCGGCCTGAAGCCCGGACTCGCTCATGTCCGGAGCTTCCCGACCGCGTCGGCGAGCTGGCCCACCGTCTCGATCTCCGCCTGCATGCTCATGGTGATGACGATATCGAACTCGTCCTCGATCGCCGCGACGAAGTCCATGACGGTCAGGCTGTCCCATTCGAGATCGCCCTGGAACGTCGTCGCCTCCGCCACCACGACACCTTTCTTGTTGAATGGCTCGATCTGCGCGGTGATGGTATCGAGGACTTGCTGGCGGTCGTTCATCGGGTTGGTCCTTGGCCGGGGAATGCGGCGGGAGTTGGACCGGTCATAACAGCCCGTGATCCCGGTACCAGCGGGCTGTATCGGCCAACCCGCGATCGAGCGCGATCCGTGGCGTCCACAGCTCGGGCGGCGGGCGCTTGACCGGATCGGCGGTCCAGTCGGGATGCGCCAGATAGGCGGCGCGATCGGGCGTGAGCTTGGCTCCGCTTCCCCGCACCCGGCGGTCGATTCGCGCGCCTAGATGAAGCAGCGCCGCCGGGAGGGGGAGGGGCAGCACGCGCCGCCCGACCGCGCGACCGATCGCCTGGGCGTATTCGGTATGCGTGTATGTCTGGCCGTCGTCGGCCTCGTATATCGCCCGTGGACTCCCACGCTCCACAAGCAGGACGAACAGCCGCGCGAGATCGTCGACCGCGATCGCCGACATCCTGCCCGGCGGCGGCAGGACCGCTAGTCCCAGCTTCGCCAGGCGGAACACGTCGCGCATCTCCAGATCGCTCGGGCCATAGACGGCGGGTGGCCGCACGATCGTCCAGTCGAGCGGCAACACCTCGACGATGCGTTCGGACTCCGCCTTCGACCAGCCGTAATTCGACAGCCCGGGCTCGCGTGCGGCCAGCGACGAGACATGGACGAAGCGGGTCGCGCCTGCCCGAACGGCGGCCTCGACGACCGCCCGCGTGCCGTCGATATTGCCCAGTGCGAACCCCGCCCGGTCGGCCGCGTTCACGACGCCCGCGATATGGAGGACCGCTTCCACCCCGGTGACGAACGTGTCGAGCGGACCCGCTCGGTCCAGCGACCCTTCGACCCACTCCACGCTATCGCGCGGCGGCTGCGGACGCCGGGTCAGCGCGCGCACCGTATGGCCCTTCCCGATCAGGAGATCGAGCGTCCGCCGCCCGACAAAGCCGGTCCCGCCAGTCAGGGCGATCAGCATGGATTTCCGCCTTCGATCATGCGGGTGCGTCTAGCGTTGGTGGCGAGCCGCGCCAACGTCGCTCAGTCGCGGGCGAAGACTTCCTCGTGCGTCAACTCGATCCCGAGCGTAGGCAGGACGAGAGTCGCCGGCTCTTGATGGATGAGCTCGCTCCAACTATTCGGGCCGGTGCGCTGCACTACCCGCAGTCGCTCGTCCGCGATGTCGACGAAGACGATCGTGTCGACGCTCGCCAACTCCTTATACTCCTCGAGCTTCACGCGGAGGTCGGTGCGCGCAGTGCCGGCCGACAGCACCTCGAAGACGACCCGCGGGTCGTCGAAGGCCTTCAAGTCGTCGTTCGCGGGACCGTTGCGGCCGCAATAGATCGTCACGTCGGGATACCGGATCGAGTAGTCCCTAGTTCGGGCCGCCATGTCCGAGATATACGCAGCGCAGCCCGTGCCACGAAGTCGCGGGGCAAGGGATGCATAGATATTGCCCTGTATCCGAGCATGCCGAGCCGTGCCGCCTGCCATCATGCGGATCACGCCGTTATCCAACTCGGCCTTGCGCTCGCCGAAGTCGATCTGGAGGAACTCTTCCGCCGTCAGCAGAGGATAATCAGGGTGCGTCGCCATGTCGCAACCATAACAGATCGGGCCAACGGCTCAAAGCCGACCGCAGCCCGTCACACCGGCGACCACTCGATCGCGTCCGCGCCCTCGTCATCCGCGCCCACGATCGCCGAGATTGGCCCGATCGCCTCCAGCAACCGGTCGAGCGCCCAGTCAAGGCCGGTGCCGGCGGCGGCCGAGATCGGGATCACCTCCGCGCCGCTCGCATCCTGCAACTCGCGTACGAGCGCCTCGATCAGTTCGTCGTCGAGCGTATCGATCTTGTTGAGGGCCAGCACCTGCGGCTTGTCGGCCAGCCCCGCGCCATAGGCGGCGAGCTCGTCGCGCACGATCCGGTAGCTTGTCGCGACGTCGGCGTCCTGCGCATCGACGAGGTGGAGCAGCACGCGGCACCGCTCGATATGGCCAAGGAACCGGTCGCCGATCCCCGCCCCCTCGGCCGCGCCCTCGATCAGCCCGGGGATGTCGGCGACGACGAACTCCTGTCCCTTGTGGCGGACCACGCCGAGCTGGGGGCGGGTGGTGGTGAAGGCATACGCGCCGACCTTGGCCTGCGCGTTCGTGACCGCGTTGATGAAGGTCGACTTGCCCGCGTTGGACAGCCCGACCAGCCCCGCATCGGCAAGCAGCTTCAGCCGCAGCCACAGCCACGCCTCCTCGCTCGGCCAGCCCGATCCGTGTTGGCGCGGCGCACGGTTGGTGGACGACTTGTAGCTGGCGTTGCCGCGCCCGCCGTCGCCGCCGCGCAGCAGCACCTCGCGCTGGCCGACCTCGGTGAAGTCGAGCAGCACGTCGTCCTTGTCCTCGCTCAGCACTTGCGTGCCGAGCGGCACGCGGATCACCAGATCGTCGCCGCCGCCGCCGGTGCGGTTCGATCCCGATCCCCCGGAGCCGCGTGGAGCGCGGAAATGCTGGGTGTAACGGAAGTCGATCAGCGTGTTGAGGCCTGCTACCGCTTCGAACACGATATCGCCGCCCTTGCCGCCATTGCCGCCGTCGGGGCCGCCATATTCGATGTACTTCTCGCGACGGAAGCTGACCGCGCCGGGGCCGCCGCTTCCCGAACTGACGTAGATTTTAGCTTGATCTAAAAAGTGCATGCGCGTCTTTTAAACCGTCGCGTCCGGTTCACCAACAGCGAGCGCCCCGAACGCGATGTCGCGCGCGGCGTCCCGCCTGAGCCCGAGCGCGCGCGCCATCGGCGCACCGAGCAGCGCGTCGCCGAGCGCGAGCAGGACGAGTTGCAACGTGTCCTCGTGGATGGGCCGGATCACTTGCGCGTGCTCGTCGGCGGCGAGCTCGTCGACCAGGTCATGGATTGCGGTAAGGATGGGATCGAGCGCGTCCTCGTTTCCCGACAGGATCATCCAGCTCGCCAGCGCCCCCGCACCCCCGCGCCCGAAAGCGTCGAAGGTGAGGTCGACCACCTCGCGCGGACCCCGATGCTCGGCTCGGGAACGGAGGACCGCATCGCGGATCGTGGCGGTGATCGATGTCGCCATGCGGGCGATCAGCGCCTTTTGCAGCCCCTCGGCCGAACCGAAATGATGGAGCAGCGTCGCGTGCGTCCGCCCGATCCGCGCCGCCACCGCCTTCAACGTGACCGCCTGCGGCCCGTCCTCGGTCAACAGCGCGCGCGCCGCGTCGAGCGCGGCATCACGCGACTCCTCGGGCGAGTTACGGCGACGGGCGGGCAGGGCGGGGGCGGGCAGGGCGGACGCGGGCATGGCGATGGCTGTTCGGCGTTTCGGAAGAGGAACGCAATCCGCGTCCGGCGTCCTCTCACGCGGTCAGCGGCGTCGCCCGGGTTCGCGCGTCGGTGAGGTCGAGCTCGCACTCGACCGCATCGACCTCGCGGCCGAGCGCAAGCGACGCACGGGGAACGATCCGGCCCGTGTCGCGGAATCCTAGCTTGGCCAAAACCCGTGCCGAACCCTTGTTGCCGATGAAGGCGGTAGCGCGGAGCCGGGGCAACCTGAGCGCATCGCGCGCGAGTTCGATCAAGGCGAGGCCCGCCTCGGTCGCATAGCCGCGCCCCCAAGCCGATGGCGTGAGCCAATAGCCGAGTTCGTGCTGGGTCTCACCCGAATGTATGTCGATCCCGCCGACGAGCCGCGGCTCCGGTCCGCGCTCCATAATCAGGAAAACCGGCTCCTCCGCCCCGCGCGGTTGCGAGAGAAACCATCGCGCGTCCGCCTCGGCGTAGGGCCAAGGCACGCGCGCAAGCCGACTGACCACGTCCTCGTGCCCGATCGCGCGGGCGAGCTCAGGCGCATCCTCCGGCCAGCCGGGGCGGAGCATCAAGCGGGGCGTCAGGGCGAACATGATCGGCTCTCCTCCTTGCACGAAGTCGCTTGCATGTCGCCATGACGCGCCCGCGACAACACAGGTGAAGGGAGCAGTAAAAAAGGGAACCGGGGCGACCCGACTCCCTTTCCGGATGTCTGGTTCCGTTTGCCGGAACCCGGGTCGCCCTGGTGGACGACCTTGTATGATCGTCCGTTATTCGGCCGCCTGCGCGGTAATCTGCACCGAACAGAACTTGCGGCCGAGCTTGCCTTCGGCGAACGCGACGCGGCCGTCGACGAGCGCGAACAAGGTATGATCCTTGCCCATGCCGACGTTGGTACCCGGGTAGAATTTCGTGCCGCGCTGACGAACGATGATGTTGCCCGCGACGCATTCCTGGCCACCGAACTTCTTCACGCCGAGACGACGACCCGCGGAGTCGCGACCGTTGCGCGAGGAACCGCCTGCTTTCTTATGTGCCATTGCTCGTTAACTCCTTAGGCCTGAGCAGGCTCGGCGGCGTCCGCCGACCGCTGCTCGCCGCCCACATGACCGCCGATGCCGATGATCCGGAGGATCGTGTGGCGCTGGCGATGGCCGTTGCGGCGTCGGTAATTGTGCCGGCGACGCTTCTTGAACACGATGACCTTCTCGCCCTTCGCCTGCGCGATGATCTCGGCGGCGACGGTCAGCCCCTCGGTCGAGCGCAATTCGGAGCCCTCGCCCGCGAGCAGGACGTCGCCCAGTTCGACCGAGGAACCGGCCTCGCCATCGATCTTGTCGACGACGATCTTGTCTCCGGCGGCGACGCGGTATTGCTTGCCGCCCGTGCGCACGATCGCGAACATGGCTCTGTATCTTCCTGAATATCGAACGGCCCCGACACGCGGACGCAAGCCGGGAAAGGACCGCCGGGTAATCGCACAGGGTTCGGGTGTCAACCGCGCCGCACGGGCATACGCCTAGTGGCGGTGCTCGCGCTTCAGGGCGTAGCGCCCGTCCTCGTAACCGCGAAACAGTCCGGGGATGGCAGGGTGGTCGACCGGCTCGTCGCTATCGTCGACGAGCAGGTTCTGCTGGCTGACATAGGCGACGTAGCTCGACTCGGCGTTCTCGGCGAGGAGATGATAGAAGGGCTGGTCCTTGGACGGCCGGACCTCCGCCGGGATCGCGTCGTACCATTCTTCCGAGTTGGCGAAGACCGGGTCGACATCGAAGATCACGCCGCGGAAATCGAACACGCGGTGGCGCACCACGTCGCCGATCGAGAAACGCGCATGGGCGATCGGCGGCGCGGAGACGGCGACCCGGGCGGCCGGTTCGGGCAGGTTGGTGAGTTGCATGAAGCTCATTTAATGGATGGCGTGCCGGACACAAGCGCGCCGGCCTTGCACCGGCGAACGGGCCCCGTTAGACGCGCCTCCTAGACCAGCCGGTCCGCTTATCGGAGCGGTTCCCTTGCCTCTGCGGAGAGGTGCCAGAGTGGTCGATCGGGACGGTCTCGAAAACCGTTGTGCCCTTGCGGGTACCGTGGGTTCGAATCCCACCCTCTCCGCCAACACTCACGCCGCTCGTCGAGATGTCCGCTCCAGCGCGGCTTCGACATGCGGCAGGATACGGCCGGCGACGATGCCGATCGCGCGGGCGTTGGGGTGGATGCGATCCGCCAACACCAGCGAAGGATCGCCGACCACCCCGTCGAGCAAGAAGGGATACAGCGCCGCGCCGTGACGCTTGGCGAGCTCTGGATGAACCGCGTTGAAGCGGGCCGCCCAGCCGCCGAGAAAAATGGGCGCCAACATACCGGCGAGAAGCACGGGGATGCCCGTGCGCTCGAACTCGCCGAGCATCCAGTCGAGGTTTTCGCGCATCCTGGCCGGGTCGACGCCGCGCAGCAGGTCGTTCGCGCCGAGCGCCAGGATGGCGAGGTCCGGCCGCCTCGTCAGGCTCGTGAGCGCGCGTGGCAGCCGCGCGCGTCCGCTCGCCGTCGTGTCGCCCGACACGCCCGCATTCTCGACGATCGAGCCGGGCCGACGCGTCGCCAGCAACACCTGTAGCTGCCGGGGAAAAGCTTGGTCGGGCGCAAGCCCGTAGCCCGAGGTCAAGCTGTCCCCGAATGCGAGCAGATAGGGGGCCGGGCCGCTCAACGCGCGGATCCGAGCCGTGAAAACGACAGCATCATCACTCCTAGATAGATCTTGGAGATGGCGATCGACAGGCGCGATTGCCATCCCGTCGCCGCTCCGCCCCGCGTTTCCGGGTAATGCCGCTTGGCTGGTGAAAAATCGTGGCCACGGCTCCGGTCGCGTCAGTCCCGAAGCGGATTTAACCGGGCCTTAGAGTCTATTCCGCTAGATGGCCCGGTGAACCTGATCCTCTTCCTCGTCGCGTTCTCTGCGGGTTTCCTCCTGGCGAGTTGGCGGCAGCGTGGACGCGCACGGCCAACCGCGCCACCCTGGTTCGGCGGCCTGCGCGCCGCGCCGACACCCGACAGCGCGTTGGGTAACGGCGGCGGCTTCGTTGCCATTCTTGAGATCGATCGATTTGCCACCTTGCGCCGCGACATCGGCGCGCGGCTCGCCAATCGTGTGCTGGCGCATGTCGCCGACCGGGTCGCCGCCGAGCTGGACGGATGCGAGATCGGGCGGACGGGGCGCACCTCGATCGAGTTCGCGTTCGTCGCCCCCGGCATAGACGCCGCGCGCAAGACGCTGGTGCTGCTTGTCGGTCAGCTCGCCAAGCGGATCACGGTCGACGATCTGACTTTTGACCTGAACGTGCTGATCGGTGCCGCCGAGGCCGACGCGAACGCGACGCGCGAGGAGGTGCTCGACCACGCCGCCGCGGCGATCGCGACCGCGCAGGCCACCCGCCAGGCGGTCTGCTTCGCCGACGAGGAGGGCGAGGGCGGGTCGGAACTGGACGACATCGCGCTCATGCGCGACCTGCGGCGCGCGATCGAGCAGGGCGAGCTCAGGCTCCATTATCAACCCAAGCTCCGTTCGCGCACCAACGCCATCGACTCGGCGGAGGCATTGCTGCGTTGGCCGCACGCGACGCGCGGGCCGGTCGCGATCGAGCGGCTGATCCGGCTGGCCGAGAGCACGGGCGCGATCCGCGACCTGACCGAATGGGTGGTCTCGCAGGCGGTGGCCGACCAGGCCCGGCTCGCCGCGTCGGGGCACGACCTGACCATCTACGTCAACATATCGGGCGTGCTGTTGCCCGATGCCGAGTTCGCCGAGCGCGTGCTGAACACGGTCGCGCGCGCGAAGGGCCGTATCGGCTTCGAGGTGACGGAAACCGCGGTGATCCAGGATCCCGATGGCGCGCTAGCCAACCTGCGCGCCTTCTCGGCGGCGGGGATCAAGATCGCGATCGACGATTACGGGTCCGGGTTGTCGTCGCTATCCTACCTGAAGCAGCTGCCCGCGAATGAGCTGAAGATCGACCGGATGTTCGTGTCGGGGCTGATCGACAGCCACCGAGATCCGCTGCTCGTGCGCTCCTCGATCGACCTGGCTCATGCGCTCGACATGGAGGTGACCGCCGAGGGCGTGGACGACCCGCTCGCGCTGTCGCTGCTCCGCGTCATGGGATGCGACCTGATCCAGGGGTATCTGATATCCCCACCGATCGAGTTGGCGGCGCTCCAGACGTTCCTATTGACCTTCGACCCCCGCGAGCATCTGCCTGCTCCGCGACTGGTGGTGCCCGACACCGACGAATCGATGGGTTGAGCGAGCGGCCGATCACCTCCTTCATGATCTCGCTGGTGCCGCCGAAGATCCGCGTCACCCGCGCCGCCCGCCACGCCCGCGCGATCGGATATTCATTCATGTAACCGGCACCGTCGTGGAGCTGGAGGCACTTATCCATCACCTCCCATTGCAGCTCGGTGTGCCACAGCTTCGCGGCCGCGCCTTCCTCGTTCGTCAACTCGCCCCTCAGGTGGCGCGCGATCGCCCTTCGGTCCTTGGTGAAAGCGACCGTATCGTCGAAGAACAGCTCGGACGTGCCGGCGGCATCCTGGCCGATCTTGTCGAGCTTGCGGCCTTTGCGGGATCCCTCGCGGTCGCTCTCGACCAGGATGATCGACATGCCGCGCCAGGCCGGCTTGGCGTCGGGATCGGTCTTGGCGACGACCGGCGTCAGGTCGGTGTTCTGGCCATTGGTGATGTAGGTCTTGGACCCGTTGATCACGTAATGGTTGCCGTCCTTCTTGGCGGTCGTGCGGATCGCCTGGAGGTCGGAGCCCGTGCCCGGTTCGGTCATCGCGATCGCGGTGATCGTCTCGCCCGACACCATGCGGGGCAACCACTCGGCCTTCTGCTCCTCCGACCCGTAATGCGCGATATAGTCGGCGACGATGTCCGACCGGAGCGAGAAGCCGGCGGGCACGCCGTTGTAGCTCATCTCCTCGTCGACGATCGCGTTGTGGCCAAAGTCGATACCGAGCCCGCAATACTCCCCCGGCACCGTCGGGCACAGCCTCCCGATCGCGCCCGCCGCCTGCCAGAACGCCTCGGGAACCAGACGATCGCGCTCCCACTCGTCGACCTTGGGCACGCCTTCCTTTTGCAGGAAAGTACGCACCGTCTGGCGGAACGCCTCGTGCTCATCGTTACAGGCAAAGCGGCCGGCGATGTTGTCGAGCGTGAGCATCGCGATTCTCTCGGGTCTTTCGCCGAGGGTGCGATCGGGTGACGCGAGCGTCAAGTAACAACTATTATGGTGCCGGACTCGAGCCGTGCGACGGCTACCCACGCCGGTTCGAACCCGCTAGGGCGCACGAAAAGGAGAGTTGAACCTGTGAAACTCGCCAGTCTCAAGCAGGGCCGCGACGGGCGGCTCGTGGTCGTGTCGAACGACCTCGCCTGGTGCGCCGATGCGTCGCGCATCGCGCCGACGCTGCAGGCGGCGCTGGACGAATGGGACCGGGTCGCGCCCGATCTGGCGAATCTGGCCATCGATCTCGAGCATGAGGCGATCCCGCGCGACCGGTTCCACGAACACGATGCGGCCGCGCCGCTCCCGCGGGCATATCAATGGGCGGACGGCTCGGCTTATGTGAACCACGTCGCGCTCGTCCGGCAGGCGCGCGGGGCGGATATGCCCGACAGCTTCTGGCACGACCCGCTCATGTACCAGGGCGGCTCCGACGGCTTCCTGGGCGCGCGCGATGCCATCCCGCTCGCCGATGAGGCATGGGGATGCGACCTGGAGGCGGAGGTGGTGGTCGTCACCGGCGACGTGGCGCAGGGCGCGACGCGTGAGGAGGCGCTGGTGGCGGTGCGCCTGGTCGGGCTGACCAACGACGTCTCGCTCCGCAACCTCGTCCCGGCCGAGCTCGCCAAGGGCTTCGGCTTCTTCCAATCCAAACCCGCCTCCGCCTTTTCGCCCGTGTTCGTGACCCCGGACGCGCTCTGCGACTGGTGGCGGGACGGGAAGCTGCACCGCAAGCTGATGGTCGACCTCAACGGTCAGCCGTTCGGCCGCGCGCAGGCGGGAAAGGACATGACCTTCGATTTCGGCACGCTGATCGCGCACGCCGCCAAGACGCGCGCGCTGGGAGCGGGGACGATCATCGGGTCGGGCACCGTGTCCAACCGCGACGAGGGCGGCGGGCCGGGCAAGCCGATCGCGGAGGGCGGTGTCGGCTATTCCTGCCTGGCCGAGGTCCGCACCGTCGAGACGATCACGGCGGGGACGGCGACCACGCCTTTCCTTCGCGACGGCGACAGCGTCCGTATCTGGGCGGAGGACGACCGGCACCATCCGATCTTCGGCGTGATCGAGCAGACCGTCCGGGCGTTGTAGTCCCGAACGGTTCAATGGAAGTCGCGCGACTTGATGGGAATGTAGTTCTCCCGGTCGCGGAAATGATAGTCGGAGCGCACCTTCGGCTCCCAGCCCTTCTCACCGCGATCGGGCGCGCCGCCGCGCATGCCGTCGCTGGGGCTGGTAAGGCGCGGCATCTCCATGTCGCCGACTTGGCGGAGCATGGACGTCTGATCGATGACATACTCGCCGATCACGTGGATCACGATGCCCTGACGCTGGACGCGGCCGCGCACCGACAGCATCGCCGCGCCCATGACGGTGGTGCGATGCTCCTCGAATATGTTGGGCCATAGGATGACGTTGGCCACCCCCGTCTCGTCCTCCAGCGTGATGAACAGCACGCCCTTGGCGCTGCCCGGCCGTTGGCGCACCAGGATGACGCCCGCGACCTCGACGACCGTGCCGTCCTTGGTGGTGCCCAGGTCGACGCACCTGACCATGCCGCGCCGGGCAAGCTCACTACGCAGGAACTGGAGCGGGTGGGCGCGCAGCGATAATTGGGTGAAGCGGTAATCCTCCACCACCTCGCGCCCCGCCGACAGCGGTTTCAGGACCGCTGGCTCCTCATCGCCGCACGCACCCTCAATCAGCGGCAGCCGCATCTCGCCCAGACCTTTGATGGTCCACAGCGCCTCGCGGCGGTTGAGCCCGAAAGCATGGAACGCGTCCGCCCTGGCGAGCGCCTCCAAGGCGGCGAGCTTGACGTTGCAGCGGAGCCATACCTCCTCGATCGAAGTGAAAGGAGCAAGCGCCCGAGCGTTAAGGATCGCCTCTGCGTCGCAAGCGGCGAGGCCGGTCACGATGCGCATGCCCAGCCGCAGCGGCAGGTACGGAGTCCCTTCGTTCAGAAGCTTCGTGTCCCAGTCGCTGTCCTGGACGCATACGGGCCTGACCTCGACGCCGTGCGCCCGCGCGTCGCGGACGATCTGCGCGGGGGCGTAGAAGCCCATCGGCTGGGCGTTGAGCAGCGCGGCGCAGAAGATATCGGGATGATGGCACTTCATCCACGACGACGCGTAGGCGATCTTGGCGAAGCTCATCGCATGGCTTTCCGGAAAACCGTACGAGCCGAATCCCTCGATCTGCTTGACCAGCCGCTCGGCGAACTCCTGGGTGATGCTGTTCCGCAGCATCCCCGCGATCAGCCGGTCGCGGAACTCGCCAACCCCGCCTGTCACCTTGAACGTCGCCATCGCGCGGCGCAGCCCATCGGCCTCCTCCGGGGGAAAGCCCGCGCCCAGGATCGCGACCTGCATCGCCTGTTCCTGGAACAAGGGTACGCCCAGCGTCTTTTCGAGCACGGTCTTCAGCTTGGGGCTGGGATATTCGACGGTGTTCCTGCCGGCGCGCTTATCCTCGCGCCGTTTCAGATAGGGGTGGACCATGTCACCCTGGATCGGTCCCGGACGAACGATCGCGACCTGGATGGCGATGTCGTAGAAGTTCTCGGGCCGCATCCGCGGCAGCATCGACATCTGCGCGCGGCTCTCGATCTGAAACACGCCCAAGGTGTCGGAGCGGCACATCATCTCGAAGGTCGGCTTGTCCTCCGCCTGGAGGATGTCGTCATCGAGCGTGAGGCGTACGCCCTTATGCCAGTCGAGAAGGTCGAAGACGCGTCGCATGCACCCAAGCATGCCGAGCCCGAGAATATCGACCTTCATGAAGCCGAGCTCCTCGATATCGACCTTTTCCCATTCGACCACTTGGCGGTCGATCATCGCCGCGGGTTCGACCGGCACCAGCGAGGCGAGCCGGTCGCGGGTGAGGACGAAGCCGCCTGGATGCTGGGACAGGTGCCTGGGCGTGCCGATCAGCTCCTTGGCGAGCTCGAGCGCGAGCGCCAGGCGTTGTTCGCCGGCATCCATGTTCAACGCGGTTACCCGGTCCGCGGGCACGCCGTCGCTCGACCAGCCCCAGACCTGGCCTGCCAGCGCGGCCGTCACGTCCTCGGCCAGCCCCAGCACCTTGCCGACCTCGCGCACTGCGCCGCGCGTGCGGAAACGACTGACCACCGCCGTCAGCGCGGCGTGTTCCCGGCCGTAGGTGTCGTAAATCCATTGGATCACCTCCTCGCGGCGCTCATGTTCGAAATCGACATCGATGTCGGGTGGCTCGCCACGTTTTTCCGACAGGAAACGCTCGAACAGCAGCTGGTGCTTGACCGGATCGATCGAGGTGACGCCGAGCACGAAGCAGATCACCGAATTGGCGGCCGAGCCGCGTCCCTGGCACAGGATCTTCTGACTGCGGGCGTATTGGACGATCGAGTGGACCGTCAGGAAATAAGGCGCGTAAGCGAGCTTGCGGACGAGCGAGAGTTCCTTGCGGAGCAGTCGCCGATAGCTCGGGGGCGGTCGGTTGGAAAATCGGGCGTTGAGTGCGCGCCACGTCATCTTCTCCAGCGCCATTTGCGGCGAGTGTGCGGTCATCACGCGCTCGTCGGGGTACTGGTAGCTCAGCTCGCGGAGCGAGAAGGTGCAGCGTTCGGCGATCGCCACGCTCGCGGCAAGCGCGTCGGGGTAGCGGCGGAAGCGGCGCTCCATCTCGGCCGGGGGTTGCAGGTGGCGATCCGCGTGGCGTTCGCGGCGCAGGCCCAGCTCGTCGATGGTGCATTTCTCACGGATCGCGGTGACCACGTCCTGGAGCCTACGGCGGGTCGGTTCGTGATACAGCACGTCTCCCGTCGCGAGCGGCCGGAGGCCGTGCGCCCGCGCTGCCTCGGCGTCGCTACCCAGGCGGCGCGTGTCGCCGGGGCGGCGGTGGAAGGTCAGGCACACGTGTCCCCGGTCGCGCCCGAACAGGTCGGCCATCCAGCGTAGCTGCTCCACGTCCACGCCGCCCCGACCGGGCACCAGCGCGGCGACCAATCCCGGCGCGGCGTCGGCCACGTCCTCCCAATGGAGAAAGCATCGGCCTTTTTCGCCGTGTTGCGCATCGGCGCGCCCCTTGCCGCAGGTGAGGAGCGTGGTGAGCCGGCTCCAGGCGGCGCGGTCCTCGGGCCAAACGAGCAGCGCCGCGCCGCTGACCAGATCGAGCCGGCAGCCGACCATGAGCCGCATGGGCGCGTCCGGCGTAGAGACCGTCTCCGCCGCGACCAGCGCCCGCACCACGCCCGCCACCGAATTACGGTCGGTGACGCCCAACGCCCGATATCCCATCACCGACGCGGTCGCGAACAGCTCCTCCGGCGACGATGCCCCGCGCAGGAACGAGAAGTGGGTCGTGACCTGGAGCTCGACGTAGCTCATTGCCGGGCATGCCCGAAGTGACTATGTGATGTGACCATTTCGGGAGCGGATACGATGAAGTATGTCGGCGCGGCGGAGTTCAAGGCGAACTGCCTGCGATTGATGGACGAGGTCCAGGCGGGCGGCGAGCCGATCACCGTCACCAAGCGCGGCAAGCCGGTGGCGGTCATGACGGCTCCGGCACCGGAAAGGCGAGGAAATATCGACAGCCTATTCGGCTGCATGAAGGGGACCGTCACCAAGATAGGCGACTGGGATGAGACCGAACCCGTCGATCCCGATTGGGAAGTCAAGTGGGAGGCCAAATGGGACGCGCTCGGGTACCCCGCCCCGAAGGATGCCGCCGACTCGTGATCCTGCTCGACACGCATGTCCTGCGCTGGCTGGCGGATGGCGATCGGAGGTTGGGCATCCAGGCATTGGAAGCGATCAAGGGCGACCGCGAGTGTCGCGCCTCCGCGATCAGTTATTGGGAGCTCGGCATGCTGGGTACCAAGGGCAAGCTCGTCTTCTCCCAGCCGGTGGCTCAGTGGCTCGACGCACTGCTCCGGCATACCGGTATGAAGTCGGTTCCCGTCACGGCCGCCATTGCCGCCGACGCGGGAACGCTGCCCGGCACCCTTCACGGCGATCCGGCGGACCGCATGTTGATCGCCACCGCGCGGGCGATAGGATGTCCACTCGCGACCGCCGATCGCAAGATACTGGACTATGCGCGGGCAGGGCACGTGCTCACGATCGACGCCCGCCGTTAATTCACGCATGGAAGCCATGCAGGTGCCAGCTGAGGTCGCCCGTCTCGTTCCGCACGCCATCGCCGCGACGGAACAGCCAGAATCGGTGACCAATCTCGTCCTCGACGCTGAAATAATCGCGCACCGCGTCGCGCTCGCAGGTCCGACGCCACCATTCGCCGACGATGCGTTCGGGGCCGTCGGCGCGCACCACCCGGTGGACCTCGCCGCGCCAGGTGAAGCGGGCGGGCGGATGATCGGGCACCTCCGCAATCACGAAATCCAGCATCTCCGGGCGGGCGAGCAGGTGGACGGGCCGCGGCCGGCGGGGGTGCCAGGGGTGATCGGCCTCCCGATCGTCGAGCCGGCGGACATCGCCCTGTTTGAGCGCGGACGGCGGTCGATCAGGCGGGTCGAGCGGCGGGCAGGGAGCGGTCGAGCGTTCGGGCACGTCGCTCTCGATCGGGCGGACGCGCCAGGGCGTGGTCCCGCCCAACCGATTGACAAGCAGGTCGATGAGCGGCGCGAGATCCGGGACGGTATCCCCGGCCAACGCGGGACCGAGCGTTTCCGGTCCCAGCGGCTCGGTACGTGCCACATGCAGCGCCAGGGCGTCGATCCCATAGCCGGGGTCGATCTCCTCGATCCGGCGTTTGAGCAGGCGCAGCAGGTGGTCGGGCCGCCGATCGGGCCGGGACAGGCCGACGCGCAAGGTCTGGGCGCGGCCGTCGACGCGATCGGCAACGAGCAGCAGCGAGCGCGCGCCGACCCCGGCCTGCTCCAGGATCGTCGTCAGACGCGACGCGAGTTCGCCCAGCCTATGCTCGATCACCTCCGCCGACGCGATCGGCTCGGGGTAGCGTTCCTCCACGACGATCCGCTCGGGCGCGGCCACCGGCTCCAGCGGTTCCGGCGCGCGGCCGGTAGCCTGGTCGAGGCGGCGGACGAGCGCGCCGCCGAAGCGGCGGGCGAGCGGCGCGCGGGGAAGCTTCGCGAGCTCGCCCACCGTGTCGACGCCGAGACGGCGGAGCAGCTCCAGATGCTTGGGCTGCAGCCGGAGCGCGTCGGCGGGAAGAGGGCCGAGCGCCTCGGCGTGCCGACCGGGTTCGCAGAGGGTGAGCGGATGTTGGCGAAGGTGCCTGGCAAATGCCCAAGCGGCTCCGGGCGTATCGGCGATTCCGATGCGGGAACAATAGCCTAGCCGGCCCAACAGCCGCCCGAGGCGTCGCCCGAAGTTGGCTTCACCACCGTGCAGATGCGCGACGCCGGTCAGGTCGATGAACAATCCGGTCTCGTCCGAGACCATTGCGGTCGGGGCCCAGCGCCGAGCGATCGCGACCGCCAGACGGTGCAGGGCGGCGCGATCCCCCTCCGGGTCGGCGGGAAGGGTGAAGAGCCCCGCCACCAAGGCACGCGCCTGGGTGAGCCACATTCCCGGCACCACGCCCAGCGCCCGCGCCGCTTCGTTGGCGGCATGGACGACGTCGCGGCCGTCAACCCGATGCGCGGTGACGAGCGGCGGTTCCGACGCGGCGACCCTGGGGCCGGACGGGGCCGGGCTTTCCTTGCAGGCGCGGCCGACCACGTCGCCGGTCATCCGGCCGGTGAGGAAGAAGGCGCCTTCGCCCGGATAAGGGCCATCGCCCGCGCGACGGGTGCCGGGTGCTCGGCCGGCCTCGCCGTTCCAGCGGACGGAGAGAACCGCGCTTGGCCCCGGAACGGGCGGGCGCGCCTCGTCGGCGGGCGTCGCGTTGAACGAGTGAGCCTTGAACGGGTGGTCGGCGGCCTCGCTACGGCGGCCGAGCTCGTGCCTGGGCGGGCGCTGATGGAGCGGCAGCTGGGCGATCTCCGCCTCGACCTCGCTCTTCGCCCATTTCGCGCCGGGCCGCCAACCCGGGTTGCCGCCCTGGTGGCGCGCGGAGGCGGCGCGGTCGAGGGAGTCGACCGACGGATCAACCGGCCTGGGCGGTCGCGTCCGCGTCGGCGACGGAATCCGCCCGGCGCGGCGCAGTCTGTCGAGCGGCCATTCCGGCAGGTAAAGCGAGGCGACCCGTTTCATCGCATGCCTCCACGAGTTGTTGAAAAGGCTCGCCGCCCTTTTGGCGGGCGAGATCGAGACGCCACCGCGCGCGGCCCAGCCCCTCATCGGGCAAGGCGCCGGGAAAGGGCGGCGCGGACGGCGCGGACGCGACGCGCCAGCGGGTGACGGCGGCGGAGGGCTGGCCCAGCGGGTCGACCCCGTCCCGCGCATGGCGTTTCTGGAGCAGCGCGATCGTGCGCCCGCCCTCGGCCGCGAGCTGCAGCCGCCGGGTCGCGGCGAGCCCGGCGCGCTTGCACTCGCCGATCACCGCGCCCAGCCCGCGGTGGCGCAGGCCCTCCTCCATGATCGCCAGCAGCTCGTCGTCGTCGCGCGCCTCGACATAGAGCAGGCGTTCGGGGGCGAGCCCCGCTTGGTACAGCCCCGGCGCGAACAGGTCGCGCCGCCGTATTACCCACAGCACCGGCCCCCAGGCGCGCGCCGCGATCCCCGCCATGAACAGGGTCGCCGACGCATCGTCGCCATGGCGGGGCGTCGCCGCCGCGACCTCGTGCAGCGCGTCGAGCCTGAGGCCCTCGCCCGCCAGTCGCCTGTCGAGCGCCGCAACGCCGAAGGGGAGGGCAGGACGCCGCTGGTGCCCGTCGCCCTCGATGGCGCGGAGCGTCTCACGCAGCTCTGCGATCGTTTGGGTCACGGCGTCTGGGTCACGGGCGGGTTCTCTGCGGCGGTTCGAGTCGGTAACGGAACGTGTTCTTACTTTGTTCCAAACCGGAGTCGAGTCAATCCGTCAGGTCGCGCTGGTCCTGTCCGGAGACGCCATCCTCTCCCGCTCGTCGGCGAAGCGACGCATCGCCTCCAGCGTCTCGCCGCTCAGGTGATGTTCGAGCCCTTCGGCGTCGGTCTCGGCGATGTCGTCGGAGACGCCGAGCACGCCCAAGAACCGCACGACGACCCCGTGACGCTCCTTGGAGCGCGCCGCCATCCCCGCGCCGTCGGCTGTCAGGAAGATGGAGCGGTAGGGCCGCATCTCGATCAATCCGTCGCGCTTGAGCCGACTAAGCGTATTGGCGACGGTGGCGGGGGTGACGCCCAAGCGTTCGGCGAGATCGGCCGCGCGCGCCTCGCCCACTTCCGCGATCAGGTCGGCGATCAGCTCGACATAATCCTCCTGCATCTCGGTCCGGTGCGCCAGCCGGACCCGCGCGAAGCGACGCGCCTGTTCCTCCGCCGCCGGTAACGTCACGTCCTGATCTCCCTCGAGATGACCAGCATCGCACAAGAGAGCTTAACAACCAAGTTTTAGCACTAGCTAAACTTGACGGCGCGTGCATAGGATCGTGCCTTGGTTTCGGAGGTCCAGGTGAACGAAGACGCTCCCGCTACGAACGGCTGGCAGACCCGGTCGGACGATAGCCTGCCCGAGGTGTTCCGCACGATCCCCGTCCCCGGTGCGGGTCTCGGCGGGGCGCGGTTCTGGACCAAGCTGGGCGCGTTCTCCGGCCCCGGCTACCTCGTCGCGGTCGGTTACATGGACCCGGGCAACTGGGCCACCGACCTCGCGGGCGGGTCGCGGTTCGGCTATACGTTGCTGTCGGTCATCCTGCTGTCCAACATCATGGCGATCGTGCTGCAGGCGCTATCGGCCAAGCTCGGCATCGTCACCGGCCGCGACCTCGCCCAGGCCTGCCGCGACCATTACAGCCGCCCGGTCGGCCTGATGTTGTGGGGAGCGTGCGAGCTGGCAATCATCGCCTGCGACCTGGCCGAGGTGATCGGCACCGCGATCGCGCTTCAGCTGCTGTTCGGCCTGCCGCTGGTGTGGGGCGTGT
Source organism: uncultured Sphingomonas sp. (assembly GCF_964237155.1). Classification (GTDB taxonomy): domain Bacteria; phylum Pseudomonadota; class Alphaproteobacteria; order Sphingomonadales; family Sphingomonadaceae; genus Sphingomonas. The sequence continues at coordinate 3,536 of NZ_CAXSHH010000014.1, read as the reverse complement.
GCCTGACCGCGTTCGACGTGCTGCTGATCCTGCTCCTCCAGCAACGCGGCTTCCGCAAGCTCGAGGCGTTCGTCATCGCGCTGCTCGTTATCATCGCGGGATGCTTCGCGGTCGAGCTCGCGCTGTCGCAGCCTGCGATCGCCGACGTGCTGCGCGGCTACGTCCCGACCACCCAGGTCGTGACCAATCCGGCGATGCTCTATATCGCGATCGGCATCCTGGGCGCGACGGTGATGCCGCACAATCTGTACCTCCATTCCTCCGTCGTCCAAACGCGCGCGTTCGAGCGCGACGACGAGGGGCGGCGCGAGGCGATCAGGTACGCTACCATCGACAGCACCGTCGCGCTGACGCTGGCGCTGTTCGTCAATTCGGCGATCCTGATCCTGGCGGCGTCGACCTTCCACGTCGCGGGCCGCACCGACGTGGCGGAGATCGGCGACGCGTACCAGCTGCTCGCGCCGATGCTCGGCGTGGGCCTCGCCAGCACGCTCTTCGCGGTCGCGCTGCTCGCGTCGGGCCAGAATTCGACGATCACGGCGACGCTCGCGGGCCAGATCGTGATGGAGGGATTCCTGCGCATCCGCCTGCCCGCCTGGCAGCGGCGGTTGATCACGCGGCTGCTCGCGATCATCCCGGCGGTGACGGTCGCCATCCTCTACGGCGAAAGCGGCACCGCGCGGCTGCTGGTGCTGAGCCAGGTCGTGCTGTCGATGCAGCTGCCCTTCGCGGTGATCCCGCTGGTGGCGTTCACCAGCGACCGCAAGAAGATGGGTGAGTTCGTCAACCCGGCGTGGCTGAAATGGTCGGCCTGGATCATCGCCGCGGTGATCGTCGGGCTGAACCTGAAGCTGCTCGCCACCTTTGTCGGCATCGCGTGATGTGGACGGCGTTAGCATTGCTTGCGGCGTCCGATGTCGCTCCCGCCCGCCCGACCGACCGTCGCGAGTTTTCCGCCGACCGCCCCGGCAAGACGGAATCGCCGTACACCGTGGATGCGGGCCGTTTCCAGATCGAGTTGGAGGTCGCGAGCTATACGCGCGACCGCACCGACGACATGCGCGAGGAGACCGTCGCGGTCGCGCCGATCAACCTGAAGCTCGGCCTGGATCGCGCCACCGATCTCCAGGTCATCATCGAGCCGTATCTGCACCGCACGATCACTGACCAAAGCCGGGGCACGAGCGAAACAAGCGACGGTTTCGGTGACGTGACCGTCCGGCTGAAGCGCAATTTATGGGGTGACGATGGCGGCCCGACCGCGTTCGCGCTCATGCCGTTCGTAAGATTGCCCACCAACGCGGGCGACCTGGGCGCCGGCAAGGTCGAGTTCGGGATCATCGCGCCGTTGGCCATCAAATTGTCGGAACGGGTCGACCTGGCCGTCATGACCGAGCTCGATGTGATCGAGGACGATGCGCGGGGTTACCAGGCGAGCTTGATCAATTCGGCGGTGGTCGATTTCGCGCTAACCGAGCGGCTGGGCGCGTATGCCGAATTGTTCACGGAACGAAGCGACGACTGGGTGGTGACGGGCGATGTCGGCGTCACCTACGCATTGTCCGACGACACCCAGCTGGACGCGGGAGTCAATCTGGGGATCACGCGCGCGGCCGACGATCTGGCGGTGTCCGTTGGCGTGTCGCGGCGTTTCTGAACGGCGCGCGGGCCGTCCCGGACCAACCGCCCGACAAGCCGCTTGAACTTTCGCGGCAGGCGTTCAAAGGACCGCCCCGACGAGCCGCCGCGCCAGACGGCGGCGATCCAGGAGAATCGAATGGCCGGCGAGACCGTTCGCGCCAATTTGCCCCCGCTGACGCTGCATGTGCCCGAGCCGAAGTTCCGTCCCGGCGATCCGGTGGACTTCGCCGAGGTCGACGTGCCGCCGGCCGGGCAGGCGCGGCGACCCGACACGGCCGCGCCCGCGCGCGAGTTCACCGATCTCGCCTATACGCTGGTGCGCGTGCTAGACGAGGGTGGCCAAGCGGTCGGTCCCTGGAACCCGCGACTGACGCCGGATCGCCTCCGCGCGATGCTCCGGTCGATGGCGCTGCTGCGCGCGTTCGACGAGCGGATGTTCCGGGCGCAACGCCAGGGCAAGACCAGCTTCTACATGAAGGCGACGGGCGAGGAGGCGGTCGCGGTCGCGGCTACCATGGCGCTCGATTACGAGGACATGTGCTTCCCCTCCTACCGCCAGCAAGGCATCCTTATCGCGCGCGGCTGGTCGCTCGTCGACATGATGAACCAGATCTATTCGAACAGCGCCGACCGGCTCCAGGGCAAGCAGTTGCCGATCATGTATTCGGTCAAGGAGGCCGGGTTCTTCTCCATCTCCGGCAACCTTGCCACGCAGTATCCGCAGGCGGTGGGCTGGGCGATGGCGTCCGCGGCCAAGGGCGATACGCGCATCGCCGCCGTGTGGTGCGGCGAGGGATCGACGGCCGAGGGCGACTTCCATTCCGCCTGCACCTTCGCAAGCGTGTACCGCGCGCCCGTGATCATGAACGTCGTCAACAACCAGTGGGCGATTTCCAGCTTCTCGGGCTTCGCGGGGGCGGAGGCGACGACCTTCGCGGCGCGCGCGGTGGGATACGGGATCGCCGGGTTGCGTATCGATGGCAACGACGCGCTCGCCGTCTATGCCGCGACCGAATGGGCGGCCGAGCGCGCGCGGACCAATCAAGGCCCGACGCTGATCGAGCATTTCACCTATCGCGCGGAGGGGCATTCCACCTCCGACGATCCGGGCCAGTACCGGTCGGAGGGCGAGCCCAACGCCTGGCCGCTCGGCGATCCGGTCAAGCGGTTGAAAGAGCATCTGATCGCGATCGGCGAGTGGGACGACGACCGCCACGCCGCTCAGGACCGCGATCTCGCCGAGCTGGTGAAGGCGTCGCAAAAGGAGGCCGAGAAGAACGGCATCCTGGGCCACGGGCTCCACCAGCCGCTCGACACGCTGTTCGACGGGGTGTTCGAGGAAATGCCCTGGCACCTGCGCGAACAGCAGCGCCAGATGCTGGCGGAAGAGGAAGCGAGCGGGCGGCCATGGGCGCGGAAGTGATGTGCTTCTCCCTCTCCCCTGGACAGGGGAGAGGGATGCGGAGACTTGGCGGCTTGCCGCCTAGTCATAGCTGGGAGAGGGGTCGTGCGAGCCGCGGGCTCGCGCGCCGCGCTGCGGCGCCCACCCCTCTCCCCACCTTCGCTAAGCGGCTACGCCGCCAAGCTACGGTAACCCTCTCCCCTCCGATGGAGGGGAGAGGGAGGTTGAACACATGACCGATACGATGCTTGACCTTCCATCGGACGACGAGGCCGCCGCCCCCGCCGTCGTCCGGATGAACATGATCCAGGCGATCAACTCCGCGCTCGACGTGATGATGACGCGCGACCCGGACGTGCTCGTGATGGGCGAGGATGTCGGCTATTTCGGCGGCGTGTTCCGCGCGACCGCGGGACTCCAGGCCAAGCACGGCAAACGCCGCGTGTTCGACACGCCGATCACCGAGATCGGCATCGTCGGCGTCGCGATCGGG
>NZ_CAXSHH010000013.1:0-51884 GCF_964237155.1 uncultured Sphingomonas sp. | reverse complement strand
TCGAAAACTGCCTTGCGGTTGGAAGTCCCATGGGGCAGCGGGATGCGAAATATGGTGGGTGGGCCCCCATGTAAAGTGGCGATCGCACGAAGGGCACGAATAGTGACGTTTTTGCGACAACCGACTCGCGCCGGTGTTCGCGACGCCGCCGCCAAGATCGCCGCGATCCTGCCCCCGACGCCCCTTTTCAAGAGCGAGATCAAGGGCATGGCCGTCGCCTTCAAGGCCGAGTCGCTGCAACCGGTCGGCGCGTTCAAGATCCGTGGCGCGTGGCACCGACTGACCGCGCTCGACGACGCGGCGCGGGCGCGGGGCGTGGTGGCGTTCTCGTCGGGCAATCACGCGCAAGGGATCGCCTGGGCCGCGCGCAAGCTGGGCATGGCCGCCACGATCGTGATGCCGCACGACGCGCCTGCGGTGAAGCGCGACGCCACGCTCGCGCTGGGAGCGGAGGTCGTCGGCTATGACCGCGCGACCGAGAGCCGCGAGGGGATCGCGGCGCGGCTGGCCGAGGCGCGCGGCGCCACGCTGGTGCCGAGCTTCGACGATCCATGGATCATCGAGGGGCAAGGATCGGCGGGCGTGGAGGCGGCGGCGCAGATGGCGCGGGCCGGATCTGGCGAGCCGACTCATGTCGTCGTTCCGTGCGGTGGCGGCGGCCTCGCGGCGGGCCTCGCACTCGCGCTGCCCGATACGCTGATGACCGTCGTCGAGCCCGAGGGCTGGGACGACATGGCGCGCTCGCTCGAGGCGGGTTGGATCGAGTCGGTCGGTCTCGATGCCCCGCCAACCGCCTGCGACTCGCTCCAGACGCAGCGCGTGTCCCCGCTCACATTCGACGTGCTCTCGCGCCAGGGCGTGCAGGGCGTCGCGGTGTCGGAGGCGGAGACGGCGGCCGCGCAACGCTGGGCGGTCGAGCGGCTCAGATTGGTGATCGAGCCCGGCGGCGCGGTCGCGCTCGCCGCCTTGCTCGGGGGCCGGATCGCGCTGGAGCCGGGGATGCTCGTGCTGCTGTCGGGCGGCAACGTCGACCCGGCGGCCTATGCGCGGGTGCTGGCCGGATGACCGACGCGCTGACCGGCATCGCCGCCGCCGCGCCCGCGATAGCGATGCTGGCGTGCTTCGCGTTCCTGATCGGGGGTGGGGTGCTGATCGCCAAGCGCCGCGATGTCAGGAAGGGCGCGCTGATGCTGGTGATGGCGGTGGTGCTGTTCGCGAACGTGCTGATCTGGACGTTGTGACTAGGCGGAGCGGGCATGGGCAAAGCCCATGCCGTCGGACGGTGCTTGAGGCACCGCCGGCCGGTCGCGCCGCCTTTTGCGCGATCTAGCAGGCGCTAGATCGTCGCCCGGCGCTCCTCACCGGATCGGGCTGTCCGGCGCGAGCCTCATATCGAGGTATTTATCCACGCTCCCCATCAACTGCGGCATTTCCTGCTCGAAGAAATGGTTCGCCTTGGGGATCGTGTCGTGATGGATCGTGATGTGCCGCTGCGTCCGGAGCTTGTCGACCAGCTTCTGCACCGGCCCCGCCGTCACCACCTCGTCCTGCTCCCCCTGGATGATGATGCCCGACGCCGGGCAGGGCGCCAGGAAAGTGAAGTCGAATAGGTTCGCGGGCGGCGCGATCGAGATGAAGCCCCGGATCTCCGGCCGCCGCATCAGCAACTGCATTCCGATCCACGCGCCGAAGCCGAACCCGCCCACCCAGGTCGTCTGCGCCTCGGGATGGAAGCTCTGCACCCAATCGAGCGCGGAAGCCGCGTCGGACAGTTCGCCGACGCCGTTGTCGAACACGCCCTGGCTTTTGCCCACGCCGCGAAAATTGAAGCGCAACACCGCGAACCCGCGCCGCTGGAACGTCTTGTACAGCTCCTGGACGATGCGGTTGTTCATCGTCCCGCCGCTCGACGGGTGCGGGTGGAGGATCATCGCGACCGGAGCGCGTGGGCGGGGGGCGGGGGCGAAACGGCCTTCAAGGCGGCCTTCGGGACCGGGAAAGATGACTTCGGGCATCGGTGAACCTGACTATGTCGGAACGGGCGGGTGAACCGCCGCAGATGACGCGCTATATACTTGCTATCGATCATTTTGGAACCGCGCGCTTGGCCTCCCGCATCTATCTGGATCACGCCGCGAGCACGCCCGTCCTGCCGCAGGCGGTCCGCGCCATGGCGGAGGGCCTGTCGTGCTGGGCGAATCCGAGCTCGCCGCATCGCGAGGGCAGGGCGGCGAGGCGGGCGCTGGAAGATGCGCGCGCGGCGGTCGCCGGGGCTTATGGCTGGCGCGGCTCGACCCTGTTCACCAGCGGCGCGAGCGAGGCGCTCGCGGTCGCACTGACCCGGTCCGTCGCCGACCGCATCGTCGTCACGACGGTGGAGCACGACGCCGTGCTCCGTGTCGCGGGCCGGGCCCGGACGGTGGGCGTCGATCGCGCGGGCCAAGTCGACGCCGCCGCGCTGGGGGCGGTGCTCGCCGGACCCGGCCGGGCGCTCGTCGCGGTGCAGTGGGCCAACAGCGAGACCGGCGTGCGCCAGCCCATCGCTGCGATCGCCGAACTGGTTCATGCCGCCGGTCACCTGCTGCTTGTCGACGCCGCTCAGATGCCCGCAGGCATCGATCCTCACGTCTCCGAGCATGCCGATTTCGTCGCGCTGTCGGCGCACAAGCGCGGCGGTCCGCCCGGCATGGGGGCGCTGCTCGTCCGCGATCTCGGCATGCTGACCCCCACCGGCGGGCAGGAGTTCGGCTATCGCGCGGGGACCGAGAACCTCCCCGCCGCGCTCGGCTACGCCGCCGCGCTCGCGGAGCCCGAGCCGGTCGACCGATGGGCTGCGCTCCGCGATCGTCTCGATGACGGGGTCCGCCGGTCGGGCGGGGAGGTCGTCGGCGAAGGCTCGCCGCGCCATCCCGCGATCGGCGGCTACCGCATGCCCGGAGTCGCGAGCGCCGCGCAGCTGATCCGCTTCGACTTGGCCGGGATCGCCGTGTCGGCCGGCAGCGCCTGTTCGAGCGGCAGCATGAAGCCCAGCCACGTGCTCGGCGCGATGGATTGGAGCGAGGTGGCGGGCCGCGAGGTCGTCCGCATCAGCTTCGGCCGCGACACGACCGAGGCGGAGGTCGACGTCGCCATCGCCGCCTGGCGCGACATCGCCCGCGCGGTGCGGCGGATCGCCGCGTGACCTACCTCGATTACCAATCGACCACCCCGCTCGCGCCCGAGGCGTTCGAGGCGATGCTTCCCTGGCTTCGCGACCAGCACGCCAACCCGCATTCGCCGCATCGCGAGGGCCGCCGCGCCCGCGCCGCCGTCGAGGTCGCGCGCGATCAGGTCGCCGCGCTGCTCCCGCCCGGCGGCCGCCTCGCCTTCACCAGCGGCGCGACCGAGGCGCTCAACTGGGCGATCAAGGGCGCGCCTGAAAGTAGATGGGGCGGCCCGATCGTCACCCTTGCCACCGAGCACGCCGCCGTGCTCGACACGGTCGCCGCGAGTGGGCGACCGGCCACGGTCCTGCCGATCGGCGCGGATGGGCTGGTCGACCTCGCCCAGGCAGCGACGGCGATCCGCCCCGGCACGGGCCTTGTCGCGGCGATGCTCGTCAATAACGAGATCGGCGTGATCCAGCCGATCGCCGAACTCGCCGCACTGGCGCACGAAGCGGGCGCGCTGCTCCTGTGCGACGCCGTCCAGGGGTACGGTCGCGTGCCCATTCCGGACGGGTGCGACCTCGTCGCCATCTCCGCGCACAAGGTCCATGGCCCCAAGGGCGTCGGCGGGCTCTGGATCAGGGACGGCGTGAAGCTCGCTCCGCTTCTACATGGCGGCGGGCAGGAGGAGCCGGGTCGATCGGGGACGTTGAGCCCCGCACTATGCGCCGGGTTCGGCATCGCCGCCCGTCTCATGGCCGAGCGGGCCGATGACGACGCCTCGCACATCGCGCGCCTGTTCGCCGCCGCGCGAGATCGGCTCGGCCCCGACTGGATCCTCAACGGCTCGTCGGACCTACGTTACCGGGGCAACCTCAACATCCGCCGCGCCGGTCTCGATGTCGCGCGCGTGATGTCGGACCAGCGCGACCTTGCCTTCTCGTCCGGCTCAGCCTGCGCGAGTGGGTCGGGCCGCCCCAGCCACGTGCTCCGCGCCATCGGACTGTCCGACACCGACGCGCGCTCGTCGATCCGGCTCGGCTTCGGCCGTTACACGACCGAGCACGAGCTGCTCGCCGCGATCGACCGCATCCGCGCGGCGGCCGACATACAGCGCATCGCGGCATGATCCGCGTCCGCTTCGTCGCCCCGGACGGCTCCGTCCGCGAGGCGAGAGGGATCGAGGGGGCGCGCCTGCTCGATATCGCCCAAGCGGACGGCCAGCCGCTGGAGGGTACCTGCGACGGCGACATGGCCTGCGCCACATGCCACGTCATCGTCGACCCCGCCGACTTCAACCGTCTGTCCAAGGCGAGTGAGGAGGAGGAGGAACTGCTCGACCTCGCGTACGATGCCACGCGCACCAGCCGCCTTGCCTGCCAGATCAGGCTGAACGCCGCGCTTGACGGATTGACCGTCCGGGTGCCCTGATGGCCCGCCTCGCTTGCAAATCAGCCGCTCGCTCGGCATAGGCGCGGCCGAGAGTCGGGCGGGCGTGGCCGTCGCCAACCCGGTCAGGTCCGGAAGGAAGCAGCCGCAACGATTTCGTCGCGGGTCGTCCGGCTCTCACCGCGCGGCGGCGCACGCGCCAAGCGCGAGACGCCGCAAGCGCGGCCGACGTGGCCCAGCCACGTTCGACGACGCGGCTTTGCCGCGACGCAGCCCAGATTAGCCCTGTCCTACACCTTCCGCATCCGCCAGGGTCGCGTTCATGCTCCCGTCGAATCACCCCGGCCGCGTGACGCCGAACCGCTCTCCACGCCTATACTTCCCTAAACTTGTTCAGGTTCGCGCCCGCTGATGGCCACCACGTTCGACCTCGGCGACCCGCCCCAGCCCGCGACCGCCCCCACTCCCTACCGTGTCCTCGCGCGCAAATACCGCCCCCGGACCTTCTCCGAACTCATCGGCCAGGACGCTATGGTCCGCACGCTCGGCAACGCCATCAAGCGCGACCGGCTCGCCCATGCCTTCCTGATGACCGGCGTGCGCGGGGTGGGCAAGACCTCGACCGCGCGGCTGATCGCCAAGGCGCTGAACTGCATCGGCCCGGATGGGCAGGGTGGCCCGACGATCGACCCCTGCGGCACGTGCGAGCCCTGCCGCGCGATCGCGGAGGGCCGCCATATCGACGTGATCGAGATGGACGCCGCGTCGCATACCGGCGTCGACGACGTTCGTGAGATCATCGAGGCGTCGCGCTATTCGGCCGTCACCGCGCGCTACAAGATCTACATCGTGGACGAGGTCCACATGCTTTCCAAGAACGCCTTCAACGCCCTCCTCAAAACGCTCGAGGAGCCTCCCGCGCACGTCAAGTTCCTGTTCGCCACGACCGAGGTGAACAAGGTCCCGATCACCGTCCTGTCGCGCTGCCAGCGTTTCGACCTGCGCCGCATCTCGGCCGAACTGCTCGCGAACCACTTCGCCGAGGTATGCCGCAAGGAGGGCGTGTCCGCCGACCCCGAGGCGCTGGCGCTCATCGCCCGCGCGGCGGAGGGTTCCGCGCGCGACGGGCTGTCGATCCTCGACCAGGCGATCGCCCACGCCGATCTGGAGGGGAGCAACGTCACCGCCGATGCGGTGCGCGAGATGCTGGGGCTGTCCGACCGCGGCGCGGTGCGCGACCTGCTCGGGCTCGTGCTCGGCGGCGATGGCCCGGGCGCGCTCGCGCTGCTCCGCCGCCAGTACGATCTGGGGGTCGACCCGCAGGGCGTGCTCCGCTCGCTGCTCGAGACCGTGCACGGCGTCACGCTCGCCAAGGTCGGCGCCGCGCCCGACCTGGCGCAGCCCGCCGAGGAGGCCGCCGCCTATGCCGACTGGTCGACGCGGCTGTCCTTCCCCGTGCTCCACCGGCTCTGGCAGCTCATGCTCAAGGGTCACGACGAGGTCGCGCGCGCCGTGCTGCCCATCGAGGCGGCGGAGATGGCGCTGCTCCGCGTCGTCCACGCCTCGACGCTACCCGACCCGGGTGACCTCGCTCGGCGGCTGGCATCGGGCGGCGAAGGTGATGGAACACGGCCCGCTAACGTGGCGACATCATCACCTTCGGTCCCGCCCAAGGTTTCCGGGCCGACCGCGCCCGCCGACTTCGCCGGTCTGGTCGCGTTGCTGGAGGGAGCGGGAGAACACGCGCTCGCCGCCCGACTGACGCATAGCGCCAGCGTGGTACGCTACGTCCCGCCCGAGCTGGTGCTGAGCAGTGCCCGCCCGCTGCCGCCCGACTTGTCGAAGGAGTTGGGCGAGGCGCTTCGCCGCGTCACCGACCGAACCTGGCGCGTGCTGGTGGAAGACGTGGCCGGACGACCCACCTTGCGCGAACAGGCCAAAGACGCCGAGGAGGCGGAACGCCGCGCGGTCCTCGATAGTCCTCTCGTCAAGGCGGCGTTCGAGGCGTTCCCGGAGGCCGAGCTGATCGATTGGACCAGAAACGGAGTAGCACAGTGAAGAACCTCGACGAGATCATGGCCATGGCGCAGAACGTCCAGGCCGAACTGACCAAGGCGCAGGAGAATCTCGACACGATCGAGGTCGAGGGCCAGTCCGGCGGCGGCCTGGTCAAGATGCGCGCGTCCGCCAAGGGTCGCATCATCGCGATCGACATCGATCCCTCGCTGCTCCAGCCCTCCGAAAAGCAGATGGCGGAGGACCTGATCGTCGCCGCCTTCAACGACACCCGCGCCAAGGCCGACGCCAAGTCCGGCGAGGAGATGAGCAAGATGAGCGCGGGTATTCCCCTGCCGCCGGGGTTCAAATTGCCTTTCTGAATTCCAACCCTCTCCCGCTCTCGCGGGAGAGGGAGGGTTCACTCCCGCAGACACCCATCCAGCCCCTCACGTCGCACGACACCGACCTGCCGCGCCAACCGGTCCCCATGCCGCCGCGTGAACCCGTTCGGCGCGACCGCCGCGCGCTTCTTGGGCAGCGGCAGCACCGCCGCGATCCGCCCCGCCTCGGTCGGCGTCAGGCTTGCAGCCGAGTGCCGGAAATACCGTCGCGCGCCTGCCTCCACGCCGTAGGTGCCGATCCCGGTCTCGGCGATATTGAGGTAAACCTCCATGATCCGCCGCTTGGGCCACATGGCCTCGATCAGCAAGGTGAACCACGCCTCGAAGCCCTTGCGGACGAACCCGCCCCCTTGCCATAGGAAGGCGTTCTTCGCGGTCTGCTGGCTGATCGTCGATCCGCCCCGGATGCGCCCGCCGCGCGCGTTGGCCGCCGCTGCTCCCACGATCGCGCGATAGTCGAAGCCGCCATGCGCGCAAAAGCGCGAGTCCTCCCCGGCGATCGCGGCGCGCGCCATGTCGGGGTCGGTCCGGTCGAGCGATATCCAGTCCTTGTCGATCTCGCGCCCGGCGAACAGGTCGCCCGCCATGGTCGCGGTGATCGGCACCGGCACGAACCGGTAGGCGAGCACCCACAGCAGCGAGACCGCGACGAACCAGAATGCGACTTTGAGCAACAGGCGGATGGGACCGAACATCCGCCCGGCTTAGCGCGGGCCGCCCGAAAGGACAGCCCGCGTCGTCGGACGGATCACGCCAGCGCCAGCATCCGCTTCTCGCCCGCGAGCCGCATCATGCCCTTCTGCAGCTTTTCGAACGCGCGCACCTCGATCTGGCGGACGCGCTCGCGGCTGACGCCGTATACCTGGCTCAGCTCTTCCAGCGTCTTGGGGTCGTCGGTCAGACGGCGCTCGGTCAGGATGTGCTTCTCCCGGTCATTCAGGTCGCCCATCGCGTCGACGAGCATCCCGTGGCGAACGTCGGCCTCCTGCGCATCGGCGACGACCTTGTCCTGGAGCGGCGCGTCGTCCTGCAGCCAATCCTGCCACTGACCCTCGCCGTCCTCGCGCATCGAGACGTTGAGCGACGTGTCGCCGCCCATCGCCATGCGCCGGTTCATCGACACCACGTCGCTCTCGGCCACGCCCAGATCGGTCGCGATCTTGGTCACGTCGGCCGGGCGCAGATCGCCGTCCTCGAACGCGTCGAGCTTGGACTTCATCCGACGCAAGTTGAAGAACAGCTTCTTCTGCGCCGCGGTGGTGCCCATCTTCACGAGGCTCCACGACCGCAGGATATATTCCTGGATCGACGCGCGGATCCACCACATGGCGTAGGTCGCCAGGCGGAAGCCGCGATCGGGCTCGAACTTCTTCACGCCCTGCATCAGGCCGATATTGCCCTCCGAGATCAGCTCGGACGTCGGCAGGCCGTAGCCGCGATAGCCCATCGCGATCTTGGCCACGAGCCGCAGGTGCGACGTGACCAGCTGCGCGGCCGCGTCGGTGTCACCATGCTCCGCGAACCGCTTGGCGAGCATATATTCCTGCTCGGGTTGCAAAATCGGGAATTTCTTGATCTCCGCCAGGTAGCGGTTGAGGCTCTGCTCGGTGCCGAGCGCCGGGATCGTCGCCGGTACATTGCTTCTCGCCGCCATGATCTTATCTCCCGCTTCTGGAGGAACGTCCGCGCGCATCCGCGCGTGCGATCGCTAGTCTATACGTGAAGGTGGGTGAACAGTTCCTGCATGTCGTCCGGCCAACCGCTCTCCCAGGCCATGGACACGCCCGTCACCGGGTGCTCGAACCCCAATAAGGCAGCGTGAAGCGCTTGTCGATGAAACCCAAGTTGTCGAAGCACCCCGTCGAAACCGCCTTTGGATCCATATACCGGGTCCCCGAGCAACGCATGACCGATCGAGGCGAAATGCACGCGGATCTGGTGCGTCCGCCCGGTTTCGAGCCGACATTCGACGACCGCCGCGCCGCGCAGTCGCTCCAGCGTGCGGTAATGCGTGACGGCGCGCCTACCGCCGGGGACGATGGCGATCTTCTTGCGGTTGGTCGGCGACCGCGCGAGCGGCGCGTCGATCGTTCCCTCGGCCGGGCGGGGCGCGCCGCCCACGATCGCACGATACCGCCGGTCGATACCGTGCGCCGCGAACTGCCGCGCCAGCCCTTCATGCGCCTGGTCGGTCTTGGCGGCGACCATCAGCCCGGACGTGTCCTTGTCGATCCGATGGACGATCCCCGGCCGGACCACGCCGCCGATCCCCGACAGCCGCCCCGCGCAATGGTGGAGCAGCGCATTGACGAGCGTCCCGTCCAGATTCCCCGCCGCGGGATGCACCACCAGCCCGGCGGGCTTGTCGACGACGATCAGATGCTCGTCCTCATAGGCGACGACCAGCGGGATCGCCTGCGCCGCGTTCGTAGCCGGCGCCACCTCGGGCATGGCAATGGCGAACGCGTCGCCCGCCTGCACTTTACGCGACGGTTGGGACAGGACCGTGCCGCCGCTGCTCACCGCGCCCCCGTCGATCAACGCCCTGATCCGCTCGCGCGACAAAGCGGGAATGGCGTCGGCCAGCGCCCGGTCGAGCCGCACGCCCGCACTTTCCGCGCCAATGCGCGCCTCGATGATCGACCCCCGTTCCACCGTGTCCCGATATGACGTCGGACGTCCGCATATCAACGGCGCTGCTCGAGGTGATCGCGGCGGAGGCGGGCGCCTCGCCGACACGCGAGGTGTGCGGCCTCCTGTTCGGGACCGCCCACGCGATCACCGCGCGCCGGTCCGCCCGCAACGTCGCCGCCGACCCCCGGACGGCCTTCGAGATCGACCCCGCCGCGCTCCTCGCCGCGCATCGCGAGCAGCGCGGCGGCGGTCCGGCGATCGTCGGCTGCTACCATTCGCACCCGTCCGGCGCGCCCGCACCGTCGCCGCGCGACGCTGCCAACGCACGGGCCGACGGCTTGCTATGGCTCATCGTCGCGGTGGGCGAAGCGCGGCTCTGGCGCGCGACCGCCACAGGCGATCGCCACGGCCGCTTCGATCCGGTGACGCTGACTTGCATCGACGCCCCCCCTTCGCCAGAGGACCCCGTTCGTCGTTAAGGATTATCCATGAGCGTCACGCCGGTCGATCTCGCGAGCCTCCTATGCTCGCGCTTGTGTCACGACCTGCTGTCGCCCGTGGGCGCGCTCAATAACGGCCTTGAGCTGCTCGCCGACGAGACCGATCCCGCGATGCGCGACCGCTGCATGGAATTGCTCGGCGAAAGCGCGCGCGTGTCGGCGAACAAGCTCAAATTCTTCCGGTTGGCGTTCGGCGCGGGCGGCGGCTTCGGCGACGCGATCGACGCGCGCGAGACGCAAGGGGCCGTGCGTGGCCTCGTCGCCGACAACAAGCGCCTGGAGCTTGGCTGGTACGTCGACGAGCCCACGCTGTCCAAGCCCGCGACCAAGGTGCTCCTGAACCTCGTCCTCGTCGCAGCCGACGCGCTGGTGCGCGGCGGCAGCCTGGACGTCGGCGCGGAAGAGACCGCGCGCGGCGCGGAGATCGTGATCAAGCTCGAGGGCCCGCGAATCATCCTCGACCCCGCGCTCCGCCGCATGCTGGTGGATGGCGAGGGCCCGGACGAGGGTGAGGCGGTGACCGCCCGCTCGGCCCCGGCCTACGTGACCCACGAACTCGTGACGCGCACCGGCGGTTCGATCCAGGTGTCCGAACCCACCGACGGCGTGATGATCCTGGGTGCGGCGCTCCGGAACGGGTAAACCCGGATTTAACCTCGCGCGTCCATGGCTTGTGTCATCAAGGCGGGGACCGCATGGACGAGCTGCTTCAGGAATTCATCGCCGAAACCCGCGAAACGCTCGAAGCGCTCGCGGGTGAGGTGGTCGCGTGGGAGGCGAACCCGACCGACCGCGCGCGTCTGGACGCGATCTTCCGCTTCGTCCACACGGTCAAGGGCAGTTGCGGGTTCCTGGACCTGCCGCGCCTCGCGCGCCTTAGCCATGCCGCCGAGGATGTGCTGGCCGCGGTGCGCGACGGCGAGCGCCGGCCGGACACCGCGCTCGTGAACGCGGTACTGGCGATCGTCGACCGCATCGGCGAGATCGTGGAGGCGATCGACGCGGGCCACTCGCTGGACGACTCGGCGGAGGACCTGCTGCTCGCCGCGCTCGCCGAAGATGCGCAGCCGCCCGCGCGGAACGCCGGGCCCGCGCCGCTTCGCGCGCCCATGCGCAGCGTCCGCCTGAACGTCGACCTGCTCGACCGCATGATGAGCGGCATGTCGGACATGGTGCTCGCACGCAACGAGCTCGCCCGGCGCATGCGCGACGGTGACGGCGATCCGCGCGCCGACGCCGCACTCGAACGCCTATCCGCCACGGTCGCCGAGATGCGCGACACGGTGACCCGCACCCGCATGCAGCGGATCGAGGCGCTCTTCTCCGCGTTGCCCCGCATGGTCCGCGACACGGCCGCCTCGCTCGGCAAGGCGGTGACGCTTCATATCGAGGGGTCCGACGTCGAACTCGACCGCGAGATGATCGAGGTCATGCGCGATCCGCTCGTCCACATCATCAGGAACGCGGTCGACCACGGGATCGAAGCGCCCGCGCGACGCCGCGCGGCGGGCAAGCGCGAGACCGGACGCCTGACCGTCTCGGCGCGCCAGTCGGGCAACCGCATCATCATCGAGGTCGCCGACGACGGCGCGGGCATCGACGTCGCCCGCCTGGTCGCGAAGGCGGGCGCGGTGGGTCTCCACGACGCGCCCACGCTGGCGGCGATGGGCGACGCCGCCCGCCTCGACCTGATCTTTTCGCCCGGCCTGTCCAGCCGCGACGCCGTGTCCGACATATCGGGCCGCGGCGTCGGCATGGATGTGGTGCGCGCCAACGTCGAACAGATCGGCGGGCGCGTGTCGCTCCTGAACGCGCCAGGCGCGGGGCTGACCGTCGTCATGGAGGTGCCGCTGACCCTATCGATCCTGTCGACGATCGTCGTCGGGGCGGCCGACCAGCGATTCGCGCTCCCGCGCCAGTCGGTCGAGGAGATCGTGACACTACGCGGCGACGCCGTGCGCGTCGACCTGCTGGGGGACTCGCCGATCGTGACGGTGCGCGGGACCAGGCTACCCCTCGTCGACCTCGCCGCGCTCCTGAACCTGCGCACCGGCCTGTTCTTTAACATCGACACGATCGTCGTGGTCTCGACGCGCGACGGGTCGTTCGCGCTCGCGGTCGACAGCGTGATCGACACGGAGGAGCTGGTGGTGAAACCCGCCGCACCCGCCGTCATGGCCACCGGTCTGTATGCCGGCCAGACGTTGCCCGACTCGGGGTCGCCGATGCTGCTGCTCGACGGCGCGGGCATGGCCGCGGTCGCCGGCCTGCGCTTCGGCCTCGCCGATCCCGTCAGGGAGGCGGAGGCCGAAAAGGATCCCGGCGTCTCCGCGCTGCTGTTCCGGGATCTCGACGGTCGTCGCCGCGCGATCGCGCTCGCCTGCGTCGACCGGGTCGAGACCGTTTCCGCCAACGCGATCCGCTTGACCGCCGGGCGGCTCAGGCTGGCGGTCGACGGCCGCATCGTCCCGCTCCATGCGGTAATCGACGCGCAGGACGGGTCGGACGCGGCCACCGCCACGGTGCTCCGCCTGACTGACGGCGACACCCTGATCGCCTACCGCATACACGAGGCGATCGAGATCGTCCGGCTCCCGCCCGAGCTCGCGCCCGCCGCCGTCGGCCACTGCCTGGGCGTCGCGATGATCGATGGCGAGCAGGTCGAGGTCGTCGACCCGCTCACGCTGTTCGCCCAGGCCGGGACCGCCGCGCCCACCGGTCCGCTGTGCCTGCTCGATGCCGACCAGGGTGGCTGGATGAACATTTTCCTCAAGCCGACCTTGGAAGCCGCGGGGTATCGTTGCGTGAGCCGGCTCGCCCCGGGCGAGCGCGCCGCCATCGCACTCGCCTTCGACACCGCCGCCGATGTCGGCGGGGTCGCGGGGGAGGGGGCCACTCCAGTCGTCCGCCTCACCACCGACCGCGCCGGGGCCGACGGCGCGCGTACGGTCCACCGTTACGACCGCGACGGCCTGCTCGCCGCCATCGCGGCGCGGATCGCGCCGCTACAGGTCAATGCCACCAGGATCGCCTCATGACCGAACTGTTCCTCGTCGCCCAAATCGCCGGGCGCGGCGTCGCCATTCCCGCCGACCAGGTCGATTCGGTCGTGGATATCGGTGAGATCGTCGCGGTTCCGCGCGCGGATGCGTGCGTGAAGGGCCTGGCCGCGCTCCGCAGCCGGGTAGTGACGGTCATCGACACCGGGCTGGCCCTGGGCCTGGCACCCCTCGGCCGCACCGCGCGCGCGGTCATCACCCTGGTCGACGGCCATGGCTACGCCATACTCGTCGACACGCTGGAGGATGCGTGCGCTCTCGATCGGAGGCCCCTATCGTTCGGCGTCGCGCTTGGTCCCGGCTGGCGCGTCGCCGCGACCGGCGTCCTCGAGCGCGACGGCGAACCGCTGCTGATCATCGATCCGGCGGCGCTCGTCCCCGCCGCGCTATCCCCGGCCCCCGCCTCGCTATCCTCGGCTTCGTCGACCCAGGCGGCTTAACCCGCCCGTTACCTCTTCCCGGCTAGGACCGGGTGCGCTCAAGCGAAAGATTGCTCATGAAGACGTGCCTCGTCGTCGACGACTCCAAGGTGATCCGCAAGGTCGCGCGTCACATCCTCGAAACGCTCGACTTCACCGTCTCGGAGGCGGCGGACGGACGCGAGGCGCTCGACCGCTGCCTTGCTTCGCCGCCCGACGTGATCCTGCTCGATTGGAACATGCCCGTGATGAGCGGGATGGACTTCCTACGCGCGCTGCGCACCTCGGACGTGCCGACGCGGCCCAAGGTCGTGTTCTGCACGACGGAGAATGGCATGGCCTACATCCGGGCCGCGATCGAGGCGGGGGCCGACGAATACGTCATGAAGCCGTTCGACCGCGACACGCTTGAATCCAAGCTTCAGATCGTCGGCGTCGCCTGAGCGTCAGAGCCGACGCCAGGCCATTTTGGTGCCCGCCGCCGCACCTTCCGCCGCGTCCAGGCTCGGCCGGGTCCTGATCGTCGACGATTCGGCGGTGGCAAGGGCGGTGCTGGCGCGCGTCGTCGACGGGTCCGACGGGCTCCGAGTCGTCGGATCGGTTCCGACCGCGACCGCCGCGCTCGCCTTCCTGCAGGCCGCGCAGGTCGATCTGGTCATCCTCGACATCCACATGCCCGGCATCGACGGACTGACCGCCTTGCCCGGCCTCCTCGCCGCCGGGCGGGGCGCCAAGGTGTTGATCGTGTCGTCGTCGGCCGGCGAGGGTGCCGCGGGCGCCATCCAGGCGCTGGCGCTCGGCGCGGCCGACACCTTGGTTAAGCCGTCGCCGGGCGAACGGTCGCGCGGCTTCGAAACCGGGCTGATCGAGAAACTGGAACACCTGCTCGTTCCCGGCCGGCGGTCGTCCACGCCGCCGGTCGCGCCCGGGCCCGTCGCGCCGACGCCCGCCGCGACCGTCGCGCTCGGCCCTTCGATCGACGCGTTCGACGTGGTCGCGATCGGCGCGTCGACCGGCGGCATCCACGCGCTCTCGCACCTGCTCCGCGCGCTACCAGCCGCCATGTCGACGCCCATCATGGTGACCCAGCATCTCCCGGCGTCGTTCATGCCCTATTTCGCGGCGCAGCTGGCGCTTCTCGCCGGGCGGCCCTGCGAGGTCGCCGCCGACCGGATGCGCCTGCGGCCCGGGCGGATCGTGGTCGCGCCGGGCGACGCGCATCTGCGTTGCGTGTCGCTCGGCAATGGCAGCGGCGCGGTCCGCCTGTCGACCGATCCGGCGGCGAGCGGTTGCCTGCCCTCGGTCGATCCGATGTTCGATTCGGTCGCCGACTGTTTCGGCGCGCGCGCGCTCGGTGTCGTGCTGAGCGGCATGGGTCGCGACGGCGTGGCCGGCGCGCGACGGCTCACGGCCGCGGGCGGCTGCCTCGTCGCGCAGGACGAGGCGAGCTCGGTCGTCTGGGGCATGCCCGGCGCGGTCGCGGCCGCCGGCCTGACCAGCGCGCTGCTGGACCCGGCCGCCCTCGGCGCGTTGATCGCCTCGCGCAGGCGCCCGCTGTTACCGCCCCCCGTGACCGCGGCGTGACCGCCGCCGTCCGCCCGAACGGACCGGCCGTCCTGTCGGCGCTGCTTGAGGCGCGCACCGGCCAGCAGCTCTCCGACGACCGCGCCTGGCGCATGGACACCTCGCTCGGGCCACTCCTACGCGAGCTTGGGCTCGGCACCCTCGACCAGCTCGTGCAACGCCTCCTGGCCGGGGCCGACCCGTCGCTCGGCGACCGCATCGTCGATCGGTTGCTCAACCAGGAATCGTCCTTCTTCCGCGACGCGGCCGCGTTCGACCTGATCGGCGGGGCGTTGGCGGACCTGTGCTCCGACCGCCGCGCGCGCATCTGGAGCGCGGGATGCTCGACGGGCCAGGAGCCGCTGTCGCTCGCCATGCTCGTGGCCGAACGCGCCGACGCTCCCGCCTTCGAGATCGTCGCCACCGATGTTTCCGAGGGCGCGCTCGCCCGCGCGCGCGCCGGCCGCTACACCCAGTTCGAGATCCAGCGCGGGCTACCCATCCGCCGCATGATCCGCTGGTTCGACGCGGCCGATCCCGATTGGGTCGCCAAGCCCGAACTGATGCGCGCCCTGTCCTTCCGCCGCGCCAACCTCGTCGCCGACGAACCGCCGCCCGGCCGCTTCGACCTGGTCATGTGCCGCAACGTCCTGCTTTATCTAACGCCCGCCGGACGCGCCGCGGTGTTCGACCGCCTGGCCCGGGCGCTTCGCCCCGGCGGCCTGCTCGTGCTCGGCGCGGGCGAGACCGTCATCGGCCAGACCCACGCCTTCGCGCCCAGCGCCCGGTTCCGCGGGCTGTACGAGACGACCGCGTCGCAAAGGAGCGACGTCGCCGCCTGACGGTTTACAACCGCGCGAGCGCCCGCCAAGCTCGCGGACGCATGACGATCATCGATACGCCCTCGCCCAACCACGACGAACGCCCGGGGCCGGTCACGATGATCGTGCTCCACTATACCGGCATGGCCGACGCCGAGTCCGCCATCGCCCGCCTGCGCGATCCCGTCGCCAAGGTCTCCGCTCACTATCTCGTCGCGGAGGACGGCACGACGCTGCGCATGGTCGACGAGGCGCGGCGGGCTTGGCACGCGGGCGCGTCGCATTGGCGCGACGTCGACGACGTCAATTCGGCGAGCGTCGGCATCGAGATCGTCAATCCGGGCCACGAATTCGGCTACCGCCCGTTCCCCGACGAACAGGTGGCCTCCGTCATCCGGCTCGTCGCCGCGATCAAGGACCGCCATGGGATAACGCGGGGCAACATCGTCGGCCATTCCGACATCGCCCCCGCCCGCAAGCGCGATCCCGGGGAATTGTTTCCCTGGCACAGTCTGGCCCGGCTCCGCCTGGCGTTGCCGCGCCCGACCAGGAACCTCATGGACCCGAACTGGACGGAGGCGGGCTTCCTCCTGGCGCTCGAACGGTTCGGCTACGACGTCACCGACCGGATGGCGGCGGTCATGGCGTTCCAGCGCCGCTTTCGCCCCGAACTCGTGGACGGCGAGGTCGATGCGGAATGCCGGATGATCCTCCTCGCCCTCCTCCTTCCCAAACCGCAGGGCGACGATTAGGCCGCCGCGTGGCGCATCCGCGCAAAGCCTGCCGGAGAGGCGAAATCCACTTTCGCGATCGACCTCATTGGGGCTAGGGCCGTCGCGTCAGAGGGTCGGGCGGCCGCGTCGCGCGCGAGCGCGTCGAGGAAAGTCCGGGCTCCGCGGAACGACGGTGCCGGGTAACGCCCGGCGGCCCCGGAGTTGATCCGGGGTCAGGGAAAGTGCCACAGAGAGCAGACGGCGACGGCTTCGGCCACGTCAGGGTGAAAGGGTGCGGTAAAAGCGCACCGCGTCTCCGGCGACGGCGACGGCACGGCAAACCCCACCGGGAGCAAGACCGAATAGGGATGGCATGGGGTTTCGGCCTCGGGGCGTGTTCCCGCCCGCCGTCCGGGTTGGTCGCTGGAGGCGGCGCGTAAGCGTCGTCCGAGAGGAATGGTCGCCCCCGTCCTCATGGGCGGGACAGAACCCGGCTTACAGACCCTCTGACATCACGCGCGAACAGGCACAGGGGCGGGGTGCCGCGATCAACAGCCGCCCGGTTGGCGGGTCGATCGGCGATATGGTCAATCCGCGTCGACGACCGCCGCCGACGCCTGCAATTCCGCCGTCGGCACCAGCACCCGCCCGGGCTTCCCGACTGTATCGAGCGGCGTGTCGCGGTCGATCTCCATCAACGGTTTCAGCAGCCCATCGCGGATGTCGTACACCCAGCCGTAAAGGATCAGCGGCTGTTCCCGCGCGAAGGCGTCCTGAACGGTCCTGGTGCGCGCCAGGTTGAGCAGCTGGTCGCGCACGTTCACCTCGACAAAGCGATTTACCCGGGCCTCGTCGTCCGGCAACGTGTCGATCTCGTCGGCATGCGCCAGACGTACCGCGCGCGCATTGTCCAGCCAGCGGTCGATCGGCCCGGTTGTCCCGCCCGCCATTGTCGCCTTGATGCCGCCGCAGCCGTGATGCCCGCACACGATGACGTTGGGCACCTTCAGCTCGTCGACCGCGAACTGGACGACGGACATCAGGTTCATGTCGTCACGGTCGATCAGGTTGGCGATGTTGCGATGGATGAACATCCGGCCGGGCGACGTCTGCGTCATCTGTTCGGGCGAGACGCGGCTGTCGGAACAGCCGATCCACAGGAATTTGGGCTGCTGACCCATGACCTGCCGGGTGAAGTACTGGGGGTCCTCGTCCAGTAGTTCCGCCGCCCAGGCCTTGTTGGACAACAGGAGCTGCTTGTTGTCCTTCATGCGAAGCTCGCCTCCGACGATGGGGCCTGGATCAAGGGAGCCGTGCGCTTGCCGATATCTCCGCGCACCTTGACGGTGATGCCCCGGTACCCTGCGCCCTTGATGAAGGCGTTGATGATCTCGACGTTGTCCAGATCGACGTAACTGGTCGACGACAGGTCGATCAGCAGGTCGGCCCCGTCGGTCACGCGTCCCAGTTCGCGTTGCAGCTCGTATTTATGGATGAAATACAGGTTGCGCCGCGCGCGGATCAGGCAGTCGTTGCCGTCGCACGCGAACGTGATCGCGGTGCGGAAATTGCGCGCGATCACGAAGGCGAACCCGACCGCCAGTCCGATGCCGATGCCGATCAGCAAATCGGTGAACAGGATCGCCAAGATCGTGACGACGAATGGGACGAACTGCGTCCATCCCTGTTTGTACCGCGCGACGAACAGCGCCGGTTTGGTCAGCTTGTACCCCGTCGCGATCAGCACCGCCGCCAGCGCCGCCAGCGGGATCAGGTTCAGGACCGCCGGGATCAGCGCGACGCTCAACAGCAGCCAGGCGCCGTGCAGCATCGTCGACAGCTTGGACTCCGCGCCCGAATCGACGTTGGCGGATGACCGGACGATCACGGACGTCAGCGGCAGCCCGCCGAGCAGCCCGGACACGATATTCCCCGATCCTTGCGCGAACAGCTCGCGGTTCTTGTCGGTGGTGCGGCGTTTGGGGTCCAGCTCGTCGACCGCCTTGACGCTCAGGAGCGATTCCAGGCTGGCGACGATCGCCAACGTCAACGCCGTCGTCCAGACGGCGAGGTTGCCGACCTGCCCGAAATCGGGGAGCGAGAACAACCCGGTGAACTCGCCGAAACTTCCCGCGACGGGTACCTCGACCAGGTGATCGCGCCCGAGCCGGCTCGTCGGCGCGAGCAGCCCGAGCAGCCAATTGCCCACCACCCCGATGATCACCACCACGAGCGGCCCGGGCAGGAACCGGAGCGGACCTTCCTTGGGCCGCGCCTTGTCCCACCAGAACAGGAACGCCAGGCTAACGCCCGCGATCAGCACCGCGCCCGTCGTCGTGCTCTCACGCGCCGCGCGCCAGATGGAGGAGAAGGTGTTGTACCCGTCGGCTTGAAAGAACTCGAAATCGCCCCCGTAATCGCCGTCATACCCCAAAGCGTGGGGGATT
Organism: uncultured Sphingomonas sp.; assembly: GCF_964237155.1. GTDB lineage: Bacteria > Pseudomonadota > Alphaproteobacteria > Sphingomonadales > Sphingomonadaceae > Sphingomonas. Next base: position 32,794 of record NZ_CAXSHH010000013.1, on the reverse strand, counting down.
TGCTTCAGGATCAGGATCAGCCCGATCGCCGCCAGCATCCCCGTGATGACCGACGACGGCACGAATTCCGCCAGCACGCCGCCGCGCGTCAGGCCGAACGCGACCTGCATGACCCCCGCCAGCATCACGGCCAGCAGGAACGCCTCGAAACTCGGCATCCGCTCGATCGCCGCGAAGACGATGACCGTCAGGCCGGCCGCCGGGCCGCTGACCGACAGCGGCGACTTGGACAGCGCGCCTACCACGATGCCGCCGACGATGCCCGCGATCAGGCCCGAGAACAGCGGCGCCCCCGACGCGAGCGCCACGCCCAGGCACAGCGGCAGCGCCACCAGCGCGACCACGATCGACGCGGGCAGGTCTGCCCGCCAAGTGCGGAGCGGCGAAAAACTTGTCGGCATCGGGACTCCAGCTCCGCGGTCGCGAGGCGATACGCCGCCCTCGCCGGGTCGGGCCGTATCAGAGATGAACGCTTGCCGCACCGGTCGTCGGCAAGCCTCGCGCAATCGACGAACCGTGCTTCCCGCACGACATGGCGAAGCCGCCGCGATCGGTGGAGTCGGCGCGGTTGCGCGAACCGGGCGGGTGTCTATGTCGACCTCGATGGCGCGCACCTCCGGCAGATCGAGTGATTGGGGTTTTCCCCGTTGGCGTGGCTACGGCGTCGACCGCGGCGCGACCCAGGTGCGGCTGTGCGACCGCCACGGCTGCACCGAGCCCGGCGACCGCCCCGCGCCCAAATCGCCCAACAGCCCCGATCGTTGGTATTTCTGCGAGACGCATGCGGGCGAGTATAATCGCGGCTGGAATTACTTCGAGGGCCTGAGCGCCGAGGAAGCCGCCGCGCGTGAGAAGAAGGAGAGCGGGGAGGGGGAGGCGTACAAGCAGGCCGGCCATTATGGCTGGGGCGGATCGGGCGATGGCAGCCGCTCGCGCGACGAGATGCGCGCGCTGGAGGTCCTCGGCCTCGATCCCGACGCCGATTTCGAGGCGGTGCGCGCCGCCTGGCGCCGCCTCGCGAAGGCCAGCCACCCCGACGTCAAGCCTGGCGACGAGGCCGCCGCCGCACGCTTCCGCGCGGTGCAGGCGTCCTACGAGGTGCTGCGCACCGCCGAGGACCGACGCCAATGGAAGCCGACCGCGTGAAGACGATCATCCGGTCGAATTGGGAACGCGCGTTCCTGGTCTGCGGCAAGTGCTCGGGGAAATTGGGTGGCGGCTTCGGTCCGAAAGGCCGCACCCCGCTCGCCAAGGCGCTCCGCACGGAACTCGGCATCGGCAAGGGCCGCAAGGCCCGGATCGGCGCGACCGAAGTGAAGTGCCTTGGCGTGTGCCCCAAGCGCGCGGTGATGGCGATCGACTCCGCCGATGTCCGGACCTGGCACATGATCCCGGCCGGTGCCGACATCGCGGAAGTCGCCCGGACACTGCTCGGCGACGCGGTCGGTCCCGAACCACCTGGTCGGGTGGCGCTTGCGGTGACGAACCTCGTCTTCCCCGATCAGGCGACCGCGGCGTAACGCTCCGCCGTTTCGCGGATCAGCGCGATCATGTTCGGAACGCCTTGCGTCCTGCTCGAACTCAGCTGACGCTTCAGGTCGAAAGGCGCGAGCGCCTCCGTGATGTCGGTCGCCAGGATCTCTCCCGCAGCCCGGTCCTGAACCGTCAGCAAGATCAGCGCGATGATGCCCTTGGTGATCGAGGCGTTCGAGTCCGCCAGGAAATGCAGTCGGCCTCCCTCCACGGGCATGGGATAGACCCAAACGGAGGCCGAACACCCGCGCACCAACGTCGCCTCGGTCTTCAGCGCGACCGGCATCGGCTCCAATTCGCGCCCAAGATCGATCAGCAGGCGGTAACGATCGTCGGGATCGAGGAACTCGTATTCCTCGCGGATGTCGGTGAGATTGGGCATGAATGAAAGGTAGGAGAGCGGAGGAGGGCGGGCAACCGCCGCCCCTCAAACCCTCTCCCGCCTTCGCGGGAGGGGGAAAGACGTGGCGTAGCCACGGCGAGGATGAGGGCCGGACCTGTCCGGGAAAGACCCGCTCCTCACCCCGGCGCGCATCGCACCCGTCCCTCTCTCGGAAGCGGGCGAGGGATGGATCACAACTCCACCCCCGCGGCGATCGCCTCCAGCTTCCTGATTCGCTCACGCAGATCCGCGATCTCGATCCTGGCGCCGGCTTGGCCGGACGGCATCGCCGGCCCGCTCCGCGCCTCGATCTCGCGGCATTTAAGCGCTACCCAGTCGCGCCAGCCCCAAAGGCCCGCGCCGACCAGCATCGCCAGCCCGGTCAGGCCGGATACCGCGCAGGTCACATAGAGGTTCACGTCCTGCATCGCTTCCTCCTTCAACGGTCACGCAGCCGCTCGATCTCGTGATCGAGACCGACCGTGCCATGGGTGTCGGTGATGACCCGTTCGAGCACCTGGATGCGATCCTTCATCTGCCTGACCTCATCCTGGAGACGCAGCGTCTCCGCGTCTCCGCCGCCGACCCGGGGCGCCTTGTGTTCGTGGCGGTGCCGGTTCTTCACGATCCCGCCGATGACGCCGATCAACACGATCAGGACCACCATCCATTGTCCACCGGTCATGGTTGTTCTCCCTGTTCCTCGTTGAGCGGCCGATCAGTTCAATGGCAGGGCGTCGCGCAGCTGCTCGATCTCGCCCGCCAGGTCCGCGCCGCGGTCGGTGATGATCCGCTCCAGCACCCGGACCCGCTGCTCCAGCCGCTCGGTCTGCGCGGCGTATTGGGCCGCCTTTTCGGCGATCATCGTCGCCTCGTATTCCAGCCTGCGCTCTTTCAACGCGATCCAGGGCGCGACGATCAGCTTGGCGATTATCGCGGTGATCGGGATCAGCATCCCAACGATCGGGATCAGCAATGGGCTCATGGGAACGGTCCTCGGTTGGCGCGGTCGCGCAGCTTAGCGCAGGCTCTCGATCTCGCTCGCCAGCTGCGTGTTTCGGCTGGTGTAGAAGGTTTCCATGTCAGCCAGGCGGCGATCTATCTCGCGCAGCTTGGACCGGACCTCGGTCGTCGAGCGGGTCGGGTTGGTGCGCACGCCCTGCCAGAACTTCGCATCCTCCGGCGTGTCATACAGCCCGCTCGGCCGCTCGTTCGCCATCCAGGCGACCAGGAGATAGGCGACCAGCGTCCAGGGAAAGCCCCCGGCCAGCGTCAGCAGGATCACGCCGATGCGGACCCACATGACCTCCAGGCCCGTATAGTCGGCCATCCCGGAGCACACGCCCTTCCATTTGCGGTTCTGCCGATCGAGATAGAACTTGGTACGGCTGCCGGACATGTCAGTTCCTCCGATCAATGGAATGGGACTGCTGGGAAGAGATGAGACCGGATTTCCACTCGGGAGCCGAGGTACTCAGGCCGGGCCGGAAGTCGGGATTGTCGGCCGCCACGATCCGCTCGATCGTGTTCAGCCGATCCTCCAGCCGCCGCGCGAGGACATGCATCTCGTCGAGCAGCTTCTCGTCCTCGTTGGTGATGCGCGGCAGCTGCTTCCACTTGGTTATGTAGTGCATGATGATCCACGGCATGCCGATGAAGATGGCCGGGATGACGATGAGGGGAACCAGGATGTCGTCCATGCTCAACCCTCCCGGTTGCTGTTGGCGTTCAGGCGGCGCTTGAGCTCGGCAAGTTCCGCGTCGACCCGGTCGGACGCTCGCAGGTCGGATATCTCCTCCTCCAGCGTCTTCTGCACGCCCAGGCCCATCGCCTCCGCGCGGCCCTCGGCGTCGTCGACCCTGCGCTCCAGCACGTCGAAGCGGCTGAACGCGTCCTCCGTCTTCGCGCCGGCATACATCTCGCGCAGGCGCACCCGGTTGTTGGCACTCTCCAGCCGCGTCTGGACCGAACTCTGCTTTGTCCGGGCCTCGCGCAGCCGCGTCTGGAGCTTGGCGATATCCTCCTCCGACGCCCTGAGCGCGTCGTCGAGCACGCCGACCTCCGCCTTCAGCTGATCGGCCATGTCCGTCGCCTTCTGGCGCTCGACCAGCGCCGCCTTGGCCAGGTCCTCGCGGTCCTTGCTCAGCGCCAGCTCGGCCTTCTCGGTCCAGCTCGCCTGCAGGCCCTCCAGCTTGGCGATGTGCCGGCGCATCTCCTTCTGATCGGCGATGGTGCGCGCGGCGGAGGCGCGGACTTCCACCAGCGTCTCCTCCATCTCCAGGATGATCATGCGGATCATCTTGGCGGGGTCCTCGGCCTTCTCGACCAGATCGGCGAAATTGGCGGCGACGATGTCGCGTGTGCGGGAGAATATGCCCATGGAACTGTTACTCCGGTGATGGGATCAGGCGGTGAGGACGATCGGCGCGGACACCCGCTCCAGCCGGGCCTGCGCGGGGCCGACCGCGCCGAGGATGCAGGTGACGCTCATCACCATCGTGCAGACGACGGCGGCGAAGCGGCGGGTGAGGTCGGTGTTGAACATGGTGTAGGCTCCCTTGGCTGGCGTCATCCGCGCCGTTGTTCGTGGTACGGCGAGAGTTTTGCATGGCTTGTGCCAACTCGCTTCCAGGTCGTCATTCCCACGTAAGCTGAGATCATAATTCGTTTGTTAACAACCGCTTAGTCGCATCCCAGCCCCAGAACCCAGCTCTCGTCGGAGTGACGGGTCGTATAGGGGCTTGCCAAGACTTGGGATTTCGCGCCAGATACTTGGCGTGGAACGCGCGTCGCAGGTCATTGGCCAATCAGGCGTTTTCCTGGATGTATTGGAGCGCGCGAGTCGCGCGGCCGCGCTTGATCGACCCGTGCTCGTCATCGGTGAACGCGGCACGGGCAAGGAACTCGTCGCCGAGCGGCTTCACCGCCTCAGCCCGCGTTGGGACCAGCCGCTGGTCGTCATGAACTGCGCCGCGCTTCCCGAGACGCTGATCGAGGCCGAACTATTCGGACATGAGGCGGGGTCGTTCACCGGGGCCACCAAGGCGCGGGCGGGACGTTTCGAGGAGGCGGACGGCGGCACCTTGTTCCTGGATGAGCTGGGCACGCTGTCGATGGCCGCGCAGGACCGTTTGCTGCGCGCGGTCGAGTATGGCGAGATCAACCGCATCGGCTCGTCGCGCCCGATCCGCGTCGATGTCCGTATCGTCGCCGCGACGAACGAGCACCTGCCGGACAAGGTCGAGGCGCACGAGTTCCGCGCCGATTTGCTCGACCGGCTTTCCTTCGAGGTCGTGACCTTACCGCCGCTCCGCGCTCGCAAGGGCGATATCCTTGTGCTGGCCGATCATTTCGGGCGACGGATGGCCGCGGAACTTGGCTGGGGCACTTGGCCCGGCTTTGGTCCGGACGCGATCCGGACGCTCGGCGGGCATGACTGGCCGGGCAACGTCCGCGAGCTCCGCAACGTCGTCGAGCGGGCGACCTATCGCTGGGACCGTGAGGAGCCGATCGATCGGATCGAGATCGATCCTTTCGATTCGCCATATCGCCCAGGGGCTGGAGCGCGCACTGGTGCGACGCCGACCCAGCCGGATGCGGTGGGCGAGACAGCACGCGACGATGCCCCGATCGTCGCATGCGAGACCGGACCGTCCGACTTCAAGTCCCAGGTCGCTCGGTTCGAATCCGACCTGCTCTCCCGCGCGCTCGCCGAGCACCGCTTCAATCAACGGGCCACCGCCCTGGCGCTCGGCCTCACCTACGACCAGCTCCGCCACGCCCTGCGCCGCCATGAGCTGGTGGCGACAGGCTGATCGGTCGGCCAGACGCGCCTGAATTTCGCCCAAAGCCCGACGATGGGGATTTGAACGAAATCAAGCTGCAGGACGAGCCGCCATATCGCCGGTGCTCGAGGTGCTGCTCGATCCATTTTGCGACGGCCGATCCCAAACCTGCACGAATGTTGCGTCGCGCGTGGCCAACGGGTTCATTCCGTCGCTTGTAGGGCGGATCGCGCGCGATTATAGGCCCGGTCGCCAACGGGGCGGTTCTGCGATGCGACTCAAACCGAACAGGTAGGGTCGAGCGCGGTGGGGAGATACATTGATGGCAAGCGCGTTCGATCGTGCGGACCGGTCCGACGTGTTGGCTCTGGCCGCCGCCAACGACGGCGAGCCGGAGTATCTTCCGTACGTCGACGAACCCTTCATGAGCCTGCGTCAGCAGGCCTATTTCCGGCGCAAGCTGATCCGGTGGCGCGATGCGATCCGACTGGAGTCGCAAGGGACGCTAAGCCAGCTTCAGGTTGATTCGCTGCGCGAGGCGGATCTGAACGATCGCGCATCGACGGAGACCGACTGGTCGATCGAGCTGCGTACCCGCGATCGCCAGCGCAAGCTGGTCAACAAGATCGAAGCGGCGCTCCGCCGCATCGACGAGGGCGAGTACGGCTATTGCGAGGTCTCGGGCGAACCGATCAGTCTTGGGCGGCTGGAGGCGCGACCGATCGCGACGATGACCGTCGAGGCTCAGGAGCGTCACGAACGCAACGAGAAGATCTCGCGCGAGGATTGACCGGTCTGCCGTTAACGCTTCGCTAACCTGCGCGCCGTACCCGTTTGGACATGTCGGACCCGATCAACATGAAGCCGCGTGGTGCGTCATCGGCGATCGGCGACAATCTCGCCGCCGGACAGCGCAGCCGCGGGCGCGACAGCCTTTTCCTCGCCGCCCGACTTCGCATCGGCGACGAGGAAGCGACCGACATCCGCGTTCGCAACCTGTCGGCAGGTGGCCTGATGATCGATAACGCGCCTCCGGTGACGATCGGCGCCGCGCTTATCGTCGAACTGCGACATATAGGCGCGGTCTCCGGCAAGGTGGCCTGGTACACGGAAGGGCGCGCCGGTATCGCCTTCGACGACCCGATCGATCCCATCAGGGCGCGCAAGCCGGTCGCGACGCGGCCTGTGGAACCTGGCCCCTCTCGCGGCTGATCCGTGACGGCTGGCGGATCAGGGCTGCGCCATTTCTTGTTTCAATCGCAGCTTCCGCTTCTTCAATTCGGCGATCACGATGCTGTCGGGGGCCGGCCTGTGGATCTCCTGCTCGAGCCGCTGATCGAGCGCCGCGTGCTTGAACTCCAGGGCCGATTGGTGCGATGACTGCATGTTGCCGAAACCTCCTGGTTGGTGTGGAGGATCCAGTAGAACACACGGCTTGCGGAAAGTCGCGTGCGTCGACGGGCGTGATTCGACGTAACCGCGCTTTTCAGCGACGGCCCGATGCGCCATTCGGTAAAGGCGGGTTGGGGAGGCGGCGAATGGACGAGGCGGCGATCGCGATGCGGCTGGAGCAGCTCCGGACCGAACACCGGGATCTGGATGCGGCGATCGAGGCGCTCGTCGAGGGTGCCTCGACCGATCAGATGCGGATGGCGCGGCTCAAGAAGCGCAAGCTGCGCTTGCGAGACGAGATCGCGCAGCTCTGCGATCGGCTTATCCCCGATATCATCGCCTGAACGGTTCCGGATCGGGACGCGCCCGGCGCTGGGCGACGGCTTCTGATCGTGGCAGAACGACTCGGTGATTTCCGATCCCATCCACCGTCGCCTGCGGGACTCGTTGTACCAAGATGCGATGCTGCTCGCGGACGAGGCGCGCGCCTATTTCGACGATGCGCTTCGTCGGGAGGCTTTCGACCTCGATCCACTCGCGCGGGTCCAGACATCGTGCGAGTCGCTGAAGGTGACGACCCGACTTCTTCACGTCGTCGCCTGGCTGCTGCACTGGCGCGCCGTGGACGCAGGCGAAATCGCGCCGCTCGAACTACGGCTTCCGGCACGCGGCCTCGGATCGTCCCCCGCTTGCAGTAAGGAGGCGCTCGCGCTCATGCCGGAGCGTGCGCGCGAACTCGCGGCGGCCAGCCTTGATCTCCACCGCCGCGCGGTGATGCTCGATGAAGCGGCGGAGGCGATCGGGCCGGGTCCCGCCCGCCTGATCCAAGAACGGCTTGCCCGCGAGTTTTAGGCGGCGAGCCGCAGCCTTTCGCGCGCAGCACGGTATTCGCGCTCCAGCCGGTCGATGCGGTCGGCCACGTCCTCGATGGCGACGACGGCACCGATGCCCTGACCCGATCCCCAGATGTCACGCCACGCCTTGGGCTTGGCGGAGTTGCCCCCGCCGAAATCCATCGTCTTCAGGTCACCCTGAGGCAGGTTGTCGGGATCGAGTCCCGCGCGCTCGATCGAACCGCGCAGGTAGTTGCCGTGGACGCCGGTGAACAGGTCTGAATAGACGATGTCCGCCGCGCGCCCGTCGACGATCCCCTGCTTGTAATCGGGATCGGCGTTCGCCTCCGTCGTGGCGATGAAGGGCGAACCGATATAAGCGAAATCCGCGCCGATCGCCTGCGTGGCAAGTATCGCGTCGCCCGACGCGATCGATCCGGACAATGCGAGCGGCCCGTCGAACCAGGCGCGGATCTCGCCGATCAGCGCGAAGGGCGACAGTCGGCCCGCATGCCCGCCCGCGCCGGCCGCGACGGCGATCAGGCCATCCGCGCCCTTCTCGATCGCCTTGCGCGCGTAACGGTCGTCGATCACGTCGTGCAACGCGATTCCGCCCCAACCGTGAACTGCGGTGTTCAGGTCCTCGCGCGCGCCGAGCGAGGTGATGACGATCGGCACCTGCCATTTGGCGCAAGTGTCCAGATCCTGCTCCAAACGGTCGTTTGATTTGTGAACGATCTGGTTGACCGCGTACGGCGCGGCCGGGCGCTCCGGATGGTCACGGTTGTGCGCCGCCAGTTCCTCGGTGATGCGATGCAGCCATTCGTCGAGCAGCGTCTGCGGCCGGGCGTTGAGAGCCGGAAACGAACCGACGATCCCCGCCTTGCATTGCGCGATCACCAGCTCCGGCCCGGAGATGATGAACAGTGGTGAACCAATCACGGGCAGGCGCAGACGGTCGAGGATGGCGGGCAGGGTCATGCCATCGGTTTTGTACGGCAACGGACCTGCTTGTCTAGCCTATCGGCGTCAGTCGATCCGGCGCAGCCCCGCAGCGCAGGCCCGCGCCTTGGCCACATAATGTGCGGCCGACATGATAAGCGCAGCGCGCGCGGCTTCGTCCAGTTCGCGCACAGCGCGCGCAGGACTGCCGATGATCAAGCTGCCGGGCGGGAAGACCTTCCCCTCCGTCACCAGCGCGCCTGCGCCGACGATGCACCCGTCCCCGATGACCGCGCGGTTGAGCACGATCGCCCCCATCCCGATCAACGCGCCGTCGCCGACGGTGCAGCCATGCAGGATCGCGTGATGCCCAATCGTGCAATCCTTTCCGACCGTCAGCGGCGCGTCCGGATCGGAATGGAGCATCGCCCCCTCCTGCACGTTCGTCCGCGCCCCGATCGTGATCGGCGTGTTGTCCGCCCGCACCACCGCCCCGAACCAGACACTCGCCTCCGCGCCGAGCACGACGTCGGCGATCAGCTCCGCAGTTGGCGCGATCCAGGCGGTCGGGTGCAGGGCGGGGCGCAAGCCTCCAAGTTCATAGATAGCCATCCACGCACGACCGTAGCATGGTGACCCACGATGAAAAGTAGGATGGTGGACGCACTTGGGCTCGAACCAAGGACCCGCTGATTAAGAGTCAGCTGCTCTACCAACTGAGCTATGCGTCCGTGACCGGCGGTCGGCCAGGCCGATGCGATCGCACGGATGCCGGTAGCAGTCGAGCCAGGGCTTGCAAACCCCTATTGCGCCTGTTCTGTCGTCCCGACCCGCGCCACGCCGCCGTCGCCGAGCGCCGCGAGCGCGGCCTGGGTCTCGTTCGCGAGCGCGGTCGCGGCCTCGACGGCGGGAGCGTCGCTCGGCACGACGCCATCGATCTTGGTCGCCACGCCCGCCTCGGCGTCGCGCGCCGCCTTGTAGGCGGCGGATTGCGCGGCAAGGCGGGTAGCGATGTCGCCGCCCCAGTCTTTCTCCAGCGGTTCGAGCGATCTCAACGCGCGTTCGCGGTCGTAGAGGTAGGTGACGATGTCGCTCGCCATCGGCGCGGCCGTGACGATATGCCCCGAATGCTCGAGCACTACCGCGACGGCATAGCGCGGCTCTGCGGCGGGCGCGAACCCCATGAACAGCGAATGGTCGCGCAGTTTGAACGGCAGCGACGTATCGCCGAGCACACCCGACCGCCGTTCGGCCATCGTGATGCGGCGGACCTGCGCGGTGCCCGTCTTGCCCGCCAGTTCGACGCCGGGCACCTTCAGCCGCGCGCGCCCGGCGGTGCCGCCGCCGTTCACCACCGCCCACATCGCGTCGCGCACTACGGCCAGATGTTCGGGAGTGGCATCCAGGACGGGCGGGTTCCGGTCCACCCTGCGCGCGAGCAGCGTCGGCTGGACCACGCGCCCGCTCGCGATCCGCGCCGCCATGACGCACAGCTGGAGCGGATTGGACAGCACATAACCCTGACCAATCGACGAATTGAGCGTGTCCGCGACCGTCCACTTGTCCTTATATTTCCGCAGCTTCCATGCGCTGTCGGGGACAGTGCCGTAACGCTGCGTCCCGAACGGCAGATCGAATCGCTCGCCCATGCCCAGCGACCTCGCGACCGGCGCGAACGCGTCGTAACCGATCCGCCTGGCCATCTCGTAGAAATAGATATCGCAACTCTGCGCGACCGCCTGGCGCATGTCGACCGATCCGTGACCCCGGCGCTTGTGGCAGTGGAACACACCGCCGCCGACCCGAAGCGCGCCCGAGCACGACACGCGGTCCGCCGGGCTCACCCCGGCCTTCAACAGCGCGAGCGAGTTCATCGGCTTCACGGTCGATCCCGGCGGATATAGCCCTTGCGCGATCTTGTTCATGAGCGGGACGTGATCGTCGTCCGACAGCATCTTCCATTCCAACTGGCTGATGCCGTCGGAAAAACTGTTCGGGTCGTAGGCGGGCATCGACACCATCGCCAGCAACTCGCCCGTGCGACAGTCCATCACCACCGCCGATCCCGAATGCGGGCCCAGCCGCCGCGCCGCATATTCCTGCAGGCCGGCGTCGATCGTCAGGCGGACGTTGCGCCCGGGCTCGTCGAGCTTGGTCTCGAGCGGCTGGACGAGCTTGCCCGAGGCCGTGACCTCGATCCGCTTGGCCCCGGCCTTCCCGCGCAGCACCGGCTCCAGGGTCTTTTCCAATCCGTCCTTGCCCAGCTTGAAGCCCGGCGTGACGAACAGCTGGTCGCGCGTCTCCCGAAACTGCTCCGCAGTGGCCGCGCCGACATAGCCGGTCAGGTGCGCCACCGCCGCGCCCGCCGGGTAATGGCGCGCGAAACCACGTGTCGGAACCACGCCGGGGAGCTCGGGCAGGCGCACGCTGACGGCGGCGAACCGCTCCCAATCCAGGCGCTCGGCCACCTGCACCGGCTGGAACCCGGCCGCGCGCTCCAGATCGATCCGGAGCCTCGCCATCTCCGCCCCCGGAATTCGCAACAGCCGACCGAGCAGCGGCAGCACGCGATCCGGCTCGTGGAACCGGTCGGGGATGATGTCGACGCGGAAATCGGTGCGGTTGTTCGCGATCGGCAGGCCATTGCGATCCACAAGCCATCCCCGCCTGGGCGGCATTAGCGTCATATCGACGCGGTTGCTTTCCGATAGCAGGTTGTACCGCTCGTTCTCCGCCACCGCGAGCCACCCCATCCGCGCCGCCAGCGCGACCCCGAACAGCCCCTGGATCGCACCCAGCAACCCGGCCCGGCGCGTGAAGCTATATGCTTGCGTCGCCTCGCTCAGGATCGGTCGATGGCGCATCAGGCCGGAACTCCGGGTATCTGGCCCTGGGTACGGCGTCGGTCGATCCAGGCGACGATCCGCGCGAAGATCGGGAACAGCAGCACCGACACTGTGATTTGGGTGGCGAGGGCGGGGGAGAGTGGTGCGTATAGTGGTGTGGCGACGACCCGCCCGAGCACCAGCACGCCCGCGATCAGGCCGGCGGCGATCAGCCAGTCCCGCCCGAAATCGCGGTCGCCGGACCGCCGCTCGACCATGTCGATCACCAGAAAGCACAAACTCCACGACAGCACCGCGCTGCCCAGCGGCTGACCGCTCACCAGGTCATCGAAGAAACCTAGCGGCGCCGCCGCCCAGCGCCGGAGCGCGAAGCGGGCGAGCAGCCGCCAGGTCAGCAGCATCAACAGCCCGAGCGGGGGCATGAGCGGCAACGTCGCCACGACGGGCGCCGCCGTCAAGGCCGACGCGCCGATCACCGTGACCCACGGCAGCGCGCGCGCGCGTCGCGGCGGCAGCACGGGGGCGAAAGGCCGGAAGTCGAGCGCGTCGCTCATCGTGCGACCGGCGGATTCGATGGCGGCGGAAGCGGCAGGAAGGGCTGCTCGACCAGCGCGAAATCGAGCGTGTCGGGTCGCGCCACCGTACGCCCGATCACCGTATCGCGACCGGCCGCGACCACGCGCGCGACGGGCACGCCCGGCGCGTACAGGCCGCCTGTGCCCGACGTCACGAACAGGTCGCCCGCCCGAAAGCGCACGCCCAGATCGTCGACCGAACGGATATCGACCGCGCCGTCGCCGCGCCCCGCGACGATCGCGGGCAGGCCGTCGCGCGTCCGGCGCACGGGAACGATGCTGTCCGGATCGACCAGGAGGAGCACGCGCGCCGCGTTCAGCCCGGTCTCGACGATGCGGCCGACCAGCCCATCGGGACCGCGCACGGGCATGCCTGGCCGGACGCCGGACAGGCGACCCGCGTTCAGAAGCGCGAACCGGCGCGTGCTCCCCGCCGTCGAACTCACCACGCGCGCGCTGACCACCGCCGCCGGGCTACGGTCGCGGATCGCGAGCAGCGACCGCAGCCGGCGATTGTCGTAATTGATCGCGCGCGCACGGATCAGGAGATCGCGCGTCGCCGCGACTTCGCGCGTCAGCCGGGCGTTCTCGCCGTGGACGCCGAGATAGGTCCCGACCGCGCGCGGTCCCGCCATCAGGAACTGAGCCCCGCCCGACACCAGCGATGCGACGGGGGTGGTCACGTCGGCGACGGCCATCCGCAGCGCGGAGAATAGCGGGGGATTGAGCGTCGACAGCAGCAGCAGCACTCCACCGGCCGCCGCACCGCCGATCGCGACGACGTAGCTGATCAGGACCCTGTATTGACGACGCCGGGAAAACCCTGTCCGCCGGTCGTCGCCGACCACCACCCGCTTGCTCCCGCCGGATCAGCCGCTCTGGAGGACGCCGCGGTACATCGGATCCTCGAGCGCGCGGCCGGTGCCCAGCGCCACGCAGGTGAGGGGGTCCTCCGCGATGGTGACGGGCAGGCCCGTCTCGTCGCGCAGCACCTCGTCCAATCCTTCGAGAAGCGCCCCGCCGCCCGTCAGCACGATGCCCTGGTCGACGATGTCGGCGGCGAGTTCGGGCGCGGTGTTCTCCAGCGCGACGCGAACGCCCTCCACGATCGTCGCGACCGGCTCGGACAAGGCTTCGGCGATCATGCCCTGATTGATCTGGATTTCCTTGGGCACGCCGTTGACGAGGTCGCGACCCTTGATCGCGACGACCTTGCCGATGCCGTCGGCGGGCGGTCGGGCGATCCCGATCTCCTGCTTGATCCGCTCGGCGGTCGCTTCGCCAATCAGGAGGTTGTGGTTGCGCCGGACATACGAGACGATTGCCTCGTCCATCTTGTCCCCGCCGACCCGCACCGACGTGGTATAGGCGAGCCCGCGCAGCGACAGCACCGCCACTTCGGTCGTCCCGCCGCCGATATCGACCACCATCGACCCGATCGGCTCGGTCACGGGCATGTCGGCTCCGATCGCGGCCGCCATCGGCTCCTCGATCAGCCATACCTGGCTGGCGCCGGCGTTCGACGCCGCGTCGCGGATCGCGCGACGCTCGACCTTGGTCGATCCCGACGGCACGCAAATGACGATCTCGGGAAAACGCCAGGCGCGCATCTTGCCGCCGTGCACCTTGTGGATGAAATGCTTGATCATCTGCTCGGCGACGTCGATGTCGGCGATCACGCCGTCGCGAAGCGGGCGAATGGCTTCGATCGAACCGGGCGTCTTGCCCATCATAAGCTTGGCGTCGTCGCCGACGGCCTTGACGCGCTTGACGCCGTTGATCGTCTCGACCGCGACCACGGACGGCTCGTTGAGGACTATGCCCCGCCCGCGGACATAGACGACGGTGTTGGCGGTACCGAGGTCGATCGCCATGTCGTGTGACATGAACCGGAAGAAACGCGAAAATGCCATCGAACCGGTTCAATCCCGTTTGTCGCCGGCGGCCCCCCACGGGCACAGGCGCTACGCACACGATCCCGCCGGCCCCCGCGTGCCCGTCGCACGTAACTTGGCGCCGGATGCTCGCGTTTGCGGGTCGCGGAACGCCGCCCGGTGCGCTAGGCCATGACGCATGTCAATACGACGCCTGCCCGAACGGCTGGTCAACCGGATCGCCGCCGGTGAAGTGGTCGAGAGACCCGCCAGCGCGCTGAAGGAACTGGCGGAGAACGCGATCGACGCGGGCGCGACGCGCATCGCGGTCTCCTTGCGCGAAGGAGGCGTCGGCCGGATCGAGGTCGCCGACGACGGTTGCGGGATGACGCCCGCCGACATGGCGCTGGCTCTGGAACGACACGCCACTTCCAAGCTGCCGGAAGGTCCCTCCGGCGAAGACGGTGCGATCGAGGCCGTCACCACACTCGGCTTCCGCGGCGAGGCGCTACCCTCGATCGCCAGCGTCTCGCGCTGCACGATCGAGTCGCGGCCGCGCGGCGCGGACGGTTGGGCGCGCGTGGTCGATAACGGCCGTGTGGTGCGCGAAGGTCCCGCCGCGCTCCCGCCTGGAACCCGCGTGATCGTCGAGGAATTGTTCGCCAAGGTGCCCGCGCGGCGCAAGTTCCTCCGATCCGCACGCTCGGAATACGCCGCCTGCCTAGACGTCGTCCGCCGCTTGGCGATGGCGCGGCCGGACATCGCCATGACGGTCGAGCATGACGGCCGTCGCGTGCTCACCGCCGATGCGGGCGACGATCGCCCGTCCCGCGTCGCCGCGCTCACCGACCGCATGCTCGGCGAGAACGCGGTGCCGATCGACGCCGAGCGCGACGCCTATCGCCTCGGCGGCGTCGCGAGCCTGCCGACCTTCAACCGCGGCGTCGCCGATCATCAATATCTGTTCGTCAACGCGCGGCCCGTGCGCGACCGGCTGCTGCTCGGCGCGATCAGGGGCGCATATGCCGAGATGCTGCCGCGCGACAGGCATGCGATCGTCGCGCTATTCCTCGATCTGCCCCCCGAGCTGGTCGACGTCAACGTCCACCCGGCCAAGGCGGAGGTACGCTTCAGCGACGCGGTGCTGGTGCGCGGGCTGATCGTCTCGGGCCTGCGCCGCGCGCTCGACGCCGCCGGACACCGCGCGGTCCGGCGTGCGCCAGAGGCGCCGGTGGACATGTGGCGGGCCGAGCCGATCGCGCCTTCCGCCTTTTCCGGTGCCGACCGCGAGTTCGATACGCTCGTCCTCGATCGTCCGGCGGTCAACGAGGCGCGCCGGACCTTCTTCACCGGACCGCCGCAAGCTCGCGCCGAGCCCGCCTGGTCGCCCACACCGCCCGTCCGGCACCCGCTAGGGGTCGCGCGCGGCCAGGTCGCGACCACCTACATCGTCGCTGAAGCGGAGGATGGGCTGGTGCTCGTCGACCAGCACGCCGCGCACGAGCGTATCGTCCTAGAACGCCTGCGCGCCGCGGCGGCCGGCGGGCGCATACCGGCGCAGGCGCTGCTGCTGCCCGAGGTGGTGGAATTGGACGAGCCCGCCTGTGACCGGCTGGAGGCGAGGGCGGGGGAGCTGTCCGACTTCGGCCTCGAGCTCGAACGGTTCGGCCCGCGGGCCATGCTGGTGCGCGCGACGCCCGCACCGCTAGGCAAGCCGGATGCGGCCGCGCTGCTCGCCGACCTGGCGGACGAGCTCGCGGCCTATGACGAGGCACTGTCGCTGCGGGAACGGCTGGACCACGTCGCGGCCACGATCGCCTGTCACGGGTCGGTGCGGGCGGGGCGTGTGCTGAGCGTCGCCGAGATGAACGCGCTTCTCCGCGAGATGGAGGCCACCCCGCATTCGGGACAGTGCAATCACGGGCGCCCGACCTGGGTCAAGTTGGCGCATGCCGATATCGAGAAGCTGTTCGGGCGACGTTGAACCTAGTCCCGAAACGAAACGGAACGTTTCCCTGGGCCATCCATCCTGCCGCAACCTTCCAACGCGCGCGCGCATTGATGCAGGTGAACCCGCCACGCAACATCCAGGTCACGCGTCATGAAGCACCTTCTCCCCGTCGTCTTCGCAATCATCCCGCTCGCCGCGGTCGTCAGCGCCTGCGTACTTTGCCCCTGAGGCTTACCGGGTTGCGAACCCCGTGCATGGAGACATGAAAAAGGCCGCCGGGATCAACTCCGGGCGGCCCCCTCGATCGGTTGGCGTGGGGTGGGCGTCAGTCCTGCGGCTGCTGCTCCGCAGTCGGGGTGACCTCGGCGGTCGCGCCCGGTTCGGCGTTGGGATCGTAATCCTCGACGAAGCCCGCCTCGTCACGCTCGAACATCGACGCCATGACGTCGACGCCCTCCGCCTGCATCGCGGCCTCCTCGGGCGATCGCGCGACGTTGACCTTGATCGTCACCGACACTTCGGGGTGCAGCGCGACCTTAACGTCGTACACGCCGATCGCCTTGATCGGCTTGTCGAGCACGATCGCCGACTTGGCGACCTTGTGGCCGTCCGCGACCAGCATTTCGACCAGGTCGCGCACCGCGACCGAACCATAGAGCTGGCCGGTGTTCGACGCCTGGCGGATCAGCATGACCTTGACGTTGTCGAAGGTCTTGGCCTCGGCCTCGGCCTCGCCGCGGCGGTTGGCGTTGTCCGACTCGATCCGCGTACGGTTCGACTCGAACACCTTCCGGTTGGCCTCGTTCGCCCGCAGCGCCTTCTTGCGTGGCAGAAGGAAGTTGCGCGCGAAACCGTCCTTGACGGTCACGACATCGCCGATGGCGCCGAGCTTCTCGACGCGCTCCAGCAGAATCACATCCATCGGTCGGTCCTCACTTCACGACATAGGGCAGCAGGCCCAGATGGCGGGCGCGCTTGATCGCGACCGCCAGCTCGCGCTGCTTCTTGCCGGCCACCGAGGTGATCCGGCTGGGGACGATCTTGCCGCGCTCCGAGACGAAGCCCTGCAGCAGCCGCACGTCCTTATAGTCGATCCGCGGGGCATCCTTGGCGGAAAAGGGGCAGCTCTTGCGGCGGCGGAAAAACGGGCGTGCCATTATGCGGCCTCCTCTTGCACATCACGACGGGGGCGGTCGGGGCGATCGCCCCGGTCTCCGCGATCACCACGGTCCGGGCGATCGCCCCGACCCTCGCGACCACCTTCACGGTCGCCGCGGCGCTCGCGATCGCGCTCCTGCTTGCGCATCATCACGGTCGGGCCCTCTTCCAGGCCGTCGACGCGGACGGTCATGTAGCGGATCACGTCCTCGCTGATCTGCGTCTGGCGCTCGAGTTCCGCGACCACATCGCCGGGCGCGTCGATCTCGAGCATCACGTAATGCGCCTTGCGGTTCTTCGCGATCCGGTAAGCGAGCGTACGCAGGCCCCAGTTCTCGGTCTTGACCACGCGGCCATTATTTTCGGTGATGATGCGCGTGGCGTTTTCCGCCAGCGCGTCCACTTGCGCCTGTGCCAGATCCTGGCGCGCAAGGAACACATGCTCGTACAGAGCCATGGTCTTCCTTCGTCTTACACCGATCGCTGACGCCCGCACCATGCGTGACGCCCCTCCGGCTTTCTTTCGTTCCGTGACCGCGCGACGGGAGCCTGCTCCCGCGATCGCGATCCGCGCACCTTAACGACCTGCGCGCGAAAGGCAAGGCTCGGCTGGCACATCGAATATCCGTCGGGCAACATATGGCCGATCGAGCGACGCCTGCATCCGCTCCAACCAGGGGATGCGCCCCGTCCGCGTCGGTTGACCCCCGCCGGGCTGCTCGCCTAGTCGAACGGCGGTCAGCCGTAAGGAGCCTCGATGCGCGCATTCATCTTTCCCGGCCAGGGCAGCCAGGCGGTCGGCATGGGTCGCGCGCTCGCCGACGCCAGTGCCGCCGCGCGCGACGTGTTCGGCGAGGTCGACGAGGCGCTCGGCCAAGGCCTGCTTCGCCTGATGGGCGACGGCCCCGCCGACGAGCTCCAGCTGACGGAGAACGCGCAGCCCGCGATCATGGCGAACTCCATCGCCACCTTGCGCGTGCTGGAGCGCGACGCGGGCGTCAGCCTCGCCGACAAGGCCGACTACGTCGCGGGCCACAGCCTGGGCGAATATAGCGCGCTCTGCGCCGCCGACGCGCTCGACCTGTCCACCACCGCGCGGCTGCTGAAACTGCGCGGCCAGGCGATGCAGCGCGCGGTCGCGGTTGGCGAGGGGGCGATGGCCGCGCTGCTCGGCGCGGATGTCGAGCTGGCGGGCGCGATCGCGGGCGCGGCGATCGACCAGCTGACGGCGGAGGGCGGGCCGGCGCTCGTCTGCACGGTCGCCAACGACAATGATCCGGGCCAGGTCGTCATCTCCGGCCACCGTGCCGCCGTCGAGCGCGCGGTGTCGCTCGCCAAGGGGTTCGGGGCCAGGCGCGGCGTGCTGCTTCCCGTCTCCGCGCCCTTCCATTGCAGCCTGATGGAGCCCGCCGCGCGCGAGATGGAGGCGGCGCTCGCCGACGCCGACCTGCGCGGGCCGTTGGTCCCCGTCTATGTCAACGTCGATGCCGCGCCCGTCGCCGATCCGGTCACGATCCGGCGCCTGCTCGTCGCGCAGGTCACCGGCATGGTCCGCTGGCGCGAGTCGATCGAGCGCATGGTCGCGGCGGGCGTGACCGACTTCGTCGAGTTCGGCGGCAAGGTCCTCAGCCCGATGGTCAAGCGCATCGTCCCCGACGCGAACGCGGTCAGCGTCGTGTCGATGGACGACCTCGACGCGCTGGTGAGTAGAATTTGACGTTCACGCAAAGGCGCAAAGGCGCAAAAATATGAAGAACGTTGAAGCGATCGCCACCAACGTGATTGATGTTTCGCTCCGGTTGCATCGTGATCTCGGACCGGGGTTGCTGGAGAGCGTTTACGAGACCGTGCTCGCAGCCAAGCTGAGCAAGCTTGGCTATTCCGTCGCGCGCCAACGGTCGATTGACATAGAGTTTGAAGGATTACGTTTCGACGGCGCGTTTCGAATTGACCTAATGATCGAAGACCAGCTCCTCATCGAGATCAAGTCGGTTGAGCGACTCAACGCCGCTCATGCGAAGCAGCTTCTGACCTACTTGCGACTTACGAAACGTTCGCTTGGCCTGCTCATCAACTTCGGTGGAGAGACGCTCAAGGAAGGTCTGCGACGCATCGTCAATGACCACCCTTCCTTTGCGCCTTCGCGCCTTCGCGTGAACCAAACTTAAGGAAGTCGAATGTTCGATCTCACGGGCATGACCGCCCTCGTCACGGGCGCATCGGGCGGTATCGGGTCGGCGATCGCGCGGGCGTTGGCGGGGCGGGGGGCTCGGCTGGCGGTGTCGGGCTCCAACGCTGGGAAGCTCGGGGCCTTCCGCGACAGCGTGGGTGGGGAGCATGTCGCGCTCGCCTGCGACCTGTCCGACCCGGCCGCCGTGGACGCGCTCGTGCCGCGGGCCGTCGAGGCGCTGGGCGGGCGGCTCGACATCCTGGTCAACAACGCCGGGGTGACGCGCGACAACCTCGTCATGCGGATGAAGGACGCCGAGTGGAGCGACGTGATCGGCGTCAACCTGGAGGCCGCGTTCCGCCTGATCCGCGCCGCGTCCAAGCCGATGATGAAGGCGCGCTTCGGGCGGATCGTCTCCGTCACTTCCGTCGTCGGCGCGACGGGCAACCCCGGCCAGGCGAATTACGCCGCGTCCAAGGCGGGTCTGGTCGGCCTGTCCAAGGCGGTCGCGCAGGAGCTCGCGACGCGGGGCGTCACCGTCAACTGCGTCGCTCCCGGCTTCATCCGCTCGGCGATGACCGACGCCTTGCCCGAAGCGCAGAAGGCGCAACTGTCCGCACGCATCCCGGCGGGCGTGCTGGGGGCGGGGGAGGACGTCGCCGCCGCGGTCGTTTATCTCGCCAGCCGCGAGGCGGGCTACGTCACCGGCCAGACGATCCATGTGAACGGCGGCATGGCGATGATCTGATCGCTCCGCTAAGGGGATCTGAAGCTTGCGTAGGGCAAGACCCCGTTCTACGTGCGTTCAGGAACACCCAAACTCACGGCCAAAGGGAAGAAGCATGAGCGAGACCGCCGACCGCGTGAAGAAGATCGTCGTCGAGCACCTCGGCGTCGAGGCCGACAAGGTGACCGAGGACGCCAGCTTCATCGACGACCTGGGCGCGGACAGCCTCGACATCGTCGAGCTGGTCATGGCGTTCGAGGAGGAGTTCGGCGTCGAGATCCCCGACGACGCGGCCGAGAAGATCACGACCGTCAAGGACGCGATCACCTACATCGACGAGCATCAGGCCTGAGCCCAACCGCTCGCGAGCAAGTATCAGCGGCTCCCGCCCGGATCGCCGGCCGGGAGCCGTTTTCGTGTCTGACGTAAGGATAGTGACATGCGGCGTGTCGTCGTAACCGGATTGGGCCTCGTGACGCCGCTCGGCGCGGAGGTCGAGCGCGCCTGGAGCAACCTGCTCGCCGGCAAGTCCGGGGCGGGGCCGATCACCCGCTTCGACCCGACCGGCTATGCCTGCCGGATCGCCTGCGAGGTGAAGCCCGCCGGTCACGAATACGGCTTCGACCCGGCCTTGCGCGTCGACCACAAGGTCCAGCGCCAGGTCGACCCCTTCATCATCTTCGGCATCGACGCCGCCGGCCAGGCGCTCGAGGATGCCGGGCTTATCGATATGTCGGAGGAGGAGCGTTTCCGCGCGGGCTGCACAATCGGGTCGGGCATCGGCGGGCTGCCGGGGATCGAGAGCGAGTCGATCGTCCGGCACGAAAAGGGTCCGCGCCGCGTCTCGCCGCATTTCGTCCACGGGCGGCTGATCAACCTCATCTCCGGCCAGGTCTCGATCAAATACGGCTTGATGGGTCCGAACCACGCCGTCGTCACCGCCTGCTCGACGGGCGCGCACGCGATCGGCGACGCCGCGCGGATGATCGCGATGGATGACGCGGACGTGATGCTCGCGGGCGGCGCGGAGGGGGCGATCTGCCCGCTCGGCATCGCCGGGTTCGCCCAAGCCCGCGCGCTGTCGACGAACTTCAACGACGAGCCGGAGCGCGCCTCGCGTCCCTATGACCGCGACCGGGACGGATTCGTCATGGGCGAGGGCGCGGGCGTGCTGGTGCTGGAGGAGTACGAACACGCCCGCGCGCGCGGCGCGAAGATGTATGCGGAGGTGATCGGTTACGGGCTGTCGGGCGATGCCTACCACGTCACCGCGCCACATCCGGAGGGGTCGGGCGCCTTCCGGTCGATGCAGATGGCGATGCGGAAATCGGGCCTCGCGCTTGAGGATATCGACTATATCAACGCCCACGGCACTTCGACCCCGCTCGGCGACGAGCTGGAACTGGGCGCGGTCCGGCGCTTGTTCGGCGATGCGCTGGGCGACATATCGATGAGCTCGACCAAATCGGCGATCGGCCACCTGCTCGGCGGCGCGGGCGCGGTCGAGTCGATCTTCTGCATCCTGGCGATGCGCGATCAGGTCGTGCCGCCGACGCTCAACCTGGACAATCCGAGCGACAATTGCGTCGGTGTCGACTTGGTCCCGCACGTCGCCAAGGACCGTCGCGTCCGCGCCATCCTCAACAACAGCTTCGGTTTCGGCGGCACCAACGCGAGCCTGGTCATGAGGCCGGTGGCGGCGTGAGACGCCTCGGCCGGCTCGGCGGGGCGGTCGGCCTGGCTCTGCTGCTCGCCGCCGTGTGGCTGTCGCGAAGCTGGAGCGGCGATGGGCCCGCCGAACGCCCGCTCACCGTCCAGATCCGCGAGGGGTCGAGCCTCGCCGGGGCGGCGACGCGGCTGGAGCAGGTGGGCGCGATCCGCTCCGCCTCGCGCTTTCGCCTGTTCGCGCGCGTCCTGGGATCGGGCGAGTCGATCAAGGCGGGCGAATACGCCCTTCCCGCAAAGGCGAGCCCTTCCGCGATCCTCGAGCTGCTGCAGGCGGGCAAGGCGCTCCAACGCCTGGTCGCGGTACCGGAGGGCTATCCGTCGGTCATGGTCTACGACGCCGTCCAGCGCGCAAACGGCCTGATCGGCGACGCGCCACTACCAGCTGAGGGGTCGATCCTCCCCGACAGCTACGCGTTCGAACGAGGCCAGACCCGCGCGGAAGTGGTCGAGCGCATGCAACATGCGATGCGCGATTATTTGGCCAAGGCTTGGAGGAAGCGGAAACCCGGGATTGCGGTCGCGTCGCCCGCACAAGCGATCACGCTCGCATCGATCGTCGAAAAGGAGACGGGCAAGGCGTCCGAGCGCCGGACGATCGCCGCCGTCTACGGGAACCGCCTGCGTATCGGCATGCCGCTCCAGGCCGACCCGACCGTCATCTATCCCATCACCAAGGGCCGCCCGCTCGGTCGCCGCATCCTACGGTCGGAGCTGGACGACTCGGAAAATGGTTACAACACCTATGCGCGGTCGGGCCTGCCTGTCGGCCCGATCGCCAACCCCGGCCGCGCGTCGATCGACGCGGTGCTCGATCCGGCTCCGTCCAAGGCGCTGTATTTCGTCGCGGACGGGACGGGCGGCCACGTATTCGCGGACACGCTCGCCGAGCATAACGCGAATGTCCGGCGGTGGTACGCGATCCGAAAGGCGCGCGGTGAGATGTAGCCGATCAGCCCCTCGGGCGGAAACGGCATCACCCTTGATCACATGACATCGTCGATGGCGATCATGAGAACCTTTGAGCGAACGCCGCCGCGGCCCCGAACAGGCCCGGTTGCGGATGGGTGATCAGCTTGACCGGGATCGTCGCCATCATCGCCTGGAACCGTCCCTTCGCGATGAAGCGACCCTCGAACCCCGATCGGAGCAGCTTGTCCTTGAGCCTAAGCCCCAGCCCGCCCGCGATCACCACGCCCTTGCCGCCCTGCGCCAACGCCAGATCGCCCGCGACCGCGCCAAGCGCCAGGCAGAACCGATCGAGCGCGGCGAGCGCGAGCGGGTCGGAGCCATCCAACGCCTCCGCCCAGATCGCCTTGTCGTCCAGGCGATGCACCGGACGGCCCTCGATCTCGGCAAGCATCTCGTAGATCGCGACGATCCCGGGTCCCGAGCAGATCCGCTCCGCCGATACCCGCGTGAAGGTCCGCCGCAAACGCTGGAGGATCGCATCCTCGATCCCGTCGAGCGGGGCGTAATCCATATGCCCGCCCTCGGTCTCGATCACATGGTATCCGCCGCGCCGCTTCAGGACCGCGCCGACGCCGAGCCCCGTGCCCGGACCGCAGATGGTCGTCATTCCCTCGACGGGAAGCGGTATGCTCGGGCCGCATAGATGGACCAGCTCGTCGTCGGAAGCTTGCGCGACCGCGTGCCCGACCGCGCCGAAATCGTTGATCAGGACGTGGCTGTCCACGCCCAACCGATCCGGGATCAGCGACGGTCGAATGATCCAGGGATTATTCGTCATCCGGATCACGTCGCCCGTGATCGGCGACGCGACCGCGATCCCGGCGGCGGCGGGCAGGGGGCGGCCGATCCGTTCCCCGAATGCGGCCCATGCCGTTTGCAGGCTCGCGAACTCGGCCGCTTTCAGCGTGATCGGCTTGCCCAGGCCGACGACGCGCCCGCCCTCGACCTCCGCGATCGCGAAGCGCGCGTGCGTACCGCCGATATCGGCCGCGACGATCTCGGTCACGGCCCGGCCCCCGACGACACCTCGACGCGGGCGCTCTCCCGTTCGCGCTCGATCAGGTCTGAATAGCGATGCCGCGTCGACCCGGACAGCTCCACCGTCCGGCCGATGAAGGTGGCGCGAGCAGGGTGGATCGTCGCCGTCACCACCTCGTCACCCCCACCCTGAGCCGGGATCCCGCTTCTTCTCCCGCGAGTGAAACGCAACGGGATGCCGGGGCAATCCCGGGGTGACGGAAGCATGGGAAAGGTGAATATGGGCTCACGGAGCCCAATGAATGTCGACCGGCAGCTCGACATCGGCGAGCACGCGCCCGATCGGGTGGGGTGAGGACGGCCCCTGCTCGATCGCGCGCTCGATCACCCGGCGCTTGTCGGTTCCCGTGCACGCGATCATCAGCGCGCGCGCGGTGACGATGCCCTGCCGGCTGAGCGACACGCGCGCGACCGGAGCCTCGGGCGGTAGCGGGTCGGGCATCACGCCCAGCGCGCGGCGCTCGCGCGGGCCGCTCAGGGCCTCTTCGTAATCGGGGCCGGGAAAGATCGATGCGGTATGCCCGTCGCCGCCCACGCCCAGCAGGCACAGATCGAGCGGCCAGTGCAGGTCCTGCATCAAGGCATCCGCCGATCGCCCCGCCGCCTTGTAGTCCGCCGTGGCGTTCGGCACGACGGGCATCACGCGCGCGCCCTTTGGGAGGAACGCCTTGGCGATCATGGTGACGTTGCTCATCGCGTCGCCGAGTGGCACGACGCGCTCATCGGTCGGCACGATCGTCACGCGCTTCCAATCGAGCTTCGCCACGGCCAGCTTGTCGTAGATCGGCACGGGCGTCTTGCCGCCGGACAGCGCGATCACCGCCGCCCCGCGCGCCTCGATCGCGCTCTCGATGACGAACTGCACGTCGCCCGCGACCGCGCCCGCCATCTCGGCCGCGTCGTCATAATCCCACCATTCGATCTCGGTCATGTCATACTCCATACCCCTCTCCCGCTTTCGCGGGAGAGGGTAAAGCCCCTACTCGTCGTGCCACGTCACCCCGTCGCGTTCGGTCAGCGCGATCGCCGCCGACGGACCCCAGGTCCCGGTCGGATAGCTTTTCGGCTTCATCCGCGTCTCGGCCCAACCTTGGCGGATCGCGTCGATCCAGCGCCATTGCGCCTCCACCTCGTCGCGCCGCACGAACAGCGTCTGGTCGCCCTCGATCAAGTCGAGCAGCAGCCGTTCATAGGCGATCCGTCGCCGGGACCCCGCGAACTCGGCGTCCATGCTCAGGTTGAGCGGCACCTCGCGCAGGCGTACCCCGTCGCGGTCGAGCCCCGGCTCCTTGGCCATGACCAGCAGCTGGACATACTCCTCCGGCTGCAAGCGGATCACGAGCATGTTGGGCTGCAACCGCCCGCCGCGCGACTCGAACATCGAATGCGGCACCGGCTTGAATTCGATCGCGATCTCCGATCGCCGCGTCGCCATCCGCTTGCCCGTGCGCAGGTAGAACGGGACGCCCTGCCACCGCCAATTATCGATATGCGCCTTGATCGCGACGAAGGTCTCGGTGTCCGACGGCTGGCCGAGCTCGTCGACGTAACCCTTCACGATCTTCCCGTCCGACGCGCCGCCGACATATTGCCCGACGACCGTATGGTGCGCGACCTCGTCCGCGCCGATCTGGCGCAGCGAGTGGAACAGCTTGGACTTCTCGTCGCGCACCGACGTGCCGTCGAACCGCGCGGGCGGTTCCATCGCGATCAGCGCCAGCAGTTGCAGCATGTGGTTCTGCACCATGTCGCGCAGCGCGCCCATGCCGTCATAATAGCCCGCCCGGTCCTCCAGCCCGACCGTCTCCGAAATCGTGATCTGCACGCTGGCGATCCCGCGCGCGTTCCAGATCGGCTCGAAGAACGAGTTCCCGAAACGGAGAGCCAGGATGTTCTGGACCGTTTCCTTGCCCAGATAATGGTCGATCCGGAACGTGCGCGGCTCGGGAAAGGCGGCGAACACCGCCTCGTTGATCTTGCGACTTGACTCTAGGTCGTAACCGAGCGGCTTCTCCAGGCCGATGCGGACGGTCTCGCCCGTCAACCCGATCGAGGCCAATCCCTTGATCGCGGGCTCGAACAGCGACGGCGCGGTCGACAGGAAGATCGCGAGCCCGCCCGACACGTCGCCGACCTTGTCGGCCAGTGGCGCGAAAGCGGCGGCGTCGGACAGGTCCATCGCCTGATAGGCCAGGCGTTTCAGGAACGACGCGATCGTGTCCGCGTCGTTGCGCTCCTTGGACAGGTATTTCTCGAGCGCCGTCTTCGCGAACGCGCGATAGCTCTCGTCATCATGCTCCGATCGCGCCGCGCCGATGATCGTCACGCCCTCGGCCAACAGTCCGTCGGCGTGAAGGCCATACAGCGACGGCAGTAGCATGCGCTGCGCGAGATCGCCGGTCGCGCCGAACAGTAGGAGCTTGTCGACTGGATTACGGGCCATGGTCGAAATTCCGATCAGACGATGAGGCCGGCGAGGGGGTCGAGCCCCGCCATCAGGTTCAGGCTTTGGATCGCCGCGCCTGCGGCCCCTTTGCCCAAATTGTCCAGCGTCGCGACCAGCCGCGCCTGGCGGCTTGCCGGGTCCGCGAGAACATACAGCTGCAGGGCATCGCACGGCGCGCCGTGTCGGTCGAGCAGCAGTTCGTCGGGCTGTTCGTGGTGCACCCGGACAAGCGGTCGCGTCTCGAACGTCGTCGCGAGTTCGGACAGGAGCGCGTCGCGCGTCGGCGCGCCCGGCATGGCCGACAGCGCGAGCGGGATCTCGACGATCATGCCGCGATGCGCGCGCGCCACGCTGGGCGCGAACACCGGAGGGTGCGACAGCCCCGCATATCGCTGCATCTCGGGGACGTGCTTGTGCGCGAGCGCGAAGCCGTAAGCGCGGAACGCCAGGTCGGGGGCGTTCTCGAACCGCTCGATCAGCGCCTTGCCGCCCCCCGAATAGCCGGACACGGCGTTCACCGTGTAGGGCCAATCGGACGGGATCAGGCCGGCTCGCACCATCGGCGCGACGAGCGCCAGGAAGCCGGTCGGGTAGCATCCGGGGTTGGACACGCGGGACGCGCCCGCGACGTCGAAACCCAGTTCGGGAAAGCCGTACGTCCAACCATCGGCGACCCGGTGCGCGCTCGACGCGTCGATGATCCGGGTGCGGTCGTTTCGGACCAACCCGACCGCCTCGCGCGCCGCTTCGTCGGGTAGGCAGAGGATCACGAAATCCGCGTCGTTCAATGCTTCGGCGCGCGCGTCCACGTCCTTGCGCCGGGCCTCGTCGAGCATGATGATCGTCAGTTCCGAACGGCCGGCCAACCGTTCGCGGATTTCCAGCCCGGTGGTGCCGGCCGCCCCGTCGATGAAGACGGTGGTCATGCGGACCCCAGCGCCTGCGCGTCGACATAGCCGACGAGCCCGCATCCCGGCGCGACGCCCCAGGCCCGCCCGCCCGCGAACTCCACGACCTCGAACATTGCCCCGACCTCCAGCGTCGTCATCGGGGCGCCGTCGCCATGACGCGCCGCCAGAAGCGGTGTCGACCGGACGACGATGCGAAGGGTGGGGGCCGCGTAATGCGGCGCGAACACCCGGTCCGCCAACCGCGCGTCGGCCAGGTCGCCGCGAACGGCGTGGGTGGTCGGGTCCAGCCGCACGGATCGACCGGTCAGCGCAAAGCGCCTACGCCCGCCCGACTGCTCGACCGGCTGCCCCGGCGGGGTGGACCGGACCTCCACCCGCGACGCAGTCCCCATCGCCGATGAACTGCCCGAACTCTTCAAGAAATTCCGCCCCTTCGGATGTGCGCGCGACGAAGATGTTGCGCTTGTCGCTGTCGTCGCGTTGGCGGCGCAGATAGCCGAGCCCGCCCAGCCTGTTCAAGGCGCGCGTCACCACGGGCTTGGACACGTTCAGCACCCGCGCCAGGCCCCGCACCGTATGCGGCCCCGGATTGAGGTAGACGACCAGCAACAGCGCCATCTGCCGGTTGGTCAGATCGGGTTCGCCCGATCGGACATAGTCGACCAGCGTCGCCATCCAGGTCGACAGGGCGGAAGGGCCGGAGGGGGCGCGCGAAGGGTAGGCGGCTGTGGCCACGGAAGGTTCCACTTGGCTGTTCCGAAGCCTCGCCCCGGAAATCGTGCTTGCTGAATCCTTAACGCGGTGGGATCGGCATGGTTGCCGCATCCGAAACGGTCTGCCCGTTCCGTCCGACCAGTAGGGCGGCTCGGTTGATCGGGTCGGATTCCCGGCCTATGTGCCGCGCGACCCTTACCTCGCGGATCGTCCCAAACCCTATGTTCGCATTCCTGCTCGTCATCCACGCGCTCATCGCGGCCGCGCTCGTCGCCGTGATCCTCATGCAGAAATCGGAGGGCGGCGGGCTCGGCATGGGCGGCAGCCCGTCGGGGTTGATGTCGGCGCGCGGCGCGGCGGACTTTCTGACGCGCGCCACCTCCGTGCTCGGCACCGCGTTCGTGGTGATGGCCGTGGTGCTCGCGGTGTTCGCCGCGACTCGCCAGACCGCGACGGTGGACACCTCGCTCGCCCGTACGCCGGGTTCGACGGCTGTTCCCCCGATCCGTCCGACCCGCCCCGCCCAGGCCGACGACGCGCCCTTCGCCTCCGCGGCGGGTGCCGCCGCCGCGGACCGCGCCCAGCCCGCCATGCCCGCCGACAACGGCTCGGTTCCGCTCGCCCGTTGAGATTGCCGCACGGCGCAAGCGGGTGCTTGTCCCGCAAGCCCGTTAGACGCTAGGCGACTCCTCCCATGGCGCGGTACATCTTCATCACCGGCGGCGTGGTCTCGTCGCTCGGCAAGGGTCTCATGGCGGCCGCGCTCGCGGCCTTGCTCCAGGCGCGCGGGCACAGCGTACGCATCCGCAAGTTCGATCCCTACCTGAATGTCGACCCGGGCACGATGAGCCCGTACCAGCACGGCGAGGTCTACGTCACCGACGACGGCGCGGAGACCGACCTCGATCTCGGCCATTACGAACGCTTCACCGGCGTTTCCGCGCGCCAGTCGGACAACGTCACCTCCGGCCGCATCTACCAACAGATTATCCAGCGCGAACGCCGCGGCGACTATCTCGGCGCCACCGTGCAGGTCATCCCCCACGTCACCGACGCCATCAAGGCGTTCGCGAAGGCGGAGACCGACGACCTCGACTTCGTCCTGTGCGAGATCGGTGGCACCGTCGGCGATATCGAATCGCTCCCCTTCATCGAAGCCATCCGCCAGCTCAGGAACGAGGTCGGCCGATCCAATTCGGTATCGATCCACGTCACCCTCGTCCCCTTCATCGCCGCCGCGGGCGAGCTCAAGACCAAGCCGACGCAGCACTCCGTCCGCGAGCTCGCCGCGCTCGGCGTCCAGCCCGACGTGCTCGTCTGCCGCTGCGAACAACCGCTCCCGCCCTCCGAGCGCGCCAAGATCGCGCTATTCTGCAACGTCGCCGAAAGCGCGGTCATCCCCGCGCTCGACGCCAGGAGCATCTACGCCGTCCCGCTCCAATACCATGCCGAAGGACTGGACGCCGAGGTCCTGCGCGCCTTCGGCATCGATCCGGGAGACGCGCCCGACCTGTCGCGCTGGGCCGAGATCGTCGACCGGCTCACCAATCCGGAGGGCGAGGTGACGATCGGCGTGGTCGGCAAGTATGTCGGCCTGCAGGATGCGTACAAGTCGCTGAACGAGGCGCTCGTGCATGGCGGCATCGCCAACCGCGTGCGCGTCAACATCCGGTGGATCGACGCCGAGCTGTTCGAGGAAACGGCCGCCGACATCGCCGCCAGCCTCGAGCCGTGCGACGCCATCCTCGTCCCCGGCGCGTTCGGCGAGCGCGGCGCGGAGGGCAAGATCGCCTCCGTCCGCTTCGCGCGCGAGCGGGGCGTCCCGTATTTCGGCATCTGTTTCGGCATGCAGATGGCCTGCATCGATGCGGCGCGCGACGCCGCCGGGATCGCGGCGGCCTCGTCCACCGAGTTCGGCCCCACGCCCGAGCCCGTAGTCGGCCTGATAACCGAATGGATGGGCCGCGAGGGCCTGGAGAAGCGCGAGGAGCAGGGCGATCTGGGCGGTACGATGCGCTTGGGCGCGTACGAGGCCAGGCTCGACGGGAACAGCGTCGCTGCCGCCATCTACGGCGCGACCACGATCCACGAACGCCACCGCCACCGTTACGAGGTGAATACCGGCTATCGCGACGCGCTGGAGAAGGGCGGGCTGGTGTTCAGCGGCATGTCGCCCGACGGCACGCTACCCGAGATCGTCGAGCGTCCCGACCATCCTTGGTTCGTCGGCGTCCAGTTCCACCCGGAACTTAAATCCAGGCCGTTCGACCCGCATCCCCTTTTCGCCAGCTTCATCGAGGCCGCCGTGAAGCAAAGCCGGTTGGTGTGACATGAAGAAGCGCCCGGGCCGTCACGGCCCGGGCGCTCCACAGCGTTCTCAGGGAGGGAAGGACGCCGAGCCGGTTACGCGACGACCTTAAGCGGCCTGCGCCTCGTTGGCACTATTCTCGACGGCAGCCAGCGGCGCGCCCGTTTTGATGGCGATCGTCTTGGGCTTCATCGCCTCGGGGATTTCGCGAACGAGGTCGATCACCAGCAGCCCATCGCTCAGCCGCGCATCCTCGACCAGCACGAAATCGGCCAGTTCGAAGCGGCGCTCGAAGCTGCGGTTCGCGATGCCTAAATGCAGGAACTGCGCGTCCGCGCGCTCCTCCTTCCGGCCGATCACCAGCAGCAGGTTCCGCTGCGCGGTGATCTCGATCTCGTCGCGCGTGAAGCCCGCGACCGCCAACGTTATGCGGTACCGATCATCGGCGATCCGCTCCAGGTTGAACGGCGGATAATTCTCGGCGGACGCCGCCTTGGTGTTCTGCTCGAGCATGTCGAACAGTTGGTCGAAGCCGATCGTCGAACGGCGATAGGGGGTCAGGTCGAGTCGCATATCAAAACCTCCGAAAAGCGAGTTGATGATGAAGCCGAGCACCATCGCGGTGCAAGCCTCGCGCGACCCTTGACGGCGTCGCGCATCGCCGATCTGGTGAACCTCCATCCGACGTCAAGAGGCCGGACCGGTCCTAGTTACGACTTTTTCGGTGCGCGGAACGGCAAACGCCCGGGCCGTTTCCAGCCCGGGCGCCTGCGTGACGATCGCTCGTCAGCCCCCATTTTCCTGGTCCTTCGTCGCGCGCGTAAGTCGCTGCGTCGATGAAGAACCCGTCCCCGAACCACGGCCGTTGCCTGTGTGCCAGTGCGTCGCGGCTAAGCGGATCGTCTCCGCTTGTCACGCATATCGTGCGGCTTCCGAAACGAATCGCGTCGCTATGTGGCCCCGCGGCAACAGCGGGCGCGCGATTGCCAGTCGACCTTGGTCCCGGTAGGCGAGCCGGAACATGATCCTCGCCCCTTACGAACGCATGATCGCCCGGCGCTACCTGCTGCCGGGCAAGGGGGAGGGGTTCATCTTCCTCGTCGCCTCGATCAGCCTCGTCGCGGTGATGCTCGGCGTCGCGGCCCTCGTCATCGTCATGAGCGTCATGAACGGCTTTCGCGCCGAACTGTTCGATAAGATCACCGGGCTGAACGGCCACGCCGTCGTGCAGGGATTCGGCGGACGCCTGCCGGACTGGCGCGACATCGTCCGCGACGCGCGCGCCACGCCTGGCGTGACGAGCGCGGTGCCGCTGATCGAACAGCCGCTCATGTCCAGCTATAACGGCCGGGTCGAGGCCGTGCTCGTCCGCGGCCAGTCGGTCGCCGACATCCGCCGTTCGGTCGGCGGGCAGGTCGTGTCGGGCACGCTGAACGGCGTCGTTCCCGGCAACGGCCGCATCGCGATCGGCTCGCGCCTGGCCGAAGCGCTCGGCGCTCAGGTCGGCTCGGAGGTGTCGCTCATCAGCCCGCAGGGGCAGACTACGCCTTTCGGCACCGTTCCGCGCATCGTCGCCTACACCGTCGGCGCGATCTTCGAGATCGGCGTGTATGACTACGACAAGGCCTATGTCGTCATGCCGCTCGAGGAGGCGCAGACCCTCCTCCTGCTCGGCGACGCGGTCGGCATGGTCGAGGTGCAGACGGTCGATCCCGACCGGGTCGGCGAGATCCTGCGCCCGCTAAGCCGGCGCGTCGGCGGCCGCGCGGTGGTCCAGGACTGGCGCACCATGAACGCGCAATTGTTCGAGGCGCTGGCGGTCGAGCGCGTGGCCATGTTCGTGGTGCTGTCGATCATCATCCTCGTCGCGGTGTTCAACATCCTGTCGTCGCTCATCATGCTGGTCCGCGCCAAGACGCGCGACATCGCCATCCTGCGCACCATGGGCGCGACTCGGACCAGCCTGCTCCGCATCTTCGTGACGGTCGGCACCACCATCGGCGCGCTCGGCACGCTGGCGGGCCTCGTGCTCGGCGCGATCTTCCTCTTCTACCGCCAGGCGGTCGTGAACTTCGTCCAGCTCGTCACCGGCCAGAACCTGTGGGACCCGTCGATCCGCTACCTGACCGAGCTGCCGTCCAAGACCGACCCCGTCGAGATCGTGGCGATCACGCTGATGGCGCTCGTCTTCAGCTTCCTCGCGACGCTTTATCCGGCGTTCAAGGCCGCGAGCACGGATCCGGTCCAAGTGCTGCGCTATGAGTGATGAAGCTTTTTCCTCCCTCGCGCAGCGGGGGAGGGGGACCGCTCGGCGCAGCCGAGGGGTGGAGGGGGTGGGAGCATGATCACCGTCCCGTCGCCTCCCTCCACCATGCTTCGCATGGTCCCCCTCCCCCGCTGCGCGAGGGAGGAAAATATCATATGACCCCGGTTCTCCACACTACAGGCCTGGCGCGTAGCTTCACCCAGGGCGGCCAGACGATCGAGGTCCTGCGCGGCGTCGACCTCCAGG
>NZ_CAXSHH010000012.1:0-53646 GCF_964237155.1 uncultured Sphingomonas sp. | reverse complement strand
CGGCGAGAACGCCAAGCCGGACGACCTCGAGGTCAATCCGATGAAGACCAAGGCGTTGACCAACTTCCGCGCGTCCGGCGGCAAGGACGACCAGGTCCGGCTGGCCCCGCCCAAGCGCATGACGCTGGAGCAGGCGATCGCCTATATCGATGACGACGAGATGGTCGAGGTCACCCCCAAGTCCATCCGCCTGCGCAAACGCCACCTCGACGCCAACGAGCGCAAGCGCGCGAGCCGGGCCAAGCAGGCGGCCTAAGCGCGGTCCAGCGCGGCGTCGAGCGCGCCGATCAGCGCCTCGACATCGCCGACGCCGTCCAACGTCCCCGCATCCACCAGGATGCGGGGATCGTCGTTTCCGGGATCGAGCAGGATCGCAGGCAGCGGGACCGCTACGCCGGGATAGGCGCGCGCGAACTCGCGCCGATGCAGGAAGCGGGCGGGGTAGGGGAGCGAGCGGAGATAGGCCCGCCATTCCGGCCGCATGCGGAGCGCGCCGTAGGTGATCGCGCACAACGAGCAGGGGTAGGTGTCGGGCGACACGACCTTGTGCACCGCGTCTCCGATCGCGGCGAACACGCCGTCGGCGGCGTTGTAGACGAAGACCAGGGTCGTCGGTTCGCCGACCATCATTAAAACTCCGGATTGACTCATTCAGCTCCGTACTGCATTCTGTACCGATGATACATGTCAGTTACACCGACCTTCGCAAGCGCCTCGCCCACTATATGGACCGTGCGAACGATGACCGCGACGCGATACTCGTCACGAGACAGGGATCTGACCCCGTGATACTGTTGGCGCAAAGCGAATATGAAGGCCTGCTCGCGACGCTTCATTTGCTTTCCAGTCCGGCGAACACGCAGCGTCTTCAGGACTCAGTCGCGGCGCTAGATGCTGGTGAGGGATTTGAAGTCGTGTGGGACGATGCCGCTCAAGCCTATCGTCCGAAGTGAAGCTAATCTTCGAGCCTAAGGGCTGGACTGACTATCTACATTGGCAGGCGCACGATCCCAAGATGGCACAGCGGCTAAACGCGCTAATCCAGGATACGATGCGTTCGCCATTCCGAGGGATCGGCAAACCCGAGCCGTTGCGCGAAAGCTTAACCGGCTTGTGGTCTCGCCGGATCGATCACGAGCATCGTCTGACTTACCGCATTGCAGGCAAGGGAAGTGAGCAGCGACTTGAGATAGCGCAGTGCCGCTTCCACTACGACCGCTGAGCCAGCTTCATCAGCACCACCCATTCCTCCTCCCCGACCGGCGACACGGATAGGCGCGACTGGCGAAGCATGGTCATGCCGGCGAGGCGCGGGTCGGCCTTCATAGCGGCCAGCGTGATTGAGTATGCGAGCGGTTCGACCGGCTCGATCCTGACCGACACCCAGTTGCCTTCGTCGCCATCCTTGCGCGCGGCGCGGGTGATGCGGGCCACGCCGACCGCGGCCTTTTCCGCGCCCGAATGGTAGATCAGCGCGAGGTCAGCTTCCCGCATCGCGCGCAGGTGACCCGCGGCGGCGGCGTTGCGGACGCCATCCCACTCGGTGCCGCCGTCACGCTCTAAGTCGGCCCAGCCGTAGCTGCCAGGTTCGGTCTTGAGCAGCCAGCCCGCCATATTCCGCTCCGTTCTCCGAACCTTAACGACCCGTTCCACTGCGGTTCAGATCGACTCGGGCATACCCCTGCTCACGCTCGCATAGTAGTTGCGTTCCTATAGCGGACCGGGCGTTTCTGTATGGAGGTCTGTTCATGGCTAATGTGATGACGAAAGCGGTCTTGGGCGCGACGCTCGCGGCGACCGCGTTGACGGCGGCGGCTCCGGCCGACGCGCAGCGTTACCGGCGTTACAACCGGGGCGGCGGCGACGTGGCGACGGGCGCCGTGCTCGGCGGTATCGTCGGGCTCGGCATCGGCGCGGCGATCGCGTCGAGCAACCGTAACCGCTATTACGACCGCAACTATCGCGGCGGTGGCGGTTATTACGACCGTAGCTACGGCTATAACGGTTATAACGGCTACAACGACGGTTATGTCGACGATCGCCGCTTTGATCGACGTCAGGCACGCCAAGCTCGCCGTGCCTACCGCAACGGCTACCGTGACGGTCGCGGAAACGGCTATTATGTCGATCCGCGCGGCCAGTATGGTCAAGGCGACGGCTATCGTGGCAATGGCCAGTACCGCCGCAGTGACGGCTACTACGTCGCGCCGCGCGGCTATTACGGCTACTGAGCCGAGCATCGTTCGACAAGGCGGCGCGGGGGCGACCCCGCGCCGCTTTTTTGTGGCGGCCCGTGCGTCGATGCGGTTAGGACCGCTGGAATGACCGACACCGCCCCCGACCGCTTGTCCACCAACCCTGACAGTCCCCACTATGACGAGGCCCTGCTCGCGCGCGGCGTCGGCATCCGCTTCAAGGAGTTGGAGCGCCACGATGTCGAGGAATATTGCCTGTCCGAGGGCTGGATCCGCGTCGCGCTGGGCAAGAAGGTCGACCGGCGCGGGCGTCCGCTGACGCTCAAGCTATCCGGTCCGGTCGAAGCCTGGATCGAACGGCCGGCGGACGGCGAAGCCGCTTCGACCGACGGCGAGGACGTTCAGGCCTAAGCCGCCTCTTCCACCACCGCGCTTGCCGCCAACCAGCGCGCCTCGGCCGCCTCGACCTTCGCCTGGACCTCGGCGCGGCGCTTCATCAAGTCGCTCATCGCCAGCTTGGCGAGTTGCGGATCGGCCGCCTTCGGATCGAACATCGCCTTGTCGAGCGCGTCGCGCTGCGCGGTCAGCCGTGCGGCCTCCGCCTCCGAGTCCTTGAGCTTCTGGCGGGCAAGCTTGTCCGCCTCGCGCGCGGCGGCGGCGAGGCGCTTCTCCTCCTTCTTGTCCCGCTTGGACGCGGCGGGCTTGCTGTCGCCCGTCAGCACCAGCCGGATATAATCGTCGAGCGTCCCGTCGAACTCGCGCGCGGTGCCGTCATCGACGAGCACCAACCGGTCGGCGGTCATCTCGAGCATGTGGCGGTCGTGGCTGACCACCACCACCGCGCCCGTATAGCTGTTGAGCGCCTGCACCAGCGCCTCGCGCGCATCGACGTCCAAGTGGTTGGTCGGCTCGTCGAGGATCAGCAAGTGCGGCGCGTCGCGCGTCACCAGCGCCAAGGCCAGCCGCGCGCGCTCGCCGCCGGACAGCCGCCCGACCTTGGTCACGGCCTTGTCACCCGAAAAGCCGAATCGGCCGAGCTGCGCGCGCACCGCCGCCGGGCTCGCGCCGCGCATGACGCGCGCCATATGCTCGAGCGCGGTGTCGTCGCCGTCGAGCTCCTCGACCTGGTACTGCGTGAAATAGCCGACCTTCATCTTGGCCGAGGACGCCATCTCGCCGTCCATCGCCGCGAGCTGGGCGGCGAGCAGCCGAGCAAGCGTGGTCTTGCCGTTACCGTTGCGGCCAAGCAACGCGATCCGGTCGTCCGGGTCGAGGCGAAGGTTAAGCCGCTTCAGGATCGGCACATCGCCGTAGCCGACGCTCGCCATGTCGAGCGTGATCAGCGGCGGGCGCAGCTCGGTCGGATCGGGAAAGTCGAACCGCAGCGACGGGTCCTCATGCAGCTCGGCGATCGGCTGCATCCGGCCGAGCGCCTTGGCGCGGCTCTGCGCCTGCTTGGCGGTCGAGGCGCGCGCCGAGTTGCGGGCGATATAGTCCTGGAGCTTGGCGCGCTGCGTCGCTTGGCTGGCGCGCGCCGCCTCGATCTGCGCGACCCGCTCGGCGCGCTGCCGTTCGAACGCGTCGTAGCCGCCGGGATAGAGCTGCACCTTGCCGCCGCTTAGATGCAGGATGTGGTCGACGACATTGTTCAGGAAGTCGCGCTCGTGGCTGACCACGACGATCGTCGCGCGGTAGGAGCGGAGGAAATCCTCGAGCCACAACACCGCCTCGAGGTCGAGATGGTTCGACGGCTCGTCGAGCAGCAGCAGGTCGGGCTGCGAGAACAATAGCGCGGCGAGCCCCACGCGCATTTTCCAGCCGCCCGAGAAGCTGTCGAGCGGCCGCCCCTGCGCCTCCTCGTCGAAGCCGAGCCCCGACAGGATGCGCGCCGCGCGGCCGGGCGCGGCGTACGCGTCGATCGCGAGCAGGCGTTCGTGGACGTGGCCCAGCCGGTCGGGATCGTGGCATTCCTCGCTTTCGACCAACAACGCCGCGCGCTCGGTGTCGGCGGCGAGCACCGTCTCGAACGGCGTGGCCGGCCCAGACGGCGCCTCCTGCTCCAGATAACCGATGCGGCTACCGCGCGGCATGTCGGCCGATCCGTCGTCCGGGTCAAGCAGGCCGGCGATCACGCGCACCAGGGTCGATTTGCCAGCACCATTGCGCCCGATCAGCCCCACGCGCGAGCCCGGCGGCAGCGACGCGGTGGCGCGGTCGAGGATGACGCGCCCGCCGAGGCGGACGGTGACGGCGTCGAGACTGAGCATGATCCGATGCCTAGCAGATAAGGAGGTGGGGAGCGAGCGATGCGGGTCGTTGCGCCCGAAGTCAGTCCTCGATGACGCTTCCGAGCGGAAGCAGGGCCTTGGCGAGCTTGCGTGTCGTATCGCGGTCGCCCGCGCGGACGGAAGGCAGCATCGCCGCCGCGCCGCGCTGGAAGCGGCGATCCATCGCCGTCGGAGTGGTGCCGCGGATCGCGGCCTCGAGCAGCGGACGTCCACGCGGGTCGGCCGGATCCAGGCCGAGCCGTAGCATCGCCGCCAGGGCCGGAAACATCGCGCGCGTGCCGCCCAGCGCGACGCCGCGGTCGATCGCCGCCAACCCCGCGGCCTTGCTCGCCCCCAGCGCTGCCCGCGCCACCAGGCGACCAAGTTTGTCCACTGCGCCGGTGTGCCATGCGCCAAGCAGTATCTGGCGTTCGGGATCGGTCGGCAGCCTGGCGACGAGCTGCTCCATCAGCTTGCGCGCGGCGATCGCGTCGCCGCGGCTGCCCGTCAGCTTGGCGCGGTAGCCGAGCGCGGTCGCCTGCATCAGCGCGGCCTCGCGGTCGCCGGGCGCACGCTGGAGCTGGATGGTCGCGGCGGTCTGCGCCGCCGTCACCCGCCGCAACGCGACCGCCCGGTCGCGGTCGATGAACGACGCCTGGGTCAGCAGGTCACGGGGCGACTGCGCGTCGGCGCCTGCGGCCGAGAGAACCATCATCACGCCGGTAAGCGCGGACCACGACCGCTTCATCATTCGCCCGCAGCCTCTCGATCCGGAGCCGGAACACGCGCCGGATGTGTTCGGGCCTAGTCACCCGAGCCTTGCCCCCACCTTAATGGACGAAGCGCGCCACCACGTCGCGGTAGGACCGCGACACCTTCACGCTCGCGCCCGAACCCAGCACCAGAAAGCATTCGCCATTGGTGTGCGGCTTCACCTGCTTGACCAGGTCGAGATTGACGATGGTCGAACGGTGGACGCGCTGGAACCGGCGGGGGTCGAGCCGCTTTTCCAGATCCTTCATCGTCTCGCGCAGGATCAGCGTGTTATCGCCGGTGTAGATGCACATGTAATCGCCCGCCGCGTCGATGCGCTCGATCGTGTCGACATCGACGCGGAAGATCTGCCCGCGGTCCTTGATGTTGATCAGCTTCTCGAACCGGTTGGAGGCGTGGTCGCCGGCGTTGGCCTCGCCCGCCATCTCGCCCGCCGCGTCGGGCGCGACCTCGGCCAGCACCTCCTTCAACTTCTCCGTCTCCCCCGCGCCGCGCTTGTCCGACAGGCGCTGGCGCACGCGGTCGAGCGTGTCGGCGAGCCGGCTCTCCTCGACGGGCTTCATCAGGTAATCGACCGCCTGCGCCTCGAACGCGCGCAGCGCATGGTCGGAGTAGGCGGTGACGAAGACGAACAGCGGCGGCTCCACCTCCATCAACCCCTGCACGACCGAAAAGCCGTCGAAACCGGGCATCTGGATATCGAGCAGCACCAGGTCGGGCTTGTGCGTCTTGATCGACCGGATCGCCTCGCGGCCGTTCTGGCACTTGTCGATGATCTCGACGTCGGGGTGCGCCTGTAAGCGGATCTCCAGGCCCTGGATCGCCAGCGGTTCGTCATCGACGAGG
Source organism: uncultured Sphingomonas sp. (assembly GCF_964237155.1). Lineage (GTDB taxonomy): Bacteria > Pseudomonadota > Alphaproteobacteria > Sphingomonadales > Sphingomonadaceae > Sphingomonas. The sequence continues at coordinate 47,564 of NZ_CAXSHH010000012.1, read as the reverse complement.
ATGGTACGGATGGTCATCGGGTATTCCTATTCACGGTCGCGGTTCACGTCCTCAAGCTGGAACGGGATCTCGATCTCGACCGAGAACCCGCCCGCCGGGGTGGAGCGGGTGTCGAACCGCTGGTTCGGGCCATAGGCCTGCACCAGCCGCTCCTTGATATTGGCGAGCCCCACCCCCGTCGATGCGGGCGAAAGGCTTGGGGGACGCGCTGCGCCGTCGCGCAACCCCGGTCCGGTATCCGATACGGCGATCCGCACCCGTTCTCCGGCCAACCGCATGGCGACGTGGATTTCCGCCCCTTCCTCCTGCGGCGTGACCGCGTATTTGATCGCGTTCTCGACCAGCGGTTGGAGCAGCAGCGAGGGCAACCGCGCCCGCTCGACGCGCGGATCGATGTCGAACACGGGGCGCAGGCGCTCCTCGAACCGCATCTTCTCGATCTCGAGATATAGTTTCAGCGTCTCGACCTCCTGCGACACGGTGACGTGCGCGGTGGGTTCGTTGGCGAGCGTGTAACGCAGGAACGAGGACAGCCGCGACAGCATCGCGTTCGCCCGCTCGGTCTGCTTGAGCAGCACCAGCGTCGAGATGGAATTGAGCGTGTTGAACAGGAAATGCGGGTTCAGCTGGTACCGCAGCATCGCCAGCTGCGCCGAACTCGCCTGCATCTCCAGCAGCTGCATCTCGTCGATCTGCTGCTCGACGATCAGGTAGAAATTGATCCCGAAATAGAGCGCCGACCAGCCCGCGAGCACCGTGAAGTTCAGGAACACCGACCCCAGCACCAGCGTCAGGCTCAGTCCGGGCGATACCTCCTTCAGGAACGAAAAGGTGAACGCGTCGATGACCGCATAGAGCAGCGTCGCGCCGAGCAACGTCAGGATCGACAGGATCACGCCCGGCACCCGCCCCATCCGGCGGTACGAGCCATACAGCGTCGACAGCAGCAGCGTCAGGCAATAGCCGACGATCGCCTCGACGATGACGGGCACGATGACGTCGAGCTGCGGCCCGTTCGACACCGACGACACGCCGCGCAGCAACAGGTAGCCGCTCCACCCCACCGCCTGAAGCGTCCAGAACGCCCGCGTCTTGTTCTCGAAGAACGGCCGCGCCCCGACAATCCGCGCGCGCAACGAGGGCGCGGCCCCGGTAGGCGTGGGGATGGAGGAAGGGGGAGCGAGCGTGGCCATCGTCGCGGGCCGTTATAGGGAAGGGTGCGACGAGACGAAACCCGCCGTGAGTCCACAAGCGAAAGCCGCCGTCCCGGTGGGGACGACGGCTTCGCGAGGCCGACCGAATGCGGCGATCAGAAGGTGAAGCGCGCGCCCACCCGGATCGAGTAGAGCGACTGACGCGGGTAGATCGTGTCGGTCGGCGCGTTATTAGGGGCCAGGTAGCGATACTGCAAACAAGGCTGGTTCGAGTTGGTCGCGACCGCCGTGCCGGCCGCCGTCCCCGTCGCGACCGGCGCGGTCAGACACTGAACGCGCACCGCCGGGATGGTGTAGGGAAAATTGTATTCGCGGATCTGGCCCCAGTCCTTGTCGATCAGGTTGGTGATGTTCTCGATGTCCGCGAACACCTCCACCCGCGACCCAGCGATGCCGGTCGGAACCTGCTGGGCGACATGCAGGTCGAAGCGGGTGAACCACTTCGAGTTGAAGGCATTGCGCGGCGTGATCCGCCCCCGGTACTTGCCGAGCCCGGTCGAGTTGATCAGGGCCTCGAACGTGTCCCGCGTCAGGTTGGTGTCGTAGGACACGAGCGGATCGGTCGTGCTTGTCGGCACATATAGCAGATAGCGCGTCGTCGTGCCGGACGTTCCGAACACCGGGCTGCGCTGGTTGGACGCTTCCTGCATCGTGTAGCTGTACGGCCGGCCGATGCGCGTCTCGCCGAACAGCGCGAAGGTCGTCTTGTAATCGCCGAAGAAGGCGCGATCGAACGTGAGGTTGTATTTCAGATTGTGGCGCACCTCGTCGTTCGAGATGCCGTAAGCCGCGCCGTTAGCATCCAGGAACGCGCCGTTGCCGTAGTTGGAATTGGCGGTCGACGAGGTCGCGGGCGCCTGATCCTTGACGTCCTGATACGCGTAGCTAACGCCCGCGGTCAGGCCCCAATCGAACCGCTTCTCGAAGCGGGCGACGCCGATATAGCTGCGACCGAGCTTGGTGTTGGTGAGTAGCAGGTCCTGGTTGGTGTCGTTGAAGCTCGTGAGCGAATTGTAGCGCGCGCGACCGTCCGGGGTGAACAGCCCGTTGCGGAAGACGCGCGCGTCGGTGAAGAACACCTGGTTGCGCACGGTCGAATAGAACAGGTCCGCGCCGAACAGCCAGCCTCCTCCCAGGAACTCGGGCTCGTAGTCGAACGACAGCGTCGAGCGCCATTGCGACGGCAGCTTGAAGTCGGGATCGAGCGCGTTGACCGTCGCGGGCGCGGTGGCCGAACCCTGCAGCGCGAGGAGCGCGGTGTTCACCGGGGTCGGGATGGTGGTGCCGTTGACGCCCACCAAGCCTGCCTGCGCGGTCGAAGTCGCCGTCGCGCCGGTCTGGCCGGGAACGGTATAGCTCTGTGCGGTCTCGACGCCGTTGACCACCGTCGGATTGTTCTGTCGAATATCGATCGAGTTCGACAGGAAGCCGGTGTTGGAGAAGCTGTTGGACACGTACACGTCCGGCGAGCCGCCCGAGAAGATGCCTACGCCGCCCCGGATCGTCAGTTCGTTGACCGGCCGGAAATTAAAGCCGATGCGCGGCTGAACGACGTCGCGTCCGCTGATATACGCGGTATTGCGGAAGCCGGTGCGGTTCAGGAAGCTCTGGTTGAAGGCGGGAAGCGGCGAGCCGTCGTCGCCATAGACGTCGTAGCGGACACCGTAATCGAGCGTGAGATTGTCGAGCACGCGCCAGGTGTCCTGAACGCCGAAACTGTACTGCTGATACTGGAACCGCGCCGCCGCTTCGTCAGGATCCAGCGACGGCACCGCATTCTGATATTGCAGCCGCTGCGCGTTGCCCGCCTGGAAGTCGGCGATCGAGTCAAAATAGAAATCACCCGCACTGCGCTGCAAGAAGGCGTTGAAAATCTTGGTGTCCTGCAATTCACCGAAGATGCGCAGGTCATGGTTGTTGCGGTTCAACCGCGCCTGGACAAGACCGCCATAGGTCCGGCTGGTGAGCGCGTTCGTCTGGCGCGAGATGTCGGGGCCGAAGGACACCTGACCGAAGCCGGGCTGGCAGGCGGTGGACGCGTTCGCCCCCTGCGCGCCGGGATTGGCGCGATCGGAGGTCGGGGCGGCGCACACCCGAAACTGCGCGAAGCCGCGGCCCAGGATCGGATCCTGTCCGCGCTTGTAATCCTTGTAGAAGCCGCGGACCTCCGTCGAGAAATCGTCCGACCAGTCAGAGTTTAGCTGGAACACGCCGGTGTGGAGCCGGTTAGACGCAACGTAGCCGTTGGACTCCAGCCCGATTCCCGGATTGCCCGTGACCGAGGTGTTCTGCCCGATCTTGATTGAGTCCTTGGTATATAAATACGTCAACGAAGCGCGCTGCGTATCCGACAGGTTGGCGTCGAGGCGCGCGACGAGGCGGTCATCGCGATCATCCGAATTGTTGAGGATGCCGCCGGTCGCGTAGTTGTACCGGGATTGCGCGATCGCGGACACCTGGTCGACCTGGGCCTGGGTGATGTTCGGGATGACGGTGCCCGCATTGTTCTCCGCCGTGCCTTCGGCGATCGGCGTGCCGGCGCGGATGCGCTCGCCCGCGACCATGAAGAACAGCCGGTCGGGGATGATCGGGCCGGACAGCTGTGCGCCGTAATTCTCGATTTTATAGTTGGGGAGCGTCACCCGGCCGTTGACGACGCCCGGTCCCGGCTTGGTGCGATCGCCGTTCAGTTCGTCGGACGAATAGGAATAGAAGGTGGTCCCATGGAATTCGTTGGTGCCCGATTTCAGCACCGCATTGATCGCGCCACCCTGGAAGTTGCCCTCGCGCACGTCATACGGCGCGACCTTGGTCTGGAACTGACCGATCGCGTCGAGCGGGACGGGCGAGCGACGGGTCGGAAGACCATCGGGGTTCAGGCCGAAATTGTCGGTGACGGGCACGCCGTCGACCGAAAAGCGGTTGAAGCGGGCATTCTGGCCCGCGAACGAAACCGCGCGGCCGCCGCCTGGGGAGTCATCAAGGCGCGCGAACGGGTCGCGGCGCATCAGGTCGCGGATGTCGCGGTTGATGGTGGCGACGTTGGCGATCGCCTCCGCGTCGAGCACGGTGGCCGGACCCTGCGACGTGGTGCCGGCGCCCGCGATCGACGATGCGGTGACGACGATCTCCTCGGCGGCGGCATCCTCGGCGGCGAGTTCGACCGGCAGCTCGAACGTCTGGGCGATGATCGTGAAGATGTCGGTGACGGTCGAACCCTGATAGCCGGGCGCGGTGACTGTGACGGTGAACGGTCCGCCAACGCGCAGGCCGCTTGCGTTGAAGGTGCCCGACGCGTCCGTCGTGCTGGTCGCGGTAGTGCCCGAGGGGACATTGACGATTGTCACCGTCGCGCCCGACACGGGCTGGCCGGCCGACGTCACGGTGCCACGGATCGACGAGGTCGTCTCCTGGGCGGCGGCGGCGGCCGGGATCGCGAGCGCGGCGATTGCCGCGCTCAAAAGAAAGCGATTGCGCATGTGTAGTCCTCGATGTTCGGCTCGGCCCGGCGCTCGACGGCACCGTATGACCGCGCCACTGCCTCGGTTGTATTGCGCTTCGATGACAAACGCGGGTGCGACCCGGACAGGTTAGCGAAAGGTTTTCGCTGCGTTGCAAAAAGGCATCACGCGCCCGCCACGATGGCCGCCCACCCCGCTTCGTCGATGACGCGGACGCCCAAGTCGGCCGCCTTCTTCAGCTTCGACCCGGCGCCTGGCCCGGCGACGACCAGGCCGGTCTTGGCCGACACCGACGCGGCGACGCGCGCGCCGAGCGCCTCGGCTTGGCGCTTGGCCTCGTCGCGCGACAGCGTCTCGAGCGATCCGGTGAAGACCACGACCATGCCCGACACCTCCGACGCGCGCGTCTCGTGCATGACGGGGAGCGGTTCGACCTCGCGCAGCAGGTCGGCGACGACGTCGCGATTGTGCTTCTCCGCGAAGAAGCCGAGCAGCGCGTCCGCGACCTCCGGACCGATGCCCGCCGTCTCGATCGCCGCGACCAGCGCGCGGCCGCGCCGAAGCGCGAACCGCCGCCCGTCCTCGCCGATCACGGGTGTCGTCGCGCGCCGCACCCGGAGCGCGGCTCGGATCATGCCTGCGATGGCGCGCGCCGTGCCGTAACGCCGCGCCAGGTCGCGCGCGGTGACCTCGCCGACATGGCGGATGCCCAGCGCGAACAGGAATCGGTCGAGCGGGGTCCGCCGCCGCTCATCGATCGCCGCGAGCAGTTTGCCCACGACCAGTTCCGACATCCGCTCACGCCCGACGAGCGCGTCGCGGTGGCGGTGGAGCCGGAAGATGTCGGCGGGCGACGCGATCAACCCGGCGCGGAAGAAATCCTCCACGCGCACCAGCCCCAGTCCCTCGATGTCGAACGCGCGGCGCGATACAAAATGGATCAGGCGTTCGACCCGCTGCGCCGGGCAGACCAGCCCGCCCGTGCAGCGCACCACCACCTCGCCCTCGCCGCGCTCGGCGAGCGAGCCGCATTCGGGGCAGGTGGTCGGGAACGTGAATGCCGGGCGCTCGACGTCGCGCGTCAGGTTTTTCGTGATTTGCGGGATCACGTCGCCCGCGCGCTGGATCAGGACGCGGTCGCCCGGCCGCACTCCCAACCGCGCGATCTCGTCGGCGTTGTGAAGCGTCGCATTGGTGACGACGACGCCGCCCACCGTCACCGGCTGCAACCGGGCGACCGGGGTGAGCGATCCCGTGCGCCCGACCTGGATGTCGATCGCCTGGAGCGTCGTCTGGGCCTGTTGCGCCGGGAACTTGTGCGCGATCGCCCAGCGCGGGGCGCGGCCGACGATGCCCAGTCGCGCCTGCCAGTCGAGCCGGTCGAGCTTGTAGACGACCCCGTCAATATCGAACGGCAGGTCCGCGCGCGCCTCCTCGATCGCCTGGTACGCGGCGAGCGCCCCATCGACATCGCCCGCGCGCGTGAAGCGCGGATCGACGGAGAAGCCCCAGCCGCGCCACCGCTCCACCAGCGCGGCCTGCGTGTCGGGCAGCACCGACGCCTCGCCCAGCCCATGCGCCAGGAAGTGGAGCGGCCGCGTCGCGGTGACGCCCGCATCCTTCTGCCGTAGCGACCCGGCGGCGGCGTTGCGCGGGTTGGCGAACTGCCGCGCCTTCGCCGGGTCATCGGCCTCCGCGAGCAGCCGAGCGTTCAAGGCGGCGAAGTCGGCCTTGGTCATGTAAACCTCGCCGCGCACCTCGAACACTTCCGGCGCGTCGCCGCTCAGCGTGTCGGGTATGCCGGCGATCGTGCGGACGTTCGCCGTCACGTCCTCCCCCACCGCGCCGTCGCCGCGCGTCAGCGCCTGGACGAGGCGGCCGCGCTCATAGCGCAGCGAACAGGACAGCCCGTCGATCTTGGGCTCGGCGGTCAGCGCGACAAGCTCGTCGTCGGGAAGCTTGAGAAATCGGCGGACGCGCGCGGTGAACTCGACCACCTCCTCGTCGGAGAACGCGTTGTCGAGGCTCGTCATCGGCCGCGCATGCGCCACCTTGGCGAGGTGCCCGGCCGGAGCCGCGCCGACTACCCCGGCGGGCGAGTCCCCGCGCACCAGCGCCGGAAACGCCGCCTCAATTGCCGCGTTGCGCCTGACCAGCGCGTCGTACTCCGCGTCGCTGATCTCGGGCGCGTCGTCGGTATGGTAGAGCCGGTTGTGCCGCGCGATCTCTGCGGCGAGCGCCTCCAGCTCGGCGGCTTCGGCTTCTGTATCGGGGATCTCGGTCTCGGGCCGCACGTTCATGGGCGGCGCTTACGGACCCAGGCCGAGTCGCACCATCCCCGACGGCAACCACAATCCGGGATAGAGCAGGACGATCAACCCGGCCAGCGCGATGACGCGAAGCATGGGTCGCCAAGCCAGCGTCCCGATCGCCTCGACGGCCGTGACGGCGTTGTACGCGGACGTCACGCCGCCCGCCCAGCACCAGAACGCCACCAGCGCGGTCCCGGCCGCGCCGTCCTCGTTCCATAAAGCCAGGGCGAGGAACGTCAGGAACAGGCCCGCCAGCACGAGACCGAGCATCGCCAGCGCGGACACGAAGGCGAGAACCGCGCCGACGGGCAGCACCAGCAGCGATGCCGCGGCTTCCACGGCGTCGCGTCGGGCCTCGCCGTCACGCAAGCGCCGCGTCCGCTCCCATCAGGTCGGGAAAGAAGCCCTCATGCGCGGTCCGGAGCTCGTCGAGCGTCACCACGAAATCGCCGTGCGGCAGCTCGAAGATGATCCGCTTGCCGGCCGTGCGGCCGATCGGGATCACGTCCACCCCGGCCGCGTCCGTCGAGAACAGGAAGTCGAGCAGCGCCGTGTCGCGGATCGTGACCACGAAGAGAGCCTGGTCCTCCGCGAACAGCGCCTCCGTCACCGGGCGGATCAGCGGCCGGTCGATGATCGCGCCGATGCCGCCCGCCAGCGCCATCTCCGCGATCGCGACCGCGACGCCGCCGTCCGACACGTCGTGAACGGCGGTGAGGCAGCGGCTGTTGATCCGGTGGCGGATCAGCTCACCCACCCGACGCTCCATGGCGAGGTCGACGGGGGGTGGGGGGCCGGCGTCGCAGCCCTCGATCCCGTGCAGCTCGCGCAGGTAGAGCGACTGACCGAGATGCCCGCCACGATTGCCCACCAGCAGGATCACATCGCCCGCCTGCTTGAAGCTGATGGTCGCCGAACGGGTCCAGTCGTCCAGCAGCCCGACCCCGCCGATCGCGGGCGTCGGCAGGATCGCCGATCCGCCGCCGGTCGCCTTGGATTCGTTATAGAGCGACACGTTGCCGCTCACGATCGGGAAGTCTAATGCGCGGCAGGCGTCGGCCATGCCCTCGATGCAGCCGACGAACTGGCCCATGATCTCCGGCCGCTCGGGGTTGCCGAAGTTCAGGCAATCGGTCGCGGCGAGCGGCTTGGCCCCTACCGCGCACAAATTGCGCCACGCCTCCGCGATCGCCTGCCGCCCCCCCATGACCGGGTCGGCGAAGCAGTAGCGCGGCGTGCAGTCGGTGGTGATCGCCAGGCCCTTGTCGGTCCCATGCACCCGCACGACCGCGGCGTCGCCGCCCGGCCGCTGGACGGTGTCGCCGCCCACCATATGGTCGTACTGCTCCCAGACCCACCGCCTGGAGGCTAAGTCGGGCGAGGCCATCAGCTTGAGCAGGTCGGCCGCCGGGTCCTCGCATTCCGGGTAGCTCGCGAGCGGGGCGGGCGGCTCGGTCGCGACATGCGGCCGGTCGTAGCAGGGCGCATCGTCGGCGAGCGGCCCGAGCGGGATGTCGCACACCGTCTCGCCCCGCCACCGGAGCACCATCCGCCCCGTATCGGTCACCTGCCCGATCACCGCGAAATCGAGTTCCCATTTTCGGAAAATCGCCTCCGCCTCCGGCTCGCGCCCGGGTTTGAGCACCATGAGCATCCGCTCCTGACTCTCGGACAGCATCATCTCGTACGGCGTCATCCCCGTCTCGCGCTGGGGGACGTCGTCCATCGTCAGCTCGATCCCGACGCCGCCCTTGCTGGCCATCTCGACCGACGACGAGGTCAGCCCGGCCGCGCCCATATCCTGGATCGCGACGATCGCGTCGGACGCCATCAGCTCCAGGCACGCCTCGATCAGCAGCTTCTCGGTGAAGGGATCGCCGACCTGCACCGTCGGGCGCTTGGCATCCGCGTCCTCCCGGAAATCGGCCGACGCCATCGTCGCGCCGTGGATGCCGTCGCGCCCGGTCTTGGAGCCGACATAGACGATCGGGTTGCCGATCCCGCTCGCCGCCGACAGGAAGATCTTGCCCTGGTCCGCCACGCCCACCGTCATCGCGTTGACGAGGATGTTGCCGTCATACGCCGCGTGGAAGTTCACCTCGCCCCCGACCGTCGGCACGCCCACGCAATTGCCGTAGCCGCCGATCCCCTGCACCACGCCCGCGATCAGGTGCCGCATCCGGGGGTGGTCCGGTCGCCCGAACCTGAGCGCGTTCAGGTTCGCGACCGGCCGCGCCCCCATCGTGAACACGTCGCGCAGGATGCCCCCGACCCCCGTCGCCGCGCCCTGATAGGGCTCGATGTAGGAGGGGTGGTTATGGCTCTCCATCTTGAAGATCGCCGCCTGACCGTCCCCGATATCGATCACCCCGGCGTTCTCGCCGGGCCCGTGGATCACGCACGCGCCGGTCGTGGGCAGTTTCTTCAAATGGATACGGCTCGACTTGTACGAGCAATGCTCCGACCACATCACCGAAAAGATGCCGAGCTCCACCAGGTTCGGCTCCCGTCCCAACGCATGGAGCACCCGCTCATACTCGTCGGGGGACAGGCCGTGCTCGGCGACGATCTCGGGGGTGATGGCGGTCATGGCAAGCGCGATAGCGCCTGCACGGCCGCAAGTCAGCCTCGCGTGAACAACGCATAGTCGAGTTCGACCCTGGTCCGGAAACCCAGCGACTCATATAACGCGATCGTGGATCGGTGGCCCGCATAGGCATGGAGGAACGGACGATCGCCGCTCGTCTGGATCGCGCGAGCGACCACCGCCGACAATGCGCGCGCCAGCCCGCGGCCGCGGTGTCCGGGATCGACGCACACGCCGCTCACCTCCACATGGCCCGGCAGGGCGAGCCGGGTGCCTGCCATGGCGACCAGCCGACCGTCGCGCTTCACCCCGACAAAGCCGCCGAAGCTATGGGTGGAGCGGCGGAACGGGCCGGGCTCCGTTCGCGTCGCCAAGTCGAGCATGGCGGGCGCGTCCGCGTCGGTCAGTCGCACGACGTCTAGATCGGCGGGTGCGCGAACCTCCGCCTCGGCGACCATCTGCACGCACCGCGCGCTTCCCGACGGCTCGAGCCCTGGCGGCGCGGGCCAGCCGGGCAACTCGACCAAGCCGATCGTCTCGCCGGGCGAGAGCATCGCCGCGAGCGCATCCGCGGCTGTGACCGATCGATCGACCGCCGCTGCGAACAGACCGATGTCGGCGCGAAGCCGCCGGGCAAGCATACCGCCCATCGACAAATCAGCGCGCCTGCTGGTCGGAGACGACCAGACCGGTCGATCGAGCGGGTGGGTTGTCGCCCGCTCCGGTCGGTTCACGAATAAGGCGGCTGGTGGTGCCCGCCGGGGCTGGTCGTGAACACCTCGCATCCGTCCTCGGTGATGCCGATCGAATGCTCGAACTGCGCGGAAAGCGATCGGTCGCGCGTTACCGCCGTCCATCCGTCGTCGAGCAGTTTGACGTCGTGCCGCCCGATATTCACCATCGGCTCGACGGTGAAGATCATGCCGGGCCTGAGCTCCGGCCCCGTGCCCGGCTTGCCGACATGCACCACCTCCGGCGCGTCGTGGAACAGCCGCCCCAGCCCATGCCCGCAAAAGTCGCGCACCACGCCGTAGCGGTGGCGCTCGGCATGCCGCTGGATCGCGTGCGCGACGTCGCCCAGGTGATTGCCCGGCCGCGCCTGCTCCAGCCCGAGCATCAGGCACTCGTACGTCACCTCGACCAGCCGCCGCGCCTTCAACGGCACGTCGCCGATCAGGTACATGCGGCTCGAGTCCCCGTGCCACCCGTCCAGGATCGGCGTCACGTCGACATTGACGATGTCGCCCGACTTCAGCGTCTTCTCGGACGGGATTCCGTGGCACACGACATGGTTGATCGAGATGCACGACGAATGCGTGTAGCCACGGTAACCGAGCGTCGCGGGCACCCCGCCGCGCCCCAGCACGAAGTCGTAGATCAGCCGATCGATCTCCGCCGTCGCCACGCCCGGCACCATGTGCGGCACCAGCATGTCGAGCGTCTCGGCGCACAAACGCCCCGCGCGGTGCATGCCCTCGAACGCGGCGCGGCCGTGGAGCTTGATCGCGCCGGTGCGCCCGTCGGGAGCGTTGGCGGTGACGGAGACGTAATCGGTCATACCGGGGTCATATAACCGCCCGATCGCCGCTTTGCGAGACCGCCCCGCGGGTCTAAACGCGCCCTGATGGACACGACCCGCATCTGGACCGCCGCGCTCGTCGTCATCGGCGACGAGATCCTGTCCGGTCGCACCCAGGACAAGAACATCGCCCAGATCGCCGCCTGGCTGAACGTCCAGGGCATCAGGCTGGCCGAGGTGCGGGTGGTCGGCGACCGCACGGACGCGATCGTCGAGGCGGTCAACGCGCTCAGGACCCGCAACGATTACTGCTTCACCACCGGCGGCATAGGACCCACGCACGACGACATCACGGTGGACGCGATCGCGCAAGGGCTGGGCGTCGGCGTCGTCCACCACCCGGAAGCGTTGGCGGCGCTCGAGCGGTACTACGAGACGCGCGGCGGCTTGAACGAGGCCCGCGCCCGCATGGCGCGCGTTCCGGAGGGGGCGGAGCTGATCCCCAACCGAGTCTCGGGCGCGCCCGGTATCCGCGTCGGCAACCTGTTCATCATGGCGGGCGTCCCGCACATCACCGCCGGCATGCTCGACGCGCTGACGGGGACGCTGGAGGGCGGCCTGCCCGTCATCTCCAAATCGATCGGCTGTTGGGTCGCCGAGTCGGAGGTCGTCCACCTCCTCGCCGCCGCCGAAAAGACCCACGATGGCGTCGCGATAGGCAGCTACCCCTTCTTCCGCGACGGCCGCGTCGGCGCCAACTTCGTGGTGCGGAGCCCCGACGAGCCGCTAGTCGACCGCTGTCTCGCCGACCTCACGCGCGAGTTGGAGGCGGTGGGCAAGGAGGTGATGGAGGGCGGTATCTAATGTATGAGCACTAAATAGGCATATTTGGCGGGGTTGGTTTCCCTGACCGTCCGCTTTCAGGGTGTCGCATGGGATTAGCTGACACACATTCGAGCATTGCTCGAGATCTTATCAGCCAAAAACTATTGTTTGCTTATCTCACGTTGAAATGAGGGTCGGCGTTCTGCTTTGCGACACACTCCTCAAGCAGTCTAATGGTTGCGCGCTCGTCGTGCGCTGCCTCCATTTTCCTCCCGACCTTTATAGACTGCGGCATGACCTTCTTGATCCATTCGAGACCGCCGTGCTGACCAGCCAAGAATGATGCTCTTCTGATCATCTCGTCGGCAACCGCAGGCTGAGACACCTGCTTCGCACCATTCGCGGCAACACCGAAGATCACCATGCAGCTTACCGGGTTCGAGCTGTCGAAGGTGGGTTCATCGGCATTCGCGCAACCCGCCAGAAGCATCGACACTGTCGCAAAGATTGATCGCCACATTTGCTGCTCCCTTTGTGTTCAAATCGGGCAGCGATAGTGAAGTTCAGGTTACCGGTCGGGGGATAAGCTAGCCTGGCTCGGTCCGGGTGACCGATCTTACTCACGGACTTCCGATTGGGTTTGTTCCCGCCAACCCCGCCCACCAATCCGCATAGGGCGAGTTCCGCGCCATATGCCGGTTCCAATCGGGCGCGCCTTCGACCCACCAGACCGGCCCGCGCTCGCCGAGCGCGACCTTCGCCCGGTGCACGTCCGCCCGCGCCGAATGCTCGCCATTCACGTCCTTCGCCTTGAGCGCCGCCCCGACCCGCCGCCGCGCGTCCATCAGCTCGCGCACCAGCTCGGCCCGTCGATCGGGCGCGAGCGCCGGGTCGGAGCACCGCCACAACCGGCCGCGCACCACGAAATAACGGCCGTCGGGCGTGGTGGGGTGGCGTTCCCGGTCGTCGCTCATCTATGCGCGGGCCGGAGAGGATGACGATGAAGCTGTTCCATGTGAGCGACGTCCATTTCGGGGCGGAGGACACCGACGCGATCGCCTGGTTCGACCAGCTCGTCGCGAACGAGAAGCCCGACGCGGTGATCATGACCGGCGACCTCACGATGCGGGCGCGAGCGCATGAGTTCGAGGCGGGGGCAAACTGGCTCCGCGCGCTGAAAGTCCCCGTGACGCTCGAGGTCGGCAACCACGACATCCCCTATTATTGGGATCCGATCCGCCGGTTCCTGTTCCCGTATAAGCGGTACGAGAAGCTCGAACGCATGATCGAGCGCGAACTGCATCTCCCCGGCCTGACCATCGTCCCGCTCCAGACCACCGCGCGCGCGCAGTGGCGCTGGAACTGGTCCAAGGGGCATGTCAGTCCCACCGCACTCGACCGCGCCTTGGCGGCGGTCGCCAAGGCGCCGAGCGGCGACCTGATCTTCATCGCCGGCCATCACCCTTTGGTGGAGGCGGGGACGCGCGGCACCGCCCGGACCGAGAACGGCGAGGAGGCGCTGACCGCGCTCGCCGCCGCGGGCGCGCATGCGGTGCTGTCGGGTCATGTCCACGATGCGTTCGACGTGCCGGTCGAACGCGGCGGCTGGACCGTCCGCATGATCGGCGCGGGCACCTTGTCCAAGCGCGTGCGCGCGACGCCCCCCGCCTTTAACGAGATCCGGGTCGCGGACGGCCGCTTCGAGACGATCGTCCGCAGCTTCTCGCCCGACCCGGAGCGGTCGATCAGCGGGACGACGCGGTCGGGGACGCGGCGCTGAGCGGGGGGCATCTCACCGACAGCGCGAATCGCGGATGCGCGTGAGCCGCCATTCCGGGGGATCGACGACGACGTACCAGGTCGACCGCGGCTTCGGGACGCCGTCGAAGTAGCCCTCGATCGCGGTGAACGATACGCACTCGTCGCCTCGCCAGCGGAGATCGGCGGTATAGGAAAGCGCCTCGCGCACGATCCGTCGCCGTAGCTCCAGGCCCTCGACCGCCCAGAGGTGGAAACCCTCGGTCGAGGTCTCATGCCCTTCGTTGGCGACGGCGGCGGCCAAGTGCTTGCCGTCGGGAGAGATCACGGGCTTCTCGCCCGTCGTGATCCAGCTCGAACCCCGTGCGGCGACGGCGTACTCCGTCCTTTCGTAATAGCCGACGTCGACCCCGAACAACGAGTTCCCGATCAGCGCGTCGCGGACGCGGAACCATACGCAGGTGTCGACATCGACGTCGCAGCTCACGTCGGTCAACTCGGTATCGCCGATGAACAGCGTCGGACCGACGCGGCGCACGATGCCGGGATAAGCGGCCATGATCCGCCGCTCCCCGTCGTCCGCCGGCCCGCTCGCGCGAAGCGGCGCGGGTGCGGACGACGGCACCGTCGCGCAGGCGGACAACGCCGGCGCGAGCAGGAGCGCCCACCGGACCGACACCGCGGCTACCGTCGGCGCGACGAAGCGGCCGCGACCGTCCGCTTGACGCCATCCGTCGTCCCCGCCTCCAGCACCCCGCGCAGGAACACCGTCTCCACCTGCAGGCTCAGGTCGCTGTTGGGCTTCTTGCGCCAGCCGTGGCCCTCGTCCGCGAACAGCAGGTACGACACGGGCACGCCGCGCGCGCGCAGCGCGGCGACCATCTGCTCGCTCTCGGCACGGGGCACGCGCGGGTCGTTCGCGCCCTGCTCGATCAGCATCGGCTTGGTGATCCGGGCCACGTTCGCGCGCGGGGAGATGCGCGCGAACACCGCCTGCATCGCGGGAGTCCGCTCGTCGCCATATTCGGCGCGGCGGTTGTCGCGGCGGTACGCCTCGGTCTTTTGGAGGAACGTCGTCCAGTCGCCGATCCCGAACAGGTCCACGCCGCCCGCCAGCCGGTCCGAATACATCGTCATCGCCGCCAGCGACATATAGCCGCCATACGACCCGCCGATCACCGCGACCCGCGACGCGTCCAGATCGGGCTGTCGCGCGATCCAGTCGAGCAGCGCGCCGATGTCCTTGACCGAGTCCTCGCGTTTCTCCGCGTTATCTAGGTTCAGGTATTTGGTCCCGTACCCGTCCGACCCGCGCACGTTGGGGACGATCACCGTCGCGCCGAGCGTGTCGACGAAGCTGGCGATCGTCGGCGACCAGCCTGGCCGCGCCTGCCCCTCCGGCCCGCCATGGATCGATATCAGCACGGGCGTCCGCGCGCCGGCGGCCGCCGCCTTGGGTCGGTACACGAAGGCGGGAACGGACAGCTTATCGAAGCTCTCGAACCTGACGAGCCGAGGCTCAGGCAGTGCCGCGCGGTCGATCGGGCCGATCTCCGACTGCGTCCACCTTTCGAGCCTGCCCGCGCCCACGTCCCAGACATGCACGTCGCCCGGCGCGCTGGGCGAGGCGACGCCGATCGCCAGCCGCTTGCCGTCGGGCGAAAGGCGCAGGTTATTCACCACCCCGACCGGCAGGGTCGGCTGTGGCAACGCGCGCCGTGTGACGAGGTCCTGGACGACGACCTTCGAATAACCATCCTCATTGACCGCGTAGGCGAGCACGCGCCCGTCGTCGCTCAGGTCGAAATCCTCGACGTTCCATTTGGACGCCGCGCTGACCGGGGTCATGCGGCCGCTCGCGACATCGAACTCGACCAGCCGCTTCACGTCGCTGTCCCGGTCGCTCAGCGCGATCACCGATCGTCCGCCCCGCGCGAACCGGGCACCTTGCAGCAGGGCGGGGGTTCCTTTCGCAATCTCGACGGGCACACCGCCCGCCACCGGCATCGTAAACAGCTTCTGCTCGAGGTTCGACACGGTGCGCGAGAGCAGCAGCGTGCGCCCGTCGGGGGACACGTCGTCGGGTCCGATTGCGCCCGTCCCCTTGTGGATGACCACGCGCGATGCCGGGTCCGCCGGATCGGCGGCGAGGATGTCGTAGTCGCTCGCGCCCTTGCTCGACCGGCTCCAGAACACGCGGCCGCCGTCGCGCGCGACCACCGGCCCGGCGTTGCGCGTCCCCGTCTCCGTCAGCTGGACCGACTTGCCGTCGGGTCTCATGCTGTAGAGCTGAAACCACTCGTCCCCGCCCGTATCGCGGCCATACAGGATGCGGTCGGAGCCGGGGATCGACACCGCCCCCGCGATCGGCTCGGCGGCGAAGGTCAGCTGGCGGCGGTCCATCCCCGGCCCGGCGACGCGGTGCAGCTGCGCCGTCGCCCCGAACCGCGTGGTGATCAGCAGCGATCCGTCGGTGGCCCAATCCGCGATCCCCGCCGACCGACTCTGCTGGTACCGCGACACCGCGTCGGTCACCTCGGCCGGGATCGGGGGCACGTTCTCCAGCGTCGCCGCGCCCACGGTGCGCCTGGTCACGTCCTGGGCCGC
Source organism: uncultured Sphingomonas sp. (assembly GCF_964237155.1). Classification (GTDB taxonomy): domain Bacteria; phylum Pseudomonadota; class Alphaproteobacteria; order Sphingomonadales; family Sphingomonadaceae; genus Sphingomonas. The sequence goes on along the minus strand of NZ_CAXSHH010000012.1, from coordinate 31,281 downwards.
CTCCTGCGCGGGGGCGGTCGCGGCGAGCGCGAGAAGGGCGGTGGCGGCGAGCAACTGGCGCATGATGGAACTCCCTATGTTCCGCAAGACTAGCCGCCCGCCGCCCGCGCGCAAGCTCAGCGCCGCTGATTGTCGGTCTTCGCGCGCGCCGCCCGGTACGCCGCGTCCGCCCGCCACTCGGGCCAGCGCCCGCCATCGGCGATTTCGCGCCCGAGTACATACACCAGAGCGCCGTCCTGCGCGGCGGCGGCCATGTCCCACTCCACCCGGAACTCGTCGCACCGCTGGTGATAGCATTGCGCGTTATATTGCTCCACCACCGCATCAGCGCGTCCGCCGCTCGCCAGATCGCGGCCGCTGCGGAAATAGAGGCTCGGCACCCCGGCGGCGGCGAACGCGTAATGATCGGATCGCTGATACCAGCCCGCCGCGGGCGCGACCTCCGGCTCGATGCGCCGCCCCTGCGCGCCCGCAAGCCGTACCAGATCGTCCTCCAGATCCACGAGGCCCGCCCCGATGAGCTCGACGGATCGCGTCGCGGGCAGCGCCAGGTGCGGGTCGAGATTGAACACCGCCGCCGTCGTCGCCAGCGGCCGCACGGGGCTGGCGACGTAATGATACGCCCCGAGCAGCCCGTCCTCCTCCGACGTATAGCCGATGAACAGCACCGTCCGCTTCGTCCGAGGCCCCCGCGCGAACGCCCGCGCCACCTCGAGCAGCGTCGCGGTGCCGACCGCGTTGTCGACCGCGCCGTTGCGGATCGTATCGCCCGTCGCGTCCGCCGGCCCGACGCCGTACCCGTCCCAATGCGCCCCGAACACGACCGTCTCGGCGGCGCGCGTCGTGCCGTCGAGCTTGGCGACGATGTTGCGCGTCGTCATCGACGATGCGGTGACGGTCGCCGCCGCGCTGAGCGTCGCGTTCGGGATCGGCACCGCGCGGAACCCCGGCTCCTGCGCGCGTCGGAGCAGCGCCTCGAAATCCAGCCCCGCCCGCGCGAACATCCCCGCCGCCACCTCGCCCGTGACGTACCCCGTCAACCGCGCGGGCCCCGTCGGCGCGGGGGCCGATGCGAGCCGGTAGGTCGCGTTCGGATCGGAGTTCGCGATCTGCTGCCACGGCCAGCTCGTCAGCGCCGCGCGGTGCACCGTCAGGACGCCCACCGCCCCTCGGTCGAACGCCGCTTTCGCTTTGCCGCCCGCATATCTGCTCCGTGCGCGCCCCCCGAACGGCCCGGTCGCCCGGTCGAAATCCGGATCGTTGGGCAGGATGACCACGACCTTCCCGCGCACGTCCGCGCCGGCGTAATCGTCCCAGCCCAGCTCGGGCGCGTGGATGCCGAACCCCAGGAACACGAGCGGCGCGTCCGCTACGCTCACGTGCCCCTCATGCGACGCGCCGATGCTCCAATCGCGCGCGCGCTCGAGCGCCAACCGCTCGCCCCCGGACCGCAGGTCGAACGATTGCGCCCCCTTGTCGAGCTTGATCAACGGCACATCCTGGAACCACGAACCGCCGGGTCCGCCCGGCTGGAGTCCCGCCGCCTCGAACTGAGCGCGCAGATGCGCCAGCGTCGCCGTCTCCCCCCGCTCTCCGGGCCCACGCCCCAGAAATGCGTCGCTCGACAGCACCCGCACATCCTCCCTGATCGCCTCGGCTTGAACAGGAGAGGGGGTTTGCGCGGCGATCGGTGCCGCAAGGGCGGTAGCGACGAGAAGGGCGGTCACGATGCGCATCGGTGGCGGGACTCCGGGTTAGACGCGCAACTTGGCAGCGGACCGCGCACGTGTCGAGAACAGGCCGCTCACGCATGGAAGTTCACTAAAGTTCACGCCAACGCGACCGGCGCGCGCAGGGCCGAACATGAATAAGTCGAGGGGAGTAGCGGCGTACACAGGGGTCGAATCAGGTGAGTTGGGGATGGGGTAGGATGGACCGGTCGCGTCACGCTCGCTTCCGACTCGCGGGACGTGCCGGGTTCGAACGTCGAGGAACACCGTGCCACGCCTCCGTTGAAGTTGCCCCTCGCCTGGATTGAACGGTGCACGCGCGCGGGCGGTCGAGGCGGATCGGACGTTCATCCACCAGCTTGGATCATAGTCGCGTGCTGTAGGACAGGAGTTTTTCGCGCAGCCGGTCCCGGAGCCTTGAAACCCTGTGACCGAACTCGGCGGCTCGGCGGGTCTGCTCTCAAAACCAAATGCAGTTCTGAGTTTCGCGGGTCGTTAAACGCGGACATTTCGACGCGCGGCTAGGACTGTTTGAGCGTCGCAGAACAGTGCTGGTTGCGCAGCGCGCCGAAACTGACCGGTTGCGCACTCCGACATGTGGGCACTTGAAGTATCCGACAATCATATCGGGCGCTGTCCATGCGCGACCGCCACTCTATAGCCTTAAATAATCTTCATGAGTCGGTCGGCACCGCGACAGGAGATCGAATTTTGCAGTTGCCGGATGCCTCACGGCTGCTGCTGCGCCTGATATGCCTGACCCTGCCGACGGGCGCGCTTGCATCGCAGACCGCTGATTCGCCAGCGGCCTCACGGAAATCCGCGGTTCGTACCGCGCCTCCACCTATCCATGCGTGGCGGCCGGTGGTGCAGGGGCGGCTAAAGAACGGCCTGCGCTACGCCATCCTGCCCCGCAGGGTAAACGAGCCCGGGGTAGGACTGCTCATGCGGGTGAAAGGCGGCTTCATCGCCGAACGGCGGCCGGGCGAGCGCGGCCTAGCCCATCTGATCGAACATCTCGTCTTCCATAGCCCAACCCGATCCGCACCGGACGAATTACGTCGGTTCCGCCAAGTCGGCTTTCCGTTGTCTCTCCCGGAGCCTGCCGGCGGCACGACGAGTTGGCGGGAGAGCGACTATTTCGTGGTGTCCCGCACGACGCGGCCAGCCGACCTCGACACCTTGCTGGGGCTATACCGCGAGGTGGCGAGCGAGCTGACCTTCCGGGCCGACGCGGTGGATGGGCAACGCGCGGAGGTGATGCGGGAGATGGCCGACAAGAAGCTCGGCAACGACATCTATGCCGGCTATATCGCGGCGGTCGCCCCCGGCTCACCCACCGATGTGATCGACGCCCAGAACTCGGACGACGTGCCGACCGCGAGCGTGGAAACCATCCGCGCGCTCTACCACCGTCTGTACCGGCCCGAGAACACGACCGTCGTTATCGTCGGCGACGTGGACGCGAGCCAGCAGGAGGCGCTGATCGGCAAGCGGTTCGGCGACTGGCGGGGCGTGGGTCCCACACCCGACCACGTCGCGATCCCGGCCTTTCGACGCGATCGCATCGCGCCAATCAGCCACTCGAGTCTCAAATATGGTCGCAACGGCGCCATGGCGACCATCGCGACGCCACTGCCGCCACCGCAGCCGTCGCGAGCCGGCCAAGCCGAGGCGATGCTGATGGACATGCTGGCGGTCAGGGCCGTCAACAATCGGCTGGCGCTTGCACGGGCGGACTATCCACCCGGCAAATATGGGTTCTTCATCGAGAACGGCGAGCAAGGCCATCGCCTGCTCATGCTCTGGGACGATTTCGTTCCCGGTCGATGGCGGCCCGCCGTTGCCGGCCTGAAAAAGACGACGTGCGCGCTGAACACGGTCGGTTTATCCGAAGCGGAATGGAACACAGCCAAGCGAGACCTGGTCCAAGAACTGGAACGACGCGCTAAGGACGCAGCCGGAGTGCCGAATTTCGAGCTGACGAAGGATCTGTCGAACGCCCTCACCTACGGACGCGACCTGATCCCGCCCGACGAACTGCTGGATCACGCGCGAACTTGGCTCCCTACGGTCGGCACGGAGGCGGGCAACGACTGGTGGCGTCGTCAGTGGCGCGCGGGCGTCGAGCATATTCGGGTGGAGTCGCCCGAACTGGCACGGGTCAACGATGCTGGGGCAGCTATCCGCGCAGTCGTCGACGAGGCTGTCCAAGGTGCCGGCTGCAAGGTGCGCCCATCCTAAACTGCGCTTCCGGCACATGACATGTGTGCGTCGCCAGGTCTCACGACCGAACGGTCGTGACATCGCGGTCGAGGGTTCGTCGTCGGCTCGGCTCGTTCGCACGCGGTCGTTCCATTAACGGCTGGACCTCGCCGCCATGATGGATCGACGCTCATCGTGCCCGTCGATCTCGCCGATGATCCGCCCCCCGAACCGAAAACCGCCGCCCGGGTCTCCCCGGACGGCGGTTGTTCGACTTCGTACCGATCCGGACGTTTACGGGTTCAGATACTCGCCCGCGTCCTCGTCGGTGCCGGTGCCCGACGTCACGACCTCGGCGAGCGGGTCGCTGCCCGTACCGCCGTCGTCGCGGATGTCGCGCGCCAGTTCGGCGGCGTGCTCCTCCGCCGCGCTGACGGGGGCGACGATCGCCGCCGCCAATGCCCGCTGCTGCACCCGGAGCGCCGCGTCGCGGCTGGATGCCGCCACGCGCAGCCGGTTCATGCCCGCGCCCGTGCCCGCCGGGATCAGCCGTCCGACGATGACGTTCTCCTTCAGGCCCATCAGATTGTCCTGCTTGCCCTGGACCGCCGCCTCGGTGAGGACGCGGGTGGTCTCCTGGAACGACGCCGCCGAGATAAAGCTCCGGGTCTGGAGCGACGCCTTGGTGATGCCGAGCAGGATCGGCTTACCCGCCGCAGGGGCCTGACCCTTATCGAGCTTGGCGTTGGTCGCCTCCATTTCCTCGCGGTCGAGCTGTTCGCCCTTCAGCAAGGTGGTGTCGCCGCCGTCGGTGATCTCGACCTTCTGCAGCATCTGACGGACGATCGTCTCGATGTGCTTGTCGTTGATCTTCACGCCCTGCAGTCGATAGACCTCCTGGATTTCCGATACGAGATACTCGGCCAGCGGCTCGATCCCCATCGTCTCCAGGATGTCGTGCGGATCGGGCGACCCGCCGATCAGATTGTCGCCGCGCTTGACGTAATCGCCTTCCTGCACGTCGATGACCTTGGACTTGGGCACCAGATATTCGACCACGTCGCCGCCGTCCTCGGGCTGGATGCCGATCTTGCGCTTGGCCTTATAGTCCTTGCCGAACACCACCCGGCCGGAGATCTTGGCGATGATCGCCGAGTCCTTGGGAATGCGCGCCTCGAACAATTCGGCCACCCGCGGCAGGCCGCCGGTGATGTCGCGCGTCTTGGCCGACTCGCGGCTGACGCGCGCGACGACATCGCCCGCCTGCACCTGCATGCCGTCCTCGACCGACAGCGTCGCGCCGCTCGCGAGCATGTACCGCGCCGCCTCGCCGCTGGCGTCGTCGAGCAGGGTGATGCGCGGGCGCAGATCCTCCTTCGACTTGGTCGTCGCCCGGAACTCGGTGACCACCCGCTGCGCGATGCCCGTCGCCTCGTCGGTGACCTCGGACAAGGTCTTGCCCTCGATCAGGTCCTGGAACTTCACGGTGCCCGCGTTCTCGGTGATCAGCGGCATGGTGAACGGGTCCCATTCGGCCATGCGGTCGCCCTTGGACACGATGTGCCCGTCGTCGAACAGCACGTACGCGCCGTAGGGGATCCGGTCGACCGCGAGCTCGCGGCCGTCCATGTCGAGGATCGCGATCTCGCCCGACCGCGACAGCACCACGCGGCGGCCCCGCTGGTCGACGATGACGCGCAGGTCGCGGTACGTCGCCGTCCCGTCGGCATGCGCCTCCAGGTTCGACTGCTCGTTCAGCTGCGCCGCGCCGCCGATGTGGAAGGTCCGCATCGTCAGCTGGGTGCCCGGCTCGCCGATCGACTGCGCCGCGATGACGCCCACGGCCTCGCCGATATTGACCGGCGTGCCGCGCGCGAGGTCGCGCCCGTAGCACTTGCCGCACACGCCGACCTTGGACTCGCAGACCAGCGGGCTGCGGATCTTCATCCCGACGATGCCGATCCCCTCGATCGTCACGATCATCGCCTCGTCGAGCAGCGTGCCCGACGGGATGACGACCTTGCCGGTCTTGGCGTCGACCACGTCCTCGGCCGTGGTGCGGCCCAGGATGCGCTCGCCAAGCGACGCGATGGTGCTGCCGCCCTGGACGATCGCCTTCATCTCCAACGCGCGCTCGGTGCCGCAATCCTCCTCGATGATGACGCAGTCCTGGCTCACGTCGACGAGGCGGCGCGTCAGGTACCCCGAGTTGGCGGTCTTCAACGCCGTGTCCGCGAGACCCTTGCGGGCGCCGTGGGTGGAGTTGAAGTATTCGAGGACGGTCAGGCCCTCCTTGAAGTTCGAGATGATCGGCGTCTCGATGATCTCTCCGCTAGGCTTGGCCATCAGCCCGCGCATCCCCGCCAGCTGCTTGATCTGCGCCTGCGAACCGCGCGCGCCGGAGTGCGCCATCATGTAGATCGAGTTGATCGGCTTCTCGCGGCCCTTGTCGGGGCCATCCTCGTACTTCTTGACCGCCTTGATCTCGTTCATCATCGCGGTCGCCACGCGGTCGCCGCAGCCCGACCAGGCGTCGATGACCTTGTTGTACTTCTCCTGCTGCGTGATCAGCCCGTCCTGATACTGCTGCTCGAAATCCTTCACCAGCCCGCGCGTCTCGTCGACCAGCGCCACCTTTTCGCCCGGGATGATCATGTCGTCCTTGCCGAACGAGATGCCCGCCTTGAACGCGTGCCGGAAACCCAGCGCCATGATGGCGTCGGCGAACAGCACCGTCTCCTTCTGGCCGGTGTGGCGATAGACCTCGTCGATGACGTCGCCCACGTCCTTCTTGGTGAGGAGGCGGTTGATCGTCTCGAACGGCACCTTCGACGATTGCGGCAGCGTCTCGCCCAGCAGCATGCGGCCGGGCGTCGTCTCCACGCGCTTCATGTACGACTTGCCCGCCTCGTCCGTCTGCGGAACGCGCGTGGTGATCTTGGTGTGGAGCGTCACCGCCTTGGCCTCGAGCGCCTGGTGGACCTCCGACATGTCGGAGATCAGCATGCCCTCGCCGGGCTCACCCTCCTTCATCATCGACAGGTAATAGAGCCCGAGCACCATGTCTTGCGACGGGACGATGATCGGCTTGCCGTTCGCGGGCGACAGGATGTTGTTGGTCGACATCATCAGCACGCGCGCTTCCAGCTGAGCCTCGAGGCTCAGCGGGACGTGGACCGCCATCTGGTCGCCGTCGAAGTCCGCGTTGAACGCCGAGCAGACCAGCGGGTGGAGCTGGATCGCCTTGCCCTCGATCAGCACGGGCTCGAATGCCTGGATGCCCAGACGGTGGAGTGTCGGCGCGCGGTTCAGCATCACGGGATGTTCGCGGATCACCTCGTCCAGTATGTCCCAGACTTCCTTCCGCTCCTTCTCCACCCATTTCTTCGCCTGCTTGAGCGTCATGCTCAGGCCCTTGGCGTCGAGGCGCGCGTAGATGAACGGCTTGAACAGCTCGAGTGCCATCTTCTTCGGGAGCCCGCACTGATGCAGCTTCAGCTCCGGCCCGGTCACGATGACCGACCGCCCCGAATAATCGACGCGCTTGCCGAGCAGGTTCTGGCGGAAGCGGCCCTGCTTGCCTTTCAGCATGTCGGACAGCGATTTCAGCGGACGCTTGTTCGCGCCCGTGATCGTCCGCCCACGGCGCCCGTTATCGAACAGCGCATCGACCGCCTCCTGCAGCATGCGCTTTTCGTTGCGGACGATGATGTCCGGCGCGCGCAGTTCCATCAGCCGCTTCAGGCGGTTGTTGCGGTTGATCACGCGGCGATACAGGTCGTTCAGGTCCGACGTCGCGAACCGGCCGCCGTCGAGCGGCACCAGCGGGCGCAGCTCGGGCGGGATGACCGGCACGACCTCCAGGATCATCCACTCCGGGCGATTGCCCGAGTCGATGAAGCTCTCGACGACCTTCAGCCGCTTGATGATCTTCTTGGGCTTCAGCTCGGACTTGGTGACCGCGAGCTCCTCCAGAAGCTGCGTCCGCTCGCCGACCAGGTCCAGGTCCTCGAGCATCTTGCGGACCGCCTCCGCGCCGATCCCGGCCGAGAAGGCGTCCTCGCCATACTCGTCCTGCGCCTCGAGCAACTCGTCCTCGGTCATGAGCTGATACTTCTCGAGCGGGGTCAGACCCGGCTCGGTGACGATATACGCCTCGAAATACAGCACGCGCTCCAGCTGCTTGAGCTGCATGTCGAGCAGCAGGCCGATGCGCGACGGGAGCGACTTCAGGAACCAGATATGCGCGACGGGTGCTGCGAGCTCGATATGCCCCATCCGCTCGCGGCGGACCTTGGACACGGTCACCTCGACGCCGCACTTCTCGCAGACGATGCCCTTGTACTTCATGCGCTTGTACTTGCCGCACAGGCACTCGTAATCCTTGATCGGCCCAAAGATGCGCGCGCAGAACAACCCGTCGCGCTCGGGCTTGAACGTGCGGTAGTTGATCGTCTCGGGCTTCTTGATCTCGCCGAAGGACCACGAACGGATCTTGTCGGGCGACGCGATGCCGATCTGGATCTGGTCGAACGTCTCGGCCTTGACGACGGGGTTCGCGAAGGGGGTCATCTCGTTCATGGGTATGAACCTTTTTTGATTCTTCTCCCTCTCCCCGCTTGCGGGGAGAGGGCAGGGGAGAGGGGCAGTTCAGAGGACAGGCGCTTGGAACAGCCCCTCTCCCCGACCCTCTCCCCAAGGGGAGAGGGAGAAGCAAGGACTACTCCGCCGCGATCTGCACGCCGTCGCTGTCGAAGCCTTCTTCCATCGTCTTCAGATCGACGTTCAGGCCGAGCGAGCGCATTTCCTTGACGAGCACGTTGAAGCTCTCCGGAATGCCCGCCTCGAACGTGTCATCGCCCTTGACGATCGCCTCGTACACCTTGGTGCGCCCGACCACGTCGTCCGACTTCACCGTCAGCATCTCCTGGAGCGTGTAGGCCGCGCCGTAGGCCTGGAGCGCCCAGACCTCCATCTCGCCGAAACGCTGCCCGCCGAACTGCGCCTTGCCGCCCAGCGGCTGCTGGGTGACGAGCGAGTAGGGGCCGATTGACCGCGCATGGATCTTGTCGTCCACGAGGTGGTGGAGCTTGAGCATATAAATGATGCCCACCGTCACCTTGCGGTCGAACTGATCGCCCGTGCGCCCGTCGAACAGGTCCGACTGACCCGACGGGTCGAGACCCGCCAGCTCGAGCATGTCGGTCACGTCCTTCTCGACCGCGCCGTCGAACACCGGCGTCCCCATCGGGATGCCCGGCCGCAGGTTCTCGGCCAGCTCGGCGATCTCGTCGCCGCTCCGCGCGTTGATGTCGTCGAGATAATGCTCGCCATAAATGGTCTGGAGCCGCTCCTTGACCGCGTCGGGCATCGCGCCCGGCTTGGCGTCGGGATTGGCCTCGCGCCAATCATCCAGGGCTTCGGCGACCTGCTGGCCCAGACCGCGCGCGGCCCAGCCCAGATGCGTCTCGAAGATCTGGCCGACATTCATCCGCGACGGCACGCCGAGCGGGTTGAGCACCAGATCGACCGGCGTCCCGTCCGCCAGGAACGGCATGTCCTCGGCGGGCAGGATGCGGCTGATCACGCCCTTGTTCCCGTGACGGCCGGCCATCTTGTCGCCCGGCTGCAGCTTGCGCTTCACCGCGACGAACACCTTGACCATCTTGAGCACGCCCGGCGGCAGCTCGTCGCCCCGCTCCAGCTTCTCGCGGCGATCCTGGAACTTGTCGGTAATGACCTTGGCGGCGTCGTCATACTGCACCTTCACCGCTTCCAGGTTCGCCTGGACGGCGTCATCCGCGACCGCGAACTTCCACCATTCGTGCCGGTCGACCGAGTCGAGCAGGTCCTGGTCGATCTCCGCGCCCTTCTTCAAGCCCTTGGGAACGGCGGTGGCGACCTGACCCAGCACCATCTCGCGCAGACGCGACCAGGTCGCGCGGTTGAGGATGGTGCGCTCGTCGTCCGAGTCCTTCTTCAGCCGCTCGATCTCCTCGCGCTCGATCGCCATCGCGCGCTCGTCCTTGTCGATGCCGTGGCGGTTGAACACGCGCACATCGACGATCGTCCCCGAAACGCCCGGCGGCAGCTTGAGCGAGGTGTCACGCACGTCCGACGCCTTCTCGCCGAAGATCGCGCGGAGCAGCTTCTCTTCCGGCGTCATCGGGCTCTCGCCCTTGGGCGTGATCTTGCCGACCAGGATGTCGCCCGGCTCGACCTCGGCTCCGACATAGACGATGCCGGCCTCGTCGAGGTTGCGAAGCGCCTCCTCGCCGACGTTGGGGATATCGCGCGTGATGTCCTCCGGCCCCAGCTTGGTGTCGCGAGCCATCACCTCGAACTCGTCGATATGGATCGACGTGAACACGTCGTCCTTCACGATCCGCTCCGAGATCAGGATCGAGTCCTCATAGTTATACCCGTTCCAAGGCATGAACGCGACGAGCGCATTACGCCCGAGCGCCAGTTCGCCGAACTCGGTCGACGGACCGTCGGCGAGCACGTCGCCCGCCGCCACCGCGTCGCCCACCTTTACCAGCGGACGCTGGTTGATGCAGGTCGACTGGTTCGACCGCTGGAATTTCATCAGCGTGTAGATGTCGACGCCCGACTTGCCCGCATCGACCTCGCCGGTCGCGCGGATGACGATGCGCGCCGCGTCGACCTGGTCGACGATGCCCGCCCGCCGCGCCGAAATCGCCGCCCCGGAGTCGCGCGCCACCGTCTCCTCCATGCCGGTGCCCACGAACGGGGCCTCGGCGCGGACGAGCGGCACCGCTTGGCGCTGCATGTTCGATCCCATCAACGCGCGGTTCGCGTCGTCGTTCTCCAGAAACGGGATCAGCGACGCCGCGACCGACACCAACTGCTTGGGGCTGACGTCCATCAACGTGACGTTGTCGGGCAGCGCGTTCAGGAACTCGCCCGCCTGACGCGACGACACCAGCTCCTCGGTGAACCCGCCCGTGCCGTCCAGATCGGCGGAGGCCTGCGCGATCGTGTGCTTGGCCTCCTCCATCGCCGACAGATAGACGACGTCGTTCGTGACCTTGTGATCGACGACCTTGCGGTACGGTGTTTCGATGAAGCCGTATTTGTTCACGCGGCTGAACGACGCCAGCGAGTTGATCAGGCCGATGTTGGGGCCCTCGGGCGTCTCGATCGGGCAGATGCGGCCATAATGCGTCGGATGGACGTCGCGAACCTCGAAACCCGCCCGTTCGCGCGTTAGGCCGCCCGGCCCGAGCGCCGAGACGCGCCGCTTGTGCGTCACTTCGGACAGCGGGTTGGTCTGGTCCATGAACTGGCTGAGCTGCGACGACCCAAAGAACTCGCGCACCGCGGCGACCGCGGGCTTGGCGTTGATCAGGTCATTGGGCATCACCGTCGACACGTCGACCGAGCTCATCCGCTCCTTGACCGCGCGCTCCATGCGCAGCAGGCCGACGCGGTACTGGTTCTCCAGCAGCTCGCCGACCGACCGGACGCGGCGGTTGCCGAGATTGTCGATGTCGTCGATCTCGCCCTTGCCGTCCTTCAGGCCGACCAACGTCTTGACGACCGCCAGGATGTCCTCGGTACGGAGCGTCGTCACCGTGTCCTCGGCGTCGAGGTCGAGGCGCATGTTGAGCTTGACGCGGCCGACCGCCGACAGGTCATACCGGTCGGGATCGAAGAACAGCCCGGCGAACAGCGCCTCGGCGGTCTCCAGCGTCGGCGGCTCGCCGGGACGCATCACGCGGTAGATGTCGGACAGCGACTGCTCGCGCTCCTCCGCCTTGTCCGCCTTCAACGTGTTGCGGATCCACGGACCCGTCGACACATGGTCGATATCGAGCAGCTCGATCCGCTCGATCCCCGCGCGGTCGAGCTTGTCGAGGTTCTCGGGGGAGATCTCGTCGCCCGCCTCGACATGGATCGCGCCCGTCGACGCGTCGATCAGGTCGTACGCCGAATAACGCCCGAAGATCTCCTCGGTCGGGATCAGCAGCTCGGCTAGCCCGTCCTTGGCGGCCTTGTTGGCGGCGCGTGGGGAAATCTTCTGGCCGGCCGCGAACACGACCTCGCCCGAAGCGCCGTCGACGATGTCGTAGGCGGGCTTCACGCCGCGCCAATTCTCGGCCGCAAACGGGATCTTCCACCCGCCGGTCCCGCGCACGTAGGTGACGCGGTTGTAGAACTCGTTGAGGATCTCCTCCGAGTTCATGCCCAGCGCATAGAACAACGCGGTGACGGGCAGCTTGCGCTTGCGGTCGATGCGGACATTGACGATGTCCTTGGCGTCGAACTCGAAATCGAGCCACGAGCCGCGGTACGGGATCACGCGCGCGGCGAACAGGTACTTGCCCGACGCGTGCGTCTTGCCGCGGTCATGGTCGAACAGGACGCCCGGGCTACGGTGCATCTGCGACACGATAACGCGCTCGGTGCCGTTGATGAAGAAGGTGCCGTTCCCCGTCATGAGCGGCATGTCGCCCATGTACACGTCCTGCTCCTTGATATCGATGACCGACTTGGCCTCGGTATCCGGATCGACCTCGAACGCGGTCAGCCGCAGCGTGACGCGCATCGGCGCGGCGTAGGTGATCCCGCGCTGGCGGCACTCCTCGACGTCGAACTTGGGCTCCTCGAGCACGTAATCGTCGAAATCGAGATAGGCCGTCCCTGCGAAATCCTGGATCGGGAACACCGATCGCAGCGTCTTCTCCAGGCCCGACACATGGCCGATCGACTTGTCCGAGCGCAGGAACTGCTCGTAGCTCTCGCGCTGGACCTCGATCAGGTTCGGCATCTGCACGACTTCGTGGATGTTGCCGAAGATCTTGCGGATGCGCCGCTTGGCCGTTCCGCCATTCTGGTCGCGCCGCGCGGAGCCGCCGTCGATCGCCTTGGTCGCCATGTGGATTATTCGCCTCTGCAGCCGTGATCTCTGCCCGGGAGCCCCCGGGCGGGACGCAGCGACCGACACCGAACGGCCGATCGCACAAGGTGCGTCGGCTTCGGGCGTCGGGAGAACCAAAAACCCCATCCGTACGGCCCGCTGCGCGACGGCGTGCCATTTCTCGGAGATCGTGGTGAGCACTTCAAATAGGACCGGACGCCCGCGCCGTCAACCGAATGGAAAAGATCGGCCAAGGGGGCAGGGTGGTCGGCCATCGACTTGAAAGCACCCGCCGCTATAGACGCCGTCGATCCCGCCCCGCCGCCGGGCCGCGCCCGCCGGCGTCGGCGAACAGGCCATCCAGCCACGGAGCCCATCCCCATGCCACCGATCCGGCGGCGCGTCCTGCTCGCCACCGTCCTGTCCGTCGCCGCGTTCGGACCCGCGTCGCTCGCCGCCCAGACCGCGTCGCAAGGCCCGCCGCAGACACCGCCCGTTTCGATTCCCGGGCTGGAGCGGTTCAGCCTACCGGGCGTCCCGCAGCCGGCCCCCACGCCGAGCCCTACGCCGGTGCCGCCGGTCACCACGCCGACTCCCGCCGCCGTGGCGACGCTGTCACCCGCGGCAGTCGCCACGCCGTCGCCTCGCTCGACGCCGCGACCCACGCCGACACCGACCGCCGCTCCGCCGCCCGAGCCCACCCCGGCTCCCGTCGCCCCGATCGCGCCCGCAGCCGCGCCGACGCCCGAGCCGCTGGCGACACCTGTCCCAGCCGAACCGGCGACCCAGGCCGCCGCCGACGGCGCACCCGCTTGGCCCTGGTGGCTCGGCGGCGGCGCGCTCGCGCTGCTCGGCGGCTGGCTGACGCTACGTCGCCGCCGCGAGGGCCAGCCGGAGGCCCGGTTCGTCGAACCCGCCGAGCAGCCGATCGCCCCCGCCACGCCGCCGCCACCGCCCGCACCCCGCGCGCGCCTCGCCCTCGACCTCCGCCCGACCCGCGCCGGGATCAACCTCCTGAGCGCCACCGTCGATTGCGAGGTCAGCGTCACCAACACCGGCGACGCGCCCGCCGAGGGCATCCGCATCGGCGTCCGCCTCTTCAGCGCCCACGCCGACCAGGACGCCGAACTCGCCGCCTACCAAGCACAGCCCGTCGCCCGCCCCGCCGTGCCGCCCTTCGGGCTCGCCCCCGGCGAGACCCGCACGCTGCGCGCGGTCGCCGCCTTGCCCCACGTCGACATCCGCCCGCTGAGCGCGGCGGGCCGCCCGATGTTCGTCCCCGTAATTGCCCTCAACGCCCTCTACTCCGCCGCCGAGGACCTGGGCGGCCAGACCGCCCGGAGCTTCGCCGTCGGCATCGAACGCGCGGACTCGCCCAAGCTCGCGCCTTTCTGGCTCGACCAGCCGCCACGCACGGTGACGGAGGTGGCGGCGAGAGCGCACGGCGCAGCGATCGAAACGGATCAGCCCCACTGATCCGTCTCGATCACGAGCCCGGCCGGCGGCGCCCAGCGCCGTCCGACAACGCGGCTTTGCAGTGGCAGGGTTGGAGGGATCGGGAAACTTTCGACCTATCGCGAACATTTCGAGCGAGTCGCCAAACAACCGCTACCGTCCATTTCCACGTGAGAATGTCTTGATCAGCCAGAGATGAAGTAGCTGGACAGCAATGAACATGAGTCCAATGCCGACCAATGTCGAAATCACGCTATTCTCCTGCCCTGACCTGGGCCGGAGGTTCGCCGCCAAAACAACATAGATCGTCATGACGCAAACGGCGACCGCTGGTATGAAAGCAAGTGCGAGGGCGCGAGGCGCGGACCAAGTGACCTTCCCGGTTATCCCCCACTGCATCGGAAGACGGTCTACGTCTCGAAGCCGCCTGTTAGCTGCAAGAGAAGACCCGCAGAGCGCCAGGCTAAAGAGAAGTACCACGCTCAGCACATACATAGATGTGTCCTCCATGATATACGGTAGTACCTTAATCCGTCGCACGCTATTAGACCATAACGTGCTATCCATGCGATGCGTTACCCTCGCGTTCGACCAAGACGCATCGGCTTCAGATAACAAGTGCGCGCTTGAGTCGACGTCAAGAGACTCAACGGGAGGCGCCGTCCGTCAGCAATGACCTCCTGTTCGCGTCCCGCCCTCACCGGCGCTGACCATAAAAAAGGGCGCCCCCGTCGCCGGGGCCGCCCTCCTTTCCACCGCACCGGTCACGGGCAAAGCCCGTGACGTCGAACGGCATGGATGCCGTCGGCCGGCTCGGCGGGGGTGCGACTTAGCTTGTGCTAAGCCGTCTCCCCCGCACGGCGGCCTCAAGCGTCGGTCACTTAATTTCGACGGTGGCCCCAGCCGCCTCGAGCTGCGCCTTGAGCTTGGCGGCTTCTTCCTTGTTGACGCCTTCCTTGACCGCCTTGGGGGCGCCCTCGACCAGCGCCTTGGCTTCGGTGAGGCCCAGCGCGGTGATCACGCGGACTTCCTTGATGACATTGATCTTCTTGCCGCCGTCGCCGGTCAGGATCACGTCGAACTCGGTCTGCTCCTCGGCGACCGGAGCGGCCGCGCCGCCGCCCGCCGCCGGGGCCGCGACCGCCGCCGCCGCCGAAACGCCCCACTTCTCCTCGAGCATCTTGGACAGCTCGGCTGCCTGGAGGACGGTGAGCTCGGAGAGCTGGTCGACGAGCGTGTTCAGGTCTGCCATGTGTATTTCCTTCGTTCTACTGAGTTGAAATCAATCAGAGGTGCGCCTTTAGGCGGCCTCTTCCACCTTCTCCGCGTCCTTGTCGGCATAGGCCGACAGCACGCGCGCCAGCTGCGCGGCGGGAGCCTGCGCGATCGTCGCCAGCTTGGTCGCGGGCGCGACCAACAGCCCGATGATCTTCGCGTGCAGCTCGTCAAGCGACGGCAACGTCGCCAGCGCCTGCACCCCGGCCAGATCGAGCGCGGTGGAGCCCATGGCCCCACCCACGATCTCGAACTTGTCGTTCCCCTTGGCGAACTCGACCACCACCTTCGCGGCGGCGACCGGGTCGACCGAGGAAGCGAGCCCGACCGGCCCCGTCAGCATGTCGCCGAGCGAGAGATAGTCGGTGCCGTCCAGCGCGATCCGCGCCAGCTTGTTCTTGGAGACCTTGTAGGTCGCCCCGGCCTCCCGCATCCGGTTGCGCAGCACGGTCGACTGCGCCACCGTCATGCCGAGATTGCGGGTGACGACCACCACGCCGACCTCGGAGAAGCTGCGGTTCAACTCGGCGACGGCCGCGGCCTTTTCCCCACGATCCATGCCATACTCCCAAATTTCCATCGAAGCGGGGCTTCGATGGAGTTCAACGTACCGAACCTCCCGAGAACGGGAGGATACGGTTGCGGACCGGAAAGCGACGACCCGCTTCCCGGGTTGTCCATCGAAGGGGAGGGGGCAGGCGGCCTGAGAGCACGCCGGACGAGGACGGCCGGACCGCTCCCGTTATACCATTCCCCGTCTCGGCGGGCGATTAAGCGACGGTCCACCCGGCGCACCCACTGTCTAGGACGGACCCCGCCCGGCCAACGCCCGCGGAGTGTTGCCCGCGCCCATAGCGGATCGGGCGGTCGGGTCAACCACCAACCGAGCCACCGTCGCGGTCCGTCGATGGGTAGGCGTGCAGGCCCGCGTCCACGTCCCGGTTACCGCGTGGTAACCATCGCTGGGTAAACGGCACTCCGATCGCCCGTGAGTGGGCGATGCAGCTGGAGTTCACCGATTGGCGCGCATCATCCTGGCGGAGGACGACGAGATCGTGGCGGAGCTCGTCCAGGACGTGCTCATGGCCGCCGGCCACGGCGTCGGCGTCCTGCCGACCGGCGTGGAGGCGCTGGCGGTGATCCGGGCACGGATGCCCGACCTCGTCATCCTCGATTGCAACATGCCCGGGATGTCGGGGCTGCTTGTCCTGCGCGAGATGCGGAACACGCCCAAGCTCGCGCGCATCCCCGTGCTGATGCTGACGGGCAGGCGGAGCGAGAAGGACGTGTCGCTCGCCATGTATGACGGCGCGAACGATTACATGAAGAAGCCGTTCGACCCGGATGAACTTGTCTTTCGTGTCGAGGAACTGCTTCCGACCGGCGCGCGTCTCGTGGCGCGGTGACGACCGCAGCCGACCGATGCGGTCCTTCCTGTCACCGTCGCGTCACCGTCCTGTCCCCGTTCCGTCCCCGAAGCGCCACATCGCTGTAGCCTTCATCGCCCAATGGCCGGGTGGAGAGCGCGGCCGGGTGGACGCGGGCGACGGGGAACGGTCACATGGCATTCGGGTTCAAGCTCAGCTCCGCATGGAGCTACGACGACGGCGATATCGAGACGAATCGCTCCGCCAACCCGCATTTGAGCGATCTTGTCGCCCAGCGCTATTCGCGTCGGCAGGCCTTGTTCGGCGGCGTGTCCGCGATCGGTGCGGCGACGCTCCTGGCGGGCTGCGGCGGCGACGATGACGGCCCCGCGCTCAGCGTCTCGGCGGGCGACTCCGTCACGACCTCGGGCGGGCGCATGGTCAACCTGGTGGGCGGCGTGTCGGGCGGCACCGCCACCGCGAGCAGCTGGACCCAGGTCAGCGGCCCGCCGGTCGCGCTCACCCCCGGCGCGACGGGCGACACCGTCGCATTCTCCGCGCCCAACGTCGCGTCGGCGACGCCGCTCGTCTTCCGCTTCTCGGCGGTGAACCAGGCTGGTCCGGCCAATGCCGACACGACCGTCACCGTCAACACCGCCGAGCTGGGATTCGCCGCCGTGGCGAAGAGCCTCGCCGATACGGTCACGGTGCCCACAGGCTATTCGGTCACGGTGCTCTATCGCCTGGGCGACCCGATCAACGCCGCGACGAGCGCCTACGCCAACAACGGTACCGACACGGGCTTCTCGGCGCGCGCGGGCGACCATCACGACGGAATGAGCTACTTCGGCCTGGCGGCGAGCGGGGCCGCCCCCGATCCGGCGAACAGCGCGCGCGGCCTGCTCGTCCTGAACCACGAGAACATCACCCAGCTGATGCTTCACGCGAATGGCCCGACCACCGTGAACGGCGCGCGTCCGGAGGCGGAAGCGTTGAAGGAGATAGAGGCGCACGGCGTCTCGGTCATCGAGGTCAGCCGCGCCGGCGCTTCCGGTGCCTGGTCGTACGCGCAAGGCTCCGCGCTCAATCGCCGCATCACGCCCAACACGGCGATGGACATCTATGGCCCCGCGCGCGGCGACGCGTCGCTCCGCACCGTCTTCTCCCCGACCGGCATCGCGGGCCGCGGCACCATCAACAACTGCGCGAACGGCTATACGCCCTGGAACACCTACCTGACCGCCGAGGAGAACTGGACCGGTTACTTCCGCCGCACCCTCGGCGACGCGGCGGCGCGCGGGGGCCCGACCGCCAAGGTCAACGTCTCGCTCGCGCGCTACGGCCGCTCCGACGCCGCCACGCAGGCAGCCCCGAACGGCCCGCAGGGCAATTACGGCTGGGCCGGCGTCCAGGCCGCGGACCCCGCAAGCACGCTGTTCCGCAAATGGAACATCACGTCGGTCGCCGGCGCGCCCGCCGACGGCACCGGCGACTTCCGCAACGAGATCTTCCAGTATGGCTGGATCGTCGAGATCGATCCGTTCAACCCCGCCTCGACGCCGCGCAAGCGCACCGCGCTCGGCCGCATGAACCACGAGGGCGCCTGGCCCGGCCGCTTCGTCGCGGGCACGCGCCCCGCCTGGTACATGGGCGACGACGCGCAGAACGAGTATATCTACAAATTCGTGTCCACCGCGCCCTGGGTCGCCGCGGACGCGACGGGCACCGATCGCCTAGCACTTGGCGATAAATACCTCGACGCCGGGACGCTCTATGTCGCGCGCTTCGACGCGGACGGGACGGGCGTGTGGCTTCCGCTCGTGTTCGGGCTAGGGCCACTCACCGCCGCCAACGCCGCCTATTCGTTCAGCAGCCAGGCCGACGTGCTGATCAACGCGCGTCTGGCGGGCGACGCGCTCGGCGCGACGCGGATGGACCGGCCGGAATGGACCGCGGTCAACCCGGCCAATGGCGAGATGTACTGCACCCTCACCAACAACTCGTCGCGCACCACCGCCAACACCAACGCGTCCAACCCGCGCGCCTATACCGACCTGAAGCGTCCGACCGGCGATCAGGTCAACGCCGACCCGCCCTCGCCGCCGTCGCGCACCAACGGCAACCCCAACGGCCAGGTGATCCGCCTGCGCGAGACGGGCGACACGACGGAGGCGACCGCCTTCATCTGGGACGTATACGCCTTCGGGTCGGGCGCGGACCTCAACCGCGACAACATCAACTTGTCGGGACTGGACGACACCAACGACTTCTCGTCGCCCGACGGCCTGTGGTTCTCGCGCGCGCAGAATGCGGGCGGGACGATCAATCCGCTGGTCTGGGTCCAGACGGACGACGGGGCCTATACCGACGTTACCAACTGCATGATGCTGCTCGGTCAGCCCGGCCGCGTCGGCGACGGAACGACGCGGACGATCACCAACACGATCACGCCGCTGACCGGTGCCCCCACCACCGGCACCGCCACTGCGCGGGTCGGCGCGGTCCCGGGGACCAAGCTTCGTCGCTTCCTGGTCGGCCCGGTGCAGTGCGAGATCACGGGTATCGACTCGACGCCGGACGGCCGCACGGTCTTCGTCAACATCCAGCATCCGGGCGAAGAGGCCACATCCGTCGCTACGTTGGCGTCCAACTGGCCCGCCAACCAGGGCGGCGCGGCCCCCTCGCCGACGGGCGCGCGGCCACGCTCGGCGACGATCGTGATCACCAAGAACGACGGCGCGGTGGTCGGGCTGTAACCGCCCGCCCAACCTGGGTTAGCCGCTGAACAAGAGGCCTCTTCCGCTCGTTCCTCCCTGGTTGATTCCAGCGGGACGATCAGGAGAGGTCCTTTGCGCATCCATCATCTGAACTGCGCCACCGACTGCCCGCTCGGCGGCGCGATCTTCGACGGTAGGAGCACCGGTCCCCTCGGCGAGATCGTCGGCCACTGCCTGCTGATCGAGACCGACGCGCACGGGCTGGTGCTCGTCGACACCGGCTACGGCCTGAACGACGTCGCCCACCCGCACCGCTCCCCCGAGCGCATCCCCAAATTCTTCCGCGGCCTCCTGAACATCCGCCTGCGCGAGGAGGAGACCGCCGCCCGGCAGATCGAAGCGCTCGGCTTCGCCCGCGAGGACGTGCGCCATATCGTCCTCACCCATCTCGATTTCGACCATGCCGGCGGGATCGACGACTTCCCAGGCGCGCGCGTCCACCTGCTCAAGGCCGAGTACGATCAGGCAACCGGCCCTTGGACGGGCTTCGTCCAGTCGCGCCGCTACCGCCCCGCCCAATGGCAAGGGGCGGACTGGCGTACCTATTCGGCGAGCGGGCAGGGCTGGTTCGGCTTCGATGCGGTCCGCCAACTCGACGGCCTGCCGCCCGAGATCCTGATGGTCCCGCTCCCCGGCCACACCTGGGGTCACGCCGGGGTAGCCATCCGCCAGGACGGGGGCCGCTGGCTCCTCCAGGCGGGCGACGCGTACTTCTATCGCGGCGAGATGCGCGCCGCCCGCCGCCGTTGCACCCCCGGCCTGCGCGCCTACCAGTCGCTGATGGAGACCAACCGAAGCCACCGCCTGCGCAACCAGGAACGCGTCCGACGGCTCTCGGTCGATCACCGAGCCGAGATCCAGGTGATCTGCTCGCACGACCCGGTCGAGCTAGAATGCTGCCGAGCGGGCCGTCCTTTATAGACGCTCAGCGCAGCCCTTCGCGCGCCAGCTTCGGCTCGATCTCCTTCCTGAACGCGAAGAAGCCCTTCTTCGCATGCGGCCAGAACCGCTCGTCCCATGATCGCCGCGTCTGGACGAGCGCGACGCCCGACGCCTCGAGCGTGGCGGCGGTCGGCACCAGCGCATCCGCGACCGGCCCGACGGGCGCATAAGGCGTCACGATCGTCCTCACGCCAGCCTCCGCCGCCGCCCCGCGAAGCGCCTCGGCGTCGAGCGCGTCGAGCATACGGACCGGACAATCGAACCGCGCCCGCACCCGCGCAGCCGTGTCGTCGGCCGTCGCCGCCACGAACGCGCTCGAATTGTCGCCGTCCCCCGGGATGCCCGCCACGACCAGCGCGCCCACGAACGATCGACCATCGAAGGCGGTTTCCGGGCTCATATCCTCGGGCGTGACCAGCAGCAGCGCCGGTTCGTCATGACCAAGGTCCGGCAGGCGGGGCAGGGGCGACGGCCCCGGGACCGGCTCCTCGGTCAACGCCGTCGCCGACGTCGCGAGCCCGGTCGGCGCGAACCGTCCGCCGGTGTGACGCTCGATATTCTCGGTCATCGCCAGATACGTCTTGCCGACGGTCTGCAAGCCAGCGATCCAGCGCCAGGACAGCGTGTTGCTCGCTGGATCGGCGTCGACCAGATGCCGCATGAAGAAGTCCGCCCCGAGCGTCCAGGGCAGCCGCAACGTGAAGATCCAGATCGACGCGAACCACATCCGCGCATGATTATGCAGGTATCCATTCTCGACCAGCTCGCGCGCCCAATCGTCAAAGCCGTCGACGCCCGTCTCCCCCGCCTCGGCGCGTTCCAGCTCGCGCGTCCCCTTGAAGCTCGCGCGCACCGCGTCGCGCTCTTCGAGGTATCGCCGCCAGACCTCCGGGCGCATCTCCAGCCAGCCTTTCCAATAGGTCCGCCACGCCACCTCCTGGATGTACTTCTCCGCCGCAGCGAAGTCGTGCCGCTCGAGCACGGCGGCCACGACCTCGCGCTCGGTGATCAGCCGACGGCGCAGATAGGGTGACAGCCGCGACACGCCGGAGGGGCCGTCCGGCCCGTGATCGGTGTTGCGCCCCTCCGCATAGTCACGCGCGGCGCGCGGCGCGAACGCCGCCAATCTCCCCAGAGCCTCGGCGCGGGTCGGTGGAAACTGGGTGGTGACGGTCATCTGTCGGCCGGAGCTCCTGCACGTTCGGATTGCCTGAACGCGGGAACCACGGTCCGGACCCTTCAAGCGCGCCGAGCCTCACCGGCAAAAACGCGAAAAGGGCCGGGGGTTAGCCCGGCCCTTTCTTCTGCGCCACGCCGGCTTAGGCCCTTACCTCTCAACCTGGCCGTCACCCCGGACTTGATCCGGCGTCCCGCAATTCTTCGACCGCGACGAGACAGCGAGACCCCGGGTCAAGCCCGGGGTGACGAACGGGGGTTTTAACCGCCCGCGACCTCGGCCACATCGACGCGTATGCCCGGGCCCATGCTCGACGACACGGCGATCTTCCTGACATACTTGCCCTTCGCGCCCGACGGCTTCGCGCGCACCACCGCCGCGACCAGCGCGTCGAAGTTCGCGCGCAGGTCCTCGGCCGGGAAGCTCGCCTTGCCGATGCCCGAATGAATGATCCCGGCCTTTTCGACGCGGTACTCGACCTGGCCGCCCTTGGCGTCCTTGACCGCCTGCGCGACGTTCATCGTCACCGTGCCCAGCTTGGGGTTCGGCATCAGGCCCTTGGGACCCAGCACCTTGCCCAGCCGGCCGACGACTCCCATCAGATCGGGCGTCGCGATGCAGCGATCGAAATCGATCGTGCCGCCCTGGATGATCTCCATCAGATCCTCCGCGCCGACCACGTCGGCCCCGGCCTCGCGCGCCTCGTCGGCCTTGGGACCGCGCGCGAACACGCCGACGCGGACCGTCTTGCCCGTGCCCTTGGGCAGCGTGACGACGCCGCGGACCATCTGGTCGGCGTGGCGCGGATCGACGCCCAGGTTCAACGCGACCTCGATCGTCTCGTCGAACTTGGCGGTGGCGTTGGTGCGCGCGAGCGCGATCGCCTCGTCGACGCCGTGAAGCTGCTCGGGGTTCACCGACAGGCTTTTCTGCTTCTTGCTCAGCTTGGGCATGATCAGCCCTCCACCACTTGGAGGCCCATCGCGCGCGCGGAGCCTTCGATGATCTTCGTCGCCGCGTCGATGTCGTTGGCGTTCAGGTCCTTCATCTTGGCCTCCGCCACGCCCTGCAGCTGCGAACGCGTGATGGTGCCCGCCGACGTCTTGCCCGGCTCCTTGGAACCCGACTTCAACCCCAGCGCCTTCTTGATCAGGAACGTCGCGGGCGGCGTCTTGGTCTCGAAGCTGAACGAACGGTCGGCATAGACCGTGATCTTGGTGGGCAGCGGCGTACCCTTGTCGACATCGGTCGTCTGCGCGTTGAACGCTTTGCAGAACTCCATGATGTTCACGCCGCGCTGACCCAGCGCCGGCCCGATCGGCGGCGCGGGCTTCGCCTCGCCCGCCGGAACTTGCAGGTTGATGTAACCCGTTATCTTCTTCGCCATGTCTCTCTATTCCAAGGTTAGTGGTGCGAACGGGCGCGAACCCTCCCACGGCTTTTCCGCAGTCGATAATCTGGGAAGTGCGCGCCGTTAGCCCAAACTGCCCGCTCGCGCAATCGACGGCTTTCGCGGTCGTTCAGCGACGGCTAAAGCGCGACCGCTAGGACGCCCATCATGCTTTCGATCATTCCACACCTTTTCACGGCCGCGCTCGCCTTGCCGCTCGCGCTCGCCCCGGCCGGAGCGGCGCAGCTCGGCGACAGGGGCTGCGACGGCGCGGGCCGACCTGCCGTGCTGGTCACCGTCACCGGCTTGAAGCCGGGTGGGGGCAGCCTGCGTGTCCAGGCCTACGGACCCGACCCGGCGACGTTCCTTCAGAAAGGCCGATGGGTCCGCCGCATCGATGTTCCGATCACCGGGCGCGCGGCCGAGGTGTGCCTGGCGCTGCCCCGCGCGGGCCGGTTCGCGGTGGCTGTCCGCCACGACGCGAACGCCAACCGCAAGTCCGACTGGAACGACGGCGGCGGCTTCTCGCGCAACCCGAAGGTGACGCTGTTCCGTTTGAGGCCGTCGTTCGAGGCGGTGGTCATCACCGTGCCACAAGGGACCGTGCGATCGGACATCGTCATGAACTACCGGCGCGGGCTGTCGATCGGTCCGATCGGCTAAGGGCCGTCAGCCCGGCCGCCGGTCCCAATGCATGACGCGCGCGGCCGCCCAACGCTCGGGCGGTGCGCGGTGCAGGTGATGACGGTACAGCTCGCCGAGGCGGGTTCGGTCGACCCCGGCCTCGCCGACCAGCTGCGGGATGACGGTGCCCGGATTCCAGTTCCCCTCGATCAGCACGGGACCGCCCGGCGCCAGGCCCACGTCCCAGCCGACCACGGTCCACCCGTCGCCCAGCGTCCGGTGCGCCCGAAGCGCCAGCGCCGTCGCTTCCGCCAGCCCGGGCACCGGCCGCCCCGTGAACGCCCTCCCCGTCGTCGGATGTACCTGGACGACCACCGCCGCGTCGCCCCGGCGGTGCAGCGCGCGCCCGCATCGGCCCGACCCGTCGACCGCGACCGCCAGGTTGCCCGCATTGAAATTGTCCACCGGCCGCGGCCCGCCCGCCGACAGCCGCAGCACGATGCCGCACTCCTCCGGCCCGCCCGCCTCGTTCCGGCAAGTCATCACCCTGAGCGTTGGCAGCGCGCCGGGCGACAGGTCGGCGAGCATGGGATGTGGGACCAGCCGCTCCTGGATCACCGAGCCCCGCCGTGCCGCTTGCCCCAGCGTCGTGGTGACGTCGCCCGGCCGCCATCCGTCCGGGCCGCGCGCGAACGCCTCGATGCCCTGGCCCTTGGAGCTGTAGTTGCGCTTCAGGATCACCGCATCGAGGTCCGTCAGCCAATCGTCGATCGAACCCGCATCCGCGTCGAACGTGGCGGGGATGGGCAGGTCATGCTGCGCGGCGTGCCGTGCGAACAGCAGCTTGTTCTTGAGCGGATTGGCGCGGAGCGGGAACGCCGCCGGGTTGAGGATGCGGTGCAGACCCTTCCGCTCGGCCATGCTCAACCCGGCCTCGCGCACCGCCGGTGCGAGAAAACTGAGTTCCGCTTTCGACCAACCGACGCCCAGCCCACACCGCGCCAGCAGGGCGGCAAGCCTGCGCTCGGGCCGCCCCCATCGCGCGCGGAGCGTTCCCCGATATAGTTGAAGCAACGCGTTCGTCGCGTCGGCATCGGCGGGCGGCAGCGCGCGCAGCGTCAGCAATGGACAGCCTTCACCGCGCCGCCAGCAGCTGCTCCGCCACCCGTAGCGTGCGTGGATTGTCGACATCGATCGCGGCCGCGCCGTCCGCGATCACCACCGGCATCATGCGAAGGCCGAACCGGCGAGAGAAGCGTCCGAACGCGGCGGCGAGCGTACCGATGCCGAACCGGAAACGCAGGAGGTTCAGGACGCCGAACGCCCCGACGATGCGGAGCGGATGTTTGGCGAACTGCCCGCCCGACCGGAACGTCTCCGCCGCCGCGAGCGCGCCGTCGTTCCCCAACCAATACAGATTGCAGTTGGAATAGCTGCCGCATCGGAAACGATAGAAGCGCCGCTGCCCGTCGGGGTGCGCCGCCAGCACGGCGTCCCGCGTCGCGAACCCGACCGCCACTTCCGCCCGCCCAGCCCGCGCCGCGCGTCCGAACTCGGCCACGATCGCCGGGGTCAGCAGGACGTTGTCGGCGGTGGTGATCAGCAGCGGAAACCCGCTCACGTCGGCCGCCGCCGCGACGCTATCGACCAGGTTGGGCCGTGCGGGAACGATCACGATCCGCCCCTCGTCGCGCCAAGCCACGATCTCCGGCACGGCATCCAGCACGGCCGGGTCGTCGATCGATATGTAGATGCGCGTCACGTCGGGCGCGGCGACCAGTGTGGCCAGCGGATGGAGCAGCATCGCCCGCCCGCCCACCTCGACCAGGCATTTATGCGTGACCCCCGCATCGGCGGCGAGCGGATCGACCGCGCCGCCGCGCTTGCCGGCCAGCACCAGCGCCGCGCCCCCAAGCGGGTGCGCACCCATCGCCGTCACGCGGCCAGCACCAGCGCATCGGCGCGCACCCCCTGGCGGGCCAGGCTATGCGCGACGATCGTCTCCACCAGGCTCGCATGATCGATCCCGATCGACGCGGCTGAGCGCGAGATCGTCTTTTTCGACCACAGATTGCACGACAGGTTGGCTTCCATGAACAGCGCGTCGCCCGTCGCCGGATCGTATCGATATTCGAACCGGCCGTAATCGAACGGCCAAAGCTCGGCGACCAGCGTCCGCGTCATCGCCCCCAGTCGCGCGAGCAGCGCCGGATCCTCGACGAGGACGAGCGGATCGTCCCCGCCCTCGACCAGTCCGCGCTTCTCCTCGTAGGACCGCAAGATGCGCGGATCGTCGGGCAGGTAGGTCATCGGCGGCAACAGCCAGGGCAGCCCGTCGCGGTCGCCGATCACCGGCACCGCGACATCGACCAGCGGCGTCCACCGCTCGACCAGCACATCGTGGCCTTGCGCGGCCAGCGCATCGGCATGATCCTGCGCCGCCCGCCAATCGTCGACCACCGCTATGCCCCACGAGGCGGAGGACGCGTTGGGCTTCACCACCCAGCGCCCGTCGGAGCGGTCGCGACCGCACCCGCTCGTCTCGGGCGGCGAGGGCAGGGGGCCCGTACCGCGCCGGGCCGCGACCCAGTCGGCGGTCGGCACGCTCCGCGCCCGCGCGACGAGCTTCAGCAGGTGCTTGTCGTCCGACAGCCCGCGCAGGATCGGACTGGCTCCCAGATACGGTACGCTCTGCTCGGTCAGCAGCAGAGGGGCGAGCATCTCGCTATGTTCGAAACCCGCGCGGTTCAGCAGCGGGATCGCGAAATCCACCTCCGGCCGCCGCAGCTCGGCGAACCGATCCGCCGGCATCACATCCAGCCCGATCCCCTCCAGCGTCGTGCGCAATTCGTGATGATAGACCGCATGGTTTCCGTCCACCGCGTCCGCCGCGCCGGACGCCCGCGCATGCTTGGCCAGCAGCATCACGCGCAGGTCGCGCTTCAGCGCGGGCGGGATGCGTCCGCAACGGGGATGGGGCGTGTTCATTGCCCGATGTTAGTCCGCCCGCGATACGGGCCGGTGACGGTTTCCGGTCGGGGGCGTTACAGCGGGGCAGGCCTGCCCCGACGGAAAACACCCGCCGGACGGAGCCGACGGGTGTTCCTTTTCCTCCCCAGGAAAACTGGTGGGCCGGGTGCGCCGCGGCGAAGCCGCAAGCCTGCCCCCGCGTAGGCGGGGGGTCGGACGGGGCTTGCGGCCCCGCCGGCCGGGCCGGATGCAGGTGACGGTCGCAGCTTTGCTGCGACCTGGCGCGTCAGGCGGCGAACTGATTCATCGTGTTATGCGCGCCGCCCGCCTTCAGCGCGGCCTCCCCGGCGAAATACTCCTTGTGGTCGTCGCCCAGGTCCGAACCCGACATGTTCTGGTGCTTCACGCAGGCGATCCCCTCGCGGATCTCCTTGCGCTGCACACCCTTGACGTACCCCAGCATCCCCGCATCGCCGAAATACTCCTTGGCCAGATTGTCGGTCGACAAAGCGGCCGTGTGATAGGTCGGGAGCGTGATCAGGTGATGGAAGATCCCCGCCCGCGCCGCCGCGTCGCGCTGGAACGTCCGGATCCGCTCGTCCGCCTCGTCGCCCAGCTCGGTTCCGTCATAATCCACCGACATCAACCGCGCCCGGTCGTACGCCGCCACGTCGCGCCCCGCCTCCGCCCAGGCGTCGAACACCTGCTGCCTGAAATTGAGCGTCCAGTTGAACGAGGGCGAGTTGTTATACACCAGCTTCGCGTTCGGAACGACCTCGCGGATGCGGTCGACCATCCCCGCGATCTGTTCGATATGCGGCTTCTCCGTCTCGATCCACAACAGGTCCGCGCCGTTCTGGAGCGACGTGATGCAGTCGAGCACGCACCGGTCCTCCCCCGACCCCGCCCGGAACTGGTACAGGTTCGACGGCAACCGCTTGGGCCGCATCAGCTTGCCGCCCCGGTTGATCACCACGTCGCCGTTGATCCCGCCCAGGTCCGTCACCTCCTCGCAATCGAGGAACGCGTTATACTGGTCGCCCAGATCGCCCGGCTCCTTCGAGAACGCGATCTGCTTGGTCAGCCCCGCGCCCAGCGAGTCGGTGCGCGTGACGATGATCCCGTCCTCCACCCCCAGCTCGAGGAACGCGTAGCGGCAGGCCCGTACCTTCTGCAGGAAATCCTCGTGCGGGACCGTGACCTTGCCGTCCTGGTGCCCGCACTGCTTCTCGTCGGACACCTGGTTCTCGATCTGGAGCGCGCACGCCCCCGCCTCGATCATCTTGCGCGCCAGCAGGTACGTCGCCTCCGCATTGCCGAAACCCGCATCGATGTCCGCGATCACCGGCACCACATGCGTCTGGTGCGCGTCGACTGCGTTGAGCAGCCGCCGCTCCTCCACCTGGTCCCCCGCCGCCCGCGCCGCGTCGACGTCGCGGAACAGCATCCCCAGCTCGCGCGCGTCCGCCTGCCGCAAAAAGGTGTACAGCTCCTCGATCAGCGCCGGCACGCTCGTCTTCTCATGCATCGACTGGTCGGGAAGCGGCCCGAACTCCGACCGGAGCGCCGCCACCATCCAGCCCGACAGATATAGGTACCGCCGCTCGGTCGACCCGAAATGCTTCTTGATCGAGATCATCTTCTGCTGCGCTATGAAGCCGTGCCAGCACCCCAGCGACTGGGTGTAGTCCGCCGGGTTCGCGTCGTACGCCGCCATGTCGCGCCTCATGATCCCCGCCGTGTAGCGCGCGATGTCGAGCCCAGTCCGGAACCGGTTCTGCGCCCGCATCCGCGCCACCGCCTCGGGATCGATCCCGTCCCAGGTGCCGCCCTGCGCGCCGATCAGCTTTGCGGTCTGCGCGATATGATCCTGATAGGGCACGGCGGAATTCCTTTACGGGGGAGATTGCAACGATCCATACACGCCCGCACCCCCGTCCAAAGCGAAATGCGACCTAGCTCGTGGTACGGGAGTGTGGCCGGAACGATCAAACCCTGTGTCGTTGTAAATATCACACAATCGGCAATACGCTTGCAATGTTGGATTCCGCTCGGAACAAACAGCGAATGACCATTCCGCCGCTCACCCGCGCCCAGTTGCTCGAGAATGCCGCCTTCCTGCGCGAGCTTCGCCGCACGGGCAATGCCCTCGCCGCCGCCGACAAGATCGGCGTCCACCGCGTCACCCTGACCCGTCGCCGTGCCAGGCACCCCGGCTTCGCCGCCGCCTGGGACGCCGCGCTCGCCTTCGCCCATGCCCGGATCGAGGGCGAGCCCCGGGCCACCCGCACCCCGTCCGGCCGCCTTCAATTCCGTCGTCGGCAACCGAGCGCGATCACCCCCGCCGTCGAGCAGCGCTTTCTCCTCGCCCTCTCCGCCACCGCCAACATCCGCCTGTCGGCCAAGGCGGCGGGCTTCTCCCCGGCGGTGTTCCACGTCCGCCGCCACCGCGACGCCGGCTTCGACCGGCAATGGCACGCCGCGCTCGCGAGGGGATACGACCGCGTCGAGGCCGCGCTCCTCGAAAGCGGCCTGGCCCACGAGGCCGACCGCGACGCCTGGTCGCGCAACGAGCCCCCCGCGCTCCCGCCCATGACGACGGCCCAAGCGCTCCAGCTCCTCTACCTCCACCAAAAGGAGGCGCGCCTCCTGGCCGAGCCCGCCCACGTCAAGCGCCGCCGCGGCGAGTCGCCCGAGGCGCACTCATACCGCCTGTCCGCCATGTACGAGGCTCGCCTGGAGCGCGACCGCGAAGCCTTCCGCCGCGCCGAAGCCGCCCGCGAGGCGAAGGGCGAGGCGCGCTACCTGCCCGTGGAGGTGATCGGGCTGCCGGACCTGGCGGCGGTGACGGGTTGGTCGAAGGCCAAGCCGGCGACGATGCCGCACGCGGGTAGCGAAGCTAATCGCGAGACGGCGCCCGCCCGCCCGGCGGGTCGCGCAGCGAACCCGTCCGACGACGCGGGATTTACTCCCGCGTCCGGGGGGAGCGAACACGGGCCGATCCACCATCCCGAACGGGCGCTGTTCGGCGGCTGGCGGATCGAGGACTTGGAGAAGCGGCGGCGAAACCGGGGCGGGGGCAAGTAGCGGCCCGACCACCCGCGATTGCGGCGCTCCCGCCCAAAAGCTATATCGTGTTTGACTTCGACACCCAAAAGGGTCCCGACGACCATGGCCGAGCTCGCCCGCTGGAGCCTGAATGTCTCCCGCGAGACCGACGCCGACCTCCGTGCGCTGCTCTCTGAGCGCGGACGGCGGCGGGGCGATCTGTCGCGCTTCGTCGAGCAGGCGGTCGCCCGCGAGATGATGCTGGAGACGTTGGCGCAAGTTCACGCGCGGAACGCGGCGGTAGATCCCGCCGAGCTGATTGACCTGATCGACTCGGAGCTGGTGGAGTACAGGCGCGAACGGCGCGTCGCTGTCTGAGCCCCGCGCCGCCCGCTCGTACATATCCCGTCACCCCGGACTTGATCCGGGGTCCCGCTTCCCCGCCGCGAAAGCATGGATCACGAACGGTACTGCGCGGAAGCACGCGTCGTCCGAGCGGTGCGCTTCGGGCCAGCGATAATCGTCCGACCTGCTGGCATGATTAAAGCGTGACCGGAGAACAAGCGGGACCCCGGGATCAAGTCCGGGGTGACGAAGGAGGAGCGGCGCGCACCTCCCTTGCTCCTCACGGCGTCGATGCTACCCCTCTCGTCGAACGGAACGGGTGCATCCTTGAGTAAGCAGCTTATCAACGAATATCGCGCGGAGCTCGATCGCCTGCGCACCGTGTCCGGCTCCAGGCGGGAGGGGGTGTTGAGCGAAGCGTTCAAGGACCTGCTGAAACGCTGGGGCAGGAGCCGTGACCTCATCTTCAACGCGCAGCACGAGATCACCACGACGCTCGGCACCCGGATCTACCCCGACGGAGCGCTGCTCCACGCGCTCAGGGTGCCGTTCGGCTATTGGGAGGCGAAGGACGAGGACGACGACCTCGACCGCGAGATCGAGGCCAAGTTCCGCAAGGGCTACCCGCGCGACAACATCATCTTCTCCGACGACCGCACCGCCGTCCTCGTCCAGGGCGGCCACGAGGCCATGCGCGTGGCGATGGAGGACGTCGACGCGCTCGACCGGCTGCTGACCCGCTTCTTCGCGCACGAACGCGCGGAGATCGCCGACTTCAACAAGGCGGTGAAGCAGTTCGCGCTCGATCTGCCGCACGTGCTGGAGGAGCTGCGCCGCCTGATCGCGGAGAAGCAGGCGGCGTCGCGCGACTTCGCCGCCGCGCTGAAAGCGTTCCTCGACCACGCCCGCGACGCGATCAATCCAGCCGTGTCGGAGGACGACGTGCGCGAGATGCTGATCCAGCACGTGCTGACGGAGGACATCTTCGCCAAGGTGTTCGACAATCCCGACTTCCACCGCCAGAACAACGTCGCCGCCGAGCTGTATAAGTTGGAGGGCGTGCTGTTCGGCTACGGCGAGAAGCAGCGGCTA
>NZ_CAXSHH010000011.1:0-56356 GCF_964237155.1 uncultured Sphingomonas sp. | reverse complement strand
AGACGTGGCGATAGGCGGTCAGCGCGGACACGGTGCGCAGGATGGTGGTCCACTGAAAATAGTCGAGACTGCCGCCGACCGGCTCGGTGCGCGGCAGGAGCAGGTGATATTTCACGTCGAGCAGACGCGCGGTGTTGTCGGCGCGCTCGATCGTGGAGCCCAGCCGAATGAACCAGTAGGCATCGTCGCGCAGCATGGTCCGGTGGTTGGCCCCATCGAAGGATAAGACGGCGGCCTTCACCCAGTCGAGGAGACGGTTCAGCGTGACGAGCCCGTCGAGCGTGGGGCCGAAGCGTTCGACCTCGAGCCAGGCGGCGTTGATCGACTCCCAAACTTCGGCTGTCAGCGCGGTGCGGACGGCGCGGGCGTTGGTGCGCGCTTGTTCGATGCTTGAACGCATGGATGACGGATTGAGCGGATCAAGCGACAGGTATTGCAGGGCGGTTACCTCCGCGAGCTCGGGATGCGCGGCCGCGTAGGGCGCGTCCACGCCGGCGGCCGCCAGCGCCCCGCGCCACGCGGCGACGTCGCCGCCATAGCCGGACGGCATGGCGGCAAGGCGCAGCGTCGCCTCGACCAGGCGCGATACGAAATCGGCGCGTTCGACATAGCGACCCGTCCAGAACAGCGCGGCGGCGGTGCGGGACAGCATCAGGCGCGACCTTCAGTCATCGAGCACCCAGGTGTCCTTGGTGCCGCCGCCCTGGCTGGAATTGACGACCAGCGAGCCGGGACGGAGCGCGACGCGCGTCAGCCCGCCGGGGACGATCCTGGTCCCGTGCGCGCCGGTGAGAACGAAAGGGCGCAGGTCGACGTGGCGGGACGCCAGGCCCTCATCGACGAGCGTGGGACAGGTCGAGAGCGCCAGGGTGGGTTGGGCGATGAACCTGTCGGGCGCGGCGGCGAGCTTGGCGCGGAACTCGGCGATCTCCCCCGACGTGGCGTGAGGCCCGATGAGCATGCCGTAACCGCCGGACCCGTCCACTTCCTTGACGACGAGCTCGGGAAGCCGGTCGAGGACATGAGCGAGCGCGTCGGGTTCACGGCATCGCCAAGTGGGAACGTTGGGCAGCATGGCGTCGCGGCCGGTGTAGAAGCGGACGATCTCGGGCATGTAGCTGTAGATCGCCTTGTCGTCGGCTATGCCGGTGCCGACCGCGTTGGCGACGCTGAGGTTGCCTGCCGCGTGCGCCGCCATGAGGCCGGGGACGCCGAGCACCGAGTCGGGGCGGAAGACGAGCGGATCGAGGTAGGCGTCGTCGACCCGGCGATAAAGGACATCGACGCGCTTCGGCCCTTGGGTGGTGCGCATGAACAGGATGTCGTCGGAGACGAACAGGTCATTGCCTTCGACAAGCTCGACGCCAAGCTTGTCGGCCAGGAAGCTGTGCTCGTAATAGGCCGAGTTGTGAAAGCCGGGGGTGAGGACGGCCACCATCGGATCACCGCCGCAGCGCGGGGGCGCGACCGAACGGAGGGTGGCCAGCAGACTTTCGGGATAGTCCTCGATCGGAGCGACCCGGTGGCGTTCGACCAGTTCGGGGAGGAGCCGGTGCATGACCTCGCGGTTCTCGAGCATGTACGAGACGCCCGACGGGGTGCGGGCATTATCCTCCAGCACGTGGAACTCATCGGGGCCGGTGCGGACCAAGTCGATACCGGCAATGTGGACGTAGATGCCGTGCGCGGGTTTCAGACCGATCGCGGGGAGAAGGAATTGCGGGTTGCGAAGGATCAGGTCCTCTGGAACGACGCCCGCGCGGACGATCTCGCGCGACCCGTATATGTCCGCCAGGAACGCGTTGAGCGCGGTCACACGCTGGATCAACCCCGCCTCCAACCGAACCCATTCCCGGCGGGACAGTAGGCGAGGAACAATGTCGAAGGGGATCAGCCGCTCGCCGGCATCCGCATCGCCGTAGACGGCGAAGGTTATGCCGATGCGTCGAAAAAACAACTCGGCCTGTGCGCGGCGGGTTTGGAGGAGGTCGCCCGGCGACTCCTCCAGCCAGCGCGCAACGGCGGCATAGCAGTCGCGGGGACCATCGGCACCTCCCGGATGCCCGCTCATCTCGTTGAAGGCATTGACGTCCAAGCCCGACCCCCGCGTCACTCAAGCAAGTTTGTGCGCTGCGGCGAGGAAGCGCAAGCGGCTCCGTGAAAGTCTCTGGATGCCGTCGCCGGGCAGGACGAGGACATGCGTCATGCGAACCAAGCTTGGCGGCCGGCCTCGAACGACGCGATCGCGGGCGCATGACGGAGGGTTACGCCGATATCGTCGAGCCCCTCGAGCAGCATCGCGCGGCGGAGCGGATCGGTCTCGAACGCGAAGGTCTCGCCACTTGGGCGCACCACCAGCTGGCGCTCCAGGTCGATATGGAGCCGTGCGTTCGCGCCGAGCTCGGCATCCCCCATCAGCAGGTCGCATGCGGCCTGCGGCAGGACCACGGGCAGCAGTCCGTTCTTGAGCGCGTTGCCGGCGAAGATGTCGCCGAAGCTCGGCGCGATCACGCAGGCGATGCCGTGATCGAGCAGCGCCCAAGAGGCGTGCTCGCGGGAGGAGCCGCAGCCGAAATTAGCGCCCGCGACCAAGATGGCGGCGTCGGCGTACGCGGGTCGATTCAGGACAAAATCCGGATCGCCGCGGAGATCCGCGAAAAGATGCGCGCCCAGCCCCGTCCGGGTTATGGTTTTTAGGAAGCGGGCGGGGATAATCTGGTCGGTGTCGATATTGGCGACATGGAGGGGGGCGGCGACGCCGGTGAGGGTGGTGAAGGACCTCACGCGGCGTCCTCGAGATCGGCGGGATCGACGAAGCGCCCGGCGACCGCGGCGGCGGCGGCGAGAGCGGGGGAAACAAGGTGGGTGCGCCCGCCCGGCCCCTGCCTTCCCTCGAAATTGCGATTGGAGGTGGAGGCGCAACGCTCGCCGGCCCCAAGCCTGTCGGGGTTCATGCCCAGGCACATCGAGCAGCCCGCCTCGCGCCACTCGAACCCCGCGTCCATCAGGATGCGGGCGAGGCCCTCCTCCTCCGCCTGCCGTTTGATCAGGCCGGAGCCGGGCACGACCAGCGCGCGGACGTGGGAAGCGACGCGGCGGCCGTCCGCGACCCGGGCGGCCTCGCGGATATCCTCGATGCGCGCGTTGGTGCAGCTGCCGATGAACACGGTGTCGACGGGCGTGTCCACCAATCGCCGGCCGGGCTCCAGGCCCATGTAATCGAGCTGTCGGCGCATCTGCGCCGCCGCGGCCTCGTCCGGCGCGGTCGCCGGATCGGGCGCGGCGCCGTCGATCGCGATCCCGGTCTCCGGGCTCGTGCCCCAGGTGACCATGGGCCGGACGGCGGCGGCGTCGATCGTCACCTCGCGGTCGAACGTCGCGCCCGGATCGCCGGGCAGGGTGCGCCACCAGGCGACCGCCGCGTCCCATGCCTCCGCCCCCGGCGCGAAGGGACGGCCTCGCACGTAGCTGAAGGTCTTCTCGTCGGGAGCGACGAGCCCAGCCCGCGCGCCCGCCTCGATCGCCATGTTGCACAAGGTCATCCGTCCGGCCATGTCGAGCGCGCGCACCGCGTCGCCCGCATACTCCAGCGCATGGCCGGTCGCGCCCGCCGTGCCGATGGCGGCGACGATCGCGAGCGCCAGGTCCTTGGCCGACACGCCCGGGCGCAAGCGGCCGAGGGCGGTGACGCGCATCGTCCGGGCGCGACGCTGGAGCAGCGTCTGGGTGGCGAGCACATGCTCGACCTCCGACGTCCCGATGCCGAAGGCGAGCGCGCCGAACGCGCCATGGGTCGAGGTGTGGCTATCCCCGCAGACGATCGTCAGGCCCGGCAGGCTGAACCCCTGTTCCGGCCCGACGACATGGACGATGCCCTGCCGCTCGTCGGTGAGCGGGATATAGGGCACGCCGAACTCCTGGACATTCCGCTCCAGCGTCCTGAGCTGGAGCGCGCTCTCGGGCTCGGCGATCGGGGTGTCCCGGTCGGTCGTGGGAACGTTGTGGTCGGGCACCGCGATCGTCAGATCGGGCCGGCGCACCGGCCTGCCCGCCGCGCGCAGGCCCTCGAACGCCTGCGGGCTCGTCACTTCATGGACGAGATGCCGGTCGATATAGAGGATCGCGGTGCCGTCCGGCAGCATGGCGACCACATGCGCGTCGAACAGCTTGTCATAGAGCGTGCGCGCCATCAGCCGACCGCCGCTTCAGGGGGGGCGCGGCGCTCTCGCTTGTGGAGCAGCTTGCCCAGCGCGTGGACATAGGCGCGCACCGCCGAGACGACCGTGTCGGTATCGGCCCCCTGCCCATCCACCGACCGGCCGTCCTCCTCCAGCCGGACGGTGGTGCGCGCCTGCGCGTCCGACCCTCCGGTGATCGCGCCGACATTGTAGAGCGTCAGTTCGGCCGCGTGCGGGCAGACGATGCGCAGGGCGTTGAAGGCGGCGTCGACCGCGCCGTCGCCGGTGGCGGCCCCGATGCGGCAGACGCCGTCGACCAGCAATTCCACCTCCGCGCGCGCGTCGCCGCGGCTGCTCGACGAGACGGACAGCGCCACGAAGCGGATCCGCTCATGGTCGCGCACCAGCTCGTCGTCGATCAGCGCGATCAGGTCCTCCTCGAACACGACCTTCTTGCGGTCGGCCAGGTCCTTGAAACGACGAAACGCGTCGGCCAGGCGGTTGTCGCCGATGTCGCCGTAACCGAGTTCGGCCAGCTTGGCGCGGAAAGCCGCGCGCCCCGAATGCTTGCCCAGCACCAGGTTGGAGCGCGTCCAGCCGACGCTTTCGGGCGTCATTATCTCGTAGCTGCCCGCGTGCTTGAGCATACCGTCCTGATGGATCCCGCTTTCATGCGCGAAGGCGTTGCGTCCGACGATCGCCTTGTTCGGCTGGACGTCGAAGCCGGTGACGGTGGCGAGCAGGCGCGAGGTCTTCACGATGTTCTCGGCGTGTACGCCGTTTCGGAGAGGCAGGGCGTCGGGGCGGGTGCGGATCGCCATGACCACCTCCTCCAACGCCGCATTGCCCGCGCGCTCGCCGATGCCGTTGACCGTGCATTCCACCTGGCGCGCGCCCGCCGCCAGCGACGCCAGCGTATTGGCGACCGCGAGCCCCAGATCGTCGTGATTGTGCGTGGACAGGATGACCCCGTCCGCACCCGGTACGTTCGCCAATATGTCGGCGAACATGCGCGCCATGTCGTCCGGCAAGGCGTAGCCGACCGTGTCGGGCAGATTGATCGTGGTCGCGCCCGCGCGGATCGCCCGCTCGACGGCGCGGCGGAGGAACTCGGGTTCGGTGCGGGTGGCGTCCTCGGCCGACCATTCCACGTCATCGACCAGGTCGCGGGCGAGCGTGACCGAGTCGGTGATCGCATCCAGCACCGCGTCCGGGTGCATCCGGAGCTTATGTTCCATATGGAGCGGACTGGTCGAGATGAAGGTGTGGATGCGGCGGCGCTCGGCGGGGCGCACCGCCTGGCCCGCGCGGGTGATGTCGTCCCGAGCGGCGCGGGCCAACGCACAGATCACGGGCCCCCGCACTTCGCCGGCGATGCCGCGCACGGCCGCGAAGTCGTCGGGCGAGGCCACGGGAAAACCCGCCTCGATCACGTCCACGCCCAGCGCCGCCAGCGCGTGCGCCATCCTGAGTTTCTCGGGCGCGGTCATCGAAAAGCCCGGCGACTGCTCGCCGTCGCGCAGAGTGGTGTCGAAGACGATCACGCGATCGGGCGGACACGCGCCGAAGTTGGGATGATGGACGGTCATGATATCGCTCGCGCTGGATGGGCCGGGAAAAATCCCCTGAGCGCCGCGGGCTTGGGATGTCAGGCCGCGCCGCCGCTCAGGGGCGGATAAGTCGAAGCGAGCGGACAAGAAACAGAAGCATGTCCATCAGGATACACATATCGCCAGAGCGAGCAATAGAGTTTCCGCATGTTCGTTTCACACGTAACTATGAATGCCCGGGAGGACGCCGATTGTTGTCTTGTTACGTTCATTGTCCCCAGGCCTTGGGTAAGCCCCGTGGTCGGGGGCGAACCGCTTCACCGCTCCCCGGTCCAGCACGACCGGTCATGAACACGAGCTCATGGGACGGATCTCGCGCGGGCGCTTTTCGCGATCCTGGTCATGCCGGCTCTTCCCGAGCCAAGGTCCCGTTCGGCAGATGGAACCGGTCGCACCTCAGGCTCCGCGTCGTCAAATCGATCCGGTGGGTGGCCGGGCCGTCGCAGATCACCATGAGCTCGCGCCCGCCACCGTCCACGTCCAGGAGAACCAGCCCTTCCGGATGATCATTGCCGCGTCCGAAAGGCAGGTCGATGATCCGTTCCGGTCTGTGCCGCCGCACGACTTTGTCGTCCCGCGCCGGATCACCGAGCCAATCGGTCCAGCGATAGATCGCGCACGGCCCGTCGAGCCCCGTGGTCGGTCCACCGAGGATCAGAAGGTCCGAGCCATCACGCTTCAGGTCGCGGATGCCCAGCCCATCCAGCTCGAGGAGCCGCTTGTGGAGAGGCCCGGCGATCGTCAGGCGACCCGACGGCTTGGCGACGATCTCGAGCTCGAGCAATACCGCATAGGTCTGGATCACGGGCCCGCGCATACCGATCGCGACCCTGGTGCCCGCGACCGCGACACCCTCAAGGTCGATCCCGCCCTCTTTGGCGGCGATGAGCGTAAACGGCTTCAGGAGCGGACTTTCCGCCATCATCCGCGCGAGCCGGTTGCCGCGTTTCGTTTGCCGCAACATGCCCGCACGGCGAACCCCGTCGGTCGATACCGGAAGCATCGTCCCAGGCGCGTCGGGATCGGGAACCAACGGTAAGCGGGCAAGGAGGCAGCGGGGGAGTGTGTCGTTCAGTGTCGCAAACGCATCCAGGTCGATCCGGTCGTCGTCGCCCTTCCCGATCTTCGGCCGGGTTCGCGCGTGCGATCCCAACACCCAAAGCCATCCATCATCCTCGGCGAGCCCCTCGATGTCGGCCTCGTCGGCGGAATCGAGGTCCAGGACGGCATCGAGCGGAAGGCGCTTGTGATCGAGCCATGCCGAGTCGCCGCGGCTTAACCGCTCGATGCACACGCCCTCGTCGCCGCCGAGGAATAAGGTGGTTCCATGCCGCGCGGCGGCCGACAGATCCAGCGCCGGATCGTCGGCGCCCCCGCAATCCGCATCGAGCACCAGGCGTTCCTCGCCCGACGGCGGTGTGGTCGGAGGCCAAGTCGAGCGCGAATGGGAGTTCTTGGGCATGGACGCCTTCCTGGCTTGGCGGATCTCGGTGCACCCCGAATGGTGAATGGATATCCTCCCAAACCCTCCGGACGGGTGCGCAGGGCACTTATCCCGGCTGGCGCGTTTAGGGACGTTATTCCTCCGAGTTGCAAGCTTGACGCCCCACATCAACGCCATCGGCACCGCGGTGCCCACCCATGACATCCACGACGCCTTCATCGCCTGGGCGCGCGCGCGCGTGCCGACGCACGAAGGCAAGCTGTTCGACCGCATGGCGACGCGCGCCGGCATCCGCCACCGCTGGTCGGTGCTTCCCGTGACGCCGGGCGGCGGCTCGCCGGTCGAGTCGGAGGGATTCTATGACGGCGAACGTCCCGGCACCGCGCGCCGGATGGCCATCTACGCGGAAGCGGCGCCCGATCTCGCGCTCCGGGCCGTCGCGGCGCTATCCGAACGCGCGTCGCTGGACGGGATCACGCATCTGGTGG
The DNA here is from genome assembly GCF_964237155.1 of uncultured Sphingomonas sp. Lineage (GTDB taxonomy): Bacteria > Pseudomonadota > Alphaproteobacteria > Sphingomonadales > Sphingomonadaceae > Sphingomonas. The sequence continues at coordinate 48,636 of NZ_CAXSHH010000011.1, read as the reverse complement.
TGGCCAGCTGCACCGGCTTCGTCGCGCCCGGCATCGATCAGATCGTCGCGCGCCGGCTGGCGCTGTCGCCCTCGGTCGAACGTCTCCTTGTCGGCTTCATGGGTTGCTACGCGGCGGTCGCGGCGCTCCGCACCGCGCGCCACATCGTCCGTTCCGACGAGGCCGCGCGCGTCCTGGTCGTCACGGTCGAACTCTCCACCTTGCACCTGCAGGAAGCCCGTGAACTCGAACCGCTGCTCGCCATGCTCCAGTTCGGCGACGGCGCCGCCGCGGCGCTGGTGACGGCGGAGCCGCTAGGCTTCGCGATCGACCGGCCCTTCGCGACGACGCTCCCCGACTCGGAGGCGCTGATCCGGTGGAACATCACCGACCACGGTTTCGCCATGCACCTGTCGGGCGAGGTGCCGGGACGGATCGCGCATGCGCTGGCGCACACCGATTTCGCCCGCGACGCGACCGGCGGACGCGCCGCCGACGCGATCGACGGCTGGGCCGTGCATGCGGGCGGGCGGTCGATCCTGGATGCGGTGCAGACCGCGCTCCGCCTGCCCGCGCACGCGTTGGAGGCCTCGCGCGCGGTGCTCGCCGAGCACGGCAACATGTCTTCGGCGACGTTGATGTTCGTGCTCGCCCGGCTGTTAGAGGCACCGGCGATCCGGGAGGGCCTGGCACTCGCTTTCGGTCCCGGGCTCGCGGCCGAGGGCTTCGGGTTCCGGAGCGCCGCTTGAGCCTGGTCGTCCGATCCACCGCCGACGAGCTGATGGATGCCGACGATCTCGATCCCGCGACCTACGCCGCGTTGGTCGGCGATTTGGCGCGAGTGAACACGGCGACCCTCGCCCGGCGGCCCACGCTCGCCTTTTTGAAGCGCGTGGTCCGGAGCGGGCGGTTGCGGCTGCTCGATGTCGGCTTCGGAGATGGCGATATGCTGCGCAGCATCGCGCGCTGGGCGGTGCGGCATGATATCGCGGCCGAGCTGGTCGGCGTCGATCTCAATCCGCGTAGCGCGCCCGCCGCCGCCGCCCACACGCCGGGCGACATGCCCATCCGTTTCATCACGGGCGATTATACCGATCAGGCCGGCGGGTGGGACGCGGTCGTATCGAGCATGGTCGCGCACCATATGACGCCCGTGCAGTTGATCACCTTCCTCGGATTCATGGAGACGAACGCGCGGAGCTGGTTCGTCAACGACCTCCATCGCCACCCGGTCGCTCATGCGGGCTTCCCGCTGCTCGCCGCCCTTGCCCGATGGCATCCGATCGTGCGCCATGACGGGCGCGTGTCGATCGCCCGGTCGTTCCGCCCGCCCGAATGGCGCGCCATCCTGGCGGAAGCGGGCATCGACGATGCGCGCGTGTTCCGCGCCTTTCCGTTCCGGTTATGCGTCGAACGACTGCGCTGATCGTCGGTGCCGGACCCGCCGGCAGCGCGGCGGCGATCGGGCTGGCGCGCGGCGGGGCGCGACCGACGATGCTCGAGCGTTCCCGCGAGACGGGCGACGCGCTCTGCGGCGGGTTCCTGAGCTGGCGGACGCTCGACCGGTTGCGCGCGCTCGGGATCGATCCGGACCGGTTGAGCAGGCGGCGGATCGGACGCGTCCATGTCTTCGCGGGCGGGCGCGCGGTCGAAGCCCCCCTGCCCCATCCCGCGCTGGCGGTGTCCAGGCGCACGTTCGATACCGTCATGCTCGCGGAGGCCGAGCGGGCGGGCGCAGGCGTGGAACGCGGGGCGGCGGTCAGGAGCGTCGATGCGGGATCGGTGGTGCTCGCGGACGGGACGACGCTGTCGCCCGAGACGCTTTTCCTGGCCACGGGCAAGCATGACCTGCGCGGCCTGGCGCGACCGACGCCGGGGCCGGATGACGACCCCGCGCTTGGGCTCCGCGTCCGGCTCGCGCCGTCGGACGCAATGCGTCGCCGGATCGAGGACGCGATCGAGTTGCACCTGTTCGATCGCGGCTATGCCGGGTTGGCGGTGCAGGAGGACGGGTCGGCCAACCTGTGCCTCGCCGTCCGCCGATCGCGGCTGCGCGAAGCCGGATCGCCCGACCGGCTGCTCCGGGCGATCGCGCGCGAGACGCCGGCATTCGGCGACCGGCTGGCGATGCGCGAGTCGGGATGCGGCGTCGATGCCGTCGCGAACGTCCCCTATGGCTGGCGGATGCGCGAGGGCGTGTCGGGCCTGTTCCGGCTGGGCGACCAGGCGGCGGTGATCCCCTCGCTGGCGGGCGAAGGGATGGGCATCGCGATCGCCAGCGGCTGTTCGGCGGCGGCCGCCTACTTGGCCGACGGCGCGTCGGGGAGCGCGGGATGGCAGCGCCGCTTCGCCGCCCGGACCGCGCGCCCGGTCCGCATCGCGGGATTGATGCGCGACCTGGCCGAGGGGCCGATCGCCCCGCGCGCCTTGCCCTGGCTCGGCCGCGCGCCGTTCATGATCCAGGTGATTGCGCGCGCGACCAGGATGACGTGAGGCTTGAACACGAGCATGAGGGGGCCGAAATGAACGGAATGGAACGCCTGGACCTGTCCGAGAACGAGTGGCGCAAGCGCCTTTCCCCCGAGCAATTCAACGTGCTGCGCGAGGCGGGCACCGAGCGCGCCTTTTCGGGCCGCCACAACGACAACAAGGCCGACGGGATCTACCGCTGCGCCGCGTGTCAGCTCGAGCTGTTCGACAGCGCGGACAAATACGACTCGGGATCGGGCTGGCCCAGCTTCACGCAGGCGATCGAACCCGACCGGGTCAGCGACCACACCGACACCAGCCATGGGATGGCGCGCACGGAGACGCGGTGCGCCCGGTGCGACAGCCACCTAGGCCACGTTTTTCCCGACGGCCCGCCGCCGACCGGCCAGCGTTACTGCATGAATTCGGTGTCGCTGGAATTCCGCCCGCGGAGCTGAGCGGCGCGGCGTTCTTGCCGCGTTCATGCCGAACGGCTAACCCTGCGTGCCTTCCATGTCAGCGCGCATCCCCACAGCCCGGCGTTCCCCTCCGCCCCGGCGCTCCCGATGGCGTCGGCGCATCGTCCGCACGGCGCAGGTCCTCCTGGCGATCGGGGCGCTCGGGCTGGGCGCGCTGGTGATCGCGGTCTACGTGACCCGGTCGCAGCTGCCCAGCTTCGACCAGCTGCGATCGTCGCCCAATGGCCAGATGATCCGCGTCCATGCCGTCGATGGGTCGATCCTGGTGTCCTTGGGGCCCAGTTACGGCCAGTGGCTTCCATATGGCCAGATCCCGCAGGTCATGCGCGACGCGACGGTGTCGGTCGAGGATCGACGCTTCCGCCGCCACCCCGGCGTCGACCCGATCGGCCTGGCGCGCGCGGCCAAGGTGCGCATCGAGCGCGGGCGGTGGACGCAAGGCGGGTCGACGATCACCCAGCAGCTCGCGCGCAACGTCTTCCTGTCCAGCCAGAAAAAGTTCGGGCGCAAGTTCCGCGAGTGGATCCTGGCGCTGGCGATGGAGCGCAAATTCTCGAAGGACCAGATCCTCGAGCTGTATCTGAACAAGGTCTATTACGGCGGCGGCGCGTACGGCATCGATGCCGCCAGCAGGCGTTTCTTTGGCCACGGGGCGGGCCGGCTGAGCCTGTCGGAGGCCGCGGTCATCGCCGGGCTGGTCAAGGCGCCGTCCAACTACTCCCCCACCGCCGACGCGGAGGCGGCTCAGGGCCGTGCGGGAGTGGTGCTGAACACGATGATCGAGACGGGCGCGATCACGCCCGCCGAAGCCGCCGACGCCGACCCCGAGGACCTGCGACTGGAGCCCGCGCCCAGGCAGAACAGCGTGCGCTATTTCACCGACTGGGCGCTCCCGCAGCTCGACCTGCTGATCGACGAGCAGGACGCGCCGCTGGAAGTGTGGACCACGCTCGACCCCGCGATGCAGCGCGCGGCCGACGCCGCGATCCGCGCGCAGACCCCGGCGGGAACGCAGGGCGCGCTGGTGTCGCTCGACCGGGACGGCGCGGTGCGCGCGATGGTGGGCGGGCGCGATTACGTGTCGTCCATCTACAATCGCGCGACCCAGGCGCAGCGCCAGCCGGGCTCCGCCTTCAAGCTGTTCGTCTATCTCGCCGCGCTGGAGAACGGGCATAAGCCCGAGGACTCGCTGGTCGACGAGCCTGTGACGATCGAGGGCTGGAGCCCACGGAACGACTCAAGGCGGAACTCCGGCGCGGTCACCCTGCGGACCGCCTTCGCCTATTCGCTGAACACGATCGCGGCCAAGCTGGGGCAGGAGGTCGGCTTCTCGACGGTGGCCGACATGGCGCGGCGGTTCGGGATCACCACGCCCGTCAACACGCGGCCATCGATGGTGCTCGGCACGTCCAACGTACGCCTGATCGACATGACGCGCGCCTTCGCCTCCGTCGCGTCCAAGGGCGTCGCGGTGGTGCCGTTCGGCATCACGCGGGTGAGCGCGAACGGGGAGGAGATTTACCGGCACGAGGTCGACCGCTCGCGCGTCCTCGTCGCGCCGTACGTGGCCGCGCAGATGACCGACCTGCTTCAGACCGCGGTGAACGCGGGCACGGGGCGCGAGGCGCAGATCGGGCGGCCGGTCGCGGGCAAGACGGGCACGACCACCTCCGCCAAGGACGGCTGGTTCCTGGGCTTCTCCAGCGGCCTGACGACAGGCGTCTGGATGGGGCGCGACAACGCCCGGCCCGTGGCGGGGCTGTCGGGCGGCCGCGCGCCCGCCCGGGCCTTTGCGCAATTCATGCGCGCGGCGGTGGCCAAACGCCCCATCGAGCAATTCGAGACGGAGGTGACGCTTCCCGAATGGCAGCTAGAGCCCGACGAGGAGAGCTATTTCGGCGCCCCTGACAATACGACCTTCGTCGACGAGAATGGCAATCCGTTCGCGGTCGGCGAGGAGGCTCCGGCCACCGCCCCCGCCCCGCCCGAGTTCGATCCGCGCCCGGCGCCCCCGACGCCGCAAGAGGGTTCGCCCGAGCGGATGGATCAGGACTGGATCGACCGCGCGACCGGACGTGACGACCGGCCACGCCGCGAACTTTCGCCGCGCGACGAGTCCCGACGCGAGCCGCCGCGCGGCTATGAGGGGGAAGAGCGCCCGATCCAATGAAGCCGCGCGCCGTGCGTCCGTAGCCACGCGCGCGCCGGCGTCGGATCCGCGCCGAGCAGATCGCGCACCAGCGCGTGAAAGGCAGGGCCGTGGTTCATATGGACGCGGTGCGCGACCTCGTGCGCGACGGTGGCGCGGCGCACCCAGCCGGGCGCGAGCAGCAGACGCCAGCTATAACGGATCGCACCGCTCCCCGAGCAACTGCCCCAGCGACCGCGCGCATCGCCGACCATGACCCTGGTGACGGTCACCCCGGCCTTGACCGCGAACTCGTCGGTCTCGCAGGCGAGCAGGTCGAGGCTCGCGCGCTTCAACCATGCGTCGACGCGGCGCGGGATCGTTTCGACCGGACCCTCGGCCACCAGTCGACCGTCCTCGCGCACCAGCGTTCGGCGGCCACCCGGTCGCCAACACAGCTCCAGCCGCTCATCGGCGACCTCGATGATCGTGCCCGGCGCGAACGGCAGCGCCGGTGGAAGCGCCGCGCGCTGCTCGTCGATCCAGTCGGTCCTGCCGCGCGCCCAGGCGAGCGCGGGCTTGAGCGCCGCGCGCACCGGGAGTACGAGCCGCGCGCGGCCGCTCGCGGGATCGAAGGTCAGCCGCGCTCGTCTGGCGCGGGGGTGGCGGACGACATCGAACGCGTCGTCCGTCACGGGATCGGAAGGCGTCACAGGATCCGGTCGACGACGTGGTTCTCCAAATCGCCCGCTTCGTCCTCGCTGATCGTCCAGCCGCGCACCGATACGCCGGCGCGGTGAACCGCCTCGCGGTCGCCCGAATTGAGGTGGTGCCAGTCGGGCAGGGGCTCGCCGGCCGCACGCAGGCGGTAGGCGCAAGTCGAGGGCAGCCAGTCTATCCCGTGCACGTTGCCGGGCGTCAGCCGCACGCATTCGGATACGAAGGCGCGGCGGTGCCGATAGTTGGAGCATTGCCCGCTGCGCCGGTCGAGCAGCCGGCAGGCGACGTTGGTCGCCACGAGTTCGCCCGTGTCCTCGTCCTCAAGCTTATGGATGCAGCATTTGCCGCAGCCGTCGCACAGCTGTTCCCACTGCGCGCGGTCGAGGCGGTCGAGCGGCGCGTCCTCCCAGAAACGCGTCATTTCACCCATCGCGCCAGCTCGGCCGCGACCGCGGCCGAGCCCTGCTCGTGCGGGATGAGCGCGATCGGCTTGCCCTGGGGATCCATAAGATAGGCCTGGTCGCTGTGATCCATCAGGTAGCCGCCGCCCGGCGACACGTCGCCCTTGGCGCGGTACGCGCCGTACGACTTGGCGACAGCGGCGATCGCCTCCTCCGTGCCGGTCAGGCCGACCATCCGCGGGTGGAAAGCGGCGGTGAAGCTCTTCAAGGCGGCGGGGGTGTCGCGGGCGGGATCGATCGTGACGAAGACGGGCGTCACGCGCCCGCCGCGCCCGGGATCGTCGCCCTCGAACCGCTTCAGCCCGGCGGCGATATTCTGCGCGCCGGTCGGGCAGACGTCGGGACAGAAGGTATAGCCGAAATACATGACGCGCCACTGGCCCGCAAAGTCCTGATCGGTGCGCGCGCGGCCGGCCTCGTCGATCAGCGCGAAAGGTCCGCCGATCCTGGCCCCGGCCAGCGGCGGCTGGGCGGGCGGGCTCGCGGCACCGCACCCGGCGAGCAGCAGCGCGAGGCCGGCGGCCGCGGGGACGAAACGAATGTTCATGACGGGGCCAGCCTTGTTCTGTTAGCGACCGGGTAGCAAGCGGCCTGTTCGGCCGAACTCATCTGGGGTGCCGCGCGATGTCGCCAAGAGCTTTCGTACCAGCCGCCCTCCTGCTCGCGCTCGCCGCTCCGGTCGGCGCGCAGCAGCAGTCGGAGAGTTACAAGTTCCTGCAAGCGGTCAAGGACGCCAAGGGCAACGACGTGCTCGCGATCCTCGACCGGCCGGGTGCGAACATCGTCAACACCCGCGACAGCGGCAGCGGCGAGGGCGCGCTACACATCGTGGCGAAGCGCGGGGACGAGCCCTACACGCGCTATCTGCTCCAGAAGGGCGCGGACGCGAACATGCGCGACGGGCGCGGCAACACCCCCCTGCTGCTCGCGGTCGACGGCGGCCATGCCGGGCTGATCCCCGTCCTGATCGCGGGACGCGCGCGCGTCGACCTCGGCAACGGCGGCGGCGAGACGCCGTTGATCCGCGCCGTCCAGCGACGCGATGTCGCAATGACGAGACTGCTACTGACGGCGGGAGCCGATCCCGACCAGACCGACAACGTCGCTGGCATGTCGGCGCGCGATTACGTCAAGCGGGACGCGCGCAATCCGGCGCTCGCCAAATTGCTGGAGGACGCTCCCAAGCGCGCGGCCCGCGCGGTGTCGGGTCCCAAGCTCTAGACCGCGTAGGCTTCCGGATCGGTCAATGCGAGCATCCGCCGCGCCGCGCGCCGGGCGAAGGCGAGGGTGCAGCGTTTGCGGACGTGCGCGGGAAGCGCCTCGCTCGCCGCTTCGCGGACGATCGCCGCTTCATATCGGTCGGCGACGATCACGCCGGTGCGACCGGGCAGGAAAATCGCCGCGTCGAGCGGGGACAGGTCGAACCCGGCGGGAAGCGCCCAGTAGAAACGGTCACAGCAGCCCAGATAGTCGGGCCATTTGCCGTCGCCGAGCAGGTCGGCGCGCGAGACCTTGATCTCGACAATGACGATACGGCCATTGGCGTCGATCGCCATCAGGTCGGCGCGGCGGCCATTGTCGAGCGGCACCTCCGCCATCGCGGTCAGGTCGTGGCGGTGGAGCATGCGCGTGACACCGCGCGCCACGTCGGCCGCGCAAAGCGCGCCGTCGGCTTGATCGATACAGGAAGGTGGCGGGTTGGTTAGCACCCGCATCGGATAAGAACAGGCATAGAACAAGGCAAGAGTCTGGCGGTGAAGCGCCGTGGCAGAGCCGCGTCGTCGGTCGTAGCGGTGCCACGCCGGCCGGGTAAGCGCGAGTCCGGCGGCGGCATGCCGCTGGCCGCGCTTATCTGTAGAAGATGTGATTCCCGATCAGCGCGACTTTGGTCAATCGCCCGGGCAGCCCGACCTTGCGCCCATTGAAGAACAGCGCATTGGGTGCGGGACTCTTCCAGGACGAAGCCAGCGCGACCTTTGCGACCGCTTCGGCGGTGCGGTACATGCGGTTCACCGCGTCGACCGCGGGCAACACGCCCCGGCGTACGAAGGAGAATTGGCCGCGCTGCTTGACGACGCCGCAAACGTCGGAGGCGAAACGCCCCGACCTCGCGCGGTTGAGCACGACATGGGCAACCGCCAGCTGTCCGGCGAGCGGTTCGCCCTTGGACTCGAAATAGACGGTGGTGGCGAGGCAGCGAAGCGCCTCCTCATTGCCCGCCTCGCCCACCGCGTGGGCGGCGACGGCGGCATCGAGCGAGCTGAAGGTCGCGGGCACCGGCTTCGGCGCGGTAAGGATTTCGGGAACAAGCGTCGGGAAAACGGAGGGAACCAGCGTCCGCGCCGATGCGTTGTCGGCGGCATTGATGGTCATGGGGGCCAGCGCGGGCCGATCGATTTCGGCGGCGTTGGTGATGGTACTGGTGGAAATCAGGCCGCCAAGGGCGAAAGTCATCGCCGCGATCGCGGTGGTTCGTTGTATGGCCGTCACTGGTCGTCACAAATATGCGGTTGGTTCGCGAACGAGCGACGCGGCTTGAGTCATACAAGCCTGCGCGCCGGTCCTGGATGCCCCCCGACTGCGTAACCGCCACCGTATCGCACACGGGCTCGGCACAACGCTGATTTCGATCGGTCGCCCTTTGTTCACGCTAGCGATAGCGTCAACGGCAACTCAGCGTTTCCACGGCGAACCGTTCCGCGTCCGGGCCGTCCAGTTCGATTATCCATAGATCGGGATCGCTCACGCGACGTTTGCGCCAATATTCCTCGATATTCTCCATGGAGTCGTCCGTGGGAGTCGAATTGATCGGTTGCACCGTGCCGGATGCACCGATCCCGCGCTCGAACAACTTAGGCGAGGCTCCTTGCGCCGTCGCGATCAGCAGGAGCGCGCCCCCTTGCGCGTCGCCCCTGGCGCGCAGCGTGGCGAAGCCGCCCGCGTCGTTGACCCGCCGGATCAGTGCGGAAGCGATCACCGAAGTGGGCAGGCGATCGTTCACGCCAGGCGATATCCGGGCAGCGTGGAGAGCGGGATGCGCGAGCGCATGAAGGTGCCGGTCCCGCGCGCGACCTCCTCGCCATGCAGGTCGAGGAGCCGCGCATCGGCGTTGAAGACGCGGCGGCGGCCGTTGGTCCAGCGCCCTTCCGCGATCACCGGACCGACGCCGAGCGGCTGGGTGAACAGGAGCGTGAAGGCCGTCGTGAGCAGGAAGCGGTCGGTGACGAGGCTGTTGGCCGCGTAAAAGGCGGCGTCGTCGAGCATCTTGAAATAGCCGGTGCCGTGAACCGCGCCGGCGGCGTGGAAGTGGCGTTCATCAAGCGTGAAGCGGATGCGCGCGAGGCCGGCCGACTCGATTTCGAGCGTCGAGTCGAACAGCTGGTTGATCGGGGCGGCGGCGTAGAGCGACTCGAGTGCACGGTGATGCGCCGCTTCGCCTTCAGGCCGCGTCACGCGCCTCGTCCGTCGCGAACAGCGCGTAGAGCGCGTCACGCGATCCGGCTCCGCGTAATTTGGCAAGGAAGCGGGGGTCGCGCAACGTGCGCGAGACCCGGGCGAGCGCTTTCAGGTGGGCGGCGCCCGCATCGACGGGCGAGAGCAGCAGGAAGGCGAGATCGACGGGCAGGTCGTCGACGGCCTGGTACTCTATCGGGTGGGCGAGGCGAGCGAACGCTCCGACGATCTGCGTCGATCCGTCGACGCGTCCGTGCGGGATGGCCACGCCGTGGCCAAAGCCGGTCGAGCCGAGCCGCTCGCGCTCGCTCAGGCGGTCGGCGACATGGCGTGTATCGAGACCGATCTGCGGCGCGACGAGACCGGCCATGGCCTGGAGCAGCGCCTTCTTATTGCCGACCGGGAGGTCGAAGACGACCGCTTCGGGCCGTAACAGGTCGCTGAGATCGGACATGCTTAGGCGGACTCCGGGCTTGGGCGGGTCAGCCGGGCGTGGCCGGCTGCCGCTCGGCACCGGGCTCCACCCACCCTATCGTCCCGTCGCCGCGCCGATAGACCATGTTGTGATCGCCGGTTCCCGAATTCTTGAACAGCAGCGCGCTCGTGTTGCGGAGATCGAGCATCATCACGGCGTCGCCCACGCTCGCCTCCGGCACGTCGACGCGCGTCTCGGCGATGATCAGGGGTGCGTCGGGCGCCTCCACCTCGTCGGCCTGGGCGTCCTGGAACAGCGTGTAGCGGGCGTTGTCGTAGGCACCCGCCTCGGCGATCCCGGCGGTGTCGACGGCGTGATGATCCTTCAGGCGGCGCATGTAGCGGCGGAGCTGCTTGTCAACGTGATCGGCCGCGCCGTTGAAGGCGAGATGCGCGTCCTGCGCGTCGTGGCGACCCTTGAGCACCAGCCCGCGCGTGACGTGCGTCACGATGTCGCAGGTGAAGCCATTGTCATGCGGCCCCTTGCCGAAGGTGACGTTGGACGAGACGGCGCGGGCGAAATACTTGGTCGCGATCGCCTGGAGACGGTCCTCGACATGGGTCTTGAGCGCGTCGCCCACGTCGACCTGATGGCCGGATACCCGAATCTCCATGAACTCACTCCGTTTTCGTTGTTACTGCGTCGCCGGGTCCCAGAGGGGATCGGCGAGGGTGGCGATGAACGCTCGGTGGGCGGCAAGTTCTCCCGCCGGCACGTCGAAAATCCTGGGCGGCCGGTCGATGCGCGGGGAGGCGGCTGTAACGGGCGCGACGGCGTCCGGCTTGTCGGCGAGAAGTCCCAGGCCGATCTGGCGGCCCCCGGTCAGCTCGACATAAACCTGCGCCAGCAGTTGCGCGTCGAGCAGCGCGCCGTGGACGACGCGGTGCGAGCGGTCGATGCCGAAGCGCGAGCAGAGCGCGTCGAGCGTATGCTTGGCGCCGGGATGGCGGGTGCGGGCCATCGGCAGCGTGTCGACCATGCGCGTCAACGGAATGGGCGCCCGGCCGCATTTCTGGAGCTCGCCGTTCAAGAAGCCGAAATCGAAGGTGGCGTTGTGCGCGACGAGCGGCGAGTCGCCCAGGAAGGCGAGCAGTTCGTCGGCGCGGGTGTGAAAGAGCGGCTTGTCCGACAGGAAGGCGTCGGTCAGGCCGTGCACCGCCGCGGCCTCGGGCGGCATCGGACGTTCAGGATGGTGGTAGGCGTGGAAGCTGCGCCCGGTCTCGACGCGGTTGACGATCTCGATGCAGCCGATCTCGACCAGGCGGTCGCCCCGGGAGAAGTCGAAGCCGGTGGTCTCGGTATCGAAGACGATCTCGCGCATCGGGACGATATCAGCCTTCGGGAGCCAGGAGGCAAGCGACGAGGCGGGCGACGGCGGCGCGGGTCTGGTCCGGCGATACGTCCGTCGGGATGACGAAGTCGGCGCGGGCGCGCTTGTCAGCGTCGGGTAGCTGGCGCGCCAGGATGGCGTCGAGCTTCGCCGCGGTCATCCCGGGACGAGCAAGGACGCGGGCGCGCTGGACCTCGACCGCGGCGGAGACGACGACGACCTTGTCGACGCGGGTATCACCGCCGGTCTCGAACAGGAGTGGCACGTCGAATAGGACGAGCGGGGCGTCGGCATGGGTGGCCAGGAACGCGGTGCGTTCCTGGCCGACGGCGGGGTGGACGATCGCCTCCAGCCGCCTCATCGCCGCCTCGTCGCCGAGAACCGCTTCGGCGAGCGCGGTGCGGTTCACGCCGTCCGGGCCGGTGGTCGAGGGAAAGGCGGCCCCGATCGCGGCGACGACGCGGCCGGCGGGACCTTGCAGGCGGTGGACGGTGGCGTCGGCGTCGAACACGGGGACGCCCTCGGCGGCGAACATGGCGGCGACGGTGGACTTGCCCATGCCGATCGAGCCGGTGAGGCCGATCGTGATCATGCCGTCAGCAGCTCGCGCAGTTCGTCGTCGCGTTCGCGCGGGGGTTCGACGCCGAAGAGGAGCTCGAAGGCGAGGGCGGCTTGGGCGACGAGCATCTCGAGGCCGTCGACCGTTTCCAGCCCGCGGTCGTTCGCCTGGGCCAGGAGGTCGGTCTCGAGCGGGGCATAGACGAGATCGTACACCACGGCATCGTCGGGAAGTGGGGACAGGTCGAGATCAAGCGAGGGCTGGCCCGTCATGCCGAGCGCGCCGGCGTTGACTAGGAGGGCGGCGGGCGGAAGGGCGGCGGTGAGGGGGAGCGCGCGGCCCTTCAGCCCGAAGGTCGACAGGAGCGCCGCGCCCTTCAGCGGCGTGCGGTTCAGGACAGTGACCGGGCCGACGTCCATTTTCGCCAGCGCGAACAGCACCGCGCGGGCCGCGCCGCCCGCGCCGATCACGACGACCGGCTTGCCTGAAAAGTCGAAGCCGGCGATCGGGGCATAGAAGCCGCCCGCGTCGGTGTTGGCCCCGATCAGCGCGCCGTCCTCGGCGCGCATGGCGAGGTTTATCGCGCCAATGGTCGCGCGGACGTCGCCCCGGTCCTCGACATGGTCGAGCGCCGCGAGCTTGTGCGGGATCGTGACGTTGCAGCCGCGCCAGTCCGGATCGGCGCGGCGGTCGGCGAAATAGGCGGAGAGGTCGGCGGGCGCGACGCGGGCGGCGCGGTAGTCGGCGTCGAGGCCGAGCGCCGCCAGCCAAAAGCCGTGGATGAGCGGCGACTTGGAATGGGCAATCGGGTCGCCGATCACCTCGGCGTAGAGGCGGCCGGGGGTCCGGAAGTTCACTAAAGTTCACGCCAAGAAACGGTGGTCACGCGGGCATCACCGACCGGGTACGCAGATAATCCAATACCGCGAGCAGCGGCAGGCCGAGCACGGTGAAGTGCGATCCGTCGATGCGGTCGAACAGCTGCACGCCCGGTCCCTCCACCCTGTAGCACCCCACGCATCCCGCGATCGCCGGCCATTCCGACTCGAGATACGCGTCGATGAAGCTGTAGGACAGCGGGCGGACCGACATTTCCGCCGACTCGACGTGACGCCAGACGGGGCGGCCGCCTTCCGCGATCACGGCGGCGCTCCAGAGCCGGTGGACGCGGCCGGACATACGGGCGAGGTGGTTGGCCGCCTGCTCGCGGCTGTAAGGCTTGTCGAGTACCGCTCCGTCGTCGAGCGCGACGAGCGAGTCGCCGCCCAGCACGAGCGCGTCCGGGAACCGCGCGGACAATTTGACCGCTTTCAATTCGGCTAGCGCGTCGGCGAGGTCGCGGGGGCGTTCCCGGCCGAGCGCCGCCTTGGCGGCGTCCTCGTCGACCTGCGGGCTCATCGCCTCGAACGACACCGCGGCGGCGGCGAGCATGGCGCGGCGGGAAAGAGACTGCGAGGCGAGGATCAGCCTCACGCGACGCCCTCGATGCTGTCGGTGGTCCCGCCGCGGTCGTTCAGGAGCGCGATGATCGCCGCGGCGGTTTCCTCGATCGAGCGGCGGGTGACGTCGATCACGGGCCAGCCGTTATCGGCGAACATACGGCGCGCGAAGGCGATCTCGCGGGCGACGGACTCCTGTTCGACATAGCTCGTCTCCGTGGCCTGGTTGAGCGACAGGAGGCGGTTGCGGCGGATGGCGATCAAGCGGTCGGCGCTGGTGGTCAGGCCGACGATGAGCGGACGGCGGAGCGCGTAGAGCGAGCGGGGCGGCGGGCTTTCGACCACGACGGGGATGTTGGCGACCTTGTAGCCGCGGTTGGCGAGGTAGATCGAGGTGGGGGTCTTGGACGAGCGGCTGACCCCTGCGAGCATGATGTCGGCCTCCTCCCACTCGTCCTGACCGATCCCGTCGTCATGCGCGATCGTGAATTGGATGGCGTCGACGCGCGCGAAATAGGCCGCGTCGAGGACGTGCTGACGGCCGGGACGCGCCTTGGCCTGCTGGCCGAGCAGCGCGGAGAGCGCGTCGTTGACGGGATCGAGCGGTGCGACCGCGGGAAGCCCGAGCGTGCGGCAGCGTTGTTCGAGGGTGCGGCGCGTCGCTTGGTTGACGAGCGTGAAGATGACGAGGCCGGGATTCTGCGCGATCTCCTGGAGGATGCGTTCCAGATGCGCTTCGGTTCGGACCATGGGCCAGAAATGGCGGATCGTGTCGACCGCGTCATACTGGGCGAGCGCGGCCTTGGCGATGTTCTCCAACGTCTCGCCGGTCGAGTCCGACAGGAGGTGGAGGTGGAGGCGCGTCATTTGGAAGGTCGGGACCGATCTGTGGATAAGCCAGGCATGAGGGGTAGCGGAAGCGGCGGTTTCCGCCAAGCGGGCGATCGGCGGTGGATAACCACGGTTCGATCCACACGCCCGTTCACAGGTGGAGCGATCGTCCACCGCCTGTGGATAACAGGGACGGTCGGCGGACTCGCCCGGGCCGCCGTGTGGATGACCGCTCGCGGCTGTTGGCAAAACGGGCATGCGCGCTTAATCCCCGCCGCCAACGCGCCCACTACCTCCACCATCTTTTCGAGATTCTTCTTCAAGTAGAAGAGAGAGGCCTTCGCCTTGTCGACTTCCGTGAAACCGTTGCTCGGCGTGCTGAGAGGTCGGCGGCTCGACGTGCCTCCCGTCTGGCTGATGCGGCAGGCGGGGCGGTACCTGCCCGAATATCGCGCGCTCAGGGCGGAGAAGGGCGGGTTCCTCGCGCTCGCGACCGATCCGGAGGCAGCGGCGGAGGTGACTTTGCAGCCGATCCGGCGGTTCGGGTTCGACGGGGCGATCCTGTTCTCCGACATCCTGATGGTGCCCTGGGCGTTGGGGCAGGATTTGAGCTTCGGAGTAGGAGAAGGGCCGCGACTGACGCCGCCGCTGGTCGATCACGCGCTGGGGGCGTTGGAGCGGGCGCCGGAGCGGCTGGAGCCTGTTTACGCCACCGTGGCGCGGGTCGCGGTGGCCTTGCCGCCCGAGATGACGTTCCTGGGCTTCGCGGGATCTCCCTGGACCGTGGCGACCTATATGGTGAACGGGTCGGGGTCGAAGGACCAGGGCGAGACGCGGTCGTTCGCTTACGGCGACGAGCGCGCTTTCGGGGAGATCGTGGATGCGATTGTGGACGTCACGGTCGAGTATCTCGCGCGGCAGATCGCGACGGGGGTGGAGGCGGTGCAGCTGTTCGACAGCTGGGCGGGGTCGCTCAGCCCCGAACAATTCGAGCGGTGGGTGATCGCGCCCAACGCCGAGATCGTGACGCGCCTGCGCGAGCGGTGTCCGGGGGTGCCGATCATCGGCTTTCCCAAGGGCGCGGGAGCCAAGCTGGTGGCCTATGCGGCGCGGGTCGCGCCCGACGCGATCGGGTTGGACGAGACGGTGGACCCGGCATGGGCGGACGCGGCGCTGCCGGCGGGGATGCCGGTGCAGGGCAATCTCGATCCGCTGGCGCTGCTGGCCGGCGGCGAAGCGCTCGACCGGGGAGTGGACGGGGTGCTGGCGGCGTTTCCCGAGCGTCCCCATGTCTTTAACCTGGGGCACGGCATCGGTCAGCATACGCCGATCGCCCATGTGGAGCGGTTGATCGCGCGGGTACGGGGCTAGAGCGGGATGTGGGAGCGGTTGTTGGTGGCGTATGACTGGATCAAGGCGGCGCATCTGATCTTCGTGATCTTCTGGATGGCCGGGCTGTTCGCGTTGCCACGCTACCTGATCTACCATCAGGAGAACCTGGCCGACGCGGCCGACGCCGCGCGGTGGGTCGAACGCGAGGGCAAGCTGAGGAAAATAATCCTGACGCCGGCGATGATCGTGGTGCTGGCGCTCGGCGTCGTGCTGGCGACGATGTCGGGGGCTTGGAGCCAGGGTTGGTTGCACGCCAAGCTGTTGTTCGTATTGGGACTGACGGGGTATCACGGCTGGGCCGTTGGGTACGCCCGGAAGCTGGCGGCCGGGCGACCGACGCTGTCGAACAAGACGCTCCGGATGCTGAACGAGGTGCCCGCGCTGCTCATCGCGCTGATCGTGGTGCTGGTGGTCGTGAAGCCTTGAGGGCGCGTCTTCACGCGCGGGGTCGTTTGGGGTAGACTGGCGGCATGGCCGCGCAACCCGAACTCGTCCTACTCACCGCCGAGCAGTTCCTGGCCATCGAATGGGGTTCGGACATCAAGGCCGAACTCGACAACGGCGTCATCCGCGTGATGTCGGGCGGCACGGTAGCTCACGCACGCGTGCAGATGAACCTGTACCGTTTTTTGGGTTCGGCGCTTCGCGGTTCGGGCTGCCGTCCGTTCGGGTCGGACATGGCCATTCGGACCCATGCCGGTTCGGTGCGCTACCCGGACGTTTCCGTCGATTGCGGCGGCGACCGGGGCACGTCCGACGAAGCCAAGGCGCTCGGCGATCCAAGGGTCGTGATCGAGATCCTTTCGCCGAGCACGCGTCGCGAGGACGAGGGCGTCAAGCTCAGCGAATATCGGCTCGTGCTGACGATCGACACGATCGTCTTCCTCGACCCGCTCGCCGAGCGGATGCGCGTGTTGCAGCGAACCGGGCCGGATTCCTGGTCTGACCGGACATATCAGGAGCCAGCGGAGTTGGAGCTGCCCGCGCTCGGGCTGGTCGTTCCTCATGCGGAGATCTTCGCGCGGGATTGAGCCCGGCCGGTGTTCGCCTTGACGGAGGCTGCGGTTCCTCTTAGGCCTTGCCGCAGCCGCAGGCGGGTCCTCCGTCGCAGCGCGCCAGCTTCGAACACGCGATCTCCGCGATCCCGAGCTTTCCCCGATCCCCTGTCGGCAGACCCCGCATGCATCTCAAAGACCTGAAATCGAAGAAGCCCGCCGAGCTGGTGGGGATGGCCGAGGAGCTGGGCGTCGAGGGGGCGTCGACGCTGCGGAAGCAGGACCTGCTGTTCGCGATCCTGAAAGTGCAGGCCGATAACGGCGACGAGATCATGGGCTTGGGCACGATCGAGGTGCTGCCCGACGGGTTCGGCTTCCTGCGCTCGCCGGAATCGAACTACCTCGCGGGGCCGGACGACATCTACGTCTCACCCAACCAGGTGCGCAAGTTCGGGCTGCGGACCGGCGACACGGTCGAGGCGGAGATCCGGGGCCCCAAGGACGGCGAGCGATATTTCGCGCTGGTGCGGTTGGTGTCGGTCAATTTCGACGATCCCTCGGCGGTCAAGCACCGGGTCAACTTCGATAATCTGACCCCGCTCTACCCGGAAGAGAAGCTGACGCTCGATCAGATCGATCCGACGGTCAAGGACAAGTCGGCGCGGGTGATCGACATCGTGGTCCCCCAGGGCAAGGGCCAACGCGCGCTGATCGTGGCACCGCCGCGCGTCGGCAAGACGATGCTGCTCCAGAACATCGCCAAGGCGATCACCGACAACCACCCGGAGGTGTTCCTCCTCGTGCTGCTCATCGACGAGCGGCCAGAGGAGGTGACCGACATGCAACGGTCGGTGAAGGGCGAGGTCGTGTCGTCGACCTTCGACGAGCCCGCCACGCGCCACGTCCAGGTGGCCGAAATGGTGATCGAAAAGGCCAAGCGGCTGGTCGAGCACAAGCGCGACGTGGTGATCCTGCTCGACTCGATCACCAGGCTGGGGCGCGCCTACAACACGGTCGTGCCGAGCTCGGGCAAGGTCCTAACGGGCGGCGTCGACGCGAACGCGCTTCAGCGGCCCAAGCGGTTCTTCGGCGCGGCGCGCAACATCGAGGAGGGCGGGTCGCTGTCGATCATCGCCACCGCGCTCATCGACACGGGCAGCCGGATGGATGAGGTGATCTTCGAGGAGTTCAAGGGCACGGGCAACTCGGAGATCGTGCTCGACCGCAAGGTGGCGGACAAGCGTATCTTCCCGGCGCTCGATGTCGGCAAGTCGGGAACGCGCAAGGAGGAGCTGCTGGTCGACAAGGCCAAGCTGTCCAAGATGTGGGTCCTGCGTCGTATCCTCATGCAGATGGGGACGATCGACGCGATGGAGTTCCTGCTCGACAAGATGAAGGACTCGAAGTCGAACGAGGTGTTCTTCGACAGTATGAATCAGTAGCGCAGGGCGGCTTGCGCCACCCTGGCGCAAGACACGCCCAAGCTCGGCCGGCGTGGCGAAGCTACGACCGACGACGCGGCTTCGCCGTGGCGAGCTTTCGACCGAGAAGCTGGACCCTGGATCGAGTCCGGGGTGACGGGGGTTTGACGATTCCCGCACAGGCTCTAGGCGAAACGTATGATCCTGAACCTCCTCGCCGCCGGAGCGGCCACCGCCACCGCCGCAGCGCCCACCCTGTCCGAGATGTGGCAGCTCGCGCTCGCCGATTTCGCCAATATCACCGAAGCGTCGCGGCTGGCCGCGTTCGGGCAGGTCCTGCTAATCGACATCGTCCTAGCCGGCGACAATGCGATCGTGGTCGGCGCGTTGGCGGCGGGGCTGCCCGACGAGCAGCGCAAGAAGGTGATCCTGATCGGCATCATCGCCGCGCTGGTGCTCCGCATAGGCTTCGCGCTGGTCGCGACGTGGCTGTTGGGGATCGTCGGGCTGATTTTCGCGGGCGGGCTATTGCTGCTGTGGGTCGCGTGGAAGATGTACCGCGAGCTGCATCACAGCCGTCCGTCCGAGGAGGATGCGGAGAAGGTCCGCCCGGCGCGTAGCTTCGCGAGCGCCGTCTGGGCGGTCGCCTTGGCGGACGTGTCGATGAGCCTCGACAACGTACTGGCGGTGGCGGGCGCGGCGCGCGAGCATCCGGGCATCCTGATCATCGGCCTACTGTTGTCGGTGGCGCTGATGGGTCTCGCCGCCAACCTGATCGCCCGGTACATTGAGCGGTATCGCTGGATCGCCTATGTCGGGTTGGTGGTCATCCTTTATGTCGCGGGCAAGATGATCTATGACGGGGCGATCGACCCCAAGATCGGCATCACCACGTTGTTCGCTTGAACCTCACGAAGCGTTACTTCGTGACGATGTCGGTTCAGCCTAGATGCCGGGCGAAGAAGTCGATGGTCCTTTGATCGGCTAGGCGGGCCGCGGTCTCGGAGCGGCGCTTGCCCATCTCGGCGGCGAAGCCGTGGTCCTCGCCGGGATAGTCGTGGATCGTGACGCGGGGGTGGTCGTCGAGGCCGGCGTGGATCGCGGCCTGCGCGTCCTTGGCGACGAGGTGGTCCTCACCGGCCATATGAAGCAGGAACGGGTTGGCGATCGCGTGCTTCTCGTCGAGCAGGCCGTCCAGGCCGACGCCATAATAGCCGACGGTCGCGTCCACGTCGGTGCGCGCCGCGGTCATGTAGGCCAGGCGACCGCCCAGGCAGTAGCCGACCACGCCGACCTTGCCACCGTCGACGCGGGCGCGCGCGGCACGGATCGTCGCCTCGATGTCGGCGACGCCCCGGTCCTGGTCGAAGCGGTTCATCAGCCCGAAGGCGCGCTGGAGATCGGGTTCGATGTCGGGATCGAGCTGGACGGCCGGTTCGATGCGCCAGAACAGGTCGGGGGCGAGCGCGAGATAACCCGCCCGCGCGAGCGCGTCGCACTTGCGGCGGATACCCTCGTTTACGCCGAAGATCTCCTGGATGACGATCACGGCCGCGCGGGGGACCTCCCCCGGCTGCGCGAGGTACGCATCGAAGCCGGCGGCACCGTCCAGGGTGTCGATGTCGATCATTGTCATGGGAACGCTCCAGTACCGTTGCGGGGGACACGCGTTCGCGCGCATGGTGGATGTCCATGCCGGGGCGACCGGCGATGCTCAAGGGGTGGCGTACATGAAGGTCACGATCGATATCGACCTAACCCCCGAGGAGGCGCGGCGCGCGGCGGGGTTGCCCGACCTGACACCGCTCCACGACCGGTACGTCGCGCGGCTGGGGGACATGGTCGAGGGCGGGATCAAGCCGGAGATGCTGGAGGGCATGCTGAAGTCCTGGGCACCGATGGGCGAGGCGGGGATGATGTTCTGGCGGCGATTGTTCGAGACCGGGAACGGGGCGGGGCCCAAACCGCCGCAGTGATCGAGCTCGGGCGCGATACGATCTTCGCCCTGTCGAGCGGGCCGCCGCCCGCGGCGATCGCGGTGGTGCGGGTGAGCGGACCCGGGGCGCTGGAGGCGGCCTGGACGATCGCGGGACGACCGCCGCCGCCGCGTCGGGCCGGGTTGCGGGCGCTCAAGGACGAGGATGGGCGATTGATCGACCGGGCGCTGGTGCTGGTGTTTCCGAAACCGGACAGCGCGACGGGCGAGGATCTGGTCGAGCTGCAGCTGCATGGCGGGCGGGCGGTGGTGGCCGCGGTCGAGCGGGCGCTCGCGGCGCAGGGCCTGCGCCGCGCGGAGGCGGGGGAGTTCACGCGGCGGGCGCTGGCGAATGGCCGGGTCGACCTGGCGCAGGCGGAAGGTCTGGCCGATCTGCTCCAGGCGGAGACCGAGGCGCAGCGCGTCCAGGCGATCGGCGCGGTCGAGGGCGCGGTGAGCGCATTGGCGCGGAGGTTCGGCGAGCGCGTGCTTGCGCTGTCGGCGGAAATCGAGGCGGCGCTGGACTTCGCGGACGAGGATGACGTCGTGGTCGACCTGCGCGAGGTCGGGGCGGCGATCGCGACGCTGCGGGCGGAGATGGCGAACTTGGTCGCGCGGCCGCCCGTGGAACGGTTGCGCGACGGGATACGCGTGGTGCTGACGGGGCCGCGCAACGCGGGGAAGTCGACGCTCCTGAACCTGCTGGTCCAGCGCGAGGCGGCGATCGTGTCGCCGATCGCGGGGACGACGCGTGACGTGATCGAGGTTCCCGTTGTTGTCGAAGGTGTGGCGTATCTGGTGTCGGATACGGCCGGGCTGGTCGACGGAACCGCCGACCCGGTCGAGGCGATCGGGGTGGAGCGAGCGCGAGCGGCGGCGCAAGTCGCTGATATCGTTGTGTGGTTGGGCGACGATGCTCCCCCTGCGGGCGCGGTGTGGGTATGGGCGCGGGCGGATGAGGAGGGGCGGGGGGCACCGCCGAGCGGCGTGGATGTTGCCACCGCGAGCGGGCGTCCGGAGACGATCGCGGCATTGTGGCGGCTGGTCGGGACGCGAACGGCCCAAGCGCCGCCGAGGGCGGACCTGCCCGCCCTGAACCGGCGGCAGCGCGACCTGGTCGAGGAGGCGGCGGCGGAGCTGGTGGCGGACGACGACCCCTTGATCCTGGCGGAGCGACTGCGGCGGGTTCGGACGGCGCTGGCGCGGATCACGGGAGCGGACGCGACGGAAGCGATGCTCGACACGCTGTTCGGGCGGTTCTGCATCGGAAAATAGGGTTGTTCCACGTGGAACAACTTTGACCGTCATGCGCCGGGCGCTTACGGGCGATCCATGAACGACGTCATCGTCATCGGTGGGGGGCACGCGGGCGTCGAGGCGGCGCTGGCCAGCGCGCGGCGTGGCGCGAACACGGTGCTCGTCACGATGAGCCGAGGCACGATCGGCGCGCTGTCGTGCAATCCCGCGATCGGCGGCCTGGGCAAAGGGCACCTCGTTCGCGAGGTCGACGCGTTGGACGGCGCGATCGCGCGGGCGGCGGACATGGCGGCGATCCATCATCGGATGCTGAACCGTTCCAAGGGCATGGCGGTGCGGGGACCACGCGTGCAGGCCGACCGCAAGCTGTTCGCGGCGGCGATACGGGCGGTCGTCGATGTCCAGCGCGACTTGCGGGTGACCGAGGGCGAAGTCGCTTCGCTGCTGGTCGAAGCCGGGCGAGCGGCGGGCGTGGTGCTGGCTGACGGATCGGCGGTGCGCGGGCGCGCGGTGGTGATCGCGGCGGGGACGTTCCTGGCGGCCCGGATGTTCCGGGGCGCCGAACGGATGGCTGGCGGGCGTATCGGCGAACGGCCCGCGGGCGCGCTGGCCGAACAGCTCCGCGCGTCGGGCATGCCGATGGCCCGGCTGAAGACGGGGACCCCGCCACGGCTGGACGGGCGCACGATCGACTGGGCGCGGGTGGGCGAGCAGCCGACCGACGCCGAGCGATGGACCATGTCGCCGATGAGCGGCGGCGGCGCGCGACCACCGCAGGTCGCGTGCGGCGTGACCCGGACGAACCTTCGCACCCATGACGTCATCCGCGCGGCGCTCGACCAATCGCCGCTGTTCGACGGTGCGATCGAAGCGTCGGGACCGCGTTACTGCCCGTCCATCGAGGACAAGATCCATCGCTTTGGCGACCGCGAGGGCCACCGGATCAACCTGGAACCCGAGGGTCTGGACGATCCCGTGGTGTACCCGAACGGCATATCGACATCGCTGCCGGTCGAGGTGCAGCGGGCGTTGGTGCGGTCGATCCGGGGTCTCGAGCGCGCGGTGATCACCATGCCGGGCTATGCGGTCGAGTACGACCATCTCGATCCCCGTGCGCTCGGGCGCGACCTGCAGGCGCGGGCCGTGCCCGGCCTGTTCCTGGCGGGTCAGGTGAACGGGACGACGGGGTATGAAGAGGCGGCGGGACAGGGGATCGTCGCCGGACTGAACGCGGCCGCCGCGGCGATCGGGGTCGAGCCGTTCCTCCCCGATCGCGCGACCAGCTATCTGGGCGTGATGATCGATGACCTGACGCTTCATGGCGTCACCGAGCCCTACCGCATGCTGACCGCGCGGGCCGAACACCGGTTATCGTTGCGGGCGGACAATGCGGAAACGAGGCTGGGACCGGTCGGACGGCGGCTGGGGTGCCTGTCGGACGCTCGGCTTCGTCATCAGGATCAACGCGAGCGCGAGCGGGCGACGTTTCGCGAACGGCTGGAGGTCACGAGCACGGCGTCCGGGCTGGCGGCGAGCGATGTCCGCGTGGCGCGCGACGGGGCGCGGCGAACGGCGTGGGATTGGCTGGGCATTCCGACCGTGGCGCTGGGCGACGTCGCGCCGGGCAGCGAGATCGGCCTGGGTGCCGGGATCGTCGCCGAGATCGTCGAGGACGCCCGGTACGCGCCCTATGTCGAGCGGCAGATGGCGGAGGTGGCGGAACGCGCGCGGGGCGACCATCCGCTCCCGACCGGGTTCGATTATCGCGCGGTGACCGGGCTTTCGACGGAGATGGTCGAGCGGCTGAGCGCCGCGTCCCCCGACAGCCTGGCGGCGGCGGGGCGGGTACGCGGAGTCACGCCGGCGGCGCTGACGGCGATCCTGCTGCATGCGAAGCGGACGACGGGACGACGGGCGGCAGAACGACTGGGGGCAGGACGACTGGCGGCAGGACGAGTGGCGGCGTGAGCGAGGACGAGGCGCGCGCCTGGGTCGTCGAGCGGTTCGGCCCGGACGCATCCGGGAAGCTGGAGAGATTGACCGCGATCGTGATCGAGGAGGCGGCGGGTCAGAACCTGATCGCGCCGTCGACCGTGGCGAGCATCTGGTCGCGGCATGTCGTCGACTCGCTGCAGCTGGTGGATTTCGCGCCGACCGACGGCGCGTGGCTCGATATCGGGACGGGCGGGGGTTTTCCCGGGCTGGCGGTGGCGGTGGTGCGCGACACGGCGGTCCATCTGGTCGAGCCCAGGCGACGACGCGCGGCGTTCCTGGAAGCGGCCGCGGCGGTGATGGGCTTGCCGCATGTCGTCGTCCATGCATCCAGGGTCGAGCAGGTCGCGGCGCGTGCCGGAACGATCAGCGCGCGCGCCGTCGGTCCGATCGCGGCGCTTGTGAAAGCCGCTCGACACGTGGCATCACGCGACACGGTCTGGCTGCTTCCGCGTGGGCGCATTGGTTCGGAGGAGCTGGCCGCGCTTCCCCAATATGCTCGGGTGTTTCACGTGGAACAAAGCTTGACCGATTCCGATTCCCAGATCGTCGTGCTGCGCGGCGTGTCCGGTCGATGACGGTCATCGCGATCGCCAATCAAAAGGGCGGCGTCGGCAAGACGACGAGCGCGATCAACATCGCCACCGCGCTGGCGGCGACGGGGAAGAAGACCCTGCTGATCGATCTGGACCCCCAGGGCAACGCATCGACGGGCCTGGGGATCGGGCAGTCGCAGCGCGCCCGGTCGAGCTATGACGTATTGCTGGGCACGGCGACGGTGGACGAGGCGGCGATACCGTCGCCGGTGCCTTGGCTGGACCTGATCCCGGCGGTGCAGGACCTGTCCGGCGCCGAGATCGAGCTGGTCGGCATGGCGGAGCGGACCCACCGGCTCGATCGGGCGCTGCAACGATCGCGCGGCGGGTGGGAGATCGTGCTGATCGACTGTCCGCCGTCGCTGGGGCTGCTGACGATCAACGCGTTGGTCGCGGCCGATTCGCTGTTCGTGCCGCTGCAATGCGAGTTCTTCGCGTTGGAGGGGCTGAGCCAGCTGCTGACCACCGTCGAGCGCATCCGCACCCGATTCAATCCGGGACTGTCGATCGTCGGCGTCGCGCTGACGATGTTCGACCGGCGCAATCGGTTGACCGAGCAGGTGTCGACCGATGTCCGGTCGGTGTTGGGGCGGGTGGTGTTCGACACGGTGATCCCGCGCAACGTCAAGCTGTCCGAGGCGCCGAGCCATGGCCTGCCGGGGCTGATCTACGATCACCGCTGCACGGGGAGCCAGGCCTATATCGCGCTCGCCCGCGAGCTGATCGCGCGGCTGCCCGCTCACGCGCCGACCCAAGCGGAGGCGGCGGAGTGAGCGAGGTCGTGAAAGAGGGGGCGGGCAAGCGGCGCGGCGGGCTGGGCCGGGGGCTGAACGCGCTGCTTGGGGACATCGCGCGCGAGGAGCCGATCACGGGCGACCGCGACACGTCGCCGGGCGTCCGCATGTTGCCGGTGAGCGCGATGGCGCCGCATCCGGACCAGCCGCGCCGGCGTTTCGACGACACGGCGCTGGACGAGCTCGCCGCCTCGATCGCGGCGCGCGGGGTGATCCAGCCGATCGTCGTCCGGCCGCATGGCCGCGAATATCAGATCGTCGCGGGCGAGCGCCGGTGGCGCGCCGCGCGGCGCGCCGGGCTGACCGAGGTGCCCGTCGTGGTGCGCGCGTTCGACGACGCGGAAACGCTGGAGATCGCGCTTGTCGAAAACATCCAGCGGCAGGACCTGAACGCGATCGAGGAGGCGCTGGCCTATCGGCGGCTGTCAGGCGAATATGGGCACACGCAGGAGGCGCTGGCCAGGATCGTCCACAAGTCGCGCAGCCATGTCGCGAACCTGCTTCGGCTGCTGGAGCTGCCCGAGGGCGTGCAGGCGATGGTGAGCGAGGGCGCCCTGTCGATGGGGCATGCGCGGGCGTTGCTGGGATCGCGCGATGTCGAGGACCTCGCGCGTGAGGTCCAGGCGCGCGGCTTGTCGGTGCGCGAGACGGAGAAGATGGCGCGCGGCGCGAAAGGCGCGTCCGCGCGGCCTTCGCCCCCGGCCGGCGGCGGGCCGAAGGGTCGGGCGTCCGACGGAGCGGACGGTGACGTCGCGGCGTTGGAGAATCAGCTGGCCGACTTGCTCGGGCTGACCGTCCGCATCGCGCATGGGGAGAGCGGGGGTACGCTGACGCTGGGCTACGCGACGCTCGATCAGCTTGACATGGTGTGCCAGCGGCTGACGGGCGAGGGGATCTGAATTCTAGTTCCTCCCCCGCTGAAGCGGGGGAGGAATTAAGAGGGGACAGCGGATGCGGCTGAGTAGCGATGAGGCCGGCAAGCGTCGGGCGCGGCGGTTGCGGCGGGAAATGAGCTTGCCGGAGATCCTGTTGTGGCGGGAGCTTCGCAGACATGAGCTTCGGTTTCGCAAACAGCATCCGGCGGGGCCGTACACGCTAGACTTCTTCTGCGCGCCGGCCCGGCTGGTGATCGAGGTGGATGGCGAGGCGCATGGGCGCGGCGATCGGCCGGAGCGGGATGCGGTTCGCGATGCCTGGTTGCGGGCGAGGGGAGTGGATGTGTTGCGGGTGCCTGCCTCGGCCGTATTGCGAGATCTGGATGCGGTGGTTCGGTATGTCATCGCCGAAGCCGGTGCGCGGGTTCCTCCCTCCCCCGCTGAAGCGGGGGAGGAGCTAGGGGGCGTCGACCGTCATGAGCTGTGACGGGAACGGCGCGACCAACTCGCCCAGTTCGCCCGCCAGCCAGCGTTCCTCGTCTTCCTGGTGGAGGAGGACGGGCATCGCCTTGGGGTGGATCGGGGCGACGAGCCCGTTGGGTTCGCAGGTGAGGAAGGCGAAGGCGCGCTTGCCCTCGTTGAGCGGGCGCCAGATGCCGGCGAAGCTGGTGATCGGGCGCGAGGGGACCGCGAACCAATGGAGCGGGAGCTTGCCGTCCGGGCCGCGGTTCGGTCCGTACTCGCTGAAGGCGGTGAAGGGGACGAGGCAGCGGCGGGCGGGGTCGGCGAGGGCGCTGCGCCAGAAACCGCTCTCCAGGTTGCGGACGTTGGTGACGCGCTTTTCCAGCATCTTGGTCTTGCCGGCGGTCCGGAAGGGGAAGCCCCAACTCATGACGTCGAGCAGGCGCGCGCCGTCCTCTTCGCGGATGACCGAGGCGGGCCGGTCGGGGAAGAGTTCGGGGGGCGGGATGTCGAGCACCTTGGGCGGCAGGTCGAACCCGTAGCGGGCCGCGAGCTCGGACGGATCGGCGGTCATGCGGTAGCGGTTGCACATGTCAGCGCCGCCGGGCCTGGGCGCGGGCGATCGTCTCGACCGCCTGTTCGGCGAGGACGGGCCCCGCATTGCCCGGGGCCATGATCGCGCGTTCGGCGGCGCGGATGCGGGTGAGCGCGCGGGCGAGCTGGTCGGGACCCCAAGCGCGGAGGGCGCGGGCGGTGGCCTGTTCCTCGCGGAAGAAGACGCGGTGGCGCTTCATGACGGCATCGACGGGCTCGCCCCCGTCCAGGTCGGCGCGCATCGCGGCGAGGCTCAGCAGGCGGCGCTGGAGCTGGCGGAGCCAGGGGATGGGGGAGACGCCCGACTCGCGCAGGCGGGTGAGCTCGTTCCCGAGCAAGGCGGGGTCGCCGGCCAGGACCGATTCGACGAGGCGGCCGGCCTCCGCCTCGCCGAGGTCGGCGGCGAGGTCGTCGAAGGCTTGCGGCGTGAGGTCGGCGGGGCGGTCGGGGTCGGCGTCGAGATAAAGCGCGAACTTTTCCAGCTCGCGCACGGCGATGGCGGACTCGCCGCCGCTGGCCGCGACGAGGCGGCGGAGCAGGAGCGGATCGACGCGAAGGCCGAGCTCGCGCGCGGTGCCCGCCAGCTGGCGTTCGAGGTCGGCGGGGCTGGGCGGATAGCAGGCGAAAGCGAGGGCGTCCTTGGCGTCGAGCGCGAGCTTGACGAGCTTGGAGGTCGCCTTGGCGGTGGGCGCGACGGCGAGGACGGGGTTGCCCGCCCGTTCGGCCTCGAGCAGCGCGGCGATGGCGGGGACGGACTCCTCGCCGACCCCGGCGACGCGGATCCAGCGCTTGTCGCCGAACAGCGACAGGGACGCGGCCTCGTCGGCGAGGCGGGCGGGGTCGACCTTCAGCGCGGGGCCGTCGAGGTCGACGCGCTCGGCCCCGTCGCCCATCGCCTTGCCGAGGCGGGCGGCTAGTTCGGCGGCGAGGCCGGCGTCGGGGCCGTGAAGGAGGATCAGGCGGTGGCGGGGATGGTCGAGCGCGGCCCTGACCTGGCCCGCGTTGGCCTTCACCGGGGGTTGGCGCGGGCGTAGAGCGCCAGGCGGGCGACGATCTCGTCGGCGACGATCAGCGACAGCCGTTCGAGCGCGGTGTTCTCGGCGGCGATGGTGGCGTATTCGGATTGCACCACGTCGATCCCGGCGTCGGAGCCCGCGGTCGCGTCGAGCACGACCGATCCGTCGGCGAGATCGACGAGCTGGTAGCGAGCACGGACCGAGCGGCGTTCGCGCGTGACGGCGTCGTCGCGGCGGATGCCCAGCCCGGTGATGCTGTCGTCGAGGCGGACATCGAGGCGGTAGCGGGGGCCGGTCCCGCCCTCGCCGAGGCGGTCACGGAGGGCGTTGGCCATCAGCCAGCCCGCGCGGCCCTCGATCGCGGCGATCTCCACCTGACCAAGCGAGGAAGCGACGGGGCCGTTCGCGCCGCCGGCGTAGAGCGGCTTGAGCCCGCAGGCGGGGAGCGCGAGCGCGAGGAGGGCAACCAAGATTTTCGGGACCCGCTTCATGCGACGAGGTTCACTAGGCGGTCGGGAACGACGATGACCTTGCGCGGGGTCTGGCCGCCAAGGAACTGGACCACCTTGTCGGAGGCGAGCGCGGCGGTCTCGACCTCCTCGCGGGGCAGGCCCTTGGGCAGGACGAGCGTGTCGCGGAGCTTGCCGTTGACCTGGACGGCGATCGTCACCTCGTCGGCGACGAGGAGCGCGGGGTCGACGGGCGGCCACGCGGCGTCGGCGACCAGGCCGTCGTTGCCCGCGGCGGCCCAGGCCTCCTCGGCGAGGTGCGGCGTCATGGGGGCGACGAGGAGCATCGCGGTGCGGACCGCCTCGGCGCGGGTGGCGGAGGGCGGGGACTTCTCGATCGCGTTCACGAGTTCGTACAGCTTGGCGACGGCCTTGTTGAAGGCGAGCGCCTCGATGTCGGCGGCGACGCCCGCGATCGTCTGGTGGAGCTTGCGGGCCAGGTCCTTGTCCTGGCCCTCCCCGTCCTTGGTATCGGCGAACAGGCGCCAGAGGCGTTGGACGAAGCGCCAGGCGCCTTCGATCCCGGCCTCGGACCAGGGGAGGTCGCGCTCGGGCGGGCTGTCGGAGAGCATGAACCAGCGCACCGCGTCCGCGCCGTACTGGTCGACGATGGGTTCGGGGTCGACGGTGTTCTTCTTGGATTTGGACATCTTCTCGATGCGACCGATCTCGACGGTCAAGCCGGTCGCGCGTTCGACGCCATTGTCCACCTCCTCGGGCGAGAGCCAGCGGCCGTCGGCGGATCGGTAGGTCTCGTGCGTCACCATGCCTTGGGTGAACAGGCCGGCGAAGGGTTCGGCGACGTCGAGGCGGCCGATGCGGCGAAGGGCGCGGGTCCAGAAGCGGGCGTAAAGGAGATGGAGGATCGCGTGCTCGACCCCGCCGATATACTGGCCGACGGGGAGCCAGCGTTCGGCCGCCGCCTTGTCGAAGGGCTCGGTCGTCGGTTGGCTGGCGAAGCGGATGAAGTACCAGGAGGAGTTGACGAAGGTGTCGAGCGTGTCGGTCTCACGCCGGGCGGGGCCGCCGCAGGTCGGGCAGGCGACATGCTTCCAGGTCGGGTGGCGGTCGAGCGGGTTGCCGGGGACGTCGAACGTCACATCCTCGGGAAGGATGACAGGGAGTTGGTCGTGCGGGACGCCGACGGGGCCGCAGGCGTCGCAGTGGATGATCGGGATGGGGGTGCCCCAGTAACGCTGGCGCGAGACGCCCCAGTCGCGCAGGCGATACACGGTGGTGCCGTCGCCCCAGCCCTCCGCCTCGGCCCGCGCGATCACGGCACGCTTGGCAGTCTCGACGTCCATGCCGTCGAGGGGGCCGGAGTTCACGAGGAGGCCGGGGCCGGTGTATGCGGTGTTCCCTGTGAAATCGGGCGCGGTGTCGTCGCCCTCCGCGACGACGCGGCGGACGGGCAGGCCGTATTTGCGCGCGAAGTCGAGGTCGCGCTGGTCGTGGGCGGGGACGCCGAAGACCGCGCCGGTGCCGTATTCCATCAACACGAAGTTGGCGATGTGGACGGGCAACCGCCATTCGGGGTCGAAGGGGTGCGCGGCGGTCAGGCCGGTGTCGAAGCCCAGCTTCTCCTGCGTGTCGAGTTCGGCGGCGGTGGTGCCGCCGCGCTTGCACAGCTCGATGAAGGCGGCTGCTTCGGGATTATTCGCGGCGGCCGCTTGGGCGATCGGGTGGTCGGGGGCGACCGCGACGAAGCTCGCGCCGAAGATGGTGTCGGGGCGGGTGGTGAAGACCTCCACTTCTCCCCTCCCGCTTGCGGGAGGGGTCGGGGGAGGGGTTGTTTCGGGGGCCGGGTCCTGCCCTCCCCCAGCCCCTCCCGCTGGCGGGAGGGGAGAAGAAAGGGCGAAGCGGAAGCGTAGGCCCTGGCTGCGGCCGATCCAGTTTTCCTGCATCAGGCGGACCTTGTCGGGCCAGTCCTTGAGGTCGCGCAAGCCCTCGATCAGCTCGTCGGCGAAGTCGGTGATACGCAGAAACCATTGCGAGAGCTTGCGCCGCTCGACGAGCGCGCCCGAGCGCCAGCCGCGGCCGTCGATCACCTGCTCGTTGGCGAGCACGGTCATGTCGACCGGGTCCCAATTGACCGCCGATTCCTTGCGGTAGACGAGGCCGGCCGCGTAGAGATCGAGGAACAGCGCCTGCTCGTGGCCGTAATAGTCGGGCTCGCAGGTGGCGAGCTCGCGGCTCCAGTCGAGCGCCAGGCCGAACCGCTTCAGCTGCGCCTTCATCTTGGAGATGTTGGCGCGCGTCCAATCGCCGGGGTGGACGCCCCGCTCCATGGCGGCGTTCTCGGCGGGCATGCCGAACGCGTCCCAGCCCATGGGGTGCAGAACTTCATGCCCCGTCATCCGCCAGAAGCGCGCAAGGACATCGCCCATGACGTAGTTGCGGCCGTGTCCGACATGGATGTGCCCCGACGGATAGGGAAACATCTCCAAGACGTAACGGTGCGGCTTGGAGCTACCGTCGTCGGCGCGGAAGGTGCCGCGCTCCTCCCAGGTCCTCTGCCAAGCCGCGTCCGCCTTGAGCGCGTTGAAGCGTGACGTCACGGGTCGGGTTCAGCCCGCCATCGCGCCGCGGCGCAGGTCGCGGGCGCGGGTGAGGATGATCTCCTCCAGCTTCTGGACGGTCGCGGCCTGGACGGGGGCGGCGACCCATTGACCGCCCTGGGCCACCTGACGGATCGCGGCGACGCGAAGCGCATCGGCGCGCAGATCCTGGTCGAGGATGGTGACGGTGACCTTCATCCGCTCGGTCGGGGTCTGCGGGTTGGCGTACCAGTCGGTGACGATGACGCCGCCGTTCGAGTCGGTCTGGACGAGCGGCATGAAGGACAGCGTATCGAGGCTGGCGCGCCACAGATAGGAATTGACACCGATCGTCGTGACCCTGGACGCGGCGAGATCGGCGGTGACGCCCCCGCGCTTGCCCCCGCAGGCCGCGAGCGGGAGCACCAGCCCAAGCAGCAGCGGCGCGAGCAGGAAACGGGATGGGGGGGTCATGGGCGATCGTCCTGAAAACGGGAACTCGGTCGCGTCCCGCTCTACAAGCGTGGTTCCGGTGCCGCAAGGCAAGGCCCGAGACCCTGCATATTGTGTGCCGATGGCAACACTCCGGTGAAAAAACGGTCCGAAGCGACGGCGTAGGCGGATTGCCGCTTGGATTCGGCGAAGCGGGGCAACAGGTATTTTCCCGTGAAGATCGGGAGCAGCAAGGGCCGCATCGTCGCGGGCATCGTCGCCGGAGCGCTTGTCGCCGCCGGGGTCGTCGTCGCGCCCGCGAGCGCCGCGACCGAGCAGACCCGCAAGGCGACGACGAAGCGCACCGGCGCGCCCGCGCGCGGGGTAGGATCGTTCACGCCGTCCTCGGCCGACCCGCGACTGGCGGCGTTGTTCGCGCGGGGCGGGCTGGAGACGCGCGGCTTCCGCTTCACCCCCGCCGAGGCGAAGAACAGCCGCGCGGTGACCGTCGCGGTGCGCGCGCGGACGAACCGTCCGGATGCCGATCGCATCGCCGCCGCGTCGCCCGCGGTGGGCCTGGCGCCGATCGCGTATAATCTGGGGCTCGCGGTCGGCTGGCGGCGGTTCGCGTTGTCGGGCGACGTCGCCAAGGTCGATTTGCCCGGGCAGTCGGGCGGGCGCGAGTCGGCGGAGGTCGGCGTGAGTTATTCGCTGCCGCGCCTGACCACGCGGGTGAAGGCGGGCGCGGACCGCGCGACCGGCGAGGGCCCGCAGCTGGTGGCGGGCGAGCGGAGCTATTCGCTCGATGTGGGCAGCTCGTACTCGCTGACGCGTAACCTGGATGTGACGGCGGGGGTCCGGTACCGGACGGACCGCGAGCGGATCGCGCGGCTGGACGATCGGCGGGATAGCCAGGCGGTGTATCTGGGGACGGCTTTTCGCTTTTAGCGCGGCGAGTCTTGCGCCACGCTGGCGCAAGACTCGCGCAAGCTCGGCCGGCGTAGCGTAGCTGCGACCGACGGCGCGGCTTTGCCGCGGCTCTTTACCTTTCATCGTTCAGTTTTACTCGACTGGCTGAATTTGTTCACGCGAAGGCGCGAAGGCGCCAAGAAGATGCGGGGATGGCGAGGGCTGGTTCCGCCCGCCCATGCAGGCGAAGTCTTCGGGAGACGCGGCTTTGCCGCGGCTTGAGTGCCGGCCGTCGCCCTATTCCGCACTGAGGGCCCGCCCCTCACCCTGGCGCTTCGCGCCCGCGTCAGGTCGGCTATGCCCCCGGCATAACCTAAATAGTCCGGGGGACTATCTACCTGACGCGCTCTCCCGCGAAGGCGGGAGAGGGTTAGTGAGCGCGTCGATCGCCGCCCATCCCACGAAGCCAAGCCCACGTAGTTGTCGGAACCGTCGCTCCGTCATTCCGCCCAGCGCGACCATCCCGATCCCCGATCCTCGCCCGATCACAGCAGCGCGCGCCGGGCCGATCGCCCTCGCCTCCGGATGCGAGCGCGTCGGGAAGATCGGCGAAACGAACAGCAGGTCCGCGCCCGCGCGCGCCCCCGCGATCGCCTCCCGGCGATCATGCGCGGGCCATGTCCGCACGCCCGTGCCTTTCGCCGTCCCATGAACCCCGTCGGAACGCCCGACCCGGTCCGGCCGCGCGACCACCAGCACCAGCCGACGTGCGCGGGCGATCCGGCGTACCCGCCCGAACAGCGCGCGGCGGTCTCGGTCGCCAAGTAGATAGTGCCGGAACACCACGCCCGACCCGGGCGGAAGGCGTCGGAGCGTCGGAAGGAGCGCGTCGCCCATGCGCTCGTCGGTCATGAGCCAGCGGGCGGGGTATCGGGGGCGCATCGGGGCTCCTATAGGGCGCGGGATGACGGCCGACACCAGGTTACGCGCGATCACCGAGCGGATCGCCAGGGCGGCGGCGTCCGTCGGGCGGCCGGGGGACCGGGTGACATTGGTCGCGGTGTCGAAGACGCATGCGGCCGACGCGATCAGGCCGCTGCTGGAGGCGGGGCAGCGCGCGTTCGGCGAGAACCGGGTGGCAGAGACGGCGGAGAAATGGCCCGCGTTGCGCGAGGAATATCCAGACACGCGGCTGCATCTGGTCGGGCAGCTGCAATCGAACAAGGCCGACGAGGCGACGGCGCTGTTCGACGCGATTCATTCGGTCGACCGGCCTTCGTTGGTGAGCGCGCTGGCCAAGGCTATGGACCGGGCAGGGCGTCGGCCGGACTGTTTCGTGCAGGTCAACATCGGGGGCGAGGCGCAGAAGGGCGGGTGCGCGATCGCCGACGTGCCCGCGCTGCTGGCCCAGGCGCGCGGGGCCGATCTGCCGGTCGCGGGGCTGATGTGCCTGCCGCCCGCCGGGGTGGAGCCCGCGCCCTATTTCGCGCTGCTCGCCAAGCTGGCGCGCGAGGAGGGAGTGACAGGGTTGAGCATGGGGATGTCGGACGATTTCGAGACGGCCGTGATGATCGGCGCGACGCATGCGCGGATCGGGTCCGCCTTGTTCGGAGAGCGCGCTTGAGATTCGGGGCCGTGCTGTTCGATTTCGACGGGGTGCTGATCGAGAGCGAGTATCTGGGCAACCGGCAGATCGCGGAGTGGCTGACGGCCAACGGGCATCCGACGACGGCCGAGGACTCGATGGCCAACTTCATGGGTTATTCGGGGGCGGATTTCCGGGCGCGGCTGGAGCGGCACATGGGCCGGGCGCTGCCGCCCGAGTTCGACGTCGCGCGCCGGGCGGAGGATGAGCGGGTGATGCGCGACGGGATCGACGCGGTCGCGGGCGCGGTCGCGTTCGTCGAGGCGCTGCCCCACGGACTTCCCAGGGCGGTGGTGTCGTCGAGCTCGACGCGGTGGATCCGGCGCCACCTGGAGCATATCGGCCTGGGGAGCGCGTTCGGCCGGCATGTATATAGCGGGGCCGAGCATGTGACCCGCGGCAAGCCCGCGCCCGACCTTTATCTTCACGCCGCCGCCGAACTGCGCGTGCCTATCGAGCGGTGCGCGATCATCGAGGACTCGCCCGTCGGGGCGACGGGGGCGGTGGCGAGCGGGGGCTACGTGATCGGGCTGTGCGCGGGGACGCACTGCGCGGCCGATCACGGCGAGCGCCTGCGGGCGATCGGGGTGGACGCGGTGGCGGGGGATTTCGGGGCGGTCGAGGCTTTGCTGCAGTAGGTCCCTGGAGCGCCGCGGCAAAGCCGCGTCGTCGGTCGTAGCTTCGCAACGCCGGCCGGCTTCCGGCGAGTCCTGCGATGGGGCATCGCAGGCCGCCTACAGCTGATGTCCCGTCCGGTCGCGCTTGGTGGCGAGGTACCGCTCGTTGTGCGGGTTGGGCGGCAGGAAGTGCGGCACGCGCTCGATGACTGTCACGCCCTTCGCCTGCAGCCCTGACACCTTGGCGGGGTTGTTCGTCAGCAGCCGCACCCGGTCCTGCCCGAGCAGCCGAAGCATCCGCGCCGCCACGCCGAAATCGCGTGCGTCGACCGCGAAGCCGAGGCGGGTGTTGGCGTCGACGGTATCGAAGCCTTGATCCTGGAGGGCGTAGGCGCGCAGCTTGTTGACGAGGCCGATGCCGCGGCCCTCCTGGCGGAGATAGAGGAGGACGCCCCAGCCTTCGGCGGCGATCGCGCGGATGGCCTGGGCGAGTTGGGGGCCGCAGTCGCATTTGAGGCTGCCGAGCACGTCGCCGGTCAGGCACTCGCTATGGAGGCGCACCAGCGGAGGCTCGCCGGTCGGGCGGCCGATGAGGAGGGCGATGTGCTCGTCGGCGGACTCGGGCGAGCGGAAGGCGGCGATCTCGGCGTCCTCCGCGTAGGTGACGGGAAGGCGGGCGCGGACGGCGAGCCGGAGGCGGTCGGGGTCCTCGTGCGCGTCGATGTCGGCGGGGGTCAGGGTGACCTCCGCGCGCGCTGGGTCGCCGGTGAAGAAGGCGGGGAGCAGGCCGGCGATGCGCGCCAGGCGGAGCGCGGCGGCGGCGGGGGTGGGATCGGACAGGGGCAGCGCTCGGTATGGGCCCTTGAGGGGGGTGGCGAGGTCGAATTGCGGGTCGGCGAGCGCGGTGGCGGCGGCGAGGTCGATCCACGCGGCGCGCTCGACGAGGACGGGGGCGTCGGGGGTCGCGGCTTCGCGTTGGTTGGCGAGCTTGAGCGTGGCGGCTCTGCCGGCGGAGATCAGGAGGTCAGCGTCCTCGAAGGCGTGGAGACGGTCGGGATCGGCGGTCTCGACCGCGAGCAGGCCCAGGCCGTTCACGGCGATCGGCCAGCCTCGGCGGAGCGCGTCGATCGCCTTGGCCGCCGCGCGTGGGTCGCTCACCAATCGAACTCGGTGACGAGGGGGACATGGTCGGAGGGCTTGGGCCAGTCGCGGGGCTCGATGACGACGTGGTGCGCCCGGGCGATGGCGGCGACGTCGGGGGTGGCCCATTGATGGTCGAGGCGGCGGCCGCGATTGGAGGCGGCCCAATCCTTGTTCCGGTAACTCCACCAGGTGAAGACGGGTTCGGGCGGGGGCTGGAAGCGGCGGCCGAGATCGACCCAGTCGTTCGCGGCCTGGAGGCGGTCCAGCGCCTCGACCTCGATGGGGGTGTGGCTGACGGTGCCCAACAGCTGGCGGTGGCTCCAGACGTCGCTTGGCAAGGGGGCGATGTTGAAGTCGCCGACCAGGACGGTCGGGACGTCGAGCGCGTCGGACCAGCGCGTCATGCGATCGAGGAAGTCGAGCTTCTGGCCGAACTTCGGGTTCAGCGCGCGGTCGGGGAGATCGCCGCCGGCGGGGATGTAGACATTCTCGAGCCGGACGCCGTTCGGCAGGCGGACGCCGAGATGGCGGGCCTCGCGGTTGGCCTGCCAGTCGAGGCGGTCGTCCTTCGTGACGGGAACGCGGGAGACGACCGCGACGCCGTGATAGGAGGGCTGGCCGTGGAGGACGATGTGCTTGTAGCCCAGTTCCCGGAAGGCGTCGGCGGGGAAGTCGGCGTCGACGACCTTGGTCTCCTGGAGGCAGAGGATGTCGGGTTCCCGCTCGCGGAGGAAGCGCAGGACGAGGTCGATCCGGAAACGGACCGAGTTGATGTTCCAGGAGGCGATCTTCACGGGGGCGGTCTAGGGGGTTTGCGCGCCGCGGCAAAGCCGCGGCGTCGGTCGGGGCTTCGCCCCGCCGGCCGGGCTTCCGGCGAGTCCGGCGGCGGCACGCCGCTGGCCGCCTGAAGCCAAAGGCCCTTGCTCCGGGGGCATGGAACAAGGGCCGACCTGGCGTAGTCACGCAGGCGGGATAAGAAGCCAAGGCCCGAGCAACAGGGGGAAAATCCCGGACCCCGACCGCAAATCCGCGATACGCCCCATAGCGGCGTTAACCTGTCGCTGCGATGAATGGATCGTCAGGAACGGGGACCCGCCCGCCGCGGGTCGTTCCAGCGGAACGTCCCGTCGCCGACGGGCACGCCGTGGCGCTGGTTCGACAGGCGCACGGTGGTGCGGTTGTTCTGGCTGTCGAGCGCGACCCAGCCCTGGAGCGTCAACCCCGCGGGCGCGGCGGCGTCGCGCGCGAAGATCAGGGTGATGCGGCCGTATTCCGGATGCTCGGGATCGCGCGCCTCGACCGAGATCACCCGCGCCGCGCCGGGGACGATCCGGGCGTAGCGGGACAGGTCGCGGGAAGGATCGAGCAGCACGCCCAGCGGCGAGTTGCGGATCGGCCAGCGCTGCACCTGGCGCACCGAATAGTCGATGAAGGTCAGCGCTCCGCCCTCCGCGACGATGAGCAGCGGCACGCCCTTCCCGTACTGGAAACGGATGCGGCCGGGCTGCTTCAAGGTCAGCACCCCCGTCAACACGCGCCCGTCGCGATCGGTCTGCGAGAAGTTCGCGGTGAGCGTGGAGAGCGACCGGATATGGCGCTGGACGACGGCGATGTCGGTCGCCGGCGCGGCCGCGAGGACCGGCACGGCAGGCGCGGCGAGGGTGAGCGCGGCGGCGAGGACGGCGGCTGGGACGGCGGCTGGGACGGGCGGACGGATCAGCGGACGAGCTCCTTGGTGGCGGCGGCGTGGGTGGGCCCGTGGGATTGAACCGGCCGTGAACCGCGGAAACGCGTGGGCCAAGATGAACAAGTCGAAACCCCGGCGCGGTCTCGACTTCACGCAAGGCAGGGGTGCGGAGGCGCGGAAGTTCACTAAAGTTCACGCCAAGAACGCCTTGGAGTGAATGGCGGGCGGTGTCGGCGCACGGCGAAACGGCTCCCGCGCGCGGCCCGGACCTGCCGGGCGGTACGCCCGGATGGTCGGGGCGGATCGGATCGTCACCCGCCAGCTTGGAGCAGAAGAACTCCAACATTGGAAGGGGTCGATGCACGGCCCGCATCGCGCCGCATGCCGTCGGCGGACCCAAGTCGTTTACCTTTCCACGCTAACCGCACGAAGGATGTGGTGGCGCGAACGAGCGGCGGTGGAGCAGCGGTCGGCGGCCCGCGACAAGCGGCCCGCGCCGCGGCGATCCGTCCTTTCATGGACCTGGGTCGTGCTCGTCGGCGCCTTCGCCGCGCTGGCCACGCTCACCTTCGCGGTCGCGGCGCGCGCGGACGCGGCGCGCGACACGCAGCTCGACGCGCAGTGGTGGCGAACCCACACGCTGGACGTCCTGATCGACGCGGAGGCGGTCGACACCGCGCTCAACAAGGCCTTGCGCGGCGAGCGAGGCTACGTCCTGACCGCGCGTCCCGGAGCGCTGGCGACCTTCGAGCGGGGACTCGCCGACTATCGTCGCCTCGCGGACCGCCTGCGCCGATTGACGCGCGACAACGCCTCGCAGCAGCGCCGCTTGGCCGAGCTCGACCGGCGGGTCGCGGCGTTCGCGGCGACGTCGCTGTCCGCCATGGAGCTCATGAAGTCGGGCCAGGCCGACCGGGCCCTGGCGGTGGTCCGCACGGGCCGCGAGCGCGAGAGCCTGGAGAACGCGACGGCGACCCTCGACGAGATCAAGGCCGAGGAACGGAGTCTGTTGGGGTTGCGGGAGGCGCGCAGCGCCGAGGCCGCCGCCCGCAGCGAGCGATTGGGACGGATCGTCCCGGTGCTCGACGGCGCGCTGCTGTTCGCGATCGGATGCGCGATCGCGGCGGTGCTGCGCGCGCGGGCGGCGGCCGACCGCACGGCCGCGGCGATCGCCAAGAACGAGCGGCTGCTGAACCTGGCCCAGTCCATGGGCAAGCTGGGGCACTGGTGCCTGAACACCGGCGACGGCACCATGATCTGGTCGGACGAGGTCCTGCGCATCTTCGGGTTCGCTCCGGGAACGCCGGCGACGGTCGAGAACGCGCTGGCCGTCTATCATCCAGACGACGTGGCCAGGGTCCGCGAAACGCTGCGAAAGGCTTTGGCGGATCGCGAGGGGTACGAGTCCCAGGCGCGCGTCGTGCGGCCGGACGGCGCGGTCGTCCACATCCTGACGCGCGCCGAGATCGAGCTGGACGCCGCCGGCGCGCCCGCGGGATTGTTCGGCATCGTGCAGGATGTGAGCCAGCAGGTCGCCGCCGAGGCCCAGCGGCGGGAGCAGTATGAGCAATATCGTCTGCTGGCCGATCATTCGAACGACATGATCGTCCGCATCGGCCTGGACGGCATCCGGCGTTACGTGTCACCCGCCTGCCAAGCGCTGCTCGGCTATTCCCCCGAGGAGATGACGGGCGGCGCGCCCGTCGCCGCGATCCACCCGGACGACCGGGCGCGCGTCATGGACGTCTGCCGGTCGCTGCTGACCGGCGTGGACCATCCCATCTGCAGCTATCGGCAGGAGCACCGGGACGGCCGCTATGTCTGGCTGGAGGCGACATACCGGTTGATCCATGACCGGAACGGCGAACCGGTGGAGTTCGTCGCCAGCGTGCGCGACATCAAGCGTCGGCAGACCGCCGAGATCGCCGCCGCCGAGGCCGCCGCCGACCTGCAGGAAAGCCACCGGCTGTTCAGCATGGCCGCATCGCTGGCGCGGGTCGGTCACTGGCGGGTCGACCTCGTGCGCGGCGAGGTCGTCTGGTCGGACGAGGTGTACCGGATACACGGGGTCGGACCCGATCACGTCCCCACGCTCGACAACGCCATCGAAGCTTACCACCCGGACGATCGGGAGCGGGTGCGCGGCCTTGTCGAACGGGCCATGGCGCACGGGGAGCCGTTCGCCTTCTCGGCGACGCTGTTGCTCGACGACGGATCGTCCAAGTCCGCCGCGGTGCAGGGCCAAGCGGAGCGAGCCCCGGACGGCGCCGTCGTCGGCATCATCGGCGTGGTGCAGGACATCAGCGCGCAGGTGGCGGCGCAGGAGGCGCTGCGCGACAGCGAGCGGCAATACCGGCTGTTGGCGGACAACGCCACGGATGTCGTGCTGCGCACCGCGGACGACGGGTCGGTCCTGTACGCGTCGCCGTCCTGCGTCGAGTTGTCCGGCTTCACCCCGGACGAATTGATCGGGCGGCACTGCGCGGAGTTCATCCACGAGGACGCGCAGGAGTCCGTCCACGCCGCCCACCTGGCGATCATCACCGGAGCCCGGGACGCGGTCACCGTCCGATATCGATTGCGGCAGAAGAGCGGCGGCTGGCGCTGGCTCGAGTCGCACATGAGGGGCTGGCTGGGGCCCGACGACATACCCGCCGGCGTGATCTCGGCGATCCGCGACATCGAGGCGCGCAAGGCGCTGGAAGCGGAACTGGTCGCGGCGCGGGAGACCGCCGAGGCGGCCGCGCGCGCCAAATCCAGTTTCCTGGCCAACATGAGCCATGAGATCCGGACGCCCATGAACGGGGTGGTCGGCTTCACGGAACTGTTGCTGGCGAACGAGCTCACCGTCGAACAGCGCCGCCGCGCCGAGCTGATCGCGGATTCCGGGCGCAGCATGGTCCGGCTGCTCAACGACATCCTCGACCTGTCGAAGATCGAGGCGGGTCAGATGAGCGTGGCTTCCGAGCCGTTCGACCTGGTCCACGCGCTGCGCGCCTGCGTCAAGCTGGTCAAACCCGCGATCGAGCAGAAGGGCGTGCGACTGGAATCGGACATATCGACCGCGTTGCCGCAGATGATCTTGGGCGATGGATTGCGTCTGCGCCAGATCATCCTGAACCTGCTGGGCAACGCGGCCAAGTTCACTGCGGAGGGCCGGGTGCTGCTGCGCGCGCGCCTGACGCACCAGGCGGACGGCGGCCGCGTCGTCATCGAGGTGGAGGATAGCGGCG
The DNA here is from genome assembly GCF_964237155.1 of uncultured Sphingomonas sp. GTDB lineage: Bacteria > Pseudomonadota > Alphaproteobacteria > Sphingomonadales > Sphingomonadaceae > Sphingomonas. The sequence continues at coordinate 8,232 of NZ_CAXSHH010000011.1, read as the reverse complement.
CGGGCATCGCGCCCGACCGCCAGGCGGCGATCTTCGAACGCTTCGTCCAGGCCGACGCGGACGTCGCGCCGCGTCATGGCGGCACCGGGCTGGGCCTGCCGATCAGCGTGGAACTCGCGCGGCTGATGGGCGGCGACATCGCGCTTGAAAGCGAGCTCGGCCGAGGATCGCGTTTCATCGTGACGCTGCCGCTCACACCCGTCGACGGAGCCGCGGCGGTCCCCGCGGCGACGCGACCGATCGGGGAGGCGACCGGGGACGCGACCGGGCGCGCGACCGGGGATGGGGAGGATCCGGTCGCGTCGTTCGACCGTTCGATGCGCGTGCTGGTCGCGGAGGATCACGACGTGAACCAGCTTCTCATCGCGGAGATGCTGAAGCGGCTCGGCTGCGCGGCGGAGATCGCCGCCGACGGCGAGGAGGCGCCGGCCATGATCGCATCGGCCGACCGGGAAGGCCGTCCCTATTCGATCGTCCTCATGGATATGCAGATGCCGCGGCTCGGAGGCCTGGAGGCCACCCACCGCCTGCGCGCGTCCGGTCACGACGCGAACCGGTTGCCGATCGTGGCGCTGACCGCCAACGCCTATGCCGACGACGTGGCGGCGTGCCTGGCGTCGGGAATGCAATCGCACCTCGCCAAGCCGCTCGCGCTGCGCGACCTGGAGACCGCGCTCAGGCGTTGGGCGATACCGTCGGCGACGCCGTCCGCGCCGGAGCCCGGGCGTCCCGAGCCGCGTCCCGGCGGCGCTATCCATGAACGCTATCGGCTGCGACGGGACGAAACGCTGCGCAAGGTCGACGAGCTCGTGCGCTCGGGCGCGTTCGAGGGAGCGGCCGTCGCCGAGGTGGCGGAGCTCCTGCACAAGCTCGCGGGGACCGCCGGGATGTTCGGCGAGGCGCGGCTCGGCGACCACGCCGGCGCGCTGGAGCATGGGTTGCTCACCTGGCGCGCGGCGATACGCGCCGAACGCCTGCGCGATCTGGCGGCCGCGTTGCGTGACGCGGCTTGAGGAGCATGGCCGCGCCCTCATCCCGGGATGAGGGCGCGGCCACGGGACTTAACAAGCGGACGCCGGCCAGTTCGCCCGAGGCGCGGCCACGAAGGCCGGCGAAGGCGACCGGCGCGCCGGGGTCAGGCGTAGGCGACGACTTCCTTGCGGCGGCGCAGGACGCCGCCGACCAGGCCGAAGCCCAGGATCATCATGCCCCAGGTCGCGGGCTCGGGCACCGTGGGCGCGAACGCCAGTCCGTCGAAGGTGGAGCCGTTGATGAGGCCGAAGGTCCCGGTCGTGAACAGGGTCGCGTTGGTGCGGAATATGTATGTCGCGCTGTTCTCGGTACCGATCAGCCCGTTGGGCGAGAAGAACGTCTGGAGGACCTGACCATCGGGACTGCGGCCGACCGTGGTCGTGGACGTGCCCGGGTTGTTCACCGCCGTGAACGCGCCCCCGCCGTCGGGATCGGCCGCGCTGACGAAGCCGTCCACGCTGAAGCCGGCGAAATTGGAGGCGGTAAGGATGTCGATCTGTTGATCGGCCAGCGAACCGGGTCCCGTGCGGGCCACCTGATAATAGAAGTCCAGGGTGCCCAGGGTATTGCGGTAGACCGCCGACCGCAACGTCGCCGCGAAGGTCCGCGCGGTTCCCGGTACCGACGTGAAAGCGATCTGCGAACCTTGCGTGGCCGGAATGAACGGGTCGAATATCAACCCCATGCTGCCGGGAACGATCACGGTTGCTTGCGCCGGGGCGACTGCCATCGTCACCGCCGCAGCGGTCGTCAATAGAGCCAAAAGCTTCTTCATGATTTTTCTCCCTCTGTGTTCAACTACAACGGCTTCATTCCCATCGAACAACGACGTCGGCCACGACCTCCGACGTTGACAACCTTATACGTTTCTTGCGCCGGGTAATCGTACACCTAAGTTAAGTCTTGATATTTACTTGAAATTTCATGTCGAAAGCCGACATCGCGCGGTTTCGCCCGCAAGAAAACCGTAACAATCATGCGCGTGCCGGGTGCCCGGATAGCGGGGCCGTCGAACTTCGCGCGGCTGTTCAGCGATCGGGCGCGGGCTGAGCGCGACGCATGGCGCGTCTCCGCGCCGTTCCCATACGCCGGCGGTCGAGCGGACCTGGTCCGCTAGACGGCGTGTCCCTCGGCGTCGCGCAACACCTCTCGCCGGCCCACATGGTCCGGCCGGCCGACCACGCCGTCCTTCTCCATGCGCTCGATCAGGCGGGCCGCCGAGTTGTAGCCGATGCGGAGCTGGCGTTGGAGCCAGGAGGTGGACGCCTTGCGGCTTTCGCAGACCAGCTGGATCGCGGCGCGGTATTGCTGGTCCTCGGCGGAGTCCTCGCCGGTGGGGGCGCCTTCGAGCTGGTAGCTCTCCTCGGGCTCCTCGGTGACCGACGAGATGTAGTCGGGGCTCCCTTGCGCGCGCCAGAAGTCGGCGACCGCGTGGACCTCCTCGTCCGAGACGAAGGGGCCGTGGACGCGCACCACGCCGCGGCCGCCGGGCATGTAGAGCATGTCGCCCTTGCCCAGCAGCTGCTCGGCCCCCTGTTCGCCCAGGATGGTGCGGCTGTCGATCTTCGAGGTCACGTGGAACGAGATGCGGGTCGGCAGGTTCGCCTTGATGACGCCGGTGATGACGTCGACCGACGGCCGCTGCGTCGCCATGATGAGGTGGATGCCCGCCGCGCGCGCCTTTTGCGCGAGGCGCTGGATCAGGAACTCGACCTCCTTGCCCGCCGTCATCATCAGGTCGGCGAGCTCGTCGACGATCACGACGATCTGGGGGAGAACGTCGTATTCGAGCTTCTCCTCCTCGTAGATCGGCCGGCCGGTGTCGGGGTCGTAGCCGGTCTGGACACGGCGGCCGAGCGGCTGGCCCTTCACGGCGGCGGCGCGGACCTTGTCGTTGAAGCTGGCGAGCGACCGGACGCCGACCGACGACATCTGGCGGTAGCGGTCCTCCATCTGCTCGACCGCCCATTTCAGCGCGCGGACGGCCTTGGCGGGGTCGGTGACGACGGGCGACAAGAGGTGCGGGATGTCGTCGTACGCCGACAGTTCGAGCATCTTGGGGTCGATCATGATCATGCGGCACTGGTCGGGGGTGAGCCGGTAGAGGAGCGACAGGATCATGGCGTTCAGGCCGACCGACTTGCCCGAGCCGGTGGTGCCCGCGACGAGCAGATGGGGCATGGGGGCGAGGTCGGCGACGACGGGATCGCCGGCGATGTTCTTGCCAAGGATGATGGGGAGCTGCGCGGCCTGGTCCTCGAAGGCCTGGGAGCCGACGAGTTCGTGCAAGGACACCATCTCGCGGGTCGGGTTGGGAAGCTCGATGCCGATCACGGTGCGGCCGGGGATGGTGGCGACGCGCGCGGAGATGGCGGACATGTTGCGCGCGATGTCGTCGGCGAGCTGGATCACGCGGCTGGCCTTGATGCCGGGGGCGGGTTCGAGCTCGTACATGGTGACGACGGGGCCGGGGCAGACCTCGGTGATCTGGCCGCGGACATGGAAGTCGTCGAGGACGGACTCGAGCAGGCGGGCGTTGCGCTCGAGCGCGGGGCGGTCGATCGCGCCCTTGGGGGCGGGGGGCGCGGGGGTGAGCAGGTCCAGGCTCGGAAGCTTGAAGGTGGCGTTGGTGTCGACGGGCGCGCGCTTGGGGGCGGCGGGCATCGCGGCGGGGGAGGAGCCGCGCTCGGCGATGCTGATGGCGTTATTGGGCGCGGGGCGGTCGGGCTTGGGCGCGCGGTCGGCGAGTGGGCGGCGGGTCAGTTCGAGGGGCTCGTCGCCCAGGGCATCGTCATAGGCCCCGGCGATCTTGGAGCGTTGCCTGGGGCGTGAGCGGCGGGCGAGTTCGGCCCAGTCGATCTCGACCGCGCGACCCCAGACGAGCGCGCCGGCGACCCCGGCGAGGACACCGAACGCGAGCAGGGCCCACCATTCGGCCTGGGGCTCGCCGATGAAGCCCGTCGCCCACTGCGCCGCGCCCGTCACGCCGAGCCCGACCACGCCGCCCCAGCCGGCGGGGAGCGCCAGGACCGATGCATCGGACACGGTCGCCAACGCGGTCGCCATCAGCGCGACGCCAAGCGCGGAGCCGCGCAGCATGCGAAGCCATTCGCCGGGGGGCAGCCCTTTCCACAGGCGGAGCGCCACGATCGGGACCATGGGAAGGAGAAGCGCGACGGCGGGGCCAAAGACGGTGAGCGCGAGGTCGGCGAACCACGCGCCGGGGAGCCCGACCAGGTTACGCGCGGGGCCGCCGCCTGCGGTGTTGATCGCGGGATCGCCGGGATGATAGCTCGCCAGCGCCAGCGCGGCGAGGACCGCTAGGAGGAACAGCGCGACGCCGGCGACGAGCGCCCCCGAGCGGACCGCGCCCGCCCTGACCGTCTCGCGCCAGAGACCCTGCCCCGACCGTCCGAGCTGCGCGCGGCTCGCCATCCCCGTATCCCCCTTAAATCGGCGGAAAGCATCGCGGGGGCGGCGGGCGGCGTCAAGGCGGCCGTTGGCGCGCGCGGCCGGCGCGGGTAAGGGCGTGGCTTATGAGCACCACCACCCACGCCGACGTCCTGATCCTTGGCGGAGGGCTGGTCGGCGCGACCTTGGCGCTGGCGCTGGCGAAACATGGCCTGACGGGGGTGGTCGTCGATCCGGCCGATCCGGCGGTGACGCTGGCCCCCGGTTTCGACGGGCGGGCGTCGGCGATCGCGAGCGCGAGCGGCCGGATGCTGGAGGCGATCGGATTGGGCGCGCGGCTAGCGGGGCTGGGGCAGCCGATCGCGTCGATCCGCGTGTCGGACGGGCTGGCGCCGGGGCGGCTCGATTTCACGCCGGATGCGGACGACGGGGCGCTCGGCGTCATGTACGAGAACCGGGCGCTCCGCCGGGCGATCCACGCCGCGATGGGGGAGGCGGGGGTCGACCTCCGGATGCGGACGGCGGCGGTCGCGGTCGAGCGCGGGGAGCACGGCGTGACCGCGACTCTCGATGACGGGGCGGTCGTGCGCGCGCCGTTGCTGGTCGCGGCGGAGGGGCGGAACTCGCCCACGCGGGCGGCGGCGGGGATCAACGTCGCGCGGTGGAAGTATGACGACGCGGCGATCGTGGGGGCGTTCCATCACGCGCGGCCGCATGAGGGCGTCGCGTACGAGATCTTCTATCCGGCGGGGCCGTTCGCGCTGCTGCCGCTGGTCGGCGACGCCGATGGGCACCGATCGGCGATCGTGTGGACGGTCGCGGCGCGCGACGCGGCGGGGATGCTCAAGCTGTCGGACCGGGCGTTCCTGCATGAGGCGGAAAAGCGGATGGGCGGGTTGCTCGGCGCGCTGTCGGGGGCGTCGCCAAGGGTGAGCTGGCCGCTCGGCTTCCACCTGGCATCGCGGATCACGGCCGAGCGGCTGGCGCTGGTGGGCGACGCCGCGCACGGCATCCACCCGATCGCGGGGCAGGGGCTGAACCTGGGCCTGCGCGACGTGGCCGCGCTGACGGAGGTGCTGGTCGAGGGCAAGCGCACCGGGCTAGACCTGGGCGACGCGGCGCTGCTGGCGCGGTACCAGCGGTGGCGCGCGCTGGATACGGGCGCGATCGCGGCGGCGACCGACGGCCTCGCGCGGCTGTTCGGGATACCGGGACGGACGGCGAGCGCGGTCAGGCGCTTGGGGCTTGCGGCGGTGAACGCGGTCGATCCGCTGAAGCGCGCCTTCATGGCCGAGGCGCGGGGCGAGGCGGGGGAGCTGCCCGCGTTGCTGCGGGGCGCGTTGGTCTAGCGAACCTCATCGGTCGCGGTCAGCACGGCTTCCGCCTCGACGCCGCGTGTCCGCACCATGATGAAGGTTCCCGCCCAGACGCCCGGGATCGTCCAGCGGCCGGTGATCTCGGCGCCCTCGGCGTCGAGCGCGCCTTCATAGGCGACGATGTCGTAATCCTCGTTTTCCTCGTCGTCATAGAGCTTCACGAAGGTGACGGCCGCCCCCGCGCGTCGCCCGTCGATGCGCGCGGTGACGGTGTCGCCGCGCAAGGAGGGCTCGACGGTGTGGCCCGACAGGGTGCCGCCCGCGTCATGGAGCATCGCGGTGAACTCGGTCGGGGGCTGGGCGGCGGGATAGTTGAAGATGCCGCGCCAGTCGCCGGTCAGGTCGTCGGCCCGGTTCACGGGAGCCGCCGCGCTTCCTCGACGAGCATCACGGGGACGCCGACGCGGACCGGGTAGGCCAACCCTGCCGCCTCCGACACCAGCTCGCCCGCTTCCTGGTCGTAGCGGAGCGGGGTGCGGGTGACGGGGCAGCAGAGGCGTTCGAGGAGCCAGGGGTCGATCATGCCGTGGAAGTAACCGTTCGCCCTGAGCTTGTCGAAGGGTCGTCCTTCTCGCCACTGTCGTGTAGAACAAAGACCCTTCGACAAGCTCAGGGCGAACGGAGGGGATTTCCTCGTAGGACGTCCACGCTATTGCAGCGTGACCCGGTTCTCGCCGTCGTGGCGGCCGAAGAACTGCATCAACTGGATGAGCAGCTCGGCGCGCTCCTCGATGCCGCCCGCCTCCAGCAGCGCCTGTTTGGCGGCGGCGTCGAAGGGGGCGATCTGGGCGATGCCGTTGGTGAGCGTCTGGTCGTCGAGCTTGCCGACCTGATCCCAATCGACCGCATAGCCCGCAGCCTCGGCGAAGCGGCGCGACTCGGCTTCCAGCGAGGCGCGACGGCCGAGCGAGAGCGTCTCGTCGGGGGCGGTCTCGAGCAGTTCGGCCTCGACCTGGCGGAAGAGCGTCGACACGTCGAGCTCGCGCACGACGCGGAACAACGCCACGCCCTCCAGGATCAAATTGTAGCGGCCGTCATCGAGCGCCTCGACCTCGGCGATGCGGCCGACGCAGCCCAGATCGAACAGTTCGGGGCGGTCGCCCGAGCCTTTCGGCTGAATCATGCCGATGCGGCGGTCGCGCGCCATCGCGTCGGAGACGAGCGCTCGGTAGCGCGGCTCGAACAAATGGAGCGGCAGGTGCATGCCGGGAAACAGGATCGCGCCGGGCAACGGGAAGATCGACAGGCGCGTGGTGGCGAGGTCGCGGGTCATCCGAACAGGACCGCGGACAGGCGGCGACGTTGGGCCGACACCCAAGGATCGACGAGCCCGACCACCTCGAAAATCTGGAGAAGCTGCGTGCGCGCCGCACCCTCGTTCCAGTCGCGGTCGGTCGCGACGATGTGGAGCAGGCCGTCGGCGGCGGCGTCGCGGTCGCCCGCCGCCATCTGGGCGTTGGCGAGCGTGTACCGGGCTTCGAGATCGTTCGGGTCCGCGTTCACCGCCGCGACGAGCGGGCCGAGATCGTCGACCGGCGGCGCGGTGCGGGCGAGCGCGAGCGCGGCCTGGGCGCGCGCGACGCCGGGATCCTTGGCGAGCTCGGGCGGGAGCGCGGCGATCAGCGCCTCCGCCTCGTCATGCTCGCCCGCCGCGACGAGCGCGCGTAGGCGCCCGGACAGGACGGCGGGGTGGTCGGGGGCCATCTCGGCGAGCTGGTCGAAGATCGACAGCGCGCGGGGGGCGTCGCCCTCGGCCAGCACGTCCTCGGCCATCGCGATCAGCGGTTCGAGCTCGGCTTCGGCGTCCGCCGCCTCCGAGTCGATCGGCAGTTGCTTCAGGAGCTGGTCGAGGACGGTGCGCAGCTGCGATTCGGTGCGCGCGCTGGTCATGTCGGCGACGAGCTGGCCGCCATGCATCGCGTACACCGTCGGGATGGTGCGGATCTGGAATTGCGACGCGATGAACTTGTTCTTGTCGGTGTCGACCTTCGCGAGCACGACGCCCTTGTCGGCATAGGCGGCCGCGACCTTTTCGAGGAGCGGGGTCAGCGCCTTGCAGGGGCCGCACCATTCCGCCCAGAAATCGATGATGACGAGCTTGGTCATCGACGGCTCGACGACGTCGCGGCGGAAATCCTCGACGGCGGTCTTGTCGGCGGCGCTCATCCCCAGGGTGGTGGCCAAGGCTGTCTTCTCCGTGTGCTTGCGTGGGGGGTCATGTGGGCCGGGCGGGCCGGTAAGCCAAGGGCCTTGGGTGGGGGCTTGGCAAGGGTGGGGACGGGTGCTAACTGCGCTCGCTCACCCGCCCGGTACGTCCCGGGCCCGGCGCCAGAGCGGGCGTAGCTCAGGGGTAGAGCACAACCTTGCCAAGGTTGGGGTCGAGGGTTCGAATCCCTTCGCCCGCTCCAGTTTT
>NZ_CAXSHH010000010.1:0-57406 GCF_964237155.1 uncultured Sphingomonas sp. | reverse complement strand
GCGCCTGGGCCTGCGTGACCCCGGCCTCCGCCTCGCTGGCCTGGGCGGTGCGGCCCTCGGGTTCGATCACCGCGAGCAGGCTACCCGCCCGGACATGGCGGTTGTCGATGTCGGCCACCTGGGTCAGCGTCCCCGCCACCGTGGGCGCGATGCGGACGATGTGCGCGTCCACGAACGCGTTGTCCGTGGACTCGTACTTGCGCGCGTTTAGCCACCACAGGACGCCGCCCACGACCGCCCCGCCAACGACCAGCGCGAGGACGATCCAGAATAGCGGGCGCTTGAAGATCGACGGCTTGGCCGGTGCCTCGTCTTTCGGCTCGGCCGGGTCGGGAGCGTCGTCCGGCTTCCCGGCGGGGGAGGGGGCCCGCGCGTCGGCGCGCGGCGCCTCGGTCGGCTCCCGTGTGGCGGCGTCCTGGCTCATGGGCGTGTCTCCCGGGCTTCGACCGCGAGCCGGTCGAGCATGGCGTCGGTGTTGGCGGCGATGCGGCGCTTGAGATCGTCGAGCACCGCGCCCGACAGCTCGTCCGCGCCCAGCAGGCGCAGGCAGGCCGCGCGTGAGGATCGCAGCGCCAGCACCTGACCGAACAGCGTCACGGAAGCGATGGCGGCCGTATGCCGCTCCATCGGACCAACCGCGATGCGGACCAGGTCGACCAAGCGGTTGAGCATGCGGCCCATCCCCCCATCGAACAGCCGGTCGAATGCCGCGCCCGGGTGCATCTGTTCGCGTGCCACGAACAGCGCCCATCCGTCGGTCGCGTGGCCCGCCATCCTGTCAGCGAACCGTTCCATCGTCCGCTGGATCGCGACGCGCGCGGCGACGGGCTCGCGGTCATCGACATCCGACGGTTCGAGCAGGTCGGCCATCTCCTCACCCATGCGCCGCCCGATATGGTCGGCGGCGGCAAGGTAAAGGCCCTCCTTGCCGCCATAATGGTAGGTGATCGACGACATCGCCGTCCCCGCGCGCGCGGCGATACCGCGCGTGCTCGCCCCGTCGAGGCCCTTCGACCCGAACTCCGCGATCGCGACTTCAAGAAGTCTCGCTTGCATGCGACGCACTTAGTTCGATCGAACGAACCGACAAGTCCTCCGTTTGCTCAGCCGCTTCGACAAGCGTCGTTTTATGCCGACGCCGATCAGGAAACGGCCATGGCTCGGACCGAGTTGCCCGTGATCACCTTGGGCGATCTCATCGACCAACCGACCAAGTCGTATCCCGAGAATGCCGTTATGCATTTCACCAGGGTCGAACACCCGGTCCAGCGCAAGGAAGGAGCCGCCACGACTGGTAAGGAACCAGGCTGAGCCGCTAAGTAGTTCAATCTATTATAGAAAGCTGGATGCCCCGCGAGGATTCGAACCTCGATTAACGGAGTCAGAGTCCGTAGTCTTACCTTTAGACGACAGGGCAGCGCCGTGGGGCGTCTAGGACGCGGGGTTGGGACTGTCAACGCGTCGTCCCGCCCCGCGCCACCGGGCCGAGCGCGCCGCTTGTGGCGAGGACGCCTACCCGCTAGCTACGCGCCAGGCACCGAGCGGGCGCGTCAGGCGGCCGTGACGGAACATGATGAGAATGGATATGCGCGGCATGGGGGAAGCACCCGACCTGCCGTACCGGCAGGCTCCGCCCATGGGCGGCGCGCCCGCCCGTCCGGTCCCCGGCCAGCTGGGCGGGAACACCGCTCCGAACCGGGGCCAGCCGCGGCATTTCGCGGCGCTGGACCTGGGCACCAACAACTGCCGGCTGCTCATCGCGCGGCCGCAAGGGTCGGGCTTCGCCGTCGTGGACGCGTTCTCGCGCATCGTTCGGCTCGGCGAAGGCCTCGCGGCGACTGGGCGGTTGAGCGATGAGGCGATCGAACGCACGATCGCGGCGCTGCGCGTCTGTTCGGAAAAGCTGCGCCGCCGCAACGTCCTCATCGCGCGATCGGTCGCGACCGAGGCGTGCCGGCGCGCGCTGAACGGCGCGGATTTCATCGAACGCGCGCACGCCGAGACGGGCATCCGCCTCGATGTCATCTCCGCCGAGGAGGAGGCGCGGCTCGCGGTGCTCGGCTGCCACGCGCTGCTGGAGCCGGGCGACGGTCCCGCGCTGGTCTTCGACATAGGCGGCGGGTCGACCGAGCTGGTGCTGATCGACACGCGCCATTCCCCGCCGCGCGTGCTCGATTGGCATTCCGCGCCCTGGGGCGTCGTATCGCTGACCGAGCATGCGGGCGGCGGCGAGGACGCGCCCGCGCGGATGGCCGCCTATGGCAGGATGCGCGCGCTCGTGGCCGAGAGCATGGCCGGCTTCGCCCGGCGGCTTCCCGTCGATCCGGTGCGGCCGCGGCTGATGGGCACCAGCGGCACGGTGACGACGCTGGCGTCGGTCCATCTGGGGCTGGACCGGTACGACCGCGCGGCGGTGGACGGACTGATCGTCCCAGCCGCGGCGATGCGCGACATCAGCGCGCGCCTGTCGGACATGGCGATCGCCGACCGCGCGCGGTTCCCGTGCATCGGCACCGAGCGCGCCGATCTGGTCGTGGCGGGCTGCGCGATCCTGGAGACGATCATGGACCTGTGGCCCGCCGAGCGGCTGGGCATCGCCGATCGGGGCATTCGCGAGGGCATCCTGCGCCGCCTAATGGGGCCATCCCGATGAGCAGGGGCGGCTCGGGCGGGCGCACGCGCGTCAAGACGGCGCGCAGCCGGACCGCGCAGTCGACGCGCTGGCTGGAGCGGCAGCTGAACGATCCGTACGTCAAGCGCGCGCGCGCCGAGGGTTATCGCAGCCGCGCTGCGTATAAGCTGCTCGAGCTCGACGAGCGGTTCGCGTTCCTGCGCGGCGTGCGCCGCGTCGTCGATCTGGGCATCGCGCCGGGCGGGTGGAGCCAGGTCGTGCGCAAGCTCGTGCCGCAGGCGACGGTGGTGGGGATCGACCTGCTGCCCGTCGACCCGATCGACGGGGTGACGATCCTCCAGCTCGACTTCATGGTCGAGAACGCGCCACGCTTGCTGGAGGAGGCGCTGGGCGGCCCCGCCGACTTGGTGCTGTCCGACATGGCGGCGAACACGGTCGGGCATCCGCAGACCGATCACCTGCGGACGATGGCGCTGGTGGAGACCGGAATGGCGTTCGCGGCGGACATCCTGCGGCCGGGGGGGGCGTATGTCGCCAAGGTGCTGGCGGGCGGCGCGGATCACGACCTTGTCGCGGAGCTGAAGCGGCTGTTCGCGACGGTGAAGCATGCGAAGCCGGCGGCCAGTCGGAAGGAGTCGTCGGAGTGGTACGTGGTGGCGCAGGGGTTCAAGGCGGAGCCTTGAACCCCTGCGCCACCCGGCCGGCGGGCGCGGAGCGACCCGTTGGACGTCAAACGGCGGCTTTGCCGTCGTCGGGGAGGTGCAGGTAGGGACAGACACGACAACGACAGGCAGCGCCGCGGCAAAGCCGCGTCGTCGGTCGGGGCTGTGGCTTCGCCGGCCGGAATAGCGCCGATCCTCGACTAGCGCCTGAGGCGCTAGCCTCGGGCGCTATTCGTAATCCCCACCCAAATTCTGGTTCCGCGGCGGCGCCGCAGCCGTCAGCCGCAAAGCCTCGGCGGAGTCCGACAGCGAGCCCACCGCGTCCGCCTCGTCGTCGTCGTCCACCTGCACGCGCTGCAGGCCGTTGATGACCGACTCCTCCAGATGATCCGGGCGCACCAGTTCGTCGGCGATCTCGCGGAGCGCGACCACCGGGTTCTTGTCGCGGTCACGGTCGATCAACAGCTCGGCCCCGCCCGAGATCTGCCGCGCTCGCTGGGCGGCGAACAGCACCAGGTCGAAACGGTTGGGGATCTTGTCGACGCAATCCTCGACGGTGACGCGCGCCATGGGCGATGTCCTTGCTGGGTAGCGATGGGAATAAGCGGATCGCGCTACCGGCGGGGCGCGCGCAAGTCAAGAAAACCGCCCCGGCTCATGGTCCTGCGCCGGACCGGCGGCGACATGGGCGATCGGGCCGCACCCTGCTAGGGTGATGCAGGTGAACGCCGTAGCACCCTCCCCGACCGCTACTCCGGCGGACCCGTCCGCGACCGACGAGCCGCCCGCCCAGCCCCGCTTCGCGGTCGGCGACGACCGGCTGACGTTGCTCGACACCGGGCCGCGCCGGTTCGCGGCGATGCTCGACCTGATCGGGAATGCCAAGCGGTCGCTTCGACTGCTCTATTACATCTACGCCGACGACGCGTCGGGACGACGGATCAATGAAGCGCTGATCGCGGCCGCCGGGCGGGGCGTGACGGTGAGCGTCGTCGTCGACGGCTTCGGCTGCGAGGTGCCGTCCGAATTCTTTTCACCCCTGCGCGAGGCGGGCGCGTCCGTGTGCCGGTTCGAGCCGCGTTGGGGCCGCCGCTTCCTGCTGCGCAATCATCAAAAGCTCGCGCTCGCCGACGCCGAGGACGCGGACGCGGACGGCGTCAGGGCGCGCATCATCATCGGCGGGTTCAATGTCGCCGACGATTATTTCGAAACGGAAGCCGACGAGGCCTGGCGCGACCTGGGGCTGCTGGTCGAGGGGCCGACCGCGGCGCGGCTTCGGGCCTATTTCGACGCGCTCGACAAGTGGGTCAACGACCCCCGCCCGCTCCTCCGCGACCTGAACCGCGCGCTCAAGCGGTGGAGCGAGACCGAGGGCCGGACGCGGTGGCTGATCGGTGGCCCGACACGCCGCCTCAGTCCTTGGGCGCGCGCGGTCCGGGCGGACATGCGGCACGCGCGGCGGATCGACATGGTGGCGGGCTATTTCACCCCTAGCCCGACGATGCTCCGCCACCTCGACCGCGCGGGACGGCGCGGGCGAGAGGTGCGGATCGTGACGGCCGCCACGTCGGACAACACCGCCACCGTCGCGGCCGCGCGCTTCACCTACGCGGGGCTGCTCCGGAAGGGCGTGCGGATCTTCGAGTACCAGCGCGCCAAGCTCCACACCAAACTTTACGCGATCGACGACACCGTGCATCTCGGCTCTGCCAATTTCGACATGCGCAGCCTGTTCATCAACCTCGAACTCATGCTCCGGATCGACGATCCCGCCTTCGCGCGGCATGTTCGTGGCTATATCGACGGAGAGATCGCGGCTTCGGAGGCGATCACCGTGGAAAGCCACCGTGCGCGGACCGGTCCGATCACGCGCGTTCGGCAGTTCCTGGCGTATCTGATGGTGGGGGTGGTTGACCCGGGCGTGTCGCGGGGTATCAATCTTTGAGCGGATGAGCCGCTCAGGCTCCTTAACGGCCGCCGCCCAGTCTCTTGCCACGTCGTACCGAGTAGGCGGCCCAGTTCGTCGAGACGACCATGACGAAGATCATGCCCGCGCCGGGAGCGATCTGCCCGGTGCCGAAGGCGACCAATGCGATGGCGGCGGCGACCAAAAGATATGCCCAGATCGGAAACATGGCGACGACTCCCGTTGGTCTCGGAGGACGATATATCTGTCTAACTTCATCGGCAAGCTAGCGACGGCGAAGCCGCCGCTTAACGTCGGACGGGTCGCGTTGCGCCCGCCGGCCGCACAAGGCGTTGCGCTCCGCGCACCGGCGCGGGCGTGGCCGCGCCTACGCCTTGTGGCCCCAATACAATTGCGCCGGCGGCACGTTCCACCATTCCATATCGTGATCGATCCGTTCGAAATGCGGGCTCAGGAAATCGCGGACCTTGGGGGAGAACTGATAAACCAGGAATGCGCCCCCGGTACGTAGGACCCGGTGCGTCGCCGCCGCGATCTCCGGCCCGACACCCGCAGGCAGCGTCGAGAAAGGCAACCCCGACAGCACGTAGTCCGCATGATCGAACCCGTGATCGCGCACGATCGCCTCGACATCCGCCGCCGATCCGTGAACCGCGGAAAAGCGGCTGTCCGGGACCACATGCCGCAGATACCGAACGAAATCCTCGTTAGTGTCGATCGCGATCAACGTCGCGTCGGGCGCCATGCGCTCCAGGATCGGGCGGCAGAAGGTGCCGACGCCCGGGCCGTATTCGACGAAGACCTTGCATGCCGACCAGTCCACCGGCGCCAGCATCCGCGCGATCGTCCGGTCGGACGAGGGGATCACCGATCCCACCATCACCGGGTGTTTCAGGAATCCTTGGAAGAACATCTGCCAGGGCGACGGCACGCCGGCTTTCTTCAGCGCGCGGCGCGCGGCGGCGGTCGAACTGGGCATCGAACTCCTATTCCCCGAACATTGAGGGCGGACGGCCCGTGGCATGGAACGCGCGCCCCGTGCAAGCGAGGGGGTGCGAACAGGAGAACGAACGCCGCTCGCGCGCGAAGGGTTGCGTGCGATCTTCCATCGCTTATGCCGATCGCCATGCACGACGACCGAAGCGGCGCGGTCGCCGTGATCTTCCTGTCGACCCGGAGCGGAGACGACGAAGCCGGCTATGCCGAAGCCGCCGCCGCGATGGACGCGCTCGCGGCCGACCAGCCGGGCTATCTGGGTGCCGACAATGCCCGGGGCAGCGACGGCTTGGGGATCACGGTCAGCTACTGGGCCGACGAGGCCGCCGCTATCGCCTGGCGCGAACATTCCGACCATGCGGCCATCCGCGACCGCGGCCGCGCGGTCTGGTATGCCGACTATCGCGTCGATGTCGCCCGGGTGACGCGCAGTTATGCATGGGCCCGTCAGGGATCGTCGACGTGAGCGCGCGCATCGACCGACGGTTCCTCATCCTGTTCACGGTCATGCTCACCATCGCGGCGGGCAACACCGCATTGCAGTCCGTGCTCCCCGCGCTCGGCCGCTCGCTCGGCGTCGCCGACGCGGGCGTCGCGGCGGCGTTCTCCGTCTCCGCGCTGCTGTGGGTCATCGCCGCGCCTTACTGGGCCAACCGATCGGACCGGAGCGGCAGGCGCGCGATGATCCTGCTCGGCATGACCGGCTTCACGATATCCCTGCTGCTCTGCGGCGTCTTCCTGACGGCGGGGATCAACGGCTGGATCGGCGGCACGGCGGCGTTCGGGCTCTTCATCGCCGGGCGGCTGATCTACGGCGCGCTCGGCGCGGCCGCGCCCCCGGCGGTGCAGGCGCTCGTCGCCGGGTCGACCACCACCGACGAGCGGACCAAGGCGCTCACCCTCCTCGCCTCCGCATTCGGGCTGGGCACCATCGTCGGCCCGGCGATCGCGCCCTATCTGGTGCTGGGGGCGGTCGGCGGCGTCGAGATCGGGCTGGCCGGCCCCGCCTTCATGGGCGCGGTGTTCGGGGCGGGCATGATCGTCGCGGTCTGGCGCATCCTGCCCGACGACAGCCTGCCCGCCCGGCAAGGGCGCGGCACGATGAGCGCCTATCCGTCGATCGGCGGCGGTCCCACCGGCGCGACGGTCGCGGCGTCGTTGGGCCGCGACGCTCCCACGCCCGAGCCGGTCGGCTACCTCGACCCACGCATTCGCGGCTGGATGATCACCGGGCTGGTGATGGGCCACGCCCAGGCGATCGGCGGCCAAGCGATCGGCTTCCTCGTCATCGACCGGTTGAACCTGCCCCCGATCGAGGCGCTGGAGCCGACCGGCCTCGTCCTGATCATGGGGTCGGGCGCGGCGCTGCTCGCGCAATGGGGAATCATCCCGCTCCTGAACTTGCAACCACGTCAGCTGGTGCTGAGCGGCCTCGCGCTCGCGGCGGTCGGATCGGTGCTGACGGGGTTTGCGACCTCGCTCTACGGCATCGCCACCGCGTTTGCGCTCGCGTGCCTGGGCTTCGGCTTCGTCCGCCCCGGCTTCACCGCGGGGTCGAGCCTAGCGGTCGGGGCCGAGGCGCAAGGCTCGGTCGCGGGCAAGGTCACGAGCGTCAACGGCGCGAGCTTCGTGCTGGGGCCAAGTATCGGGGTCGGGCTGTACGCGGCAAACCACACGCTGCCGTACTTGGTGGCCGGCGCAGGATGCGCGGTGCTGATCGTCTATGCCTGGCGGGTGCTGCGCTGATCTCGACGAAGGCTGGCGACCCTAGCCCGTCACCCCGGACTTGTTCCGGGGTCCATCGTCGTACGGACTCCCACATGACCGGGTTCGCGCAACGATGGATGCCGTAACAAGTCCGGCATGACGGATAAGGTGTGAAGCCTACGCTACTCCGCGGCGCGCGGCGGGAAGGCGAAGCCGATCGGCTGCGCGGACGCGGCATCCTGCTTCAGGCGGCTCGCCATCTGTTCGTAATCGCGCTCCATCTCCGGCGTGACGCTCGCGCGCGACTCCAGCAGCGCGGCCTCGAAGTCGGCCATCAGCACCTCCTCCGATGACAGCGACCGCCTGAGCGCGATCAGGCCCGATCGGCGCACCACGTCTTCCAGGTCCGCGCCCGTGAACCGGTCGGTCCGCCGGGCGACTTCCTCGAGGTCCACGCCCTCCGCCAGCGGCATCTTGCCCGTCTGGATCGCCAGGATGCGCGCGCGGCCCTGCATGTCCGGCACGCCGACATAGACCAGCTCGTCGAACCGCCCCGGTCGAAGCAACGCCGGATCGATCAGGTTCGGCCGGTTGGTCGCGCCAATCACCACCACCGCCTGCAGCTCCTCCAGCCCGTCCATCTCGGCCAAAATGGTGTTGACGACGCGCTCGGTCACCTGCGGCTCGCCCATCCCGCCGCCGCGCGCGGGGACCAGGCTGTCGAGCTCGTCGAAAAAGATCACGGTGGGCGCGACCTGACGCGCGCGCTGGAACAGCCGGGCGATCTGCTGCTCGCTCTCGCCGTACCACTTGGACAGGAGGTCCGATGATTTGGTGGCGATGAAGTTCGCCTCCGCCTCGCGCGCGACCGCCTTGGCGAGGAGCGTCTTGCCGGTGCCAGGCGGGCCGTAGAGCAGGAACCCCTTGGCCGGCCGGATGCCGAGCCTGCGGAACGCGCCCGGGTCCTTGAGCGGCAATTCCACGCCTTCCTTGAGCCGCATCTGCGCGGCGTCAAGCCCGCCGACATCCTCCCACCGCACGCGCGGCGCCTCGACCATCACCTCGCGCATCGCGCTCGGCTGGACGCGCTTCAACGCTCCCAGGAAGTCGTCGCGCGTCACCGACAATTCGTCGAGCACCTCGGGCGGGATTGTCCGCTCTTCCAAGTTCAGCTTGGGCATGATCCGCCTGACCGCCTCGATCGCCGCCTCGCGCGTGAGCGCCGCCAGATCCGCCCCGACGAAGCCGTAGGTGGTGCGCGACAGCTCGTCGAGATCGACATCGTCCGTTAGCGGCATGCCACGCGCATGGATGCCCAGTATCTCGCGCCGCCCGCGCTCGTCGGGGACGCCCACCACGATCTCGCGGTCGAAACGGCCCGGCCGCCGCAGCGCCTCGTCGATCGCCTCCGGCCGGTTGGTGGCCGCGATCACGACGAGGTTGGCGCGCGCCTCGAGCCCGTCCATCAGCGTCAGCAGCTGCGCGACCAGCCGCTTCTCCGCCTCGCCCGACACCTGGCCGCGCTTGGGCGCGATCGAGTCTATCTCGTCGATGAACACGATCGACGGCGCGTTCTTGGCCGCGTTCTCGAACACCTCACGCAACTGGCCCTCGGACTGGCCATAGGCGGACCCCATGATCTCCGGCCCGTTGATCAGGAAGAACTGCGCGTCCGACTCGTTCGCAACCGCGCGCGCGAGCCTGGTCTTACCGGTCCCCGGGGGCCCGTGGAGCAGCACACCCTTGGGCGGATCGACGCCGAGGCGTTGGAACAGCTCGGGATAGCGGAGCGGCAGTTCGACCATCTCGCGCAACTGGTCGATCGTCGGACCCATGCCGCCGATGTCGTCGTAGGTGACGTCGGCCCGGCGCGCCGCCTGCGGCTCCTCATACTCGGTGCGGAGTTCGACCTCGGTGTTCTCGTCGATCTGCACCACCCCCTTGGGCGCGGCGGACACGACGAGCAGCCTGATCTCCTGAAGCGCATAGGCTGGCTGGTTGACGAAGCGGCGGACGTTCGGGTCCAGCTGATCGACGCGCTGGTGGCCCGCGGTCGCGACGATGTCGCCGCCCACCAACGGCCGCCCCAGGAATGTGCGCTTGAGCGCCACGGTCGATCCCTGGAGCCGTAGATTCTGCTGCGCGGGCGCGAACACCACACGCGTCGCGGGCTTGGGATCGATCTTCCTGATCTCCACGAAATCGCCCGAACCGACCCCGGCGTTCGCGCGCTGGAGCCCGTCGATGCGCAGCAGATCGAGCCCCTCGTCCTCCGAATAGGGATACACCGCGCGCGCGGGCGTCGACTTCTTGCCGACGATCTCGATCGTATCGCCCTCCGCCAGTTGAAGCGCCGCCATCAACGCGCGGGGCACATGCGCCAAGCCGCGCCCGGAATCCTCGGGCCGCGCGTTGGCGACCTGGATGCGCCAGGGTTCAAGGTCCGCCATGATCAAAACTCGCGCTGCTGCCTGATTTGCGGAAGCGCGCGAGGAACGAAGCCAGTTCCCCCAGGCGCGATCGTCGACGCGCGAAAAAAAGGCCGGCACCCGAAGGGACCGGCCTGTTTAGTTATTAGGAGAGGATGCCTGAAAGGCTTGTATAAAATGCGTTGCGTCCAAAAATGTTGCAAGTGCGAAATGACGCTTATACGATTGCGTCCACTGCATTCGCCGGGCGACGTTGGCCCTATGTGATCGTTAACAGATTGAGGGATCTTGTCATGCGCAGGCTGCCGCCGCTCGGCGCGATCGAGGCTTTCGTCGCGACGGCGCGCTCGGGCTCGGTGAAGGCGGCGGCGACCGAGCTCGCCCTGTCGCCGCCCGCGCTCAGCCGCCGCATCCAGACGCTGGAACGCTTCGTCGGCAAGCCCCTGTTCGATCGCCGGCATCAGGCGACGCTCCCGAACGGCGACGGCGAGCGTCTGCTCGCGCAGATCGCGCCGGTGCTCGACCGGCTCTCGGAGGCGGTCGAGGCCATGACCACCGGTACGGACGTGCTCCGCGTCCGGCTCGGCGTCCTGCCGCTCTTCGCGTCGCAGCGGCTGTTCCCGCGGCTGGGCGAGTTGCGGCGCGAGCATCCCGAACTGCATCTTGACATCGACACCGCCGCGTTTCCGATGGCGCGGCTCGGCGAGGGACTGGACGTCGCGATCGCCCTCGCACGCGAGATCGACCCGACGCTTTATGCGCACCGGCTCGACCGCAACCGCATTTTCGTGATCGGCGGCCGCGCGCTGGTCGAGGGCCGCACACCGCTGACCGATCCCGCCCAGCTTCGCCAGGTCACCGCGCTCATTCACCGCGACATGCCCGACACCTTCGCCGCCTGGCGCCACGCGGCGGGGATCGACGATGTCGAGCCGCTGGCTGTCGACCAGTTCGATTCGGGCGCGCTGATGCTGGAAGCCGCCGCTCAGGGGCTGGGCGTCGCGTTCATGCACGAATCGCACTATCAGGACGCGAACGACCCTCGCCTCGTCCGACTGTTCGATATCGAGGTGGAAAGCCCTTACAGCTACTGGTTCGTCTGCCGCCCCCGCGCGCTCCGCACGCGTCCGGTCGAGTTGTTCCGCGATTGGCTGATCCGGACGCTCGGCGAGCGGTAGAGCCCCATCACCCCGGCCTTGAGCCGGGGTGATGGAGGGAAGTGGCGGAACTCCAGCCCTTACCGCTCATACGCCTTGGGCAGCGCGCCCTCGGTCGGGACAAGATAACGGTCGCGCAAGCGGCGCTGGCGCGAGTTGGTCGGTTGGCGCACCCCGTCGATCCAGATCGCCTCGGGCGCGGAGGACAGCTCGAGCGGGTCGCCGCTCCAGATCACCACGTCGGCGCGGCGACCCGGGCGGAGCGAGCCGATCTCGCCGTCCATTCCCAGCGCCTCGGCGGGCTTGGAGGTGATCGCCGCGAACGCCTGGCCCCAGCTCAGCCCCGTCGCGCCGGGCACCTTGCCGATCGCCACCAGGTTGCCGGCGTACTGGTGCAGGATGTGCTCGCCCGGCGCGGTGTTCGCGCCGACCGTCGAGATCGCGACGGTCACCCCCGCGGCCGTCAGCCGGCCGACGTTGGACTCGGTCGCCGCCAGGCTTTCGAACGATGCGGGCAGGTCGGCGAGCGCGGCGGCGATGACGGGCACCCGCGCGGCGGCGATCTCGCGCGCGACCATCCAGCCCTCGGTCGCGCCGAGCAGCACCAGCTTGAGCTTGGGGTAGGTGCGCGGCAGAACCAGCACCGCGCGGATGTCGCTCGCGCGCTCGACATGGACCATCAACGGCGTGCGCCCGTCCAGCACGTCGAGCAGCGCCTGCGCGTCCGCCCGCTTGAGCAGCGCGTCGCTCCCCCGCCCGTCGAACCCGCGCCGGTCGCGGCGGAAATCCTCGGCTTGCTCCAGCGCGTCGGCGAGCGCCGCGAAGGTGGCGGGACGCGATCCGCCCGCGATCTCCGCCCCGCGCTCGCCCATCTCGACGAACTGGAACGCCCGCGCCCGCGTGATCGGGTCGGCGTCGGTCCCCAGATCGATGACCGCCCCACGGCCCGCGAAGATCGACTTGTCCGCGCCCGGCGCGACGAAGGCGCGGGTGACGCCGCCCAGCCGCTCGTTGCCGATCGCGACCGCCGCCGGATTGATCGCCGACGCCACGTCGATCGCCGCGCCGAACGAAGCGGTGCGCGCCGCGGCGTCGTTGCTCTCCTGGACGCCGTAGCCGCCATCGACGAGGCCCAGGTCGGTCCAGGCCGCGACCGTCCCCGCCGCCACCCACTTGCCCGCCGCGTCGATCACGGTCGCCCCCGCCGGGGTCGCGACGCTCGCCCCCGCCGCGACGATGCGCCCATCGCGGAACACGACGGTGCCGTTCGGGATCGGCTGCGACCCGTCGCCGAGCGCGACCGTGCCGTTCACGACGGCCACGGTCTGCGCGTTCGCCGGAGCGCAAAAGGCGGCGGCGAGAAGAAGTGCGGCGCGCTTCACTTCACGTCTCCCTGCCCAGGCTGCCCAAGCTCGAAATCGCTCACCGGCCGGCGTCTCGGATCGAGCGCGTCGTAAAGCAGCGCCCCGTCGACCCACACCTTCTCCGGCCGCGTATAGACCGACAGCGGATCGCCGTTCCACAGCACCACGTCCGCCATCTTGCCGGGCTTCAGGCTCCCCGTCCGGTCGGCGATGCCGAGCGCGGTCGCGGGGCCGTGCGACAGCCAGCGCCATGCCTCGGCGTCGCTCACCTGGATGCCGGCGCGCCGTCCCGACGCGAGCGCCTTGGCGACCTCCTGATTGAGTCGCTGGATGCCGTTCTCGTCGTCCGAATGGATGATCCCGCACGCGCCGGATTTCTGCAGGATGGCCAGGTTCTCGCCGATCCCGTCATACGACTCCATCTTGAACCCGTACCAGTCGGCCCACACCGCCGCGCAGGTGCCGTTCGCCTTGAGGAGGTCAGCGATCTTGTACGCCTCGACCGCATGGTGGAACGCGGTCACCTTGTACCCGAACTCCTTGGCCATATCCATGACGATCGCCATCTCGTCGGCGCGGTAGCAATGATTCTGGACCCTGATTTCGCCCGCCAGCACGCCGCGCAGCGTGTCGAGCGCGATGTCTCGGTCCGGCCGGTCCCCGCCCTTGTCCTCGTAAGTGTCCCACTGGCGCTTGTACTTCGCCGCGCGCGCCCAGGTCGCCCGGTCGACCGCGACGTTGCCCATCCGCGTCGAGGGTTTGCGACCCTTGCTCCCATAGGACCGCTTCGGGTTCTCGCCGCATGCCATCTTCAGGCCGTATGGCGCGCCGGGGAACTTCATCCCCTGCACCGTGCGGGCGTACACGTTCTTGAGCACCACGCTGCGCCCCCCGAACAGGTTCGCGGAGCCCGGCAGGATCTGCAGCGTCGTCACCCCGCCATTGGCGAGCGCGCGGCCGAAGCCCGGGTCCTGCGGCCAGACCCCGTGTTCCGCCCAGACATCGGCGGTGACGGGGTCGGTGCCCTCGTTGACGTCCGAGGTCGCCTGCACCGACGGCGACGGACCGTTCCCCAAGTGGCTGTGAATGTCGATAACGCCCGGCGTCACCCACTTGCCCGTGCCGTCGATGACGGTCGCCCCGGCGGGCGCGGCGACCTGCTGCCCCACCGATACGATCTTTCCGTCCGCGAACAAGGCCGAGCCGCGCTCGATCCGCCCGCCCTCGCCGTCATAGATCGTGACGTTGGTGACGAGCGTCGCCGCGCCCGGATAGGCGCGGTAGGTCGAGGGGAACGGGTCGTGCGAATAGCCCTTGTTGCGGCCGACCGCCGGCTCCTTCGCTTTGACCGCCGAGGCGCTCCTCGGGGCCGAACCCGTGCCCGAACACGCCGCCAGCGCGATCAGCCCGACGCCCGCCGCAGTCGCCCGCATCCACTCACCCGCTTGCGCCATATAACCCCCGTTCAGGCTCTTGGGCCTGGTTTTGGGCACAGGTCGTAACGGGGTCGCTCGCGGCCGTCCATCGGCCGCGAGCTTGGCACGCATTCAGCTGGCGCGCGCGGTCACGATCTTGCCGGGCGCGCGCGGCGGCTCGCCGACGGGAAGCGCGTCGATCAGCTCCATGCCCTGCGTCACCTCGCCCCACACGGTATACTGGTTGTCCAGGAAGCGCGCGTCGGCGAAGCAGACGAAGAACTGCGAATTGGCCGAGTTCGGTTCGCCCGTCCGCGCCATCGAGCAGGTGCCGCGCTTGTGCGGCTCCGAGCTGAACTCGGCCTTCAGGTTCGGCTTGTCGGACCCCGACATGCCCGTCCCCGTCGGATCGCCGCCCTGCGCCATGAAGCCCGGGATCACGCGGTGGAACACCACCCCGTCATAGAAGCCGTCATTCGCCAGTTCGGCGATCCGCGCGACGTGCCCGGGCGCGAGGTCGTTCCGAAGCCGGATCGCGACGTCGCCGCCGTCGAGGGTCAGGGTTAGCGTTTCGAACTGGTCGGCCATTGGTTGAACTCCTGTGGATGTCGCGCGGCGCATCTAGGAAGCGTGCGCCCGGGTGGCAAATCGCCCGCCCCCCGGCTAGGGCCTCCGCCAAGGCTTGGAGGGCGATCATGAGCGACATCGAAACGCCCGCCCTGGGTGCCGACGACCGGACCCAGCTCGACGAGGACGACCGGCTCAAACCCGCCTTCGTCAGCGACGTGCTCGACCGCGTCGAGGAAGGCGATACCGAGGGCGCGCGCCGCCTGGTCGAACCGCTCCACCCCGCCGACATCGCCGACCTGTTCGAACTGACTCCCGCCGACCGCCGCGCCGCATTGGCGCACGCCGTCGCCGACCTGCTCGATGGCGACGTGTTCGCCGAGATGAACGACTGGGTCCGCGACGCGCTCCTCGACGCGCTCACCCCCAGCCAGGTGGCCGGGATCGCGTCGGAGCTCGACACCGACGACGCGGTCGCGATCATCGAGGATTTGGACGCCGACGACCGCCGCGACGTGCTCCGCGCGATGGAGCCCGACGACCGCGCCGCGATCGAGGAAGCGCTCTCCTACCCCGAGGAGTCCGCCGGCCGCCTGATGCAGCGCGAGCTGATCGCGGTGCCCGAACATTGGACGGTCGGCCACGTCCTCGATTACCTGCGCGGCCATGACGAGCTGACGACGGATTTCTGGGAGATCTACGTCGTCGGCCCCTCGCACCGCCCGGTCGGCTATTGCCAGCTTTCCTGGATCCTCCGCACCCCGCGCGGGATCGCGCTGGCGGACGTGATGCAGCGCGAACAGACGCTGATCCCCGTCGACATGGACCAGGAGGAGGTCGCGCTCCGCTTCCAGAAATACGCGCTGATCTCGGCGGCCGTGGTCGATGGCGGCGGTCGGCTGGTCGGCATGATCACCGTCGATGACGTCGTCCACATCATCCAGGAGGAAGCGGGGCAGGACGCGCTGCTGTTGTCGGGCGCGGGCGGCGAGGGCGACATCAACGAACCCGTGTTCGACAGCTACAAGGCGCGGGCGCGCTGGCTCGTCGCCAACCTGTTCACCGCGCTCGTCGCCAGCAGCATCATCGCCTATTTCGAGGATTCGATCGCGCGCATGGCGCTGCTCGCGGCGCTCATGCCGATCGTCGCTGGGGTCGGCGGCAACGCCGGCACCCAGACGCTGGCGGTGACGGTGCGCGCGCTCGCCACCAACCAGCTCACCGCGTCGAACACCGCGCGCGCGGTCGGGCGCGAACTGCGGGTCGCGTTCCTGAACGGGGCGACGATCGCGCTCGTCATCGGCGTCGGCGTGACCCTCGTGTTCGGTAATCCGCGGTTGGGCGCGGTGATCGCCGCGGCGATGATGACCAACATCGTCATCGCCGGGCTGGCGGGGGTGCTCGTACCACTCACGCTCGAGCGCGCGGGCGCGGACCCGGCGGTCGCCTCGTCGGTGTTCGTGACGATGGTCACGGACTCGATGGGGTTCCTGGTGTTCCTCGGCCTCGCCACCGCCTCGGGCATCGCGGGCTAGGGTTGCTCGGCCAACCGGCGGAACCCAAATAGCTGAAATGCCACTACATCTAACGAAGGTAGCGTTCGGCGTGACGAGCGTGGACCAACTCGCCGCCCGCTGGCAGGCGCGCGCCGCGGCGGGCGAGGGCTTCCTGACCACGCGCTACCTCCCCAAGCGCCACGAGGAGGTGACCGGCACTGGCTCGCTCTATTGGATCGTCAAGCACCAGCTCGTCGCCCGCTCCGCCATCCTCCATTTCGGCGAGGCGGAGGAGGGCCGTATCGCCATCCATCTTCACCCGGAAGTCGTCCTCATCCACGCTCGCCCGAAGCGCGCGCACCAGGGCTGGCGCTATCTGGAGCATGCCGACGCGCCTGTGGACTTGGCCGACGACGAGACGGGCGTCGCGGCGCTCCCGCCCTTGCTCGTCGGTAAGCTATCCGGGCTGGCGCTGCTCTAACGTCCGCAAGCGACCGGCCCGCCCGCCCGCGCGCGAACGTTGCATTTGGGCGTCCCCGCGATGCTGACCGTGCCCAGCCCCGTATTGGTGATCTGAGCGTCGTAGCGCGCCGCCGCCGCGACCTCGCCCGGCCCGTCGAGCAGCACCGACACGTCGCCCGCATCGAGCTTGCCCGCATCGATCCGCCCGGCCCCGTTCATGACGTAGCGCGCCTTCGCCGCACGGCCCGCGAGCGTCACCGTTCCCGTGCCGATCACGGTCGCGTTGACCTGGTCGGCGACCGCGTCCGCCACCGCGATGATCCCCGCGCCGCCGATCGACAGGTCGACGCGCGCGCCCCTGACCCGCGTCGCGCTCAGCCGCCCGCCCGCGAACACCGAAGCGGAGGCGAGCGAGGGCGAGGACAATGTCACCCTCACCGGCTCGGACCGCGCAGCGACGGGCCGCTCGTCCCCGCCCTGGCGATTGGTGCGAATGGTCAGCGTCGTCCCATCGACGCGCACCTCGACCCGCTCGATCGCGCGCGCGTCACCCGACACTCGCGCGTTCGGCGATCCGATGGCATAGGTCACCTCGAACGGCCCATTGACGCGCACCCGGTCGAAGCTGCCGACCGCGAAGCGCTTCTCGGCGGCCGTGGCGGGAACGGCGATGAAGGCGAGCAACAGCGGCGCGGCGCGGATCACCCGCAGCGCACCTCGCCCGACCCGACCTTGGATGTCGTGCAGCGTGGCGAGCCGCCCAGCTCCACATCGCCCGACCCGGCGATCTCGATCCGCGCCGGGCCGTTCACGACCGCGCGCGCGTTCCCCGAACCCGCGACGGAGACCTGCGCCTCCGACGCGGTCAACTGTCGCGCGTCGATGTCGCCCGACCCGGCGATGTCCATCCGCAGCGTCCGCGCCGTACCCGCGCCGACCACGTCGCCCGACCCCGCGACCGACAGCGACACGTCCCCCGCCCGCATCACGCCGATCGCCAGACTTCCCGATCCGGCGACCCCGCCCTCGAAGCGATCGCCCTCGACGCGGTCCACCGTCATGTCGCCCGATCCTGACACCGCCGCCCCGGCCAGGCGCGGCATCGTCACGAACACCTTCACGCCCTCGCCGTCGCTCCAGTTCATGCCCGTCGTCCGCTTGCGCCCAATCCGCAGCGTATCGCCGCTCCGCGTGATCTCGAGCTTGTCCAACTCCTTCGCCGGCCCCTGCGCACGCACGGAAAAGGCTGGCCCGACCCGCACCTCGACATCGTCCGACCCGCGCAGGTCGACCGCGCTGAACCCCGACATGGTGTAATCGCGCGACGGCCCCGTCCCCCGCGCCTCCCCCGTCTCGTCGGTCCCCGCCGCGTTCGCCGAGCAGGCGATGAGCGGCAATGTGAGAAGCAAGCCAAGTGAGCGCATGATGACCTCCCTGATGTGTGCTATGTACATAACACACGGACTGGCCGACGCGCAAACGAAAAGGGCGAGGCAGCGGCCCCGCCCTCCCGCGCTTCAAACGACGCCCGACGATCAGGCCGCCGCCTTGTCCTTGTTGTAGATCGCGGCCGACGCGCGAAGGATGTCGAGGATGCGCTCTTGCGCCGTCTTCTCGTCGGTTTCCTCCATCGCGGCGAGCTCGCGCGCGAGGCGGCTGGTCGCGCCCTCGAAGATCTGGCGCTCCGAATAGCTCTGCTCCGGCTGGTCGTCGGCGCGGAACAGGTCGCGGACGACCTCGGCGATCGACACCAGATCGCCCGAATTGATCTTCGCCTCATATTCCTGCGCGCGACGCGACCACATGGTCCGCTTCACCTTGGGCTTGCCGTTCAGCGTCTCCAGCGCCTCGCGCAGCGTCTTGTCGGACGACAGCTTGCGCATGCCCACCG
The DNA here is from genome assembly GCF_964237155.1 of uncultured Sphingomonas sp. Classification (GTDB taxonomy): domain Bacteria; phylum Pseudomonadota; class Alphaproteobacteria; order Sphingomonadales; family Sphingomonadaceae; genus Sphingomonas. The sequence continues at coordinate 38,701 of NZ_CAXSHH010000010.1, read as the reverse complement.
ACTCGGCCTTGTTGGTCGGGACACGCAGCGTCATGCGCTCCTTTTCGAAGCGGAGCACATACAGCTCCAACTGCATCCCCGCGATCTCCGAGCGTTGCAGCTCGATCACACGGCCGACGCCGTGCTTCGGATACACCACGTAATCACCGACGTCGAACAACAGGGGCTTGGCAGCCATTCACGGGCCTTTCCGGATAAATACGACCCGATAGGCGCGGGGCTGGGAGCGGCCGGAGCCGCCGTGAAGCCGGCGATCGGGGAAGAGGGTCATGGAACTCCGACCGGACACGCTAAAAACGTCCGTCTTAATTTCATTAACATGACTCAGCCGAAAAATCCAGCGTAGCGGCGATCTTAGCCGCGCGTCAGTCGCCCTTGCCCGCCTCCGGCGTGAAATACAGCTCGAACTTGCCCGCCTCGCCCTTGTGCGTGTCGGCGTCGGCGGGGGTCTGGTCGGCCTTGCGCGTGACGTTGGGCCAACTGGCGGAGAAGGTGGTGTTCAGCTCCAGCCACCGCTCCAGCCCGTTTTCGGTGTCGGGCAGGATCGCCTCGGCGGGGCATTCGGGCTCGCACACGCCACAATCGATGCATTCGGACGGGTTGATGACCAGCATCGTCTCGCCTTCGTAGAAACAGTCCACCGGACACACCTCGACGCAGTCCATGTACTTGCAGCGGATGCAGGCGTCGGTGACGACGTAGGTCATTGGCGTACATGGCTCCGTGGGGCGGTCGGACGAAAGAACGCTCCCTGCTATGCCCCGTTCCCGGGAGCGTCAATCGTTCCGGTTTCGTTGCGAGACGTTCTCACCGGGAGCGAGCAGGTCGCGGTAGTAACCCTGCGCCTCCGGAGCGGGCCCGCGCCGCGCGGGCAGCGCCTCCACCCGCACCACGCGCACCTCGCCGTGGGCGGGATAGGTCAGGACATTGCCGATGCGCACTGGACAATGCGCGCGCTCGATCACGCGCCCGTCGATCCTGAGCCGGCCCGCCTCCGCGATCGCCTGCGCCGCGCTCCGCGTCTTGGTCAGCCGCGCCCACCACAGGAACCGGTCGATCCGCATCGCCCCCTCAGCCACGCCGTCCCCAACCAGCCAGCGCGGCGAAGGCGTTATCGGGCGCGGGCGGCGCGGTAATGGCGCGCGCGGGCGGCCGTCCCCGCCACACCCAACGCGGAGTCGCGGACGCGCCCTCCGGCAATTCCTCCCCGCGCGACGCGGCGCGAAACCCCAGCTCCGCCATCAGCCGCGCCAGCGTCTCCGCCTCCAGCCCGATCGATGTCGACAGCGCGGGATCGGGCAGGAACGGCGCGCGCCCCTGCCGCGCGTCATGCGCCGCCCGCGCGATCCGCTCGACCAGGTCGACCCGCACCGCCTGCGCGCCCAGCGGCCGGAAACCCGCCGCGAGCACCGCGCCCGGCACCCCGCGCGCCAGCACCGTCGCGCCGGCCGGCGGCGGCGCGACCGTCCCGCCCCCCACCGCCAGCAGCACCGCGCGCAACCGCGCCGCCTCCGGTTTCAGCAGCCGGGCATCGAACAAGTCGAGCGCGCCGATCGTCACGCCGACCCGCCGGAGCCGCTTGCGCTCGGCGGGCTCGAGCGCGTCCACCGCCGCACGCATGCCCAGGCGCGCGGCGATCCCGCCCGCCGTCTCCAGCGTCCCCGCGACCACCCGCAGCCCCGGCGACGCCGCCGCGTCGCGCGCGATCTCGGCGAGCAGCGTCAGCACCGGGACCTTGGCCATGAGGCGCGATGCCACCCAACCCTCCAGCCTTCCCCGCACGCGCTCCTTCAACGCCTTGTCCAGGCAATCGAGGTCGCGATCGATCTGCAACCGAGGCCGCGCCAGCGACGGCCCCGGCGCGAGCACCGCGACCCGGTGCCCGCCCCAATGCACCTCGCCCGTATCGCCCAGCGTCACCGCCGCCGCGTCCGCCTCCGCCAGCGCGAGCCCGCGCCGGTCGCGCTCGCCCTTCAGCCGCTTGTCGGCGGCCGCGAGCAGCAGCCGCTTGTCGGTCGCCTTGGCGTCGGGCGCGACCGTGAAGCGGAACCCGTCCAGCCTACCCAGATGGTGCTCCTCCACCGATACCTCGCCCTCCGGCCCGACCACCACCGGCAGGACGCTCAGATCCGCGCCGATCTGGCGGATCAGCGCAGTCGTGCGCTTGTCCACGAACCGTTGCGTCAGCCCGGCATGGAGCGCGTCGGACAGTCGCTCCTCGAGCCCGCGCGTCCGCTCCGCCCAGTGGGCGGGGTCGGCCAGCCAGTCCGCCCGGTGCGCGATGTACGCCCAGCTGCGCGCCGCCGCGATCCGCCCGGCGATCGTCTCGACGTCGCCCGCCACCGTGTCGAGCCTGGCGATCTCGTCGGCGAACCATTGGTGCGGCAGGTGCCCCGACCCTTCGCTCAAATGCCCGAACAGCCGCGACACGAAGCGCGCATGCGGGTCGAGGCTCACCTTGCGGAAATCGGGCACCCCGCACGCCGCCCACAACCGCTTGACCATCGCGGGTCCGCGCGTCCGGTCGCGCACCCAATCCTCGTCCGCCAGCCGCTTGAGCACGGCCAGGTCGATCGCCTCGGGCGCGGCCTGCAGGACGCCCGGCTCGGGTTTGCGCTCCAGCGACGCGATCAGCGCGTCGATGCTGGCGAAATCAGGCTCGCCGCTTCGCCAATACATTCGCTCGAGCTTGGGGAAGCGGTGTTCCTCGACCGCCAGCACCTCCTCGGGCAGGAAAGCGCCCGGCCCGTCCTCGACCAGCGCGCCGAACGTCCCGTCGCGCTGGTGCCGCCCCGCCCGCCCCGCGATCTGCGCCATCTCCGCGACCGTGAGACGCCGCTGCCGCCGCCCGTCGAACTTGTTCAGGGACGCGAACGCGACATGCGCCACGTCCATGTTCAGCCCCATCCCGATCGCGTCGGTCGCGACGAGATAGTCCACTTCACCCGCCTGGAACATCTGCACCTGCGCGTTGCGGGTGCGCGGGGAAAGCGCCCCCATCACCACCGCCGCGCCGCCGCGCAGCCGCCGAAGCATCTCGGCGACCGCGTAGACCTCCTCGGCGGAAAAGGCGACGATCGCCGACCGCTTGGGCAACCGGCTGATCTTTCTCGCGCCCGCATAGGTCAGCGTGGAGAAGCGCGGCCGTTCGACGATCTCCGCCTCGGGCACCAGCGCGCGCACCATCGGCCTGAGCGCCTCGCTGCCCAGGATCATCGTCTCCTCGCGCCCGCGCGCGCGGAGCAGCCGGTCGGTGAACACGTGCCCGCGCTCCGGATCCGCCCCCAGCTGCGCCTCGTCGAGCGCCAGGAACGACACCTCGCGGTCGAGCGGCATGCTCTCGGCGGTGCACAGGAACCAGCGCGCGTCGGGCGGCAGGATCTTCTCCTCCCCGGTTATAAGGGCGACCTGCTTGGGGCCCTTGATCGCCACCACCCGATCATAGACCTCGCGCGCGAGCAGCCGGAGCGGAAAGCCGATGATCCCCGACGAATGCCCGCACAGCCGCTCGACGGCCAGATGCGTCTTGCCGGTGTTGGTCGGCCCCAGCACCGCGGTCACCCGCGACCCTCCCGCCGATCCGCGTGCGTTCATGGGCGGGAACATCGGCGGTCGCGGGCGGGGATGCAATGGGCCCTCCTTTCCCTCTCCCGCTTTCGCGGGAGAGGGTGGCCGAGCGCAGCGAGGTCGGGTGAGGGCGGCTTGCGTCAGGAACAGCCCTCACCCTGGCGCTTCGCGCCTGTCCCTCTCCCGCGAAAGCGGGAGAGGGACGTTGATAGCCCATCCCGCTCGGCACACGCCCCGCCGCACCGCCGACCGCAGTTAATTTGACTTTAGCACCCCTACCCCACAACCACCCGACCCACGCCGGGGGGTCGGCGACAGCACGGAGTCCGTCGCCGGCGTGTTTCTACGCAACGATCATGGCCTGGAGTTCGCCGGCGGCGCGTCGGGAGCGCCTTTCGCGCCCCGCTCCTTCGGCCACGCCGCCGTGCCCGGACCGTCGGCGCTCGACCGCGCGCGCCGGCGTGCCGCCACGATCGATTGGGTGCCCGATCTCGGCGCGGACATTGGCTCGCGCGTTTGGTGGCGCGGCCTCGTCACCTGCGGCGCGCTTTGCGCCGCGACGTGCGCGCTCGCCCCCGGCCACCGCCCGCTCGTCGGCGTCGTCCCCGCCCCGCTGGCCGGGTCGGAGTGGGACGAGGCGCGCGCGCAATCCATCGCCCCGCTCGGCCTGGGCGCGGGAACTGGCCGCCGCATGGCCGCGAACGACCTCGTCCGCCCGCTCGCCGACGCGCCCGAGCGTCCGACCGTGGACCTGTCGGCGACGCTCGGCGACGGCGACGCGTTCGACCGCGTGCTGGAACGCGCGGGCGTGGGCCGCGCCGACGCCGCCGTCGCCGCAGCCCTGCTCGCCCGGACGACCCCGCTCGCCGCCATCCAGCCGGGCACGCGCATCCAGATCACCCTCGGCCGCCGCCCCGACCGCACCCTGTCGCGCCCGCTCGACCATCTGGCGCTCCGGGCGCGCTTCGACCTGAACGTCTCGATCGACCGTATCGGCGGCGGGCTGGCCATGACCCGCAGCCCGATCGCGATCGACACCACCCCGCTTCGCATCCAGGGCGTCGTCGGATCGAGCCTCTACCGCGCCGCGCGCGCCGCGGGCGCGCCCGCCAAGGCGGTCGAGGCATATCTCCGCGCGATCGCCACCCGCTTCTCGATCGGCCGCGACGTGAACGCCGATGACCATTTCGACCTGATCGTCGAACAGGACCGCGCCGCCACCGGCGAGATCCGCCTCGGCCGTCTCCTCTTCGCCGGGCTCGAACAAGGCAACCGCCGCACCGAACTCGTCCGCTTCGGTCCCGAAGGCAGCGACGCCATCGACAGCACGACCGACGGTTCTGGCGGCGGCGCGAGCGGCGATCAATGGTACGACGCCAACGGCCGCTACGAACGCCGCGGCTTCATGGGCCTGCCGGTCATGGGACGCATCTCGTCGGGCTTCGGCTTCCGCGCGCACCCGATCCTGGGCTTCCTGCGCATGCACAAGGGCCTCGACATCGCCGCCCCGCACGGCGCGCCCATTCACGCGGCGGAGAACGGCGTGGTCCGCTTCGCCGGCCGCAACGCGGGCTACGGCAATTTCATCAAGCTCGCGCATCCGGGCGACCTGGAGAGCGGCTACGGCCATCTAAGCCGCATCGCCGTCGCGCCCGGCGAGCGCGTTCAGCGCGGCGAAGTGATCGGCTATGTCGGCTCGACGGGCATGTCGACCGGCCCCCACCTCCATTGGGAGATATGGCGCGCCGGTCGTCCGGTGAACCCCCGCTCGATCTCGTTCGACCAGGTTTCCGCGCTTTCGGGCGACAAACTTCGCGCGTTCAAGGCGCGCGTCGCGGCGTTGCTGAACATTCGGCCGGGCGCGCGCTGATCATCCGTTCGCGATACCGGCGAGCGCCAGCCGGCAATGCCGCTCCCACGACAGGTTCGCCCGCGCCCAATCCCGCGCGCATCCGCCCATGGCGGCTCTAAGCTCGGGCGACCGCACCAGCAGCTCCACCGCCTTCCCGATCGCGGCGGACGACCGGCCGTCCACGATCAGGCCCGTCACGCCTTCCTCGATCAGCTCCGCGGGACCACCGTCGCGGCCGACGATACAGGGCAGCCCATATGCCATCGCGTCGGCCACGCTGATCCCGAACCCCTCGATCTCGCCGCCCTCCTCCAGCGCGATCTGCGGATGCAGGAAGATGTCGGCCTCCCGGTATAGTCGGTCCAACGTGCCATCCTCGACGAAGCCGAGCGCGTCCACTTGGTCGCCGATCCCGTGACGCTCGATCGTCGCGCGTACCCCGCCCTCCTCCGGCCCTCGGCCCGCGATCCGGTAGCGGAGCTCGATGTCGCGAACACCCGCGACCGCATCGATAGCGGCGCGCACATTCTTGCGCTCGACCAGACGGCAGACAGTCAGCAATTCGATCGGACGTTCGATCGGCGCGGACGGCCGCTCGACCGACCCCGACGGCTCGGTCGCCCCGTTCCAGGCGACGACGCATCGCGCCTCAAGCTCGGGTAAGCGGCGGAAGAGCAGCGTTCGCGTGGTTCCGCTGACCGCCACTACTCGCGCGGCTCGGCGCAGCACCGCGCGCATCAGCCGGAACGCGACGCCCTTGGGCCTGCCGATTTCCCGTCCATGGACGGCGACGATCAGCCTGCCCCCGAGCGGCAAGGCGGGCAGCGCCGCCCGCCAGGTGCAGGCGTGGATGACGTCGGGTAGGCCGTCCTCGCGCCGATGCCGCTTCATCGCCCGGAACAACCGGCCGTAGACGACCGCCATCGCTCCCGGGCCCACATCAATCACGGCGACCCCGCCCGTTTCCGTGCGGGCCGGACCCGCTGACGATTTGGTGAACACCGTCACTCGCCAGCCGAGCGCGGCGTAACCGTCCGCGACCGCGCGCGCATAGGTTTGCACGCCCCCCTCGTCCGGCGGGAACACGCGGCTGACGACCCACAGGCGGCGTGCCCCGCCCACCTAGCGACCGGTCCGCTCGGGACGCAGCAGGAACTCGGCGATCGCCGCCGCCGCGCGCTCCGACGGTAGCGCGCCTGCACCGTCGCTCGTATTGTCGAACGTCTCGGCCAAGCCCGCTTCCTGCGCGGCGACGTAATCCGGATGCCGCTCCACCGCCCGGTCGATCGCATCGACGATCCCGTCGGCCGTCCGCAGAACCGGCCCGTACCGCCAATGCGCGTAATTCGGATCGTCCCGCCACTCCGCCCCGTGCGCGTCGAGGAACAGGCAAGGTTTAGGCCTGCTCAGGAATTCGTAGATCTGGCTGCTCACATCTCCCAGATAGATGTCCGCCATCGCCGTATAGGTCATGTCAACCGATCGGCGGCTGCCGACATCGAGATGGATGTTGCCGTGCCCGGCATGGTCGCCGATCAGCTTTTCGGCCGGCCGCCGCTTCCCTTCGAACAGCTTCACATGCGGCGCGAAGATCAGGTTGTATCGCCGGTCGGCCGCGAACTGCCGCAGGATGGAGGCGCCCCACCGTTCCCAGGACGAAAGCGACCCGGCGCTATGCGGGTTGTAGAGCACCGTCGGTCGCCGTTCCGCGAAGGGATAGGCGGTCCGCGCGGTCGCGGCGGCGAACCGCACCGCGTCGAACTTCGGATATCCGACCACCGCATACCCTCCCTCGCGGATCACCCCTGCCTCCAGCATCCGGCGGCGCTGCTTATCCCCGGCGAGCAGCACGAGATCGAATCGGCGGATACGTCGTTCGTACCCCACCGCGCGGTCGCCCGCGCCGTGCGTCGTATGGATGAAGGGGATGCGGCCTAGCCCCATCCACTTAAGCAGCAACGACGTTCGTTCCGGCACCACGATCGCATCGAACCTCGCCAATCCGCGCGCGGCGAGGGCGAGTGTCAGCAATTTGGGCGGAATGGACGCGCGGCCTGGCCGCGCCGCCGCCGACATCCGCCCGCGCGCCAGCGCATAGTCGATCGGTCCCGCATCCGCCCCAGCCGCGAGATCGCGGGCCAACTCGAGATGCTCGTGGGTCGCCGCCACGATATGAACCGCGAAGCGCGTGTCGCGCGACAGCGCGATCGCGGTCGGCGCGGCGTGCATGACCTGATGCAGCTGCGCGTTGAAGAAAAAGCCTACCCGACGCCGCCGGAATGACATCGAATCGCCCTCCCTGCCGCCCTTGGTCGAGCGACGGCGATAGCCGGTTCGGCGATATCCACAACCGCGCCGTAGCGGTCCGGCTGGATCCGCTTTCCTACAAGCCCCGACCTGTGTCATCTTGTCGAAGGATTGGGGTCCGCGCCCTACATCCGCCCGCTCTTTGATATCGAGGCAATTGGACGAACACGCGAACTGGCGTTACCTTCGTTACCTTCGGCCGGATACGAACCGCCGAATGGCGGCACCTTCGCCAACATCCGCGTCCCGCCTCACTTCCCCTGCGCGCGCCATTTCTGGACCGTGCGGGCGATGATCTGCTCCTCGCCGCCGACATCGCGCCACAGCGCGGAGAACAGCGGATCGCTCGAGGCCGGGCGGCGCTGTTCTTCCAGCCCGTCGAACTGGACGCGGATCGGGATGGCGACGCCCTCGCCGCAGATGATGCATTCACGGTTGCGGAGCGCCGGGATCGAGTCGAGGAACCCGCGCGCGCCCTCCGGCATCGCCGCGCGGACGAACGCCTGGTCGCGCTCGTTATTGAGCCGCATCGCGATGATGGTGCCGCATTGCGACAGCACGCCCTCCGCCAGGTCGGACGGCCGCTGCGTGATCAGCCCAAGCGAGACGCCGTATTTCCGGCCCTCCTTGGCGATCCGCCCCAGGATGCGCCCGACCGATGAACCGCCCGAATCGCGGTCGGATGGAATGTATCGGTGCGCCTCCTCGCAGACGAGCAGGATCGGGCGCTGCGGCTCGTTGCGCGACCAGATCGCGAAGTCGAACGTCATGCGGGCGAGCACCGCGACCACTGTGGCGGTGATGTCGGACGGCACGCCCGACACGTCGATGATCGATATCGGCTTGCCGTCGCCGGGCAGACGGAAGATGCGCTGGAGGAACCCGGCCATCGTGTCCGCGACGAGCATGCCGGAAAACATGAAGCCATAGCGCGGATCGGCCTTGATCTCCTCGATCTTGCCCTTGACGCGCATGTAGGGCGCGGTGTCGCCCGCGCGGTCCATCTTGCCCATCTCCAGCCCGATCAGGTTGGTCAGGTCGCTGAGCAGATAGGGGATCGGCGCGTCGACGGTCAGCTTGGCGATCTCCTGGCCGATGCGGTTCTTGGCGCGCGCCATCAGCAGGCACTTGGCCAGGATATCGGCGTCGACCTGCCGCTCGGAGCCCGAGGTCGTCAGGAACACCTCGCAATGCTCCTCGAAATTCATCAGCCAGTACGGCATCTGCAGGTTGTTGACGTCGTAGAGCGCGCCGTTGGTCCTGAACGCCGCCGAATATTCGCCGTGCGGGTCGATCATGACGATGTGCCCCTGCGGCGCCAGGTCGCAGATGCGGTGCAGGATCAGCGCGGCGCTGGTCGACTTCCCCGTGCCGGTCGATCCGACCAGCGCGAAATGCTTGCCCAGCATCGCGTCGACATACAGCGCGGCCCGGATGTCCTTGGTCGGATAGACCGACCCGATCTCGATGTTGGCGCGGTCGTCGGCGGCGTAGATCTGTTGGAGGTCTGCGGTCGAGATCGGATGCACTTCGCATCCGGGCGTCGGATAGCGCGTCACACCTCGGCGGAAATTATACAGCTTGCCCGTCAGCCGCTCCTCGTCGCCCTCGCCCAGGAAATCGATATCGGCCAGGATGCGGTCGCCATGCGTCGAGGTCGGGTCGAGCAGCAGGCTGCGGACGTTGGCCACCAGCCAGCTCGCGCCGACGCGCATCTTGATCTGCGTGCCAACCTGCCCCGTCGTCGCCACCACCGGATCGGCATGAACCAGCAGCGGCCGGAGCGCGCCGACGTCGATCACCGCCCGGCTGCTCGAGCCGGCGATGGCGAGCACGAAGCCGATCGGCCCGGTCGTCGCCAGATCGACGGGCGTGCCGTGGGCGAAGGCGTCGGCGCCGGGCGTGAAGGTCATGTGATCGGGTCCCATATGGTCTGGGGAATCCCGATGCGCCGTCAATGGTAAATATCGGGTGCCTTCAGCGCCTTCCCGCCGCCCAGCCCGCGAACCAGCCCAGCCCCACCGACAGCGCCACCGCCGCCAGCCCGTACAGCCACGGCGTGTTCGCCGCGGCGCTCGCCACGAACCGCTCGAACCCGGATTTTCGTATGTCGATGTCGCGCGTCGCGGCCGCCAGCACGCGGCCGTCGCGGATCAGGAAGGTTTCGGCCGTGAAGCGCCCGACCGGCACCCGTGCGGGCACCCCGATCCGCGCCCGGTACAGCACGCCGTCGGTGATCTCGACCGCGCCCGGGTCCTCGTAATACAGCCCCGTCCGTCGCCGGAGCTCGACCAGCCCGTCGGCGAACCGCTTCTGCACCTCGGGCGGGGCGCTCGAGGCTGGGGACAGTTGGAGACTCCCGAGCCCAAGCTCGAAGATCGCCCGCGTGCGCGCATCGACGATCCGGTCGATGGGCCTGGACGATGCGACCGCGTAGAAGGAGGGGGCCGACCGGTAACGCTGGTCCTCGGCATTGACCCAGATGCCCGCGACCCGCCGCTTTTGCCGGATCAGTATCGACTCGGTCGGCCCCTTGACCACGACGACGATGTCGGTCGGCGTACCGCCGTTCGGCAGGCGACCGCCCGGATACAGGATCGCGCCGAACAGCAGGAGCTCCGCGCCCGTGAAGCTGTAGGCGATCTCGATCGCGCGTTGCGACACGTCGGGCACCAGCACGGGTGCGGGCGCCTGTCCTCCAAGCAGGAGCATGGCGACCGGCAGGAGCCGCCTCACGCCAGTTCGACGGAGAAGATCGCCTCGGGCCGCCAGACCAGCCCGAGCAGGACGCGCGCGCCGACCGCCAGCACCACGAGCGCCAGCACGAGGCGGAGATATTCGGGTTTGAACCGCGACGCGAACCGAGCCCCTAACTGAGCGCCCGTCACCGACCCGATCAGGAGTAGCCCGGCGAGCACGATGTCGACCGCTTGCGTGGTCAGCGCATGGATCAGCGTGGCGAGCGCGGTGACGAACAGCGTCTGGAACAGGCTGGTGCCGACCACCACGCCAGTCGCCATGCCGAGCAGGTAGATCATCGCCGGCACCAGCACGAACCCGCCGCCCACTCCCAACAGGATAGTCAGGATGCCGACCCCGAACCCCAGCAGCAACGGCGCAAGCGGCGATATGTAGAGCCCCGACGCGTAGAAACGCGTCCGTAGCGGCAATGCGGCGACCAGCGGATGGTGGCGGCGCTTGCGCGGGCGCGGCGATAGGCGCCCCCTCGCCGCGCCTATCGCCAGCACCGACTCGCGCAGCATCAGCAGGCCGATAAAGCCCAATAGCAGGACATAGGTGATCGCGATCACGCTGTCGGTCTGGCCACTTTCCTGAAGAAGGCGGAACAGCCATGCGCCGAACAGCGATCCCATGCCCCCGCCCGCGACCAGCACTCCGCCCATCTTCAGGTCCACGCCGCCCCGCCTGAGATGCGCGGACACGCCCGACACGCTCGCCCCCGTCGCCTGGCTGGCGGACGAGGCCGCCGCGACTGTCGGCGGAATGCCGTACACGATCAATAGCGGCGTCGTCAGGAACCCGCCCCCGACCCCGAACATCCCCGACAACAACCCGACCGCGCCGCCGAGCGCGATGATGACGAGCGCGTTCACCGATAGATTGGCGATAGGGAGGTAAACGTTCATGACCTCACGCGTACTAGCGCGTCGCTTGCATGGGCGGAAGCGAGCGCGGCGCTCAGAAGTCGGTGCCGAGCGACAGCGCGGGCCCGGAGCCCGGCCGCGCGTTCCCCGCCACCCGCTCGCGCCAGTCGACCGTCAACCGCAGCGTGCGCTCGGCGATCGGGGCCGCGATCCCCAGCGTCGGCCCGACATCGAGCCGCTCGGCGGAAGGTTGCGCTCCGCCCCACGCTCCCGCCCCCGCATCGAGCGTCGCCGAACCGATCGCCGCGATGCGCCACGTGACCCGGGCGGCTCCATCGGCGAACGCTTGTAGGCGGTCGCGCTTGATCGCGCCCGCTTGGCCATAGGCCTCGATCCGGAACCCATGCCCGAGCGCCCGGTCGACCCCGGCGATCACGCCCAAGCTCGGGCCGCCTCGCCCGTGATCCAGCGCGAATCGTCGCTCCACGAAAACGCGGACCGGCGCGCCCGGCGAACGCCACTCGACCCCCAACGCCGCCTCGCGCCCACGTCCTTCCAGAGGCGTCGCGACGCGGCCTACCATCGCGAACCGACGTTCGGCATCCAGCGCATAGGCGAGACGCGCGCCCGCCTGCGATCCGCCGAGCTGGCTCGAACCAAGCCCGCCGCCGATCCCGGACCGCCGCGCGATCGCGAACACGCTCGCGCTCCAGCGGCTGCCGATCCCACGATCCGGTAGTCCGATGGGGGTCGGCAGAGAGCCTTCGACGGCCTGGGACGACGTGGCGGCCATAAGCGCCTGTTCTATCATGGCGGCGTTGGTCGATCGGTCCGGCATCAACGCCGGTTCGCGGGCACGCTCGGTTCGAGGCGGGCGCGGACTGGCGATTACCAGAGGCATAAAGCTGCTCCGCAGCGCAGGTTCGGCGCGCGCCAAGGCGGCGGGCATGGGCGCGGGTCGCTCCCGCTTGCCCGTTGCGGCGGCCGCTTGCGGGACGACGCTCGCCCTCTCGCCCTCCGGCCAGAGCAGCATGACGCGCACACCTATCCAACCGGCGACCACCATGACCAGGAAGCGAAGGGGGCGGCCGGTGATCATTCGGCCGGGGCCGCCGACTCGGGAAATCGGTGCGCGGTCTTATCCCAAACGGGTGCCGATCCGCGCAGCATCGCCCAATAACGCCAGGCCGCCCGGCGCACCGCGAGCAGCGCGATAATGTTGCCGACCACCAATCGCGGGACCGAGCGGGCGCCTTCCCGCCAACCGTAATTTCGTGTCGTGAAGGCGACGCGCCACGCCAGACGCCATCCGAGCAGCGCCATGTTCAGCGCCAATACACGCCCCAGAACCGGATCGATCACGGGCGTCGGCACGCCCGCGATCCAATATGCCGCGCCCGACAGCGCCCAGAGCAGCAATCCCAGATAGGCGGCCGCGAGCACGATCACGGCCAGCGGCGCGCGCCGGTCCCGCGCGCGCATCCAGTGGTCGAAGATCGCGAGCGGTCGCGCCCAGCCGGTGCGGTCCCAACCGGCGAGCGCGATGCCGGTCATCCACCGCGCCTTTTGCCGGACGGCCGCGTCCAGTTCATCGGGGAAATAGGCGCGCGTCGCGACCAGCGGGCCGTTCGACCGTTCGGCGACGCGCGCCAGGCAGCCGGTGAAGCCGAGTTGCGCCAAATGGAGGCCGATCTCGTAATCCTCCACCAGACTGCCCGGATCGAACGGCGCGCCTCCGCGCTCGCGCTCCAACGCCTCGAGCGCGTCGTGTCTGATCGCGCAGCCGACCCCGGCGAGCGGCAGCCCCGCTCCAAGCGCGGCACGCACGACCAGGAGTTTCCCGTGCGCTTCTGCGAACTCGTCGGCGTAGGTTCCGCTCACCCAATGCGCCTCCGGCCGGATCAGCGGATGCACCGGTAGCTGCACCACCGCATGTCGAGCCAGCAGCGAGTCGAACACGCGCAGTTCGGCTGGATGGATCACATCTTCGGCATCATGGAGCACCACCGCACAGGTCGCGATGCCAATCCTGGCGTCGTCGGCCCGCAGCGCGCGCCACAAGGCGTTGAGGTTGTCGCCCTTGGTGGTCGGGCCGTCTCGCTCGCCGACGACCAGCCGCACGCGGTCGTCGCGGGCGGCCACCGACGCGACCGCGTCGATCGTCCCCGGATCATTGGGGTAGGTGCCGACATAGATGCGGTAATCGGGATGTTCGATCGACCCGAGCGCGGCTTCGAGCATGCGCCCGATCACCGAAACCTCGTCCCAGGCGGGCACGAAGACGGCTATGCGCACCGCCCGGTCCGGCGGTGCCAAGCCATCGAGCGCGAGCCTGCCGCCCCGACCCGTCAAGCGGCCGCAAAGATAAAGGACATCGACGAACAGGTCGTCGATGCCGCCGACCAGAAAGCCGAAGGCCGCGAACAGCAGCACCTCGCGCGTGACCGCGGCCAACCCCGACAAAACCCAGTCCACCCGTGCCCCCGCCCGATGTGCTCGGCGGCGACATCGACCTGGTTCTTAGGAAATGAAAGGTAACTCCAGGTTAATCGAGCGGTCCGTCAGGAACCGCTCGATCTCGTCGCCTTACAGGTAGAAACCGCGCAGGACGTCCACCACGTAACCCCGCCGCGTGTCGATCAGCAGCACGTCATCATAATGCCGCACCCAGCGCTGGTAGCCGACGGGCCGGGGCAGGCGGTAGCGGTACGGGTCGGCGATCACATAACGCTGTTGGTAGTAGGGCGCGCCGATGCGCACACCCGGCCGGAAGCTGTTATAGCGGAACGGCGCATTGTAGTTGCCGCGCGCGAACGTCGCGCGGTTACCCTGGCGATAGCCGCGCCAGTCGTCGCGGTTCGCCTGGCGATGGTCGCGGCGGTCCTCCCGCAGCTCCTGCCGCGCGTCGCGGACATCGCGGCGCTCCTGCCGGACATCGCGGCGATCGCCGTGGCGGCGGGCATCGCGCAAGTCGCGCTGCTCCTCGCGAAGCTCCTGCCGGCTGCGGCGCGGCTCGCCGGCCGACTGCGCGCTCGCGGCCGCCGGAAAGGCGGTGGCCGCGAGAAGGACGGCGGTGATCAACTTACGCATGACCTTGGACTCCTTATCCCAGACGAAACCACCAAGTCCCGCCTTGAAGTCGGTAATATCCGAGTGGGACTGAACGTCCCCGGAACGTGGTCGTAAGGCCCGCGACAGAATCAGGGACGACCGCCGCGTCCGGCCCCGCCACCGGCGCCTCCCTGTCCGCCCATGCCCGGCGCGCCGACCGCGCCGATATTTCCGAACAGCTCCTGGAAGAAGGAGCGCTTGCGCCCGAGCGTCGGCGTCTTCTTGCCGTCGGGCGAGACCTGGGCGACCTGGTCGAGTCCCGAGCGACGTACCGCCGACACGTTGCCCGCCGGATCGAAGCTGATTTGCAGCGTTATCTGGTCGGATGGGCGCGGGTTGCGGAAGGCGAAGTTCCGGCTGTCACGGGCGATGTAGTACCAGTCGCCGCCCTCGAATTGGCCGGTGAAGCTCGGCCGCCCCAGCGTCTGGAGCACCGACTGGCGGTTGTCGACGCCCGGCTGGACCGAGTTCACCAGGTCCGCATCGACGATGTAGCCCTGGTGTGACTTGAGCGGGGTGCAGGCGCCCACGGCGAGAAGGGCCACGGCGAGGGCGGGACGGAAAAGGGACGGCATCGGAAGACTCCAGCGGGAACGCGCTGCCACGCCATAGCAGAGATGACGGCCGATTGAACGGCGGGCGCACCGGGGCGATATGTCACCCGATACGAGCGCGCAAGCATCGCGCGGGACTGGAAAGGCGGCCGAGTTGAGCCTGTTGGAAAGACTGTTCGGACGGACGGGCGCTGAGCCGACGCTCGACCTGTACAACGCGGTCGTGGCCCGGGCGCGCGAGCCGCATTGGTATGTCGAGGGCGCGGTGCCCGATACGGTGGACGGCCGGTTCGACACGGTCGCCGCGGTGCTGGCGCTCGTCATGCTCAGGCTGGAGCAGGACGGGCCGGTCGGGGCCGAGCCGTCGGCGCGCCTGGCCGAGCGGTTCGTCGACGACATGGACAGCCAGCTGCGCCAGTTGGGCATCGGCGACATGACGGTGGGCAAGCATATCGGCCGCATGATGAGCATGCTGGGCGGACGGCTCGGCGCGTACCGCGGGGGGCTAGGCGGCGGCGACCTGGACGGCGCGGTCGTGCGCAACCTGTTCCGGGGTGAGACGCCCGGCCCGGAGGCGCTGGCGCATGTCCGGGGGGCGTTGCTGGGTCTGCGCGATCGGCTCCGCGCCGCGCCGGTCGAGCAGATCCTGGAGGGGTGGATCCCGTGACGACGCCCGTTCCCCGGCCGGAGTTCAGCCGCCCCGAACGCGTCGACGCGATCTCCGACCGCGAGCGTGTCGTCGAGCTGGAGGCGCGGCCGGCCGAGCGCGAGGCGCTGGCGCGGCGGTTCGGGCTGATCGCGCTGGAGTCGCTGACCGCCGTCTTCACCGTGCGGCGCGAGCATGGCGAGCTGACCGCGCGCGGGCGGGTCGCGGCGGACGTGGTCCAGGCCTGTTCGGTCACCGGCGAGGCCGTGGCGGCGCATGTCGACGAGCCCGCCGACCTTCGCTTCGTGCCTGCGGGTTCGGCGGAGGCGGCGGAGTTGGAGCTGAGCGCCGACGCGCTGGACACGATCGTCCATGACGGCCCGAACATCGACCTGGGCGAGGCCGCCGCCGAGACGATGGCGCTGGCGCTCGACCCTTTCCCCCGCGCGCCGGGCGCGGCGGCGACTTTGCGCGCGGCGGGCGTGCTGACGGAGGAGGAGGCGCGCCCGCTGGGCAAGCTGGCCGGGCTGCGCGATAGGTTGGAGGGCCGCTGAGCCGCACCGCCAGGGAACCAACCGGCCGTCCGGCGCGTCGCGCCCCCGTGGCTAATTTCACCGAACAATCCGAAATGATGCAGGCCGACGCGGTGACGCTGCCGCCCGCGCGCGACACGCTGGAGCGGCGCGTGTTCCGCACCACGGTCGTCGTGCTCGCCACGGCGGCCGCGGCCTATGTGATCTGGCTGCTGGTCGACCTGCTGCTGCTGCTGTTCGCCTGCGCGCTCGTGTCGCTGATCCTGCTGACGGTCACCAGGGTGATCCGCCGGAACGCGCGGCTGCCGTTCGCCGCGGCGCTGACGCTGGCGGTGCTTGGGCTGCTGGGGCTGATCGTCGGCGCGTCCTGGTTCTTCGGCGCGACGCTGCAGGGCGAGTTCGCGGAGCTGGCGACGCGCCTGCCCTCGGCCTGGGCCAACCTCCAGCCGCGGCTGCGGACGTCGCCTGTGGGGTCGGCGATCCTCGACCAGGCGCAGGCGCTGGCCCCCAGCGGCCAGACGATCGTCAATGCGGCCACGACCGCGCTGGCGGCGGTCGGCGGCGCGTTGTCGGGCCTGGCGATCGTGCTGGTGGGCGGGCTGTATCTGGCGGCGCAGCCCACGCTCTATTCCGTCGGCCTGCTTCGGATGGTGCCCGCGCGCGCGCAGAAGACCGCCGCCGAGACGCTGGACGCGATCTCCGAATCGCTGCGGAATTGGCTCAAGGGGCAGGCGCTGGGCATGCTGTTCGTGGGCGTGGGCACCGGCCTTGGCCTGTGGCTCGTCGGCGTACCCGCGGCCTGGGCGATCGGGTTGGTCGCGGGACTGGCCGAGTTCGTGCCGTATGCCGGCATCATCGTGGCGGGCATCCCGGCGGTCGTGCTCGCGTTCGGGCAGGGGACGGACACGGGGCTGTGGACGATCGGCGTGCTGATCGCGGTGCAGCAGCTGCAGGGCAACCTGGTCATGCCGTTGCTCCAGAACCGGATGGTCGACCTGCCGCCCGCCATCACGATCTTCGGGATCATCGCGGCGGGCATCCTGTTCGGCGTCGCGGGGGTGCTGCTCGCCACGCCGCTGACGATCGTCGTCCTCGTCCTGGTCCGCCGCCTGTATCTGGGCGAGGACAAGCACGAGGTCCTGTCCGGCGGCGGCGACGCGGCCGAAGCCGCTCAGCCGGACGCCACCAACCGGGCAGGATGACCGACCGGCGGCAGGCCCGCCGGAGCAGGCGCGTCCGCCCGACGATCCGGCGGGGCATCGCGGCGGGCTCGTAAAGCCAAATAAGTCGAGGCTTGGGCGAGGTCTGAATTTCACGCGAACAAGGATGCGCGCGGAAGTTCACTAAAGTTCATGCCAACAACGCCTCGGGCGTGATCGGCGCATGGACCAAAACCGGGCGTGACGGCGCGCCGTCGAGGAAGACGGTCTTCGCGCGTCGTGAGCGGATGACGGGTGGCCGGGATACCGGGTTCGGTCGAGGCGGATCTAATCGTCACCCGCTAGCTTGGATCAGAAGAAATCCAACATTGGAAGAGGCATCAGCGGGCTCCGCTCCGTCCCCGATCTCGCTCGTTCATCGACTGACGATCGCCCCATCTTCGCCCCGCCGAATGACACGACGAAGTTAAGGTCGCATTCAACAAAATATCTGTTATGCTGGATATATGGAAAATGATCTGGCGATCGCCGCCCTGAGTGCACTCGCGCAAGGCACGCGCCTCGACGTGTTTCGCCTTCTAGTGCGTCACGAACCCAGCGGTCTCGCCGCCGGTGAAATCGCCCGCCGCCTCGACGTGCCCCAAAACACCATGTCCGCGCACCTCGGTATCCTTGCCCGCGGCGGCCTGGTCCGCTCGGAGCGGCGAAGCCGCCAGGTAATCTACCGCGCCGATCTCGATGGCTTGCGCGCGCTCATGCTTTTCTTGGTCAATGATTGCTGCGCCGGGTCGGCCGAGCTGTGCGCGCCACTGGTCGCCGAACTCGCCCCTCGTTGCTGAAAGGAAGCCCCGTGGTCGCCGATATCGTCATCTATCACAACCCCGAATGCGGGACGTCGCGCAACGTGCTCGGCCTGATCCGCAATGCCGGGATCGAGCCGCACGTCGTCGAATATCTGAAGACACCGCTCTCACGCGCGCTGCTGGTCGAGCTGATCGACCGCGCCGGGATCACCCCGCGCGAACTGCTGCGCGAGAAGGGCATGCCCTTTGCCGATCTGGGGCTCGGCGACACGTCGCTATCCGACGACGCGCTGGTTGACGCGATGATGGCGCATCCGGTGCTCATCAACCGGCCGCTAGTTGTCTCGCCAATCGGCGTGAAGCTCTGCCGCCCATCCGAGGCCGTGCTCGATCTGTTACCCGCGCAACAGGCCGCGTTCGCAAAAGAAGACGGCCAACAGGTCGTGGACGAGCACGGTCGCCGCGTCACCTGATGCTCCTCGCGTTCTTGATCTTCGCCGTCACGATCACGCTCGTCATCTGGCAGCCCAGGGGGCTCGGGATCGGCTGGAGCGCGATCGGCGGGGCGGTCATCGCGTTGCTCGCCGGCGTGATCTCACTCTCCGACGTGCCGGTGGTATGGAACATCGTCTGGAACGCGACCGGGACGTTCGTCGCGATCATCATCATCAGCCTCATTCTCGACGAGGCGGGGTTCTTCGAGTGGGCGGCGCTCCACGTCGCGCGATGGGGCAAGGGTAGCGGCCTGTGGCTGTTCGCGCTGGTCGTCCTGCTGGGCGCAGCGGTATCGGCGCTGTTCGCCAACGACGGCGCGGCGCTGATCCTGACCCCCATCGTGATCGCGATGTTGCGCGCGCTCGGCTACGGCCCGAAGGCGACGCTCGCCTTCGTCATGGCGGCCGGGTTCATCGCCGACACGGCCAGCCTGCCACTGGTCGTCTCCAACCTCGTCAACATCGTGTCGGCCGACTTCTTCGATATCGGCTTCGGCGAGTACGCCTCGGTCATGGTTCCGGTCGATCTGGTTTCGATCGCGGCCACGCTCGCGGCGCTCACCCTGTTCTTCAGGCGCGACATACCCGCCCGCTACGACGTCGGGGCGCTCCGGACGCCCGGCGAGGCGGTCCGTGACCGCGCCACCTTTCGGGCCGGGTGGGTGGTGCTGACGCTGTTGCTCGCCGGGTTCTTCCTGCTCGAGCCGCTTGGCGTCCCGGTCAGCGTCGTCGCCGCCGCCGGTGCCCTCCTGCTGCTCGCGGTCGCCGCGCACGGGGATGTGATCGAGACGCGCAAGGTGGTCAGGGGTGCGCCATGGCAGGTCGTGATCTTCTCGCTCGGTATGTACCTGGTCGTCTACGGTCTGCGGAACGCCGGGTTGACCGACCAGCTTGCCGGGCTGCTCGATCGCGCGGCGCGAGGCGGCGTGTGGGGTGCCGCATTCGGGACCGGCATCATCGCCGCGCTGCTGTCATCGGTCATGAACAACATGCCGACCGTGCTGGTCGGCGCGCTCTCGATCGAGGGAAGCCAAGCGACCGGCGCGGTGAGGGACGCGATGATCCACGCCAACGTGATCGGCTGCGACCTCGGGCCCAAGATCACGCCGATCGGCTCGCTCGCGACGCTGCTCTGGCTTCATGTGCTCGGACAGAAGGGCATTCGCATCGGCTGGGGCTACTACTTCAAGGTGGGCGTCACCCTCACGGTCCCCGTGCTGTTGGTGACGCTCGCGGCGCTGGCGGTCCGAGTCAGCCTTGGATGATGCCGCTCGTCGCTACGCCGCTCGACTCCGCCGCGATAGGCGACTTGGCCTCCGTCTTGGCCGCCGCCGGTCTGCCGGTATCGGACCTCGCCGAACCCGACCGCATGTTCTTTCGGTTCGATGACGGAGCGCTCGCCGGCTTCGGTGGCATTGAGGGGGACGGCCCCGATCGCCTGCTACGCTCGCTAATCGTCGCCGCCAATCGTCGCGGTGAAGGGCTCGGCCGCGTCATGCTCGACCTGCTCGAAGCTCGCGCGCGCAAGCTGGGCGTCATCCGTTTCCATCTTCTCACCAATACGGCCGTGCGGTTCTTCGCCGCCAACGGCTATGCAGCGGCCGATCGCGCCAAGGCGCCAGCGCCGATCGCCGCCTCGCGCGAGTTCACCGCGCTCTGCCCGGCATCGGCCGCCTACCGCGTGAAAGCCATTTGATGCCACTCCGCCGACTTGACGACCCCGATCACCTGCCCGCCCTTGATCCGCGCTACGTGCGCGAGCGCCCGGCGGTCGGCTTCGGGCCGCTCGATCTGCCACCCCGCATCCTGCTGCTCTACGGCTCCCTTCGCGAGCGGTCGTTCTCGCGGCTATGCGTGGAAGAGGCGGCGCGGCTTCTTCAATTTTTCGGGTGCGATACCCGCATCTTCGACCCATCGACGCTGCCGCTGCCCGACCAGGTCGCGGGCGACGATCATCCGGCCGTCCATGAACTGCGCGAGCTGTCGATGTGGTCGGAAGGGCATGTGTGGTGCTCGCCGGAACGCCATGGCCAGATCACCGGCATCATCAAGGCGCAGATCGATCACTTGCCGCTCAGCATGGGCGGGATGCGCCCGACTCAGGGGCGGACGCTCGCCGTCACGCAGGTATCGGCCGGGTCGCAGTCCTTCAACAGCGTCAACACGCTGCGCGTCCTCGGCCGATGGATGCGGATGGTCGCGATCCCCAACCAGTCGAGCGTCGCCAAGGCATTCCAGGAATTCGACGAGGCCGGGCGCATGAGACCCTCCGCCTATTACGATCGGATCGTGGACGTGATGGAGGAGTTGGTCCGGTTCACGGTGCTGCTACGGCCCCATGCCTCGCAGCTTGTCGATCGCTACTCCGAACGGAAGGAAGCCGGGATGCCGGTCGATCCGGCGACCGATCTGTCCTCCATAGCAACGGCACCATAGCGACCCGACTCCTTCCACCCAGTTGCCATTTCGTTCCCCTCCCGCCACAACACCCCTGGTCATGCCGCCCCTGCCCCATCCCGCGCTTCACGCTAGCCATGCCGGGATCTGGATCGCCCGGAACGGGGAGACGCGGGAGGTTTCGCGGGGGGAGGCCATCCGGGTGGCGGCCGAGACGCCGGTGATCGTGCTGAACGCCGCGCTGACGGGGCAGCGGTTGGGGTATGCGGAGCTGTCGGGGCTCGACCTGCTCGAACTGTTCGCCTTCATGCGGCCGGCGCGGTTCGCGGTGCCGACGCCCGGCGGGCTCGCGCGCGCCACGGGCATGGCGGTGCCGGCGGATGGCGGGGCGACCGCTTCGTTCCTGCTCGCGGCGGCGGAGCGGTTGCTTGCCATACCGGAGGGCGAGTGGCCCGAGCGCGAGGGGGCCTGGAGCGCGGCGCAGTCGTTGTTCCGGCTGCGCTGGCCGTGGGGGCCGCTCGTGGCGCATCACGTGCCCCGGCCTTCCGCGAACGAACGGTGGCTGTTCGCCCGCCTGCCCGAGTGGGAGGAGACCGCGCCCCGGCCGGCGCCGCGCACGATCCAGCTCGACCCCGCCGATGCTCAGACTCGGCTGGCGGCCTTGACCGGCGTGGGGGCGGAGAAGCGGGCGGGGCAGCGCGCCTATGCCGCCGCCGTCACCCAGGCCTTCGCGCCGCGCAGCGTTCGGGACGCGCCCAACCTGGTGCTTGCCGAAGCGGGGACGGGGATCGGCAAGACGCTGGGCTATCTCGCGCCCGCATCGCTGTGGGCGGAACGGGCGGGCGGGGCGGTGTGGGTGTCGACCTTCACCAAGGCGTTGCAGCGCCAGCTGGCCGCCGAGACCGCGCGGCTGTTCCCCGACGCGGCCGAGCGGCGGGCGAAGGTGGTGACGCGGAAAGGTCGGGAGAACTATCTGTGCCTGCTCAATCTGGAGGATGCGCTCCAGGGCGGGTTCGCGGGGCGGGCGGCGGTGCTGGCGCAGCTCGTGGCGCGCTGGGCGGCCTATTCGGCGGACGGCGACATGGTGGGGGGCGACCTGCCGGGCTGGCTGCCGACGCTGTTCCGGCGGAACGGGCCGACCGCGCTGACCGACCGGCGGGGCGAGTGCGTCTATGCGGGTTGCCCGCACTACCGGAAATGCTTCATCGAGCGCGCGGCGCGGTCGTCGGCGGAAGCGGACATCGTCATCGCCAACCACGCGCTGGTGATGGTCAACGCGGCGCGCGGGCGCGAGACGACGACGCGGCCGACGCGCTATGTCTTCGACGAGGGGCATCACCTGCACGACGCGGCCGATGCGATGTTCGCGGCGGCGCTGACGGGCGGGGAGACGATCGAGCTCCGGCGGTGGATCGTCGGGCCGGAGGCGGGCGGGCGCGGGCGCAGGCGCGGGCTGGCGGCGCGATTGTCGGACGTGGCGAGTTACGACGAGGCGGGCGGGCGGGCGATCGCCGACGCGGTGACCGCGGCCGGCGCGCTGGCGTCCGACGGGTGGCTCGGGCGGCTGGGCGAAGGGCAGCCGTTCGGGGCGATCGAGACTCTGCTCGCGGCCGTGCGGGGCCTGGCCTTCGCGCGCGCCGAAGGGGGCGATGACGCGGGCTACGGGCTGGAGACCGAGCTGGCCGAGCCGTCGGCCGCGTTGCTGGAGGCGGCGGGGCCGGCGGCGCATGCGCTCGATGCGCTGCTGCGGCCGCTGGTGACGCTGGGGCAGCGGTTGCAGGCGGTGCTGGCGGAGGCGCCCGACTGGATGGACGCCGCCGCGCGGGCGCGGGTGGAGGGGGCGATCGCGTCGATCGGATGGCGGGCGGAGACGGTGGCGGCGTGGCTGGCGCTGCTCGCGCGCGTCGGCGGGCCGGCGGACCCGGACTTCGTCGACTGGCTGAGCGTCGAACGGTCGGAAGGGCGCGAGTTCGATGTGGGGCTGCACCGGCATTGGCTCGACCCGACCCGGCCCTTCGCCGACGTGGTGCTGAAGCCCGCGCACGGCGTGCTCGTCACCTCGGCGACGCTGACGGGCGGGGGCGACTGGCAGGCGGCGGAGGCGCGGGTGGGCGCGCCGCATCTGGGCCGCGCGGCAGCGCGGTTCGAGGCGGCGAGCCCGTTCGACTATCCCGCCCACGCGCAGGTGCTGATCGTGACGGACGTGAAGCGCGGCGACCTGCCGGGGCTGGCCAATGCGTACGCCCGGCTGATCGTCGCGGCGGAGGGGGGGACTCTGGGGCTGTTCACCGCGATCCGGCGGTTGCGCGCGGTGCACGGGCGGATCGCCGACCGGCTGGCGCGCGAGGGGCTGCCGCTCCACGCGCAGCATGTCGATCCGATCGATACGGGGACTTTGGTCGACATCTTCCGCGACGATCCGCATTCGTCGCTGCTGGGCACCGACGCGCTGCGCGACGGGGTGGACGTGCCGGGGCATTCGCTCAGGCTGGTGGTGATGGAGGGGGTGCCGTGGCCCAAGCCGACGGTGCTGCATGCGGCGAGGAAGCTGGCGGGGGGCGGATCGGCCTATGACGACCGGATCGTGCGGGCGCGGCTGGCGCAGGCGTTCGGGCGGCTGATCCGGCGCGCGGACGACCGGGGGTCCTTCGTGCTGCTGTCGGCGGCGATGCCGTCGCGGCTGCTGGGCGCGTTTCCACCGGGGGTGGAAGTGGCGCGGGTGACGCTGGACGAGGCGGTCGAGCGGGTCGGGTCGCGGCTATCGCTTGGGCGATCGATCGGGCAAGGAGCGGACCTCTCCGCCTGAAGGCCCTACGCCCATGAAGACGCTCACCCTGCTCCGCCATGCCAAGTCGAGCTGGGACGACGCGGTGCAACGCGATTTCGATCGGCCGCTCAACGCTAAGGGGCGGCGCGCGGCGGCGTCGATGGGGCGGCACCTGCGCGGCGAGGCAATGGCGTTCGACCACCTCGTCGCTTCCCCCGCCGTGCGCGTCGGCGAGACGCTGGACGGCTTTTCGAGCGGGTACGGCCGGTTGCCGGAAATGGTGGAGGACCGGCGCATCTACCTCGCCAGCGCCGCGACCTTGCTGGAGGTGGTGCACGGGTTGCCCGTCTCGGCGAGCCGTGCGCTGCTGGTGGGGCATAATCCGGGGCTGGAGGATCTGGTGCTGATGCTCGTGCCCGGCGGCGGGGGTCCGCGCGACGCGGTGGAGGAGAAGTACCCGACCGCGAGCGTGGCGGAGATGCGGTTCGCGGTGGATGATTGGGCGGACGTGCGCGCGGGCGCGGGCGAGCTGGCGCGGTTCGTGCGGCCGCGCGACCTGGATGCGACGTTGGGACCGGACGCGGACTGACGCCTGGTGGACGAGTTGTTAACCATCGCCCGCTATCCGATGCCGCTCGCAGCGGAGACCATGGATGTCGGGACCGGACGATTCGGTGATCATAAAAGCGGCCGCGGGCGAGGCCCGGCGGATGCTGAGCGCCGGCGCGAAGCTGGGCTCGAAAACGCATGTCACGCTTTCGGCCGCGCACTTCGCGCAGCTCGCCCGGCTGTTGGCGGCGACGGCGGACACGGCCGAGCGCCGGGACGAAGCCTTCGACAGGCCGGTGGACGGCATCCGGTTCTGGGTTCCCCTACCCGAGATGGAGGCGCAACGCGCCGAACTGGCCGCGCTGCGTGAAGCGAGCCTTCGGGCGGCGGCCGTTTCCGGCTGGGACCGCCTGGCCTTCTGACGACGCCCGCCTCAGCGCCCCAGCATGCGGATGATGCCGGAGAAGTCGGTGCTTCCCTGCCCTTGCGCCGCGTAGGTTTCATACAGCTCGGCCGCCTTGGCGCCCATCGGTACGTTCGCCCCCGCGCCGCGCGCCGCCTCCATCGCGAGCCGCAAGTCCTTCAGCATCAGCGCGGCCGCGAAGCCGCCCTGGTAATCGCGGTCGGCCGGGGTATCGGGGCCGACGCCGGGGACGGGGCAGTAGCTGGTCATCGACCAGCTCTGGCCCGACGATACGCTGGCGATGTCGTAGAAGCGCTGCGGGTCGAGCCCGAGCTTCTCCGCGAGCAGGAACGCCTCGCAGGTCGCGATCATCTCCGCGCCCAAGAGCATGTTGTTGCAGATCTTGGCGGCCTGACCCGCGCCGTTGCCGCCGGCGTGGATCACGGCGTTGCCCATGTCGGACAGGTACGGCTCGGCGCGCGTGAACGCGCCCTCGATGCCGCCGACCATGAAGGTGAGCGTGCCCGCGTTCGCCGCCGCGATGCCGCCCGATACGGGGGCGTCGACCGCGACCAGGCCCTTCATGCGCGCGGTCTCGGCGACGCGCTTGGCGGTGGCGACGTCGATGGTGGAACAGTCGATCAGGATCGCGGTCGCGCCGACGCGGCCGACCAGGTTGGCGTAGACCGCTTCCACGTGGGTACCGGCGGGGAGCATCGTCACCACCGCCTCCGCCCCGTCGACCGCCGCCGCCGCGCTCGCGGCGGGCAGGCACCCGGCCTGTTCGGCGCGGGCCAGCGCGTCGGTGGAGAGGTCGAAGGCGCGGACGTCGTGCCCCGCCTTGGCCAGGTTGGCGGCCATGCCGCCGCCCATGTTGCCCAGCCCGATGAACGCGACGCGTGCCATTCTTCTCTCCTGCTCCCCTCCCGCTTGCGGGAGGGGTCGGGGGAGGGCCTGTACGCGCACTCTCCACCGTCCGCGCCCTGCCCTCCCCCAACCCCTCCCGCAAGCGGGAGGGGAGCGGTCATTTGCCTGTCCACTCGCCGGGCCGCTTCTCGACGAAGGCGGCCATGCCCTCGGTCTGGTCGTCCGTCCCGAACAGGCCGTGGAACAGGCGGCGTTCGAAGCGGACGCCCTGGTGGAGCGTCGTCTCGAAGGCGGCGTCGACCATCTCCTTGTTCGCCAGGACCGCGAGGGGGGCCATGCCGGCTATCGTGGTCGCGACCTTGACCGCTTCCTCGACCAGATCGGCGGCGGGGATCACGCGGCTGACGAGGCCCGCGCGCTCGGCTTCGGTCGCGTCCATCATCCGGCCGGTCAGGCACATCTCCATCGCCTTGGCCTTGCCGACCGCGCGGGTGAGGCGCTGCGAGCCGCCCATGCCGGGCGACACCGCCAGCTTGATCTCGGGCTGGCCGAACTTGGCCGTGTCGGCGGCGAGGATGAAATCGCACATCATGGCGAGCTCGCACCCGCCGCCCAGCGCGAAGCCCGCGACGGCGGCGATGATCGGCTTGCGGGTGGCGGTGAAGCGTTCCCACCCTGCGAAGAAGTCGGCGGCATACATCGCGGCGAAGCCTTGCGCCTGCATCTCCTTGATGTCGGCACCGGCCGCGAAGGCTTTGGGCGAGCCGGTCAGGACGGCGCAGCCCTGGGTGGGGTCGGCGTCATAGGTGGCGAAGGCGGCGAGGAGGTCGGCGAGGACCTGGGAGTTAAGGGCGTTCAGCGCCTGGGGACGGTTGAGCGTGACGAGGGTCACGGGCCCGCGCTGCTCGACGAGGATGGTCTGGTAATCGGGCATGGGGCTACTCCGTCAGTTCGGCGTCCACGCGTCCGCCTCGTCGAGGGGCGCGAAGATCTGGTCGATTAAATGGCCGGTCACCTCGTCGGGCGTGGCGGGGTCCCAGCTCGGCGCGTTGTCCTTGTCGACGATCACCGCGCGGACGCCCTCGATGAAGTCATGGCGCTGCACCACGCGGCTGCCGACCGCGTATTCCTGGCGCATCTCGTCCTCGAAGGTCGGCATGGCCGCGCCGTCGAGCAGGAGCTTGAGCGACACCTTCATCGATTGGGGTGATTTGGTGCGGAGCGTCGCCAGCTGCTTGACCGCCCATTCGCTCTGATCGGTCTCCAACGCGGCATAGATGTCTTCCAGCTCGTCGGAGGCGAACAGGCGGTCGATCTCGCCCGTATGCGCCATGATCGCCGCGTCGGGCGCGGGCGCGGAAAGATCGTCCAGCACCGCCGCGATCGCCTGGGGCGTCTCGGCGATGCGGCGCTTGGCCTCGTCCAGCCTGTCGGCGGTCAGGTAGTGGGTGGCGAAACCGAGCGCGAGGCACTCCGCCCCGTCCAGCCGATGCCCGGTGAGCGCCAGATAGCGCCCAATCCGCCCCGGCCCTCGCGATAGGTACCAGCCCGCGCCGACATCGGGGAACAGGCCGATCCCCGTCTCGGGCATGGCGAATTTCGTGTTCTCCGTCGCGACGCGGTATCGGCATGGCAACGCGAGCCCGACGCCGCCGCCCATCGTCACGCCGTCCATGAAGGCGACGAGCGGCTTGGGATAGGTGAACAGCCGGTGGTTCATCCGGTATTCGGCATGGAAGAACGCGCGCGCCGCGACCCCGTCACCCGCGCCGCTCCCGGCGAGCATGCGGATGTCCCCGCCCGCGCAGAACCCGCGCGAAAGCTTGGGATCGCCGTCCGGCGCGGGTGCATGGTCGACGATCACCGCTTCGACCGCCGAGTCGGTACGCCATCGCTCGAGCGCTTCGAGCACCCCGTCGCACATGGGATGGGTGAGCGCGTGAAGCGCCTTGGGGCGGTTCAGGCGGATGCGGCCGACACGATCCTCGGTTCCAACGATCAGCTCTTCGGTCATTCTCCCTCTCCCATCGGGAGAAGGAAGGGGCCCACGCCGTAGGCGTGGGAAGGGTGAGGGTGACAGCCGTGCGCGTCGCCCTCACCCCTCGCCGCTTCGCGGCTTGCCCCTCTCCCGGGGGGAGAGGGGAAGAAGGCGGTCGCGCCTTTCATTGCCTCGTCAGCTCCCGCCCGACGATCATGCGCATGACCTGGTTGGTGCCCTCCAGGATCGAGTGGACGCGCAGGTCGCGCCAGAAACGCTCGATCGGGTAATCCTGGAGATAGCCGTAGCCGCCGTGAAGCTGGAGCGCCCTGTCGACGATCGCCGACCCGCTGTCGGTCGCCAGCCGCTTGGCCATCGCGGCGAACTTGGTCTTGTCGGGGGCGTTGTCGGTCACCTTGGCGGCGGCCAGGTAGAGGAGCGCACGCGCCGCCTCGAGATCGGTCGCCATGTCGGCCAGCGTGAACTGCGTGTTCTGGAAGTCGGCGATGGGCTTGCCGAACTGCTGGCGCTCCTTGGTGTAGCGGATCGACTCGTCCAGGCAGCGTTGCGCCCCGCCGAGCGAGCAGGCGCCGATGTTCAAGCGCCCGCCGTCAAGGCCCATCATCGCGATGCGGAACCCCTCGCCCTCGCCGCCGACGAGGTTCTCAGGCGGCACGCGGACGCCGTCGAAGCTGACCGTCGCGGTGGGCTGCGAGTGCCACCCCAGCTTGCGCTCGGGCGCGCCGAAGCTAACGCCGGGCATATCCTTTTCCACGACGACGCACGAAATGCCCTTGGGGCCCTCCTCCCCGGTGCGGACCATGGTGACGTATACCTCGTTCTCGCCGCCGCCCGAAATGAACTGCTTGGAACCGGTGACGAGATAGTCGCCGCCGTCCCTGACCGCGCTGGTCTTGAGCGCGGAGGCGTCGGAGCCCGAGCCGGGCTCGGTCAAGCAATAGCTCGCCAGCCGGTCCATCGTGACGAGGCTCGGCAGGTACTTGTCCTTGACCGCTTGGCTACCGAACCGGTCGATCATCCACGACGCCATGTTGTGGATCGAGATGAAGGCGCTGGTGGACGGGCAACCATAGGCCATCGCCTCCATGATCAGCGCCGCCTCGAGCCGGCCGAGCGCGATGCCGCCACTTTCCTCCGACACGTAGATCGCGGCGAAGCCCAGGTCGGCGGCTTCCTTGATCACGTCGCGCGGGAAGATGTGGTGCTCGTCCCACTCGCCCGCGTTCGGGGTTATGCGGTCGGCGGTGAAGCGGGCGGCGAGCTCCTGGATCTCGCGCTGGTCGGAGGTCAGGTCGAACTGGGTCATGCGGGTTCCGGGCAACGGGCGTAACGGAGCGAAGTTGCGGGATCGCGTTCCTCGCGGATGAGGGTGCCGTCGTCGATCAGGGTGAGCGCGTTCGCGCGCGTCCATTCCTGGCCCTCCCCGATGAAGGCGAGCCTGGCCTCGATCCGGGCCGGGCGGGGCTGGATCAGGGCGGTCGCGGTCGCGCGCGATTCGTAGAAGCGGAGCGTCTTCGCGCCCACCTCCATCAGCCCTTTCGCATCGTCGCGACCGGGCTCGCAATCGGCTGCGACGAGACCCCAGCGACCCTGGAACGACGCGGGAAAGGCTTCGAGGCCCGCGGGCGTGGCCGATGCCGCGGGGGTCGCCGCAGGCGGCGGGTCGAGCGGGATCGCCTTGTTGCCCGCGTCGTCGGTCAGGTTCTCGGGCACAGCCTGCTGGACGGTCGGCGCGGCGCTCGACTCTTCGGCGGCGGTATTGGCGCCCTCCGACCCGCCGCCGCATGCGGCGAGCAGAAGGGATGCGGGAACGAGGAAAGCCGACAGGGGGCGGAGCATGGCGGAGGGCGTCATGGCGCGGCCTGTATCACCGGGGCGGGCATCCCCGCCACTGTCGGCTCTTCATGGAGCACGCGCTCGGCGAACAGGCGGTCGGCGAGCGCGGTGTCGTTGCGTGCGTACCAACGCGGCGCGGGCAGGCCCTTCTCCCAGGCGAGCGCTTCCGTCAGCGTACCTTGCGCGGAGGGGACGTCGGGCCGGGCCGCCGCGACCGGGTCGGCGAACGCCTCGTCCACGCCGACGATCTTCCACCCGGCGCGGCGAAGCGCCTCCACCAGGTCGCCGACGTAAAGCGCCGCGATGTCGGTCTCGTGGAGCAGCAGGACGTGCGCGGGCGACCGGCCGAGCGTGCGGCGGGCGAGGTCGTCATAGAACCCGGCGGCTTCGACATGGCTCTCGACATACAGGTCGCGGAGCGCGGCGGTGTCGATCGGCTTGCCCGCCGCGCGCGCCTCGACCGTGAGCCGTTCCATGTTCCAATCGGACGCATCGACCGTGGCGTAGCCGTTGCGCAACGACCGCGCCGCCAGGCCCGCCCGCACCGCGTCCCGCTTTCCCTTGTCGCGGCCACCCTCGTCCAGGAACGGATAACGGAACCAGGGCCGGTATCCCTTCCGGCCCCTTAGCCACGCCTCGGCGCGGTCGATGTCGGCGAGATAGTCGGCGGCGGACGTCGCGTGGAGGTGCGGGTGGCTCCATGAGTGGTTCGCCAGGACGTGTCCCGCGGCGGCGTAGGCCCCGATCCGACGCTCGCCGCCCCTGCGACCCGCGAGCGATCCAGGGTTCAGGAAGAAGGCCGCCTGCCGCACCCGCGCCCGCCGCAGCGCCGCGAGGAGCCGCCGGGTCCGCTCGTCGGGCGTCATGAACGCGCCCCGCCCGCGCGGGACGTCGTCGAACGTCAGCGCGATCCGCTTTCCCGCCGCCGCCGGCCTGGCAATCAGCAGCAGCGCGAGCAGGGCGAGGAGGACGCGGACCGTCGTCACCCCATGGTCGGGATGACGAACGCGTCCTGCACCCGCGCGGGGCCGCCGTCCTCGGCGGCGCGCTCGGGCCCGGCTCCGCCGATGCCCGCGCCGTCGGGCCAGCGCTGGGTCACGGTCTTGACGCGGGTCCAGAAGCGGACGCCCTCCATCCCGTGCTGGTTGTGGTCGCCGAAGCCAGACCGTTTCCAGCCGCCGAAGCTGTGATACGCGACAGGCACGGGGATCGGCACGTTGATGCCCACCATGCCGACCTCGACGCGCGCCGCGAACTCGCGCGCGGCGTGGCCGTTGCGGGTGAATATCGCAACGCCGTTGCCATACTGGTGCTGCGACGGGAGCCGGACCGCCGTCTCGAAATCGGGCGCGCGCACGATCTGGAGGACGGGGCCGAAGATCTCCTCCTTGTAGGCCGACATGTCGGGGGTGACGCGGTCGAACAGGGTCGGGCCGATGAAGAAACCCTTCTCGTGGCCCTGGAGGGTAAAGCCGCGGCCGTCGACGACCAGCTCGGCGCCCTCGTCCATGCCGGTCTGGATCCAGTTCTCCACGCGGGTACGGTGCGCGGCGTTGACCACGGGGCCGTAATGCGCGCCCGTGTCGGTGGAGACGCCCACCCGGAGCGCCGCGATCGCGGGAATCAGCTTCTGGCGGAGCGCGTCGGCGGTCTTGTCGCCGACGGGCACCACCACGGGGAGCGCCATGCAGCGCTCGCCCGCGCTGCCGAACGCCGCGCCCGCCAGGTCGGCGACGACCTGGTCCAGATCGGCGTCGGGCATGACGATCCCGTGGTTCTTGGCCCCGCCCATCGCCTGGACGCGCTTGCCCGCCTCGACGCCGCGCCGGTACACGTAATGCGCGATGTCGGAGGAGCCCACGAAGCTCACCGCCTTGATCGCGGGATGGTCGAGGATGGCGTCGACCATCTCCTTGTCGCCGTGCACGACTTGGAGGATGCCCTCCGGAGCGCCCGCCTCGAGCATCAGCTCGGCGAGGCGCACCGGCACCGACGGATCGCGCTCGGAAGGCTTCAGGATGAAGGCGTTGCCGCAAGCGATCGCGACGCCGAACATCCACATCGGGATCATGGCGGGAAAGTTGAACGGCGTGATCCCCGCCCCGATCCCGAGCGGGGTGCGCATCGAACAGACGTCGATGCCGGGACCCGCGCCTTGGGTGTACTCGCCCTTCAGCAGGTGCGGGATGCCGCAGGCGAACTCGATCACCTCCAGCCCGCGCTGGATGTCGCCCTTCGAGTCCGCCAACACCTTGCCGTGCTCGATCGAGAGGGTGTGCGCGAGCGCGTCGATGTTCCGCTCGACCAGCTCCTTGAATCGGAACATGACCCGCGCCCGGCGCTGCGGGTTGGTCGCGGCCCAGGCGGGCTGCGCCTTGAGTGCGGCCTGCACGGCGGTCTCGAGCACGGCGGCGTCGCCCAAGGGAACGCGCGCCTGCACCTCGCCCAGGTTGGGATCGAACACGTCCCCGAAACGAACGGCGGGAGCGAGCCCGCCGCCCGCGACATGGTGGTCGATGATGCGCATGCCGGATCCTCCGCGAACGTGTGCGGGGTCCCTAAGCGCCGGGCGGGGGTCGGGGCAAGCGCCCGCGCGGGCACGGGAACATGGTCCGGCGCGGTCGGTTTACCGCGTTCCCGCTAGACGAGGCGACGATCCGACCGATGAGTCCGACTTTCGACGACGCGGCGGAGACGCCGATCGGAACGCGGGCCGCGGACGGTTCCCGCGACGCGACGCTCGCGCTGCTTCGCCGGCTGGACGCGACCGGCTATCGCTTCACGACCGTGACCCCGGCCAGCCACGCGCGCGTCCTGGCGCGGGCGGACCGGCGGCGGGCGCGGGACGTTCGGGACGCGCTCGGCTGGAGCCTGCCCTTCGCGCCGGAAGCGGTCGGGGCGGAGCTGTTCGGGCTGATGATCGCGGCGGGCGTCGCCGCGCCGGCCGAGGACGGGCTGTTTCGCGCGACGGTGCGCGCGTCGAGCGTCCAGGGGGCGTTGTTCCTTCATTCCGCCTACCCGCCCGACGGCCGCGACGCGGTGTTCCTGGGCCCGGACAGCCACCGCTTCGCCGAGCTGATCGGGGCCGAGATGGGCCGGCCCCGGTCGGGCGGGCGCATCCTGGATTACGGCGCGGGCGCGGGCGTGGGCGGGATCACCGCGGCGCGCGCCGCGCCCGGCGCGACGCTGACGCTCGCCGACGTCAACCCGGCGGCGCTGCGCCTGGCGGGGATCAACGCCGAATGCGCCGGACTCGACCACCGCGAGGTCGTGGCGAGCAGCCCGGCCGACCTGGACGGGCGGTTCGACCTGATCGTCACCCACCCGCCATTCATGATCGACGAGGGCGGGCGGCTGTACCGCGACGGCGGCGCGTTGTTCGGCGCGGGCGTCGCGCTCGACTGGGTGCTGGCTGGGGTGGAGCTGCTCGCGCCGGGCGGGCGGCTGGTCCTGCATACGGGCGTGTCGATCGTGGACGGCGAGGACCCGCTGCTGCGCGAGCTCCACGCCCGGCTGGATACGGATCGGTTCGCCTGGGGCTACCGCGAGCTCGATCCCGACATTTTCGGCGAGGAGCTGGCGACGCCCGCCTATGCCCGGGTCGACCGGATCGCCGCGACGGCGTTGCTGGTCGTGCGAACCGCGTGAGGTGAACCCCCGCCCGCTCCGCGTGGTCGAGCGCGCCGTGTATCGCGGCCCGCATCTGTACGGCCTCAAGCCCATGATCCGCATCCAGCTCGATCTGGGCGCGCTGGAGGAGTGGCCGAGCGATCGGCTGCCGGGCTTCACCGACCGACTCCTCGCGCTCCTGCCGGGGCTCGGGCGGCACGGGTGCAGCTACGGCGAGCCGGGCGGACTCGTGCGGCGCCTGCGGGACGGCACCTGGCTGGGCCATGTGATCGAGCATGTCGCGCTGGAACTGCAGGTGATGGCCGGCCACACCGTCACGCGCGGCAAGACGCGCAGGGTGAAGGGCCGGCCGGGGGTGTACGACGTCCTTTATCGCTACCACGACGAGCAGGTCGGGTTGATGGCGGGCGCGCATGCGATCCGGCTGGTCGCGGACCTGCTTCCTCCCGAACTGGCGCGCGTCGAGAACTGGGCGTCGCTGCGGCAGGCCGAGCTGGGCGAACCGGGTGGCGTGCCGGCGATCATGGCCGCGCTCGCCCTCCCGGTCGCGGCGGCGCGGTTGGGGCCGACGACGCAGGCCCTGGTCGACGCGGCGCGGCGGCGCGGCATCCCGGCCGTCCGGTTGAACGCGCGGAACCTGGTCCAGCTGGGCACGGGCAGTCGCCGGCGGCTCATCCGCGCGAGCGTCACCGGCGCGACCTCCTTGATCGGGACCGAGCTGGCGGGGGACAAGGACGCGGCGAAGGCGCTGCTCGACGCGGCGGGGTTGCCGGTCCCGCGCGGCGTCGTGGCGCGCACCGCCGACCAGGCGGCGCTGGAGGCGCGGCGGTTGCGCTATCCGGTGGTGATGAAGCCGGTGGACGGCAATCACGGGCGCGGCGTCACGACGGACATCGCGTCGGAGGAGGCGGTGCGCGCCGCCTTCGAGCTAGCCGGGGCGCAGAGCCGGAGCCCGCGCGGGGTGATGGTGGAGCGGCAGCTGCCGGGCCGGGACCACCGCGTGCTGGTCGTCGGCGGCCGGATGGTCGCCTGCGCCGAGCGCGTCCCCGCGCGCGTGATCGGCGACGGGGCGCGGACGGTCGCCGAGTTGATCGCGGCCCTGAACCGCGATCCCAGGCGGGGGCGCGGCCATGGGCAGGTGCTGACCCGCATCGTCCCCGACGGCGCGATGCGGGCGTTGCTGGCGACCGGCGGCCGCACGCTCGCGAGCGTTCCGGCGGCGGGCGAGGAGGTCCCGTTACGCGGCACCGCCAACCTGTCGAGCGGCGGGACGGCGATCGACCGCACCGACCGGATCCACCCTGAGAACGCCGCGATCGCCGAACAGGCCGCCGCCGTGATCGGGCTCGATGTGGCGGGGATAGACCTGCTGTCGCCCGATATTTCGCGTCCGGTGCGCAAGACGGGTGGCGGCATCGTCGAGGTGAACGCCGCGCCCGGTTTCCGGATGCACCTGCAGCCGTCGGAGGGGACGCCCCGCGACGTCGCGCGCCCCGTGATCGACATGCTCTTCCCGCGCAGGCGGGCGAGTCGCGTGCCCGTCTTCGCGATCACCGGCACCAACGGCAAGTCGACGACGACGCGCATGGTCGCGCGCATCCTGTGCGAGGCAGGGCTGCGTGTCGGCATGACCACCACATCGGGCGTGTATGTCGACGGTCGGCTGCTGATGGCCGCCGACGCCAGCGGCCCCAGGAGCGCGCGCATGCTGCTCCGCAACCCCACCGTCGATGCCGTCGTGCTGGAGACCGCGCGCGGCGGCATCCTGCGCGAGGGGCTGGGATTCGACCGGTGCGACGTCGGCGCGGTCCTGAACGTCACGGGCGATCATCTGGGGATCAGCGGCATCGACACGGTCGAGGAGTTGGGGCGGGTCAAGGCGGTCGTCGCCCGCGCCGTCGCGCGCTGGGGTAGCTGCGTGCTCAACGCCGACGATCCGATCACCGTGCGGATGGCGCGGCATACGGGCGGCAAGCCGGTCTGGTTCTCGATGGCGGGCGGAGAGGCGATGCCGCCGTTCCTACGCCGCCATATTGACAAAGGCCTCTTGGCCGTCGTGCGCGAGCCGGGCGCGCTCGGCGGGACGATCGCGCTGTGGCGGGACGCACGCCGCGAGCCGTTGATGAACGCCGCCGACGTCCCCGCGACGCTCGGCGGTTCGGCCGAGTTCAACATCGCCAACGCGCTTGCCGCCGCCGCGATGACGATCGCGCACGGCGTCGATCCGGAAGTCGTCCGGCGCGCGCTGGGACAGTTCACCTCGTCGTTCGAGGACAGCCCGGGTCGCCTGAACGTCCACGACGCCGCGCACGGCGTCCGCGTGATCGTCGACTACGCGCATAACGAGGCGGCGGTCACCGCGCTCGGGCGGCTGATCGACACCATGCGCCCTGATCACGGGCGCGTGTACGGTGTCGTCTCGATCCCCGGCGACCGCCGGGACGAGGACCTGCTGCGCATGGGCGAGCTGGCGGCGGGCATCTTCGACGAGGTGATGTTCCGCGAGGCTCCGGACGGCCGCGGCCGACCCGCCGGGTCGATCAACGCGCTGATGACAGAGGGCGCGCTCCGCACCGGCAAGGACCCCCGCCTGCTCCACCGCCTGCCGAGCGAGGAGGCGGCGACGCGGGTCTGCCTGGAGGCGGCGCGGCCCGGCGACCTGATCGTCATCATGCCGAGCGAGGTGGAGCGGATCTGGAACCAGGTCGTCTCCTACGTGCCCGCCGTCCACCAGCTCTCGGCGTGCGCATGACCGAACCCGGCCCCCTGCTCATCATCGGCGGGCGCGAGGACAAGACGGGCGACCGTGTCATCCTGCGCGCGATCGCCGAGCGGGTGCGGGGCAGGAAGCTTGTCCTCGCCACCGTGGCCAGCCGCGCGCCCGAGGGTTATTTCGACGCCTACGAAGCCGCGTTCGCCGATCTGGGCGTGACCGACCTGGTCGAGCTGTATGTCCACGAGCGCGGCGACACGCTGGACGGGAGCATGGACGGGCTGTTCGAGGACGCGGCGGGCATCTTCTTCACCGGCGGCGACCAGCTGCGCATCTCCAGCCAGATCGCGGGCACCCCGGTCGAGGAGGCGTTGCGCCGGGTTCACGCGCGCGGCGGGCTGATCGCGGGCACGTCGGCGGGGGCGTCCGCGATGAGCGACACCATGCTGGTGCGCGGCGCGGGATCGACCTCGCATCGGTTCGGCGACCTGCATATGGCGCCGGGGCTAGGATTGATGCCGCACATCATCATCGACCAGCATTTCGCCGAGCGCGGGCGGATCGGCCGGCTGCTGGGCGCGGTCGCGCACAATCCTCGCGTGCTGGGGGTGGGCGTCGACGAGGACACCGCGATCCTGGTGACGGGCGAAATGTTCCGCGTGCTCGGATCGGGGGCGGTGACGGTGGTCGACGGATCGGGCGTCACCCATTGCAACATCGCCGAGGCGCGGCCCGAGCGCACGCTGTCGATGCACGACGTCCGGCTCCACGTCATGGCCACGGGCGACGGTTTCGACCTGAACGCGCGCCGACCGATACGCCCGGTCGAGGATTGACGCCGGAACCGCGCCGCGGCCGCTGTCGTTGGACGGGATGACCCGGGAGAACAGGCGATGGCGCGCATGAAGACGACTTGGACGGGCTCCGCCGCTTGACCCGGACCGTCCCGCAACGCTGGCCGTCCGTCCTCTGGATCGTCCGCCACGGCGAGAGCGCGGGCAACGTCGCGCGGATGGCCGCCGACGCGGCGGGCGCGCACCGGATCGACCTGACCGAACGCGACGTCGATGTGGCCCTGTCGCCGCGCGGCGAGGAACAGGCGGCCGCGCTCGGCCGCTGGTTCTCGGGCTACGGCGTGGACGGTCGCCCGGACGTGCTGCTCGCATCTCCCTACCTGCGCGCGCGCGAGACCGCGCGGCTCTTCCGCGAGGCGGGCGGTTGTCCCGCCGACGAGCCGATCTGCGTCGACGAGCGCCTGCGCGAGAAGGAGTTCGGCGTGCTCGACGGCCTGACCGGATCGGGCATCAAGGCGCTCGCGCCCGAGCAGGCCGCGTTCCGGCGGCTGCTCGGCAAGTTCTACCATCGTCCGCCCGGCGGCGAGAGCTGGTGCGACGTGATCTTCCGCCTGCGCTCGGTGATGGACACGGTCGCGCTCCACCATCCGGGCGGGCGCGTGATGATCGTCGCGCATCAGGTTGTGGTGCTCTGCCTGCGCTACGTCATCGAGGGCTTGAGCGAGGAGGAGATCCTAGCGATCGATCGCGCGGGCGATGTCGCCAACTGCTCCGTCACCGAATACCGCCACGATCCCGCGCACGGCCGGAGCGGCGGGCTGGTGCTGGCGCGCTATAACGAGAGCGCCCCGGTCGAGGACAGCCCCGTCGCGGTGACGGACGCGCCCGACCGGATGGCGGGCGTGACCGCGTGAGCGCCGTGGAGCTCGATGCCGCATGGCGCGCGGCCAACCCGCCGCCGACCGACGACGGCGCCGATACCGACAAGAACAGTCGTGGCCGCGTCCTCTCGATCGGTGGATGCCGCCAGGTGCCGGGCGCGCTCCGGCTGACCGCCGAGGCGGCGTTCCGCGTCGGCGCGGGCAAGTCGCTGCTCGCGACCGTCCCGTCGGCGGCGTTGATGCTGGGCGTGCTGTTCCCCGAGGCCGGGGTGATCGCGCTGGAGGAGGACGAATCGGGCGAGCCGGTGGTCGGGCCGGACTCGCCACTCCACGCCGCGCTGGATCATGTCGACGCGGCCGTGGTCGGCCCCGGCATGATGGACCGCGCCGCCGCCGGGCGGCTCGTCCACATGGTCGCCCAGGCCCCGCGCGAGGGCGTGTCGCTGGTCCTCGACGCCGCCGTCTGCGCCGCGTCGGGCGCGTTGGCGGAAACGCTGGCGGGCTATGCGGGGCGGCTGGTGCTGACCCCGCATGGCGGCGAGATGGCCGAATTGTGCGACTGCGACGCCGCCGCGATCAAGGCCGATCCGGAGGGCCGCGCGCTGGCGGTCGCCACGAAGTTCGGCGCGGCGGTGGCGTTGAAGGGCACGTCCACGCTGATCGCCGCCCCGGACGGCCGCCTCGTCCGGTATGCGGGCGGCGGGATCGGGCTGGCGACGGGCG
Source organism: uncultured Sphingomonas sp. (assembly GCF_964237155.1). Taxonomy (GTDB): domain Bacteria; phylum Pseudomonadota; class Alphaproteobacteria; order Sphingomonadales; family Sphingomonadaceae; genus Sphingomonas. The sequence goes on along the minus strand of NZ_CAXSHH010000010.1, from coordinate 510 downwards.
GGTCGGGCGACGTGCTCGCGGGCGCGATCGGCGGGCTGCTCGCGCGCGGGTTCCCGGCGTTCGAGGCAACCTGCTGGGGCGTCTGGCTCCATGGCGAGGCGGGCCGCATCCTGGCGGGCAGGGTCGGCCCGGTCGGGTTCCTGGCGAACGAGCTGCTGCCGGAGTTGCCGGGCCTATTGCCGCGCTGAGATGCGACCATGCATTGCTCCGGCTTTTTCGAAGAAGTCGAGGGCATGGACACGGCGATTAGCTCCTCAAAATCAGCTGCACAAATGTCGGGCATGCATGCTTGCAGACCGCCGCCCGTCTCCTACTCGACCGTTAGAACCGCGAGGCCGCGCTTCCTGCCGGCACCCTCATCCATCGTATCCACGGCTCTCCAGAGTCGGTCCGTGCTGAGCAGAAATGGACGATATTCAGCGTTGACGTCGCCGATTAGAACAAGGTCGCGATCCGCTAGGCCTCGTGGACAAAGGTTGACGGCGTGATCGCTTGTTGATTCAAGGCTGC
>NZ_CAXSHH010000009.1:0-74602 GCF_964237155.1 uncultured Sphingomonas sp. | reverse complement strand
CCGAGGCGCAGCGCGCGATGCTCGACCGGTTGTCGGCGGGGGTCGCGCAGTTCGGGGCGGACCGGAGCCTGGTATTCTGCAATCAGCCGTTCCGGCGCATGTTCGCCATGCGGACCGAATGGCTCGCCGACCGGCCCGAGTTCGACCGGGTGCTGGAACGGATGCGCGAGGCCAACCGGTTGCCCGAAGTCCGCGACTTTCCCGGATGGAAGGCGGAACGGCGCGAGTGGTTCACGGCCGCCCACGGCCAGGCGGAGGAGGCGTGGCATCTGTCGGGAGGCGTCCATCTGCGGGTCGTCGCGCAGCCGCTTCCCGATGGCGGGCTGCTGCTGATCTTCGAGGACCGGACGGAGCAGGTGCAGCTGGCGAGCGCGCGCGATACCCTGCTCCGCGTGCGGGCGGCGACGTTCGACAACCTGTTCGAGGCGATCGGGGTGTTCGGGTCGGACGGCCGGCTGCAATTGTGGAACACGCGGTTCCGGGCGTTGTGGGGGTTCGAGGAGGAATTCCTGGGCAGCCATCCGCGGGTCGATGCCTTCGCGCAGGCGGCGTCGTCGCGCCTGGCCACCCCGGCGCGGGCGACGCTGATCGGGGAGCTGGTGCGGTCGGCGACGGGCGAGAGACAGCAGCGCGGTGGCCGCGTGGCGTTCGCGGACGGTCGGCATTTCGAGTTCGCCGCCGTGCCGCTGCCCGACGGCAACGCGCTGTTCACGATGCTCGACATCTCCGACAGCCGGAAGATCGAGCGCGCCTTGCGTGATCGGGCGGAGGCGCTGGAGGCATCGGACCGGGTCAAGACGGCGTTCGTCGCGAACATGTCGTACGAGCTGCGCACGCCGCTCACGTCGATCAGCGGCTTCGCGGAGATGCTGCATGGGGGTTATGCGGGCAAGCTGACGAGCGAGGGGGAAGCGTATATCGAGGCGATCCTGGATTCGGTCGAGCGGCTGGGGCTGCTGATCGACGACGTGCTCGACCTGACCAGGGACGCGGCGGAGAACGGGATCGAGCGGGACGATGTCGACCTGGCCGAGGTCATGCGCGAGGCGGCGGAGACCGTGTCGCCTGCGGCCAAGCGGCGCAAGCTCGATTTCGCGGTCGAGGTCGCGCGGTCGACGGGGCGCGTGACGGGCGATGCGCGGCGACTGCGCGAAGTGGTCGAGCATCTGCTGCGCCACGCGGTCGCGGCGACGCCGGAAGGCGGGCGCGTGTTGCTCCATGCCGACGGGAACGCGCTGCGCGCGCGGATCGTGGTATCGGACAACGGGCCGGGGATGGACGAGGCGGCGGCGGGCGCGGCGTTCGAGCGGTTCGCCGAGCCGGGGATGCAGCCCGGCGGCGAGCGGGCGCTCGGGCTGGGGCTGCCGCTGGCGAAGCAGTTCGTCGAGGCGCATGGCGGGGAGATCGTGTTGGTGAGCGAACCGGGCGAGGGGACGTTGGTGACGGTGGAGTTGCCGAGGCGGTGAGGGACTCGTGTCTCCCTCTCGCCGTTCGCGGGGAAAGGGAGAAAGTGAGGCTTGCGGATGCACAGGCGACGGAGGCCTTGGGCGCCTCGCTGGCGGCCGTCGTGCGGGCGGGGGACGTGATCGCCTTGTCGGGGCCGCTGGGGGCGGGGAAGACGAGCATGGCGCGGGGTCTTTTGCGGGCAATGGGACTTCAAGGGGAAGCGCCTTCGCCTTCGTTCGCGATCGTGCAGCCTTATGCGCCGCCGGAAGTGCGGGTGCCGGTGGTGCATGTGGACCTGTACCGGCTCGATCATCCTAACGAGGTGGAGGAACTGGGGCTTGAAGAGGCGCTCGCCGACTCGGTGCTGGTCGTCGAGTGGCCGGAGCGCGCGGGGGCGGAAGCCTGGCCCGGGGCGCTGCGGCTCACCCTGTCGATCGAGGAGGACGGCGCGCGCGGGTTGACTTGGGTGGCACCGGCGGCTTGGGAGCGGCGATGGCCGACATGACCCCGCCGGCGGGCGCCGCCGCCTTTCTCGACAGCGCCGGGTGGGGTGGGGCGGCTATCATGCCGCTGGCGGGGGATGCGTCGTTCCGGCGGTATTTCCGGGTGGCGCGGGGGGCGGAGCGGGCCGTGCTGATGGACGCGCCGCCGCCCGAGGAGGATCCCCGACCGTTCCTGGCGGTCGGCGGGTGGCTCGCGGAGCGGGGTTTCGGCGCCCCGGCGGTGCTGGCATCGGATTTGGGTCGAGGATTGGTGCTGCTCGAGGATTTCGGGGATGCGCGATTGCGCGAGGTCGCCGACGCCGAGCCCGGGCGGGAGGCGGCGCTGTACGAGGCGGCGGTGGACGTGCTCGCCGAGCTGCGTACGCATCCGGCTGGGCCGTTCGCGCCTTATGACCGCGCCGTGCTGCGGCGCGAGGCGGACCTGCTGGTGGATTGGTACTGCCCGGCGGTGGGGTTGCCGGTCGATCGCGACGGGTATCGCGCGGCCTGGGACGCGGTGTTCGAACATGCGCTCGCAGGCGAGACGGTGACGGTGCTGCGCGATTATCACGCGGAGAACCTGATGCTCGTCAAGGACGGGCTGGGGCTGCTCGATTTCCAGGACGCGTTGGCGGGGCATCCGGCGTACGATCTCGTGTCGCTGCTGAAGGACGCGCGGCGGGACGTCGCGCCCGCGCTGGAGACGGCGATGCTCGCGCGGTATGTCGCGGCGACGGGGGCGGGCGAGGATTTCATGCGCGCGTACCATGTGCTCGGCGCGCAGCGGAACGCGAAGATCGTCGGCATCTTCACGCGGTTGTGGAAGCGCGACGGAAAGGCTCGGTACGCGGCGTTGTGTCCGCGCGTGTGGGCCTATCTGGAGCGCGACCTGGCGGAGCCGGTGCTGGAGCCGGTGCGGCGCTGGTTCGACGCGAACGTGCCTGCCGCGCGTCGCGGCGACCCGATGATGGCGGCTTCGTGAGCGGGGCGCTGGCGCTCCGGCTCGATCCCGGCGGCCGCGTGCCGCGCACCGCGATGGTGATGGCGGCGGGGTTGGGGACGCGGATGCGACCGCTGACGGCGACGCGGCCCAAGCCGCTGGTCGAGGTGGCGGGGCGCGCGTTGATCGATCACGTGTTCGACCGGTTGCGCGCGGGCGGCGTCGAGCGGGCGGTGGTCAACGTCCATTATCTGGCGGATATGCTGGAGGCGCATCTCGCGGCCAACGTGCCGGGGCTGGAGGTGGTCGTGTCCGACGAGCGCGCGCGGTTGATGGAGACCGGGGGCGGGCTGGTCCAGGCGCGCCACCTGCTGGGCGACGAGCCGGTGCTGGTCGCGAACAGCGACAATCTGTGGGTCGACGGGCCGGTCGACGCGGTCAGGCTGCTGGCGAACCGGTGGGACGACGACGCGATGGACGCGTTGCTGCTGATGGTGCCGCTTGCCCGCGCGAACAATTTCCGGGGGCAGGGCGATTTCCACATGGCCGCCGACGGGCGGATCACCCGACGGCGCAAGGCCGGGACGAGCGCGCCGTTCGTGTTCACGGGCGTGCAGATGATTCACCCCCGGCTGATCCGAGGCGCGCCCGAGGGGCCGTTCTCGACGATGCTGTTCTGGGAGCGCGCGATCGCGGCGGGGCGGGCGTACGGCGTCGTCCATCAGGGCATGTGGTTCGATGTGGGGACGCCCGAGGCGATCCCGCGCACGGAGGCGATGATCGCGCATGGCTGAGGGCTTGTCGAAGGGCGAAGCGGGGCGCCTGAACGTCTACACCATCCCGGACCACCGGGCGTTCTCCGACGCGCTGGTCGCGGGGCTGATGCGTAGGTTCGGTGGCGAGCCGATGGCGGTGGCGCGCGGGATCGTGCTGCTGCCCAACAACCGGTCGGTGCGCGCGATCACCGACGCGTTCGTGCGCGCGAGCGGGGGGGCGCTGCTGCTGCCTCGGCTGGTGGCGCTGGGTGATCCCGACCTGGGCGAGGGGGTCGGCGCGGCGCTCGATCCGGTCGAGGCGGAACCGATCCCGCCCGCGGTCCCGCCGATGCGGCGACGGATGATGCTGGCGCGGCTGATCGCGGAGGAGCGCGCGGCGGCGGGCGCCGCGATCGAGACCGGCGAGGCGGTGCGGTTGGCGGGGGAGCTGGCCCGCACGCTCGACCAGCTGATCGTGGAGGAGGTCGACCCCAAGCGGCTGTACACCATCGACCTCGCGCCCGAGCTGTCGGAGCATTGGCAACGGTCGCTCCAGCTGTTCGAGACGATCCTCGATCGCTGGCCGGACGAGCTCGAGGCGATGGGGATGATCGACGCCGCCGATCGGCGCGCGCGCGTGATCGACCGGCTGGCGGAGCGGTGGCGCGAGGAGCCGCCCGTCGGCTTCGTGTGCGCGGCGGGGGTGACCGATTCGGCCCCGGCGGTCGCGCGGCTGCTCAGGAGCGTGGCGGGGATGCGGCGCGGGCTGGTGGTGATGGCGGGCGTCGACATGCGCGTGCCCGATGACGAGTGGGATGCGCTTGGGCCGCACGCGCCCGGTCCCGACGGCGGGCGGGCCAAGCGGTCGATCGAGACGCATCCGCAGTTCCACCTGAAGTTCCTGCTCGACCGGATGGGCGTCGCGCGTGCCGAGGTCCGGCGATGGCGCGACGGGAGCGACCATGACGCGAGCGTCGCGCGGGGCCGGGCGATCACCAGCGCGCTCGCCCCCGCCGAGGCGACGGGGAAATGGAGCGCGCTCCGGTCGGAGGATCGGCGGCTGACGGGCGTCTCGGCGGCGGAGTTCCCGACGCTGGCGGCCGAGGCGCAGGGGATCGCGCTGGCGCTGCGCGAGGCGGTGGAGATGCCCGGCCGGACGGCGGCGCTGATCACCCCCGACCGGGCGCTGGCGACGCGGGTGGGCGCGCATTGCCGGCGTTGGGGGATCGCGATCGACGATTCGGCGGGGCGTCCACTGGCGCTGCTGCCGCCGGGGACGCTACTGCTCGCGTTGGCGGAGGCGGCGGCGCAGCGTTGGCCGCCGCTGACGCTGCTGACATTGCTCAAGCATCCGCTGGTGCGGGCGGGCGAGCGGCGGGTGGAATGGCTGCGCGGGGTGCGCGCGCTCGACGCGGTGCTGCGAGGACCACGGCCCGCGCCGGGACTGGACGGGCTGGCGGCGTATCTGGCCGACGACCATGTACCGGGCGGAGCGGCTACGGAGTCTCCCTCTCCCCGCTTGCGGGGAGAGGGTCGGGGAGAGGGGCTGTACCAGACGCGAACGCCTGACTTCGACTCAACCCCTCTCCCCGACCCTCTCCCCAGAGGGGAGAGGGAGAAGAACGGCGCGCGGGCGTTGGCCCTCGCCTGGTGGCCGGAGGCTTGCGAGCTGCTCGCGCCGGTGTCGAAGACCTACTCGCAAGGACCTCAGCCGATGGGCGGGCTGATCGCGTGCCTGCGCGAGGCGGCGGACGGCTTGTGCGGCGATGCGTTGTGGGCGAGACCGGCGGGGCGGTGCGCGGCCGAGTTCCTGAGCGACCTGGAGCGCGAGAGCGGGGTCGGGCCGAGGCTGATCGATCCGGAGGGGCTCGCGCCGTTGCTCAGGACGCTGCTCGACGAGCAGGCTGTGCGGCCGCCATTCGGGGGGCATCCGCGCCTCGCCATCTATGGACAGATCGAGGGGCGGCTGCAGTCGGCCGACCTCATGATCCTGGGCGGGCTGAACGAGGGCGTCTGGCCGGGGACGCCCGCGCCCGACCCGTGGCTCGCGCCGCGCATCCGGCAAGAGCTCGGACTGCCAGGGCTGGAGCGGCGGGTGGGGGTGGCGGCGCATGATTTCGGGCAGGCGCTGGGCGCGCCCGAGGCGTTGATGACGCGGAGCCGGCGAGACGCGAAGTCGCCGACATTGGCTTCGCGCTTTTGGCTCAGGCTGGAGGCATTGGCGGGGGAGCGGTTCGAGCGGGCGCGCGATCTGGAGGCGTGGGCGGAGGCGCTCGACGATCCGGGCGAGCACCTGCCCGTCGACCGGCCCGCGCCGACGCCGCCTGCGGAACTGCGGCCGATCCGGATTTCCGTGACGGAAGTGGACCGACTAAAGGCCGATCCTTACGCGTTCTACGCGCGGCGGGTGCTGGGGCTCATGCCGATGGAGCCGGTCGACGCAGATCCGAGCGCGGCTTGGCGGGGGACGGCCGTGCACCTGATCCTGGAGGAATGGTGGCGGCATGACGCGGCCGACCCGGCGCTGCTCCCGGCGCGGGCGCGGGCGCTGATGTCGGACGAGCTGACGCATCCGTTGATCCGGGCGTTGTGGTCGCCGCGGTTGATGGAGGCGATCGACTGGATCGCGGCGCGCACCGCCCAGGATGCCGATGGTGGCCGGCGCGTGTGGCAGGCGGAGGGCAAGGGCGTCGTCGAGATCGGCGGGGTGACCTTGACCGGCAGGTATGACCGGATCGACCGGCTGCCGGACGGCGGGATCGCGATCGTCGACTACAAGACGGGGCAGGCGCCCTCGACCGCGGCGGTGCGCGAGGGGTTCTCGATGCAGCTGGGGATGCTTGGCGTGATCGCCGAGCGGGGCGGGTTCCCGGGGGTGTCGGGCACGGCCGGAGCGTTCGAATATTGGTCGCTGGCCAGGAGCCGCGACGGGTTCGGGAAGGTCGTGTCGCCGGTCGATCCGGACGGGGCCAAGGACAAGGTCAGGACCGACGAGTTCGTAGGCCGGGCGGCGGCGCAGTTCACTGAGGCGGCAGGCAAGTGGCTTACGGGCGATGCACCGTTCGAGGCCAAGGTGAAGCCCGAGTACGCGCCGTACACAGAGTATGACCAGCTGATGCGTCTCGACGAATGGTACGGCCGTGAGAAGGAAGGAGGTGCGCGCGGATGAGCGTCGACACCTTCGACCGGATCGGCAACCTTCCCCCGCTGCACGGGGCGCAGCGGGCGGCGTCGGACCCTTTCGCGCACGTATGGCTCTCCGCCTCCGCCGGAACCGGCAAAACGCAGGTGCTCGCCGCGCGGGTGTTCCGACTGTTGCTGCGCGGGGTCGATCCCGGCGCGATCCTGGCGCTGACCTTCACCAAGGCGGGCGCGGCGGAGATGGCGGGGCGGATCGGGCGGCGGCTGGCGGCCTGGGTGCGGATGCCGCTGAAGGACTTGGCGCTCGATCTGGCGGCGCTGGGCGAGCGGCCGACGCCCGAAATGCAGGAGGCGGCGCGGACGCTGTTCGCCAAGGTGCTCGACGCGCCGGGCGGCGGCATCCGCATCCAGACGATCCACGGCTTCTGCCAGGGGCTGCTCGCCGCGTTCCCGGTCGAGGCAGGACTCGGGCCGGGCTTCCGGCCGCTGGAGGCGCGCGAGGAGGCGGTGCTGCTTCGCGACACGCTGGCGTCGATGCTGGGGCAGGCGGAGCGGGAAGGCCGGACGCGGCCGGTGGCGGTGATCGGGGCGCTCAGCCGGCGATTGGGCGAGGGCGGGGCCGAGCAGTTCCTGACCGAGTGCGCGCGCGTGGGCGCGGCTTTGGAGGAGATGCCGTCGGGGGTCGGGCCTTGGCTACGGCGCGCGCTGGACCTGCCCTCGGGCGACATCGCCGAGGCGCTGGCGGCGGAGTGCGCCGAGGTGGACGAGGATGGGCTGCAGCGGATCGCGGCGGCGAACAGGCGGTGGGGGACCGCGACGGGTACTAAGAACGCGGAGATCGTCGCGGGGTGGCTGGAGTCCGAGCCGGCCGTCCGGCTGGCCTATGTCGACGACATCCGCGCCGTCGTGTTCACCAAGGAGGGCGTGCTCAAGAAGACGAGCCGGAAGCTGATCGACCTGGAGCCCGACTATGACGAGATCGCGGCCGGGATCGGCGAATGGGCGGTGTCGGTGCAGGGCAGGCTGGCGCGCGGCGGCTATGCCGACCTCCTCGCGGACGGGCTGGAGGTCGGGCGGGACTATGCGCGGGCCTATGCTGCGGCGAAGCGGCGGGCGGGTGGGGTCGACTTCAACGACCTGATCGCGCGGACGGTGGCGTTGCTGGAGCAGCCGGGGATCGGCGAGTGGGTGCGGTACAAGCTCGATCAGGTGACCGAGCATGTGCTGATCGATGAGGCGCAGGACACCAACATCGACCAGTGGCGGATCATCCGCGCGCTGGTGGACGAGTTCTTCGTCGGGCGCGGTATCTATGCGCCGCGGACGCGGACTTTGTTCACGGTGGGCGACTACAAGCAGGCGATCTTCGGCTTCCAGGGGACAGACCCGAAATATTTCGAGGCGGCGGAGCGGTCGTTCAGCGGGCGCGCGGGCGAGGTTTATGACGAGGACATGCCCGAGCAGGATCGCGGGCTGCCGTTCCAGCAACTGTCGCTCGTCGAGTCCTTCCGCTCGACCAAGCCGGTGCTGGAGTTCGTCGACCGGGCGCTGGGGGTAATCCCGGAGCCCAGGCTAGGGCTGTATGACGCGCCCGAGACGCACCGTAGCGAGGTGCCGGGACCGGGAACGGTGACGCTATGGCCGGCGATCATCGATGGCGGCTCCGACGAGGACGAGGAGGGGTGGATCGACGACGCCGTGCGCGAGAACGCCCGGCGGATCGCGGCGGCGATCAAGGGGTGGCTGCGCGACGGGCTGATGCTGGAGTCCAAGGGGCGGCCGCTCCGGCCCGAGGACGTGATGGTGCTGGTCAAGCGTCGCGGGACGCTGGCGTCGCTGCTCGTCGCGCGGTTGTATGCGGAGGGCGTGCCGGTGGCGGGGGTCGATCGGCTCCGGCTCAATGCGCCGCTGGCGGTGCAGGATCTGCTGGCGGCGGTGCGGTTCGTGCTCCAGCCCGACGACGACCTGTCGCTGGCGAGCCTGCTCGTCTCGCCGCTGATGGGGTGGACGCAGGACGAGCTGATGCTGGCGTCGGTGCACCGGACGGGGAGCCTGTGGCGACACCTGGCGGCGGGGGACATGCGCGAGCGGATCGCGCCGCTTCGCGCGATGCTGGCGCGAGCGGACCTGCTGACGCCCTATGCGTTCCTGGAGGAGATGCTGTCGGGCGAGCTGGACGGGCGGCGCAAGCTGCTTCGGCGGCTCGGGGCGGAGGCGCGCGACCCGATCGAGGAGCTGCTGAACGCCGCGCTCGCCTTTGAGACTACGACCACGCCGTCGCTGCAGCGCTTCCTCGACTGGTTCGATCGGGGGGAGGTGGAGATCGTGCGCGACCCGTCCGCGCCGCTCGATGCGGTGCGTATGATGACGGCGCATGGGGCGAAGGGCCTGCAGGCGCCGCTGGTGATCCTGGCGGACGCGACGATCGACCCGACGCTGACGCCGCGCTCCGTGCTGCGCTGGACGGCGGACGATCTGGGGGTGGCGCTGCCAGTGTTTCGGCCGCGCGCGGCGGAGCGGGGCGGGCCGATGGGCGCGGCGATCGAGGCGGCGGACCGGCGCGAGCTGGAGGAGCATTGGCGGCTTTTCTACGTCGCCGCGACGCGCGCGGAGGAGCGGCTGGTGATCGCGGGGTCGCTCGGCCCCCGCGCGAAGGGCGTGCCGCCGCAGATGAGCTGGTACCGGGCGGCGGCGGACGCGCTCGACTCGCTGGGCGTCGAGAGCGCGGACGAGGATCCCCGGGGCGAGCGGATGTTCCATGGCACCGTCCCCGAGCGGCCCGTGCGGCGGCGGGGCATGGAGCGGAGCGACACCAGCTTGGCGATGGCGCTGCCCGACTGGGCCAAGCGACCCGCGCCCGATGAGCAGCGCCCGCCGCGTCCGCTCGCGCCATCGGCGATCGGGGGCGACGCGGTCGCGAACCCGCCGCCCTCGAACGCGATGCGCGCGGCGGCCGAGCGGGGCTCGTTGATGCATGCGCTCTTCGAACGGTTGCCGCCTTGCCCACCCGACAAGCGGCGCGCGGCGGCGGAGCAATGGCTGGAGACGGTGGGTCGGGTCGAGGATGCGGGGGAGCGGACGGCGATCGCGGAGGCGGCGCTACGGGTGATGGAGGACGCGCGCTTCGTCGAGCTGTTCGGGCCGGACTCGCTCGCGGAGGCCCCGATCACGGCGGTGGTGGACGGGGGCGTCGTATCGGGGACGGTGGACCGGTTGCTGGTGGACGACGCGCTGGTGCGCGTGGTCGATTTCAAGACGACGCGGAGCGTGCCGAGGACGCTTGAAGAGCTGCCCGAGTATCACCTGCGCCAGATGGCCGCCTATGTCGCCGCGCTCCGGGCGATATTTCCGGGGCGGGCGGTCGAGGCGGCGTTGCTCTACACGGCGGGACCGGTGTCGTTCGCCCTGCCCGACGCGCTGCTGGAGGCGCACAAGCCGCGCTTCGCGGGCGTGGAGCAAAGCTAGGCCGCGCGTCGTTGAGCGCGGGAGCCGGTGTGCCTAGATGCCGTCCAGCACTTCACAGGAGTTCTATCCATGCCCACCAAGACCGTGACCGATCAAAGCTTCCAGGCCGACGTGCTCCAGTCGGACGTGCCCGTGCTCGTCGATTTCTGGGCGGAATGGTGCGGGCCGTGCAAGATGATCGGGCCGTCGCTGGAGGAACTGTCGGACGAACTTGGCGGTCAAGTGTCGATCGTGAAGCTCAACATCGACGACAACCCCGAGATGCCGGGCCAGTTCGGCGTGCGCGGCATCCCGACGATGATCCTGTTCAAGGGCGGCGCCCCCGCCGCAACCAAGGTCGGGGCCGCGCCGAAGAGCCAGCTCAAGGGGTGGCTGGAGGGCGAGCTGGCGCAGTCGTCGCGCGTCGCATAGAGTCGGACGATGCAGGTCAGTGCCGGCCATAACCGTCGCGGTGACGCTCGTGCCACTAGTGGGGGCAGTATGTACGCCATCGTCTTCGATCTGGATACGAGCACGCTGGAAAACACCTATCCGAACCCCTCCTGGCGCAACGCCTATGCCGATGTGAGGCGAGTGCTCGAGCAACGCGGGTTCGACTGGCGGCAAGGCTCGACCTATTTCGGCAACGATCGCGTAACTGCGGTCGATTGCGTGCTGGTCGTGCAGGAACTCAAGCGAACCTACGACTGGTTCCAGCCCTCGGTGCGCGACATCCGTATGTTGCGCATCGAGGAGAACAATGACCTGGCTCCCGCGCTGGATTAATCAGCTTCGGTAATCGGCGTTGATCGAGATGTAGCCGTGGGTGAGGTCGCAGGTCCACATGGTGGCCGCGCCCTCGCCCAGGCCGAGATCGACCCCGATCTCGATCTCCTGCCCCCTAAGATGCGCGGCTACGGGGGCTTCGTCATAGCCTTCGACCGCGACGCCCGCGCGCGCGACCTGCGTGTCGCCGAAGCGGATCGACAGCAGGTCGCGGTCCGCCGGTTCGCCGGCCTTGCCCACCGCCATGACGACACGGCCCCAGTTGGCGTCCTCGCCGGCGATCGCGGTCTTCACCAGCGGCGAGTTGGCGATCGATTGCGCGATCCGGTGCGCGCCGCGGTCGCTCTCCGCGCCGGTCACGCGCACCTCGATCAGCTTGGTCGCGCCCTCGCCGTCGCGGACCACGAGCAGCGCGAGGCGGCGGCACAGGTCGTCGAGCGCGGCGCGGAACGCGTCGGCACCGGGGCTGTCGTCATCGGCGAGCGGGGCGTTGCCCGCCTTGCCCGTCGCGAAGGCGAGCACGGTATCGCTGGTGGAGGTATCGCCGTCGACCGTGATGCACGAAAAGCTATGCGCATTGGCGTGGCTCAGCGCGCGTCGCAGGAACTCCGGCTCGGCGACCGCGTCGGTGAAGATGAAGCCGAGCATCGTCGCCATGTCGGGGGCGATCATCCCCGATCCCTTGATGACGCCCACCAGCGTCACCGTGCGGCCATCAACGACCGCCCGCGTCATCGCGCCCTTGGGAAAGGTGTCCGTGGTGCCGATCGCGTCCGTCATCCCGCGCCAGCCGCACGGGGGCGCGACTAAGGCGAGATCGAGCCCGGCCTCCGCCTTGTCGATCGGCAACGGCACGCCGATCACGCCGGTGGAGGCGACGAACACGTCGGACGGGCGGCAGCCGAGCGCCTGCGCCGTGCGCGCGGCGATCGCCTCCACCGCCTCGCGCCCGCGCGCGCCGGTGAAGGCGTTGGAGTTGCCCGCGTTGACGACAAGCGCGCGCGCCTGGCCGAGCGTCAAGGCGGCTCGGCACCAATCGACCTCGGGCGAGGGGCACCGGCTTTGCGTCAGCACGCCCGCGACGGTCGTGCCGGGATCGAGCGCGACGAAGCTGAGGTCGCAGCGACCCCAATCCTTGTACCCGGCGCGCGCGGTGCGCGGGGTCGCGCCGGCGATGGCGGGGAGGTCGGGAAAGGGCCGGGCGAGCGGTGAGCGGGTCATGCGCGCCTCTTAGGGCGGCCCCCGCAAGCCGCCAAGCGAGGGATCAACTTGGATCCTTGCGCAGACCGCCATGCTCGTCGGTGAGGAGCCAGGATCGGAACAACTTGCGGATGCGCGGTAGAACCAGCCAGGTCAGCGTCGCCGTCAGGATCAGGGAGATGACCGCGAGTTCCAGGATGCGGGGCAGCTTGAAGGGGAGCAGCGCGAAAAGGCCGTTCATGATTAGGAGCAGGGGAAAGACCGCGACCCAGGTGGCGACCCAGTTCTTCCATTTGGGCACCGCGGTCTCGCTCGCCACACGAACCCGGATACGACGACCATCTTCCAGCTGGCTGCATCCCGAGGAGAAGGCCTTCGCTTCGGCATCAAGCGCGTGGCGGGCCGGGGCGTCCCTCCAACGGCGGGCATCCTCCACGCTGCGGAAGCGATGGACGGCATAAACCAGGCCGCTCGGCTGTTCGAGACGGACCACGCCCGCGACGTCAGCCTCGCGCTCCGCGACGTCGTCCAGCCGATCGGCCCAGCGGGCGAACTCGTCCTCGCGCCCTTGCTTGACGAGGCGCGTCGTGATCAGGGCGGCGGGGTGGGGGGACGTGGGCATGGACAAGGAACGCGCGAACCACGCGGGGGGTCGCGTGCGGCGGAACGTGATCATCCTGGGTGAGGTTGCGTCGGGTTTGGCCATGGTGTTTTCGTGATACCGAACAGGACGGGGGCGGGAATGACCAGTCGGATGCGTTTCATGTCGGCCGGCGCGGTGCTCGCGCTCGCTTCCGGCGTAGCGGCGCAGGAGGTATCGCGGCCAGTCCCGGTCGGGAGTCCGGGGCAGTGGATCATGCCGAGCGACTATCCGCCGAGCGCGCTCCGGGCGGGCGCGGAGGGACGGGTGCTCGCGATCCTGGGCATCGACCGCACAGGCAAGGTCACGTCCTGCGCGGTGAGGACGTCGAGCGGCAACGCCGCGCTCGACGCGGCGACCTGCGCGGTGGCGACCACGCGGGTGGTGTTCACGCCCGCCAAGGACGCGGCGGGTCAAGGGGTGCCGTCCAAGTTCGAGTTCTCCGTGCGATGGGCATTGCCTACCGGAACGGCCGCGCCCCCGATCGAGCTGACGACGGCGACCAGGCTGGACATGGAGATCGCGGTCGAATTGAGCCTGGACGGCGACGGCAAGGTGCTCCGCTGCCGCGTGCTGACCGCGACGATGCCGAGCTTCGCGACCGCCCAGGGCGACGCCTGCGCTTCGTTCCGGCTTGGTATGCAGGTCTCCCCGGGTCTTAGGCGAGGCGGAAAGCCGGTCGCGTCGACCGTGGTCCAGCGGATCACCCGGCGCGTGACGTTGACGCCCTGAGGCCACGGCCGACCAGGATTGGCGCGGAACAGCCATGCGCCGTTAGTGGACGATACAGGTACGGGCGGGTATCGGAGCGGGGATGAGGCTCCTCCTCCTTCTGTCCGCGCTGTTCGCCGCGCTTACCGGCGCGGGGGCAAGCGCGCGTCCGCTCGGGACGGCGGTGATCGCCGCCAGCGCGCGCGTCGTCGCGCCGGAGCGAGCGCGGGCTCATGCGCATGTGCTGATGGCGAGCAGGCCGTCGGCGGCGGTCGTCGAGCCTGTGCTCGCGGCGCGGTCGGACCCGCGCCCCGCGCCTTCGCGGCTATGGACGACACGACGGCGCGAATAGCGCTCGCTCGTCCGGCTTCGGCCCATTCGTTCCGGTTTCGATCATCTTCGGTGCGCGGCACGGTCGCGCGCGCCACTATTCATAGGAATACGCTTATGCTCGGCGGCTTCGCCAAATCGCTGTTCGGTTCGTCCAACGACCGATACGTCAAATCCTTGAATCCGCTGCTGGCGAGGATCGCCGGGTTCGAGCCCGCGCTCCAGGCCATGTCGGACGAGCAGCTCGCCGGGCGGACGACGGTCTTCCGCGAGCGGCTGGCCGACGGGGCCAAGCTCGACGACCTGCTGCCCGAGGCGTTCGCGACGGTGCGCGAGGCGGCGCGGCGCGTGCTCGGCCAGCGGCATTACGACGTGCAGATGGTGGGCGGGATCGTCCTCCATCGCGGCGAGATCGCCGAGATGCGGACCGGCGAGGGCAAGACGCTGGTGGCGACGCTCGCCACGTACCTGAACGCGTTGCCGGGCGACGGGGTGCATGTCGTCACCGTCAACGACTATCTCGCCGCGCGCGACGCCGAGTGGATGGGACGCGTCTACGGTTTCCTGGGCATGTCGGTGGGCGTGATCGTCCCCAACTTGACCGACGAACAGCGGCGCGACGCATACGCCGCCGACATCACCTACGGCACGAACAACGAGTTCGGTTTCGATTACCTGCGCGACAACATGAAATACGAGCGGACGTCGATGGTCCAGCGGCCGTTCGCGCATGCGATCGTCGACGAGGTCGACTCGATCCTGGTCGACGAGGCGCGCACGCCCTTGATCATCTCCGGACCGACGGACGACAAGTCGGAGCTGTATATCTCGGTCGACGCGGTCGTGAAGCGGCTGGTCCCCGAGGACTACAGCAAGGACGAGAAGCAGCGTTCGATCGTCCTGACGGAGGACGGGACGGAGAAGGTCGAGCGGATGCTCGAGACCGCCGGGCTGTTGCAGGGACAGAACCTGTACGATTTCGAGAACACGCAGGTGGTCCACCATCTGAACCAGTCGCTGCGCGCGAACGTCATGTTCAAGCTCGATACCGATTACATCGTTAAGGACGGCAAGGTCGTCATCATCGACGAGTTCACCGGGCGCATGATGGACGGCCGGCGCTGGTCGGAAGGGCTGCACCAGGCGGTCGAGGCCAAGGAGGGCGTGCAGATCGAGCCCGAGAACCAGACCATGGCCTCGATCACCTTCCAGAATTATTTCCGCATGTATCCTAAATTGTCCGGGATGACGGGCACCGCCGCGACGGAAGCGGCCGAGTTCTACGACATTTACAAGATGAACGTGGTGACGATCCCGACCAACGTCGGCGTCAAGCGCGTCGACGAGGAGGACGAGTTCTTCAAGGATACGCCCGACAAGTTCCGCGCCATCGCCAGGAAGATCCGCGAGCATGCGGAGCGCGGGCAGCCCGTGCTGGTCGGCACCGTGTCGATCGAGAAGTCGGAGCTGTTGTCCGACTTCCTGGTGCAGGAGGGCGTCGAGCATTCAGTCCTGAACGCGCGCCAGCACGAGCAGGAGGCACGGATCGTCGCGCAGGCGGGGCGCGAGAGCGTGGTGACGATCGCCACCAACATGGCCGGGCGGGGCACGGACATTCAGCTGGGCGGCAACCTCGAGTTCCGGATCGAGGACGAGCTTTCGGCCCTGACCAGCGGCCCGGAGCGCGACACGGCGATCGATCGCATCCGTGCCGAAATCGCCGAGGAGAAAGCGCGCGTGCTGGCGGCGGGCGGGCTGTTCGTGCTCGGCACCGAGCGGCACGAGTCGCGGCGCATCGACAACCAGCTGCGCGGGCGGTCGGGGCGTCAGGGCGACCCGGGGCTCAGCCGGTTCTACCTGTCGCTCGACGACGACCTGCTGCGCATCTTCGGGCCGGATACGCTGTTCGCCAAGATGATGCGCAACAACATCGAGGACGGCGAGGCGATCGGATCGAAGTGGCTGTCCAAGGCGATCGAGACCGCGCAGAAGAAGGTCGAGGCGCGCAATTACGACGTGCGCAAGCAGGTCGTCGAATATGATGACGTGATGAACGACCAACGCAAGGTCATCTATGAACAGCGGTCGGACATCATGGACGCCGACGCGGTGGGCGACGTGGTGGTCGATATGCGCGCGGAGACGGTGAACGTCATCGTCGGCGAGGCGTGCCCGCCCAACTCCTATCCCGAACAGTGGGACATGGAGGGCATGAAGGCGCGCTTCGCCGAGGTGCTGGCGCTAGAGCTGCCCGTCGACGACTGGCTGAAGGAGGAGGCGATCGACCCGGAGATCGTCGAGGAGCGCGTGCGCGAGGCGGCGGACGCTCAGGTCGCGGCCAAGGCGGCGGACCTCGATCCGGATACCTGGACTCAGGTCGAAAAGTCGATCCTGCTCCAGAACCTCGACCATCACTGGAAGGAGCATCTGGCGACGCTCGACGCGCTTCGTCAGGTCGTTCACCTTCGCGCCTACGCGCAGAAGACGCCGATCAACGAGTATAAGCAGGAGGCGTTCGCGCTGTTCTCGCGGATGCTCGACGCGATCCGCGAGGACGTGACGCGCACCGTCGCGCATGCGCAGTTCCGGATCGACGGGCCGCCGCCTTTGCCCGAGCTGCCCGATTTCATCACCAGCCATTTCGACCCGTTCACGGGCGAGGACGACACCCGCGACCTCGACGCGGCGGCGCGCGGGCTGGTGAGCGCCCAGCTGCCGCCGCTCTCGATCCCCCGGCCCGAGCCGACGGACATGGGCGACGATCCGGCGGCGTGGGAAGGCCTGGTCAGCCGCAACTCGCCTTGCCCTTGCGGGTCGGGGCGCAAGTACAAGCATTGCCATGGGGCCGTGACGGCCTGAGGCGGACATGAGAACGCCGCCGGGGCAGGGATGCTCCGGCGGCGGTATCCTTAACGTAGCCGCGTCAGCCTAACGCCGACGATCCTGTGGCAGGACGACGCTCGGCCCAATGGTGTCGATCACACGCCTCGCGTCGAATGCGCGGAGGTTATCGCGCGGGATCGGGCCGCGGCGCAGCACGATCTCGGCGGTCGCCTCGAACCGGTCGACCTGGCGGATATCGAAGTCGTTGCCGAACCCGCCGAACCCGCCATAATTACCGAATCCTCCGCCGAAGCCTCCGAACCCGCCACCGAAGCGACGATAGCCGAAGCCACTGCCATAGAGGTTCCAATACGGACTGAAGCCGCCGTAGCCCAGACCGCCGCCATAGCCGAAACCCGGCGTGGAATAGGTCCGGGTCTGGCGATCGGTATCCCGCTCGACCGTGACGAAATAGTCGTACCCCTGCTGCAACGTGAGCTCGGCGGCGCGGAAGATCAGATAACGCTCGACGGTATCACGCTCGGTCACGCTGTTGCCGCCGAAGCTGACCATGAAACGATCGGGCTCGATCCGCTGCTCGCTGAAACCGGTACGGTTGAACCCGCGGCCTTGCGCCGGGCGATAGGTGGTCTCGGTCGCGCAACCCGCGACGACGAAGGTGCTCGCGGCGATCGCGGCGAGCACGGCCTTGCAGCCAAATCCAGGACGCATCTTTACGTTCTCCGTTCGCGGCGGATGCGGCGAATGACTGATCGCTTAACGACCATTGGTGGAACGTGCGATGAACGGAATGCGTTCCGCGCGGAAAATCCCAAGTCGAAACAACTTGGTAGCGTCCGGGCGACGGTGGCTCCCTGAGTAGGATTCGAACCTACGGCCATTCGATTAACAGTCGAATGCTCTACCGCTGAGCTATCAGGGAACAGCGCCGTGAGAAGCGCGTATAAAGGCCCAGCATCCGCGTGCAACCCCCGACACGGATCACGCGATGAACTGCTCCATGGTTATGCGGTCATCGAGCGCGTGCTCGGGGTCGAACAATAAGGTGAGCTGTCGCGCCCGATCCACGCACACATCGACGCGGGCGATGTCGCGGACCTCGCTGTCGTCGGCCACGGCGGACACCGGACGCTTGGCGGGGTTCAGGACGCGGAGCGAGATGCGCGCCTTGTCCGGCAGGATCGCGCCGCGCCAGCGTCGGGGCCGGAACGGGCTGATGGGCGTGAGCGCGAGGAGCGCGGAGCCGAGCGGCAGGATCGGGCCCTGCGCCGAGAAGTTGTAGGCGGTCGAGCCCGCGGGCGTCGCGACCAGGATTCCGTCGCAGGCCAGTTCGAGCATCACGATCCGATCGTTCACCGTCACCTCCAGCTTGGCGGTCTGGCGCGTCTCGCGAAGCAGCGATACCTCGTTGATCGCGGGCAGCTGGTGAACCCGGCCGTCGTTGCCCGTGACGGTCGTCGCCAGCGGCGAGATCCGGAACTCGCGCGCGTGGAGCAGGCGTTCGGCCAGTCCGTGGCGACGCCAATCGTTCATCAGGAAACCGACGGTCCCCAGGTTCATGCCGAACACCGGTACGGCCGGGCGACGGCGCGCGAGCATAGCATGGAGCGTCTGGAGCATGAAGCCGTCACCGCCGAGCGCCACGACGAGATCGGCGTCCTCGAACGCGACCCAATCGTCGGCGTCCGCCAGGTCGCGCATGGCGGCCTGGGCGGATTGCGTGGGCGAGGCGACGAGCGCGCGCCGCTGAGTCTCGCTCATCCGCCGGTCACGCTCATATGGCGGGCCACGGCGGGCGCGTCCCCCGCGACGATGCGGAAGTCATGGCGCGCGGGCTTGATGCTGAGGCCACGGTCGATCGCGGCATCCAGTCCCGCGATGCCGCCGTCGCGGAGCGCGGCCTTGAGGTCGACCTGATCGTCGTGACCCAGGCAGAGGTAAAGCTTGCCCTCGGTCGTCAGCCGGACCCGGTTGCAGCCTCCGCAGAAGTCGGCGGTGAGCGGGGTGATCAGGCCGAGCCGCGTGCCGCCATCGCCCACGGACCAATAACGCGCGGGGCCGCCGCTGCGGTGATCGTCGCGGGCGAGCGCGAAGCCGGCTGAAAGCGTCTCGAACACCTCGGTCAAAGGAAGGAAGCGGTCGATCCGCTCTTCATCCACCGCGCCCAGCGGCATCGTCTCGATCAACGACAGGTCGAAACCGTTCGCCGCCGTCCAAGCGAGGATGTCCGGGATCTCGTGCTCGTTGAGGCCGCGCAGGGCGACGGTGTTGATCTTGACGCGCAGTCCCGCATCGCGCGCGGCGAAGACGCCGCGGAGCACTCGGGCGAGATCGCCGTGACGGGTGACATGGCGGAAGACGGCGGGGTCGAGGCTGTCCAGGCTGACGTTCACGCGGCGGATACCGGCCGCGTGGAGGCGACCGGCGTGCTCGGCCAAGCGCGTGCCGTTGGTCGTCATCGTCAGCTCGTCGAGGCCGCGCCCGACATGGCGACCGAGCCGGTCGACGAGATCGCCCACGTCGCGCCGCACCAGCGGTTCGCCGCCCGATAGGCGGATCTTGGTGACGCCGCGCGCGACGAAGCGTTCGGCGATGATCGCGATCTCCTCCAACGCGAGCAGTTCCGAGCGCGGAAGGAACGTCATCTCCTCGGACATGCAATAACGGCAGCGCAGGTCGCAACGGTCGGTGACCGAGATGCGGAGATAGCGGACGGCGCGGCCGTGCGCGTCGGTCAGCCCGCCCATCCCGAGCCGATCGGGGACGCGCGCGCCGCGCCTGCTCGACGGTTCACCCATGCGAACGAGCTAGGGCGGGACGCGTCGCGCGACAAGCCCGTTTGCGGGCGGGGGGAACGGCCCCTACACGGGGCCGCGTGAACGAAGGCGGGGATACCGGGGCGGAAGGCGTGGTCGATCGACCGTTGGCGGTGCTGTCCTTTCGGCAGCTCGACGAGTTGGTCCAGCTCGCGGGCGGGGCCGGGTGGCGGGTCGTCGGCGCGCGGCGGCTGGGCGAGCCGGACCTGGCCGAAATCGGCGCGGCGGTCACGGTGATCGATGCGCGTGGGGCGCTGAGCGAGGGGCTGCATGCGATCGCCACGCTCGCGCCGGCGATCGAGCTGGCTGGCGGCGCGCTGCTCGCGCTGGTGTCGCGCGTCGACGCGGGGGCGATCGGCCGGGTCCATGATGCGGGCGCGACGCATTTCCTGCTCAGCCCGGCGGGCGAGGAGGAGTTCGTTCACGCGATCCGCTTCGCCGAGCGGCTGGCCGAGCGTATCGGGCGCACCGACGGGGTCGAACCCGCGAGGAGGCGGGGCGATCCCGCGCCGGTGACGATGGCGCAGGTCGGCGACGCGGTCCGGCGCTGGACGGCGGGACGGCTCGCGGCGGGACGGCCGGTGATCGCGGCGCGGGTGCTGCTGGCGAGTTTCGACCTGGTCAACCGCGCGCACGGCCGTGGGGTCGGCGATGCGATCCTGCACGCCGCGGCGGATCGGCTCGGGCGGATCGCGGAGGCGCTGTTCGGCTCCGACGCGATCGTGGCGCGGGTCGCGGGGCCGGAGTTCCTGCTGGCGGGGGACGCGAAGGCTACCGACGCGGACACGCTCGCCGCGCGCGTTTCGGCCGACCTGTCGGAGCCGTTCGGCCGCGCGGTGGTCGGCGCGCGCGTCGGGGTCGCGACCTCGCGCGCGGGCGAGGACGCGGGCGCGCTTGTCCGGCGAGCGGGCGCGGCGCTGACCCCGGTCGATGAGGAACTGGCGGCCGAGGCGCTGGCGATCGACGTCCACCATGCGATCGGGAGCGGGCAAATCGCGGTGCTGTTCCAACCGCAGGTCGAGATCGCGACGGGGCGGATCGTCGGCGTCGAGGCGCTGGCCCGCTGGACGCATCCCCGGATCGGCGCGATCGGCGCGGAGGCGCTGTTCGCTGCGGCGGCGCGCGCGGGGCTGGGGCTAGCGCTGTCGGAGCATGTGCAGCGGCTGGCGTTGCGGACGGCGTCGGCGTGGCCGGCGGCGCTCGCCGAGCTGCGCCTGTCGGTGAACGTCACCGCCGAGGATGTCGGCGGGTCCGACTTCGCCGAACGCTTTCTCGCGCGCGTCGCCGAGGCCGGATTCGGGCCCGACCGGTTGACCGTCGAGATCGTCGAGACGGGCGAGATCGGTGACCTCGATCGCGCCGCCGCGCTGCTGGCGCGGTTGCGCGCGGCGGGATGCCGGACGGCGATCGACGATTTCGGGACGGGCTATTCCAGCCTCGCCTATCTGAACGCGCTCCCGCTCGATTACCTCAAGCTCGACATCTCGTTGGTGCGCGGGATCGAGCGCGACGGGCGCGAACGGGTGCTGGCGCAGGGCGTCCTCGCGCTCGCGCGATCGCTGGGGCTGCATACGGTCGCCGAGGGGGTGGAGACGCCCGCGCAACGCGACCTGCTGGCGCGCGAGGGGTGCGAGCTGTTCCAGGGCTTCCTGTGCGCGGGCGCGGTGGACGCGGCCGGGCTGGAGCGTTTGATAAGCAGGTGATCCGATTACCCCCTCTCCCATCGGGAGAGGGGCAAGCTCGCGCGAGCGAGCGCGGGGTGAGGGTGACGCGCACCTCGACGCGGTCACCCTCACCCTTCCGCGCCTGCGGCGCTCCCTCCCTCTCCCGGTGGGAGAGGGAAGGTCAGGCGGCCGCCTTGGCCAGCCCCCTGCTGATCTGCAGCGCGCCGTTGAGCCGCGCCTTCGGGTCCGCCCAGGCGCGGCTCACGACCAGCTTGCTGTCCGGACGCAGCCGCGCGATGTCGCCGAGCTTGTCGACATAGGCCATGACGCCCGCCGGGTTGGGCGGCTTGTCGTCGTGGAAGCTGATCAGCACGCCCTTGGGCCCGACATCGATCTTGGACACGGCGGCGCGCTTGGCGTTCATCTTGATCTCGATGACGCGGATCAGGTTCTCGGTCGGGTCGGGCAGCGGACCGAAGCGATCGATCATCTCGGCGGCGAACGCCTCGACCTCGCGCGTCTCGTCGAGCTCGTTCAGGCGACGATAGAGACCCATCCGCAGGTCGAGATCGGGGACGTAATCGTCCGGGATCAGGATCGGCGCGTCGACGGTGATCTGCGGCGAGAAGTCGCGTGGGCGCGACGCGAAGCCGCCCGCCTTGGCGTCCATGATCGCCTCCTCCAGCATCGACTGGTAGAGCTCGAATCCGACCTCCTTGATATGGCCCGACTGCTCATCGCCAAGCAGATTGCCGGCGCCGCGTATGTCGAGATCGTGGCTGGCGAGCTGGAACCCCGCGCCGAGCGAGTCGAGGTCGGAGAGCACCTTCAGCCGCTTGTCCGCCGCCTCGGTCAGCTGCCGCTCGGGCGGGGTCACCATGTACGCGTATGCGCGCGTCTTCGACCGGCCGACGCGCCCGCGCAGCTGGTATAGCTGGGCCAGGCCGAAACGGTCGGCGCGATGGACGATCATCGTGTTCGCGGACGGGATGTCGAGCCCGCTCTCGACGATGGTGGTCGAGACGAGCACCTCGAACTTCCTGTCGTAGAATGAGGACATGCGCTCCTCGACCTCGGTCGGGGACATCTGGCCGTGGGCGACGACATAGCGGATCTCGGGCACCTGCCGTTGCAGGAATTCCTCGATGTCGGGCAGGTCGGCGATGCGCGGAGTCACCATGAAGCTCTGGCCGCCCCGATAATGCTCGCGCAGCAGCGCCTCGCGCAGGACGACGGGGTCCCACGGCATGATGTAGGTTCGGACCGCCAGCCGGTCGACGGGCGGGGTCTGGATGACGGACAGATCGCGGATGCCCGACATCGCCATCTGGAGCGTGCGCGGGATTGGCGTGGCGGTCAGCGTCAGCATGTGGACATCGGCCTTCAGCGCCTTCAGCCGCTCCTTGTGCGTGACGCCGAAACGCTGCTCCTCGTCGACGACGACAAGGCCCAAACGCTTGAAATCGATGTTCTTCGCTAGGATCGCGTGGGTACCGATGACGACGTCGATCGTGCCGGCGGCGATGCCTTCCTTGGTCGCTTTGGCCTCGCCCGCGGTGACGAGGCGCGAGAGGCGGCCGATCTTCATCGGGAAGCCTTCGAAGCGCGCGACGAAATTGTTGTAATGCTGGCGCGCGAGGAGCGTCGTCGGGCAGACAACCGCGACTTGCTTGCCCGCCATCGCCGCGACGAAGGCGGCGCGGAGCGCGACCTCGGTCTTCCCGAACCCGACATCGCCGACAACGAGCCGGTCCATCGGCTTGCCCGCGCCCAGATCGGCGATGACGTCGCTGATCGCGCGGTCCTGGTCCTCGGTCTCCTCGTACGGGAAACGGTCGACGAAGCCCGGATAGCCGGACGAATCGGGCTCGAGCACGTCGCCCGGATGAAGCGCGCGTTCGGCGGCGGTGGCGATGAGCTCGCCCGCGATCTCGCGGATGCGCTCCTTCATCTTGGACTTGCGGCGCTGCCACGCTTCGCCGCCCAGCCGGTCGAGCACCGCGCCCTCCTCGCCCGATCCGTAGCGCGACAGCACGTCGATATTCTCGACGGGGACGAACAACTTGCTCCCGCCCGCATATTCGAGCGCGACGCAATCGTGCGGGGACTGGCCGACCTTGATCGAGGTCAGGCCCAGATAGCGGCCGATGCCGTGTTCGGTATGGACGACGAGGTCGCCGGGCGAGAGGTTGGCGAGTTCGGCCAGGAAGGCGTCGGTCGACTTCTTGCGCTTGGTGCGGCGGATCAGCCGGTCGCCGAGCATGTCCTGTTCGGTCAGGACCGCGATACCGGGCGCGGTGAAGCCGTGATCGAGGGGGAGGACGATGAGCGCCACTGCTCCCCTCCCGCTCGCGGGAGGGGTCGGGGGAGGGGCTGTTCCGTTCCTGCGCCGCTCGTTGATTTGCCCTCCCCCAGCCCCTCCCGCAAGCGGGAGGGGAGCGGAAACGCCGAGCGCCTCTTGCCACGTATCGACCGATACCGCCCCGGTCAGGCCGTGATCCTTGAGCAGGCCGCCCAGCCGCTCGCGCGCGCCGACCGAATAGCTCGCCAGGATCGGCTTGCGCTTGTCGCGGCGGAGGCGGTCGAGGTGCTCGACCACCGCCTCGTACAGATTGACGCCCGACCCGCGCTCGGGCCCGAAATCGCGCGGGCCGTCGACCGCGAAGTCGAGGACGGTCGCGCTCTCCGGCTTGTGGAACGGCGTCGCGAGATGTGCGCGCGACTCGCTCAGCTTCGCGTTCCATTCCTCGGCGGCGAGGTAGAGCGATTTGGGGGCGAGCGGGCGGTAGCTGCCGGGCTGCGCGGCCTCGGCGCGGCGGCGGTTCTCGAAATAGTCGGCGACCGCCTCGAACCGGCTCTCGGCGGCGGCGACCGCGCCGGAATCGCGTATCACGATCGCCTTGTCGTCGAGATGATCGAACAGCGTGGCGAGCTTGTCCTCGAACAGCGGAAGCCAGTGCTCCATGCCTGCTAGGCGGCGGCCCTCGGAGACCGCTTGATAGAGCGGATCGGCCGTCGCGGTCGCGCCGAAACGCTCGCGGTAGGCGCTTCGGAACCTCTTGATCGACTCCTCGTCGAGCAGCGCCTCGGAAGCCGGGAGGAGCGTGAAGCCGTCCAATCGTCCGGTAGTCCGCTGGTCCTCGGCGGAAAAGGTGCGGACCGACTCGATCTCGTCGCCGAAGAAGTCGAGACGGAGCGCCTGTTCCTCGCCCGACGGAAACAGGTCGACGATGCCGCCGCGCACGGCGTATTCGCCGTGATCGTGGACGGTGTCGGTGCGAACGTAGCCGTTCGCCTGTAGCAGGCCAGCCAGCTTGTCGCGGTCGATGCGCTCGCCCGGCATGAGCGTCGCGACGAGCTGGCGGATGCGGAACGGGGTCAGGACGCGCTGCGTCGCCGCGTTGGCGGTGGTGAGGACGAGCTGCGGTTTGTCGCGGCGGCCCTGGAGCCGGTGAAGGCACGCGATCCGCTCCGCCATGGTGCGCAGGTTCGGCGACGCGCGGTCGTAAGGAAGGCAGTCCCAGGCGGGAAAGCTCAGCACCTCCAGATCGGGCGCGAAGAACGGCGCGCACTGGGCGAGCGCGCGCATCGCCGCGTCGTCGGGCGCGACGAACACGATGCGCGACGGCGCGGCGCGAGCGAGGTCGGCGAGGAGCTGGGGTTGGAAACCGGTGGGAACGCCCGATAAGGTGAGCGGGCCGGGGGCGTTCAGGATGAACTTAAGGTCGGGCATTAACGCGAGACGGGCACGTAGGTCAGCGAACGCATACGCTCCATCATCGGCCCGCCCCACGGCTCCGGGCACGCGATCGACCCGATCGCCCAGCCCATGATGTCGACATCCTGCTCCTCCAGCAGCGCCTCGAACCAGTCGAGCTCGGCTACGTCCCACCCGGCCGAATGCGCGTCGAAGAAGCCGCCGATCATCAGGTCGGCCTCGCGCGTGCCGCGGTGCCAGGCGCGGAAGCGCAGGCGCTTGAGGCGGATTTCGGGGTCCATGGGTCAGGCTCCAACGGCGATAGGCCGGCGGGCGCTGGCGGCGCACGTCGGCTGGTGTATGGCGATCAGATAGTCATGCGGCCCCCGATCCTCAATCCGTTGTTCGCGCAGGCGACCGCGCTCAAGGGCGTCGGCCCCGCGCTCGCCAAACCGCTCGAGCGGCTGGGGCTGGAGCGCGTCGTCGATGTCGCCTTCCACCTGCCGACCGGCCATGTCGACCGCTGGGCGCGCGACGAGCTGATGCAGGCCGATGTCGGCCGCACGATCGCGATCACCGTGCGGCCGGTCGACTACAAGCTCAGCGGCGGGCGCGGGCCGTCGCGTGTCCATGCGACCGACAAGTTGGGCAATTACGTCAGCCTGACCTATTTCGGGGGCGCGTCGGGGTACGTGAAGAAACTGCTTCCGCTCGGCGAGCCGAAGCGCGTGTCGGGGCGGCTGGAGCAATACGGCCAGGAGCTCCAGATCCTCCATCCCGAGATCGAGGGCGACGAGCGCTTTCGCGAGCGCGAGGCGATCTATCCGCTGTCGGAGGGGATCACGTCGCGGCGGCTCCAGTCGCTGGCGGCGCAAGCGCTCGGACGCGCGCCCGAGCTGCCCGAGTGGATCGAGCCGGGGCTGAAGGACGCGCGCGGCTGGCCCGACTGGCGCGCGGCGTTGGAGCGGGTGCATCTCGACCCGGCCGACACGAAAGCGCGCGAACGGCTGGGCTATGATGAGGTATTTGCCAATCAACTTGCGATGACCCTGGTCCGCGCCGACACGCGCAAACGAAAAGGGAGGGCGCTCGCCGGAGACGGGCGCCTGCGCGACATGCTCCGGCTGCCCTACGAGCCGACCGGCGCGCAGGCGCGGACGATGCGCGAGATCGAGGGCGATCTGCAACAGACCGCGCCGATGCTCCGGTTGCTCCAGGGCGATGTCGGCTCGGGCAAGACGCTGGTCGCCCTGATGGCGCTGCTCGTCGCGGTCGAGGCGGGGGCGCAGGGGGCGATGCTCGCTCCGACCGAGATCCTGGCGCGGCAGCATTTCGAGACGCTTCAGCGCATGCTCGCCGGCCTGCCCGTCACCGTCGCCGCGCTGACCGGGCGCGACAAGGGCCGCGCGCGCGAAGCGACGTTGATGGGCCTGCGATCGGGCGAGATCGACATCCTCGTCGGCACCCACGCGATCTTCCAGGAAGCGGTCGGCTACCGCGACCTGGGGCTGGTGGTGGTCGACGAGCAGCACCGGTTCGGGGTCGCCGAACGGCTGCTCCTGTCCAACAAGGGCGTGCGCCCGCCGCACCTGCTGGCGATGACCGCGACCCCGATCCCGCGCACGCTGACGTTGGCGCAGTACGGCGAGATGGACGTCAGCCGCCTCGACGAGATGCCCCCGGGCCGCGTGGCCGTAGAGACGCGCGTGGTGTCGGAGGACCGGTTCGACGAGGTCGTGAACGCCCTTGGCCGGCACCTGTCGGACGGGGGCCAGGCCTATTGGGTCTGCCCGCTGGTCGAGGAGAGCGAACGCAGCGACCTCGCCGCCGCCGAAGCGCGCGCGGAGCTGCTGAAGGCCCGGTTCGGCGAGCGCGTCGGCCTAGTCCATGGTCGCATGAAACCGGTCGAGAAGGACGCGGTGATGACCGCCTTCGCGGGCGGGCGGCTGGGCGTGCTCGTCGCGACCACGGTGATCGAGGTCGGGGTCGACGTGCCCAACGCGACGCTGATCGTGATCGAGGCGGCCGACCGGTTCGGGCTCGCCCAGCTCCACCAGCTGCGCGGGCGCGTGGGGCGGGGCGGGGGCCTATCGCGTTGCCTGCTGCTGCGGGGCGGGTCGCTCAGCGAGACCTCGCGCGCGCGCCTGGCGCTCATGCGCGAGACGAACGACGGCTTCCGCATCGCCGAAGAAGACCTGCGCCTGCGCGGCCCCGGCGAGATGCTCGGCAAGCGCCAGTCGGGGGAGGCGACGTTCCGGCTCGCCGCGCCGGAGATGCTCGCCGACCTCCTCCAATGCGCGCATGACGACACGCGGCTGCTCGTCGATCGCGACGGTGGGCTGGAGGGCGCGCGCGGCCAGGCGGCGCGGATCGCGCTATACCTGTTCGACCGCGACGCCGGGGTGCAGCTGCTCCGGTCGGGCTAGGCCTTCCGCAACGCGGCGAGCAGCGCGTCATAGTCGGCGAGCGCGACCGTGCGGTCGAACCGGCAACCGATCCGCCCGCCGAGCGACCAACGGACTTCCGCCGCGACCGCGCCGACCAGGGGCAGGGTGACACGGACCACCTCGCCGATGCCGAACTCCTCGTCGCTCCGGAGCATCAGGCCCCCGGCGGAGATGTTGACGATCAGCAGGTTCGCCGGACGGCCGTCGGGTGCGATGGCGCGGGCGCGGTGGTGCACCTCGTCGCGCGACTCGCTCCGGCCGTTGGTCAAGTCCTGGATTCTACTCGCCATTCCCGGCTCCCCTGCCCGAACCCGACGCTACGGACCGGGATGATAACCCAAGTGGAACGGTGTTGGTTTACGGAGGCTTAGCGACGTATCAGCAACCCGTGATGCTTCTTCCCCGCCGAGAGGCGCACGGGGTCGGTGCCGACCTCCACGATCGCCGCCTCCGACGCGACCTTATCGCCATCGACCCGCGCGCCGCCGCCCGCGACCAGCCGTCTCGCCTCGCCCTTGGAGGCGGCGAAGCCCAGCCCGACCAGCGCGTCGACGATCCCGATCGCGCCCGCCACCGCCAGCGTCGGCAGCGCCTCGGCCGCCGCGCCCTCCTCGAAGGTGCGCCGTGCGGTCTCCGCCGCCAGTTCCGCGGCGTCGCGCCCGCGACACATCGCCGTCGCCTCGGTCGCGAGCTGCTTCTTGGCCTCGTTGATCTCCGCTCCGGGCAGCGCCTCCAGCCGGGCGATCTCGTCCAGCGGTAGATCGGTGAAAAGCCGCAGGAAGCGCCCGACATCGGCGTCCGCCGTGTTGCGCCAGAACTGCCAGTACTCGAAATGCGGCAGCTGGTCCTCATGCAGCCATACCGCGCCCGTGACGGTCTTGCCCATCTTGACGCCGTCGGCGGTGGTGATGAGCGGGCAGGTCAGGCCGAACAGCTCCGCGCCGTCCATCCGCCGCGCGAGGTCGACGCCGTTCACGATGTTGCCCCACTGATCCGACCCGCCGAACTGCACGCGGCAATCCATCCGCCGCGATAACTCGCGAAAGTCGTAGGCCTGCATGATCATGTAGTTGAATTCGAGGAACGTCAGCGACTGTTCGCGCTCCAGGCGCCGCTTGACCGAGTCGAAACTGAGCATCCGGCCGATGGTGAAATGCTGTCCCACCTCGCGCAGGAACGGCACGTAGCTCAGTCGGTTGAGCCAGTCGGCGTTATCGACGAGGATCGCGTCGGTCGGGCCGTCGCCGAACGTCAGGAAGCGTTCGAAAATGCGCTTGATTGACGCGATGTTGGCGCGGATCGTCTCTTCGGCCAGCAGCGACCGCGCTTCGTCCTTGAAGGACGGGTCGCCGACCTTGGCGGTGCCGCCGCCCATCAGCACGATCGGCTTGTGCCCCGTCTGCTGCAACCGCCGCAGCATCATGATCAGCATGAGGTTGCCGACATGGAGCGACGGCGCGGTCGGATCGAAGCCGCCGTAACCGGGCACGAGCTGGCGGACCGCGAGCGCGTCGAGCGCGGAAGCGTTGGTGATCTGGTGCAGATGGCCGCGCTCGTCGAGCAGGCGCAGGAGGTCGGATGTGTAGGCGCTCATGGTGCGCCGGGCGTTACACGCGCGTCCTCACCCCGTCACCCCAGCGCTCGGCCGAACGCGGCGAGCGAAGCGTCGTGCGTCAGATCGAGATGGAGCGGCGTGACCGACACGAACCCTTGCCCGATCGCATGGAGATCGGTGCCCGGCTCCGGATCGTGGGGCACGCGCTGCAGCCCGATCCAGTGATAATCGAACCCGCGCGGGTCGGTACGATGGTCGACCTTCACGCGCCCATGATCGCGCAGGCCCTGGCGGACGACGCGGACGCCCCGCACCTGGTCAGGCGACACGGGCGGGAAGTTGACGTTGACGGTCGTTCGCGGCGCCCACTCGGCATCGATCAGCGGGCGCAGCACCCGCTCGCCCCAGGCTTCGGCGGCGGCGAACGAGACGGCGTCGCCCGGCGCGCCGTCCTCCTCCGACACGGCGTAGACCTGGCTCATCGCGACCGAGCGGATGCCCGCGAACGCTCCCTCCATCGCCGCCGACACCGTCCCGGAATAGGACACGTCCTCCGCCAGATTCGCGCCGCGGTTCACCCCCGACAGGATCAGGTCGGGCCGGTCGGGCATGATCGACGCCAGCGCCATCATCACCGCGTCGGTCGGTGTCCCCGTCACCGCGAAGCGCCGTTCGTCGAAACGGCGGACGCGCACGGGCCGCGTGATCGTCAGCGAGCGGCCGGTTCCCGACTGCTCCTCGGCGGGCGCGACGATCCAGATATCATCGGACAACGCCCGCGCGATCCGCTCCAGCACCGCGAGCCCGGGCGCGTGATAGCCGTCGTCGTTGGTCAGCAGGATGCGCATCTATTTACCTTCTCTACCGTCACCCTGAACTCGTTTCAGGGTCCATCGTGGTCCGCGCGCCCAAGCAGCCGTCGCGGGCGTGACCATGGATGCTGAAACGAGTTCAGCATGACGGAAAGTGAGAAAGCGGATGCACTTCACTTCCCCGACTCCAACAGCGTCAGCCCGCCCAGGTAGGGCTGGAGCATCGCCGGCACCGCGACCGCGCCGCTCTCCTGCTGATAATTCTCCAGCACCGCGACGAGCGTGCGGCCGACCGCCAAGCCGGAACCATTCAAGGTATGGACGAACCGCGTGCCCTTCTCGCCCTCGGGCCGATAACGCGCGTTCATCCGCCGCGCTTGGAAATCGGTGCAGGTCGAGCAGCTCGATATCTCACGATACGCGCCCTGCCCGGGTAGCCACACCTCCAGGTCGTAGGTGCGCGCGGCGGTGAAGCCCATGTCGCCCGCGCACAGCAGCATCCGGCGGTAGGGAAGCTCGAGTGCGTCGAGCGCACCCTCGGCGCAGGCCGTCATACGCTCATGCTCGCCCTCGGACGCATCAGGTGTGACGATCGACACCATTTCTACCTTGTCGAATTGGTGCTGGCGTATGTAGCCGCGTGTATCCCGACCAGCCGCGCCCGCCTCCGAGCGGAAGCAGGGGGTGAGCGCGGCGAAGCGAAGCGGAAGTTCGCCCTCGCCAAGAATCTTCTCGCGGACGATGTTGGTGAGCGATACTTCGGCGGTCGGGATCAGCCATCGGCCGTCGGTCGTGCGGAACAGGTCGTCGGCGAACTTCGGGAGCTGCCCCGTCCCGAACACCGCCTCGTCGCGGACCAGCAACGGCGGCGCGACCTCCTCGTATCCGTGTTCGCGCGTGAGCCGGTCGAGCATGAATTGCCCCAGCGCGCGCGCGAGCCGGGCGGCGGAACCGCGCAACAGGGTGAAGCGCGCACCGGCGATCGCGACGCCGGTCTCGAAGTCGAGACCGAGCGTCGGGCCGATCGCGTCGTGCTCGGCCGGGGTAAAGGCGAAGTGACGATGCTCGCCACGCTCATGCGCCACGACGTTGCCGCTCTCATCCGCACCGTCGGGCACGTCGGCGGCGGGAAGGTTGGGAAGCGCGGCCAGAACGTCGGCCAACTCTTCGTCGATGCGCCGCTCCTCCGCCGCCAGACGCGGCAACGCCTCCTTCAGCGCGGCGACCTGCGTCATCAAGTCCTGCGCGCGCGCCTCGTCGCGTGACGCCTTGGCCTGACCCACCGCCTTGGACAGCGCGTTGCGCTCGGTCTGCGCGGCCTGCGCCTCCGCCACCGTCGCGCGACGGCGTTCGTCGAGCGCCAGCAGCGCGGGCGAGGTTGCCTCCACTCCCCGCCGAGCGAGCGCGGCGTCGAACGCGGCCGGGTCGTCCCGGATCAGGCGAATGTCGTGCATGGACCCGCGCTATGCCCAGCGCCTCCCGCCCGCGCAACCGCCGAGCGGTCGGGGGCGTTCACCCCCGGTCATCCTAGGAGAGTACCCGATGCAAGTGCCGAACAACGCCTTCGTGCTCGTGGCCGACGGCCGCAAGATGCTGTTCCTGCGCAACGACGGCGACGGCGAGTTCCCCAACCTGGTCGTCGAGTTGGCGGAGG
Source organism: uncultured Sphingomonas sp. (assembly GCF_964237155.1). Lineage (GTDB taxonomy): Bacteria > Pseudomonadota > Alphaproteobacteria > Sphingomonadales > Sphingomonadaceae > Sphingomonas. The sequence continues at coordinate 43,238 of NZ_CAXSHH010000009.1, read as the reverse complement.
AGCATCCGAACCCGCGCGACATCGACCAAAAGACCGACCAGGCCGGCCGCGCCTCCTCGACCCGATCCGGATCGGGCGCTCCGGCGGGCGCGAGCGGCGGCGCTAACCAGCAGGGCTCCTCCGGCGGCGGCGGCGCGCAGTTCGCGCAGGGCGGTGGCACGATGGGCGAGGCCGATTATCACCAATTGGAGGAGAACCGCTTCGCCGCCGAATGCGCCGACATGCTCCGCAAGCGCGCGCTCGCCCGCAAATACGACAAGCTGATCGTCATCGCTCCCGCAAAAACCCTCGGCGAGCTGCGCAAGCATTATCACAAGGAGGTGCAGAGCCGCCTCGTCGGCGAGCTCGCCAAGGACCTGACCGGGCACTCCGTCCCGGACATCGAGACCGCGCTGAAGAACGCCTAGGCGTGGCGCTTGCTTCCCGTCGCGCCGGACGAGGTCCGGGGTGACGGGCGGCGAGCGACGGTCTAGCGTCCCGAAACTTATCGGGGGAGCTGGGAATGAGATCGATCGCCGGGGTCGCGCTGTCGTCGATGCTGCTCGCGACCTCCGCGCTCGCGCAACAGCCGGCGGAGACCAAGACGGAGGCCAAGGTCGAGCGCACCGACCCCGCGATCCCGCCCCCGGTCGTCTCCACCACCCGCCACAACGGCAGCTTCGGCGGGCAGCGCCTCTTCTACCGCGCGATCGCGGGCGATACCTACCTGAAGGACAAGGACGGCAAGCCGCTCGCCGCGATCACCTCCTATAGCTACCTGAGGGAGGGCGCGGTCGACCCGAAGCGTCCTGTCACCTTCCTGTGGAACGGCGGTCCCGGCTCATCGGCCCGTATGCGACCGCGCTGCTCAAGGGCAACGCGCTGACCCCGGCCGAGCGCGCCGCCATCCGCCCGAGGTTGGCGCGCTACACGGGCGTGTCCGAGCAGTTCCTCGACCGCGCCGACCTGCGGCTGTCGCCCGGCCGCTTCTACAAGGAACTGCTGCGCGACCGTGGCCTGACGATCGGCCGCCTCGACACCCGCTATACCGCCCGCAACTACGACAACGCCGGCGAGACGCCCGACAATGATCCCAGCTTCTACGCGATTGACGGGGCGTACACCGCCGCGATGAACGCCTATGCGCGTCAGACACTGAAATACTCGCCCGACCTCGTCTATTCCTCGATCGGCGGGGTGCGCGATTGGGACTGGAAGATCGGCGGCGGCCCGCGCGGCGGATCGGGCTACCTGAACGTCGCGCCCTATCTCGGCCGCGCCCTGCGCGAGAACAGCTCGCTCCGGATCTTCGTCGGCCAGGGCTGGTACGACTTTGCCACGCCCTTCTTCGGCGCGGAATATTCGCTGAACCGCACCGGGATCCCGAACGACGGCCGCATCCAATGGCGCTACTACGACGCGGGTCACATGATGTACGTCCGCGACGACGACCTCCGCAAACTCTCCGCCGACCTCCGCGCCTTCATCCGCACGAAGCCGTGACGGTTGCGTAACGAACCAAGCCGTCTCACATGCGTTAGTGACGACACCTTCGGCAACATCCGGGAGAATGACATGGCCTTCGAACTGCCCCCGCTGCCCTACGACTATGACGCGCTCGAACCGACCATCGACGCCGAGACGATGCGCTTCCACCACGACAAGCATCACAAGGCCTATACCGACAAGCTCAACGAGGGTGTCGAGAAAGACGCCGCTCTCCAAGGCAAGTCGATCGAGGACATCCTCGGCATGATTTCATCGCAGCCCCCGCTCGTCCGCAACAACGGCGGCGGCTATTGGAACCACGATTTTTTCTGGAAGAGCATGAAGAAGGGCGGCGGCCAGCCCTCGGGCAAGCTCGCCGAGGCGATCGGGCGGGATCTGGGCGGCCTCGACAAGTTCAAGGAGGAGTTCAACAACAAAGGGGTCGGCCAGTTCGGCTCGGGCTGGGCGTGGCTGATCGCCGACGCGTCGGGCAAGCTCAAGGTGACGAGCACCCCCAACCAGGACAATCCCCTGATGGACGCCGTCGTCGACCGCGGCACGCCGCTGCTGGGCAACGACGTGTGGGAGCACGCCTATTACCTGACCTACCGCAACGACCGCGCCGCCTACCTCAAGGCGTGGTGGGACGTGGTCGACTGGGACAAGGTCGGCTCGCGCTACGACGCGGTCGCAAGCTGATCCCTTGCGCCGGAGGGGATCACCCCTCCGGCGGCTTGGCGACGACCGGGTCGTCGGCCACCTGCAACCCGTGCCGCAGCAGCATCGGCACGTTGGCGAGCGCGAACGCCAGCGTCAGCGGGATCGCGCCCCACAGCTTGTACGACACCCAGACGTCCCACCCGAACATCCGCCACACCAGCTCGTTCAACGCCGCCATCGCGACGAAGAACATCGCCCAGTTCCGGGTCAGCTTGCGCCACCCCTCCGCGCGCAGGCCCGGATAGGCGGTCCCCAGCAGCCCCTCGAGCAGCGGACGCCCGGTAACCAGCCCGAACGTCAGCACCGCCGAGAATGCGAGATACACGATCGTGGGCTTCATCTGGATGAAGCGCGGATCATGGAAATACACGGTCAGCCCGCCGAACACGACCACCAGCCCGCCCGACAGCCACAGCATCGGCGAGACGCGCCCGAGCTTCACCTTGGAGACGATCATCGCCGCGACCGTCGCGATCACGAACGCCACGGTCGCCACGATCACCCGCGCGATGACGAGCGCCGACATCCGGTCGAGGTCCGACAGGAACCCGCTCGTCGCCGCCACCAGCCGCATCGACACCGACGCGGGCACGAGAAAGTTGACCGCGAAGAACACGATGAGCGGCGCGTAATCGACGAACATCCGAATGCCGGGCGAAGCTGCGGGGGGAGAGGCCAAGGCGGGGGCGCTCACTTCCGCACGCCTTCCACGCCCGCGATGATCCGGCTGACCTCGTTGGCGTCGAACGGGCGCAGGTCCTCGATCGTCTCGCCCACCCCGATCGCGTGGATCGGCAGCCCGAACCGCTCGGCCGCCGCGACCAGCACGCCGCCGCGCGCGGTGCCGTCGAGCTTGGTCATCACCAGCCCCGTCACCCCCGCCACGTCGCGGAACACCTCGATCTGGTTGAGCGCGTTCTGCCCCGTGGTCGCATCGAGCACGAGCACGACGTCGTGCGGCGAGGCGGGATTCAGCCGTCCCAGCACGCGCCGGATTTTCGACAATTCATCCATCAGCTCGCGCTTGTTATGAAGCCGCCCGGCCGTGTCGACGATCAGCACGTCGATCCCCGTCGCGGTCGCTTGGCGGACCGCCTCGTACACGATCCCGGCCGCGTCGCCGCCCTCCTTGCCCGACACGATCGGCACCCCGACCCGCTCGGCCCAAGTCGCCAGCTGACCGATCGCCGCCGCGCGGAAGGTGTCGCCCGCCGCCAGCATCACGCCGTAATCCTGTTCCATGAACAGGTGCGCGAGCTTGGCGATGGTAGTTGTCTTGCCCGACCCGTTGACCCCGATCACCAGGATCACCTGCGGCCGGGGGAACGCCTCGATCTCCAGTGGCCGCGCGACCTTCGCCAGCGCGCGCTCGACCTCCTCCGCCACCACGAGCCGGATGCCCAGCTCCTCCATGTTCCGCTCGAACGACCCCTCCGCCAGCCGCCCGCGGATGCGTGTCGCGGTCTCCGGTCCCAGGTCCGACGCGATCAGCGCCTCCTCGATCCCGTCCAGCGTATCCTCGTCCAGCCGCGCGCCGCCCAAGCCCGCCAGGTTGCCGACCAGCCGATCCGACGTGCGCTTGAAGCCGCCGAGCAGCTTATCGTGCCATGAGGGAGTATTGCTCACGATCCGGTCGCGGCGATGTCGGGAAGGAGGGTCGGCATGGCGCGCGACTTAGGGACGCCGCGCCGGCAAGTCCACGATCACGCCGCCGTACGATCCCGCCCCGCTTGCGCGGCGCGGCGGCTTGCCGTAGACACATATCGAAGTTTCGTCCTCGGGCGCACGCTGGCCGGCGAGGTTTCGCCCGCCGGCGCTTTTGCGTTTGGGGCGGGCGACACGGAGTGAAGCCATGTTCGAGAGTCTCAGCGACAGGTTAGGCGGCGTCTTCGACCGCCTGCGCGGCCGCGGCGCGCTGACGGAGGCCGACGTCCGCACCGCGATGCGCGAGGTTCGCGTCGCGCTGCTCGAGGCGGACGTGGCGCTCCCCGTCGCGCGCGATTTCGTCGAGCGCGCCATGGAAAAGGCGATTGGCCAGAACGTGCTCCGCTCGATCACCCCGGGGCAGCAGGTCGTCAAGATCGTCAACGACGCGCTGGTCGAGATGCTGGGCGCCGACGAGTCCGCGCTGGCGCTGGACGTTTCACCCCCGGCGGTCGTGATGATGGTCGGCCTTCAGGGCTCCGGCAAGACGACCACCACCGCCAAGATCGCGCGTCGCCTGAAAGGGCGCGAGGGCAAGAAGGTGCTGATGGCGTCGCTCGACGTCAACCGCCCGAACGCGCAGGAGCAGTTGGCGACGCTTGGGCTTCAGACCGAGGTCGCGACGCTCCCGATCATCGCGGGCCAGCAGCCCGTCGAGATCGCCCGGCGCGCGCTCCAGGCGGCGAAGCTCCAGGGCTTCGACGTGCTGATGCTCGACACGGCCGGGCGCACCAGCATCGACCAGGCGCTGATGGACGAGATGCGGTCGGTCGCCGACGTCGCGCTCCCGCAGGAGATCCTGCTCGTTGTCGACGCGCTGACCGGCCAGGACGCGGTCAACGTCGCGACCAACTTCTCAGGCCACGTGCCGCTGACGGGCGTGGTGCTGACCCGCATGGACGGCGACGCGCGCGGCGGCGCGGCGCTGTCGATGCGCGCCGTCACGGGCAAGCCGATCAAGTTCGCGGGCACGGGCGAGAAGCTCGACGCGCTGGAGGCGTTCCACCCCGAACGCGTCGCGGGCCGCATCCTGGGCATGGGCGACGTCGTCTCGCTCGTCGAGCGCGCGGCCGAGTCGATCCAGCAGGAGGACGCCGACCGCATGGCGGCCAAGCTGGCGAAGGGTCAGTTCGACATGAACGACCTGCGCGCGCAGCTCGCCCAGATGCAGCGCATGGGCGGCCTGGGCGCGCTGGCGGGCATGATGCCCGGCATGAAGCAGGCCCAGGGTCAGCTGGCGCAGGCCGGCGGCGACAAGATGCTCGTCCATATGGATGCGATGATCGGATCGATGACCCTCAAGGAGCGCGGCAAGCCCGAGCTGATCAACGCCAAACGCAAGATCCGCATCGCCAAGGGCTCGGGCACGACCGTCCAGTCGGTCAACAAACTCTTGAAGATGCACCAGGAGATGTCGACCGCCATGAAGAAGTTCCGCAAGATGGGCGGCATCAAGGGCGTGATGGCGATGCTCGGGAAAGGCGGACCCGGGGGCGGCCTGGGCGGCCTGGGCAACGCCCTCGGCGGCCAGGGGATGGGCGACGTGATGGGCAAGCTGGGTGGGCCCGCCGGGCTGCCCGGCCTGCCTGGTGGCCCCAAGTTCGGCAAGAAATAGCGATCACGTTCTCTCCAACCCCCACCCTTCAACCGTCATCCCAGCGACCCGTAAGGGCGGAGTAAGCCAACGCTTGGATCTCGCTGAGGGGAGGGCACCACCAAACGGTAACCAGTGTCCCAGCCTTTGCTGGGATGACGATTAGAAGAAGGATTAGACTACCATGGCCATCAGCATTCGCCTGTCGCGCGGCGGTTCCAAGAAGCGTCCCTATTACCGCATCGTCGTCGCCGACGTGCGCAGCCCCCGTGACGGCAAGTATCTGGAGAAGATCGGCACCTATAATCCGCTCCTCGCCAAGGATTCGGACCAGCGCATCCAGCTCGACGCCGACCGCGCGCGCCATTGGCTGTCGGTCGGCGCGCAGCCGACCGACCGCGTCGCGCGCTTCCTCGACCAGGCGGGCGTCCGCGAGCGCGAGTCCCGCAGCAACCCGACCAAGGGCAAGCCCGGCGAAAAGGCGACCGAGCGCGCCGAGGAGCGCGCCGCCAAGCAGCAGGCCGCCGACGAGGCCGCCGCCGCCCCGGTCGAGACGCCCAGCGACGCCCCGGCCGAGCCCGAAGCCGCGACCGCCGAATAACGGCACCAGGTCGGCGTCGGTGCGTTGTTTCTGTTCACAGGAGCACCCGACCGATGCCGACCGACCCCGACCATGACCAGACCCCCGACCACGACGCCGACAACCAAGGCGTCTCGGCCCCCGACCCCGCCGAAGGCGCGGATGACGCACCCGACGCCGGCAGCCCCGCCGGTTGATGAAGACTCCCTCTCCCCCGCAGGGGAGAGGGCCGGGGAGAGGGGAGTGCAGAACACCCCCCGCCGCGTCGTCCTAGCCGCGATAGCCGGCGCGCACGGCATCACCGGCGAGGTTCGCCTCAAGCTCTTCACCGACGACCTGACCCCCTACAAGCGCTTCAACGACGGCGCGCTGACGCTGGTGTCGCTCCGCATCGCCCCGAACGGCGCGATCGCCCGCTTCGCCGAAATCCCCGACCGCACCGCCGCCGAACGGATGCGCGGAACTGAATTGACGGTCGTCCGCGACGAGCTGCCGCCGCTTGCGGAGGGCGAGTTCTACCACGTCGATCTGATCGGTCTTGCGTGTGAGACGGAAGCAGGTAATCCGGTCGGCCACATTGTCGCAGTCGAAAACTTCGGTGCCGGCGACATACTTGAAGTCGAAAGGTCGAACGGAAAACGGTTCATGGTGCCGATCAACGCTGCGACGATCGGCGCTCACGTCATGGTGCATCAAGCCTTTACGGAATGAGGTTACGGAGTACGACCGTTCTAAATCGCTGATCCGTCATTTCGAGTACTGGAGCTTAGATGGGGAACGCCTTATGGCTGGTGCTGGCACTACCAAAATGGTATTTCAGCACTATTCTCGCTCCGCTGTCAGCGGGACCGCTTACTATCGTGCCCGCCATTGGCGTGATATGTCTGGTGATTGGCACCGCACTTGGCATACTTCGAAAACAAAAGCTACTGCTGGCGTTTATCGCGCCATTTTTGCTAAGTGAGCTGTTTGTAGCAATATCTGGATTTTATCGCGGTCGACTGCCTGGGAGTGCTGGCAACAGCATACTGCTCATCTTCCTACTGCTGACTTTAATAACGTCGAGTTACGTTCTCTATCGCGCTAAAGGTGCAAGACTTACTGGTACCCTGCTATTCGTCTTTAGCCTGACCTATGCTCTTTTTGCGGCTTTCGTCGCTGCGATGTCCTTCTCAGACAGCTGGTTGTGACCGGGCGTAGAACTTCTCGTTCACCGTACCAACGCCCGCTGCTCCGCCATGTCGTTCCTGATCGTCACCGCCGCGACGCTGCCTTCGCCCATCGCGTGGCTGATCTGGTCGAGCCCCTTCACCACGTCCCCGGCCGCGTACAGCCCCGCCACGCTGGTCCGCTGGTGGTCGTCCACCACCAGGGACCCGTCGCCCGACGCGTCCGCGCCCAGCGATACCGCCAGTTCCGACCGAATCACCGACCCCAGCGCCGGATAGACGCTGTCGAAACTCAGCTCCCCGCGCGGCGTCGGCACCGTGATCGTGTCGCCATCGAGCCGAAGTGCCGCGCACGGCCCGCCCAGCGCCTCGACGCCCAGTTCGACCAGCTTGGCGCGCTCCTCCTCCGACAGCTCCAGATCGGTATCCGGCGCGATCAGCGTCACGTCGCGCGTGTACATGCGCAGGAACACCGCTTCCTTGAACCCGTGCGTGCGGTTGCCGATCACGCCGACGCGCTTGTCCGTCACCTCGTACCCGTCGCAGATCGGGCAGTAGCGCAGCAATCCCCGGTCCATCGCCGCCTGGTGCAGTTCGGGCGCGATCGGCGGCGACTTGTTCACCACGCCCGTCGCCAGCAGCACGGTGCGCGCGCGGACCGCCTCGCCGTCGATCGCCGTCGCCTCGAACCCGTCCTCGACCTTGGCCACGCGTTCGATCACCCGTTCCTCGACCGCGACCCCGAACTCCGCCGCCTGCTCGCGCATCTTGGCGAGCAGCTCGGTCCCCGGGATCCCCCCCGGATACCCCGCATGGTTGTGCGTGCGCGGGATCCACGTCACCCGGCTCTCCCCGCCATCGACGACGCGCACCTTCAGGTGGAACCGCGCCAGGTAGATGGCGGCGGTCATGCCGGCGGGACCCCCGCCGATGATGAGGCAATCTTCCATGGGCGATCCAATGGGCGGGGTGGAGGAGGGTTCCTTGCGACTTCCGCCGGCCGAGTATATACGGGATGTATGCACGGAGGTGACGATGGGCAATCAGTACAAAGCGAAGACGTTCCAGTCCGGTAATTCGGTCGCGTTGAGGTTGCCGGCGGCGTTGGGGGTCGAGCCGGGCCGCGACATGCTGGTCGACGGGAATGCCGACGAGTTCGCGGTCAAGCGCGTACCCGCACCGAAGCGGAAGATCGACTTGACCGGCATCTGGGGTTCCGTGCCGGACTTTGGTTCGCATCTACCAACTCGCCGCGAGTTCGAAGATCGGCCGAGCGCGGCGGAGGCGGATCATGAAAAGGCGTGAGTGAGGCGTCGCACCTGCTCGATTCCAGCATTCTCGTCCACCTGCTCGAAGGCCGGCCGGCTGTCCTGCTAAAGCGGGTTCAGATGTCGGACGAAGGATCGCTCGTCGTGTCCACGATCGCCTATGCCGAGGTCATGCTCGGGGCGGTCCGGGCGGACAGGGTCGAGCAGGCCGAGCGGCTGATCCGACGTTTTCCCCTGCTGCCCTTCGACGAGGCGGCGGCTGAGCGATATGCGTGGTTGGCCTTCAAGCGCGGCAGTTTCGATCGGCTGATCGCGGCGCACGGGCTCGCATTGGGTCTGCCGGTCGTGACCGCCAACACCCGCGACTTCCGCGACATCCCCGGCTTGACGGTCGAGAACTGGACCGAGTGACGTTCGCCGCCACCGTCCTCACCCTGTACCCCGCGATGTTCCCCGGCCCGCTCGGGGTCTCGCTCGCCGGCCGCGCGCTGGGCGAGGGACGGTGGTCGCTCGACGCCGTGAATATCCGCGATTTCGCGACCGATCGGCACCGCTCGGTCGACGACACGCCGGCCGGGGGCGGGGCGGGGATGGTGCTGCGCGCCGACGTGGTCGCCGCCGCGCTCGACAGCGTCGGGGGTAGACGTCCGGTCCTCGCCATGACTCCGCGCGGCCGTCCGCTGACCCAAGCCCGCGTCCGCGACCTCGCGGGGGGTCCCGGCGCGATCGTCCTGTGCGGCCGCTTCGAAGGCTTCGACGAACGCCTGTTCGACGCGCGGGCGATCGAGGAGGCGTCGATCGGCGATTACGTCCTATCGGGCGGCGAGATGGGCGCGCTGGTCCTGCTCGACGCTTGCGTCCGCCTGCTCCCCGGCGTAATGGGCGCGGCTTCAAGTGGGGTGGATGAGAGCTTCGAAAGCGGCCTCCTCGAATATCCTCACTATACCCGACCGCAGATGTGGGAAGGGCGCGAGATCCCGCAGGTGCTGCGATCGGGGGATCACGCGAAGATCGCCGCCTGGCGCAAGCACAGGGCGGAGGTCGATACACGGCTAAGGCGGCCGGACCTTTGGGAGCGCCATGTCGGCGTTCGGGTCGGGTCGCCCTCTGGCGCGCGGCGACACGAGGACGACGCATGAACATCATCCAGCAGCTCGAAGCCGAGCAGATCGCCAAGCTCACCGCCGACAAGACCCACCCCGAATTCCGCCCGGGCGACACGCTCCGCGTCGGCGTCAAGGTCGTCGAGGGAGAGCGCACCCGCGTCCAGAATTACGAGGGCGTGTGCATCGCCCGCTGCAACCGCGGCATGGGATCGAGCTTCACCGTCCGTAAGATCAGCTTCGGCGAGGGCGTCGAGCGCGTGTTCCCGCTCTATTCGCCCAACGTCGACTCGATCGTGGTGATGCGCAAGGGCGCCGTGCGGCGCGCCAAGCTCTATTATCTGCGCGGCCGCACCGGCAAGTCGGCGCGTATCGCGGAGCGTCGCGATCCGCGACCCGCAAAGGGTACCGTCGCCGCCGAATAGGCCGGTTGATTTCCGAATGTGAAGGGCGTGGCGGCGATGGCCGCCGCGCCCTTCTACGCATCAGGCGGGGTTGAACTCGCCGTCCGCGTTCATCACCTGGAGCTCGCCGCTCGCGATCTCGAACCACGCGCCTTGCAGCTTCAGCGTTCCCGCCTCCACCCGCTCACGCACGAACGGGAACGTCATAAGGTTGGCGAGCGACTGGCGTATGCCTTCCCATTCCAATTCGCGCTGCGCCTCTGGACCTTCGGCACCCATCCGCTCGACCACCCGGTCGCGCGCGTCGTCGAGGATGCCGACCCAGTCCGCCACGAAACCGCCTTCGCCAGGCTTCGCGCCCTCGAACAGATGGCCGATCGACGCCTTGACGCCGCCGCACGACGCGTGGCCCATCACCACGATCTCGGGCACCTCCAGCTGCGTGACCGCGAACTCCAAGGCCGCCGACACGCCGTGCAATCCCGCGGTCGTCTCGAACGGCGGCACCAGGTTGGCGACGTTGCGCACCGAAAAGATCTGCCCGGGCGCCACATCGAAAATTTGCGCGGGGGAGACCCTACTATCCGCGCAGGCGATCACCATCACCTTGGGACTTTGCGACTTGGCGAGTTCGGCCCAGCGCTCCCGTTCGGTGGCCCATTTCTGCTCGTGAAAGCGGTGATACCCCTGGATCATGTTCGCGAAGCTGGCCATCGTTCCTCCTGCGGGTTGTTAATCCACGCCAACTAGCGCCTCGCGCGTGAGTTGTGGAGCCGCCGCGTGCTCGCTATCTCGCGATCCATGAACGACATGTCTCCCGTCGCCCGTGCCCCCCGTGAGCGCAAGCCCGACTGGATCAGGGTCAAGGCCCCGACCAGCGTCGGTTTCGCCGAGACCAAGGCGCTTATGCGCCGCCTGGGCCTCTCCACCGTCTGCGAGGAGGCGGCCTGCCCGAACATCGGCGAATGCTGGACCAAGAAGCACGCCACCGTGATGATCCTGGGCGACACTTGCACCCGCGCCTGCGCCTTCTGCAATGTCAAGACAGGGATGCCCCGCGCGGTCGACCCGCTCGAGCCGATGCACACCGCCACCGCCGCCGCCGAGCTCGGGCTGGAGCACATCGTCGTCACCTCGGTCGACCGCGACGACCTGCCCGACGGCGGCGCGTCGCAGTTCGTCAAGGTGATCGAGGCGCTCCGCCGCACCACGCCGACGACCACGATCGAGATTCTCACCCCCGACTTCCGCAACAAGGCGCAGGCCGCCGTCGAGTCGATCGTCGAGGCGGGCCCCGACGTCTACAACCACAATCTCGAGACCGTGCCGCGCCTCTACCCGACGATCCGCCCCGGCGCGCGTTACTACGCCTCGCTCCGCCTGCTGGAGAGCGTCAAGCGCCACGACCCGTCCATCTTCACCAAATCGGGCGTCATGACCGGCCTCGGCGAGGAGCGGATGGAAGTCCACCAAGTCATGGATGACATGCGTTCCGCCGACATCGACTTCCTGACGATGGGCCAGTATCTCCAGCCCACCCCGCGCCACGCCAAGGTCATGGAGTTCACCAATCCCAAGGCGTTCGACGCGTATGCGGCGATAGCCCGCGCGAAGGGGTTCCTGCTGGTCGCGGCTTCACCGTTAACCCGGTCGAGCTATCACGCGGGCGCGGACTTCGCTAAGCTGAAGTCGGCTCGGGAAGTGAAGCTCGGAATGGTGAGGTGATCGCATGGCAATGATGATGTCCAGCCTTTATGACGCGCTACGTACTGCTGGGGCCGGTGACGAGAGCGCGCGCAAGGCTGCCGAGGAGGTTGCTGGGTTTGAGAATCGCTTCGCCAAGGTGGAGGGCGAGCTGGCGGTCCTCAAATGGATGGTCGGGTTTGATCTCGCATTGACTGCGGCGGTACTGGCCAAGCTCTTGACCTTAGGTGCCTAGCCACCAGGAGACGCGGGTTCTCCCCTACACTCCCGAACAGATGTTCGACCTCGTCGCCGACGTCCGCGACTATCCGAACTTCCTTCCCTGGGTGATCGCGCTCCGCATCCGCCGAGACGACGCCACCGACACGCTCGCCGACATGATCGTCGGCTTCAAGGGCCTGCGCGAGACGTTCACCTCGCGCGTGGCCAAGCAGCGCCCCGACCATATCCACGTCGATTATGTCGACGGCCCCTTGAAGCATCTGCGCAACGAATGGAGCTTCCGTCCCGATCCGGTCGGCTGCGCGGTCGACTTCTCCGTCGACTTCGCCTTCAAGAACCGCATTTTCGAGAAGCTGGCGGGCAAGGTGTTCGAAACCGCGCTCAGCCGCATGATCGGCGCGTTCGAAGCGCGCGCCGCCGAACGCTACGGCGTCTCCCCGGAGATCGGCAATAGCAGCTCCAGCGCGCAGAGCGCCGCCTGAAGCCTGATCCCGCCGCGTCCCCGGTCGCCGAAGTCACGGCGGATCGCATGCACGTCGACCGGATCGCCGCCCTTCTCCGCGCGCGCGAACACGACGGTCCCGACCGGCTTCCTCGCCGACCCGCCGCCCGGCCCGGCGACGCCCGTCACCGCCACCGCCACGTCCGCGCCGCTCCTGGCCAACGCGCCCTGCGCCATCGCCCAGGCGACCGCGATCGACACCGCGCCAAATGTTTCGATCAGGTCGCCGCGCACGCCCAGCGCCGCCGTTTTCGCCTCGTTCGAATAGGTGACGTACCCCGCCTCGATCACGTCGGAACAGCCCGCGATCTCCGTCAGCGCCGCCGCCACTAGGCCGCCCGTGCAGCTTTCCGCCACCGCCACCCGCCGACCGGCCGCTCGGTTCAACTCCACCACGCGCCGCGCCGCCTCGACCAGCTCATCGGGCAGGATGGTGTCGGCGTTCACCGCCCCCCTCCCGCTTGGGCTGCGTCCGGGCACAGCGGCAAGTCGGGAACGTCGACCCGCTGTCCCTTGGCCCGCTGCGCCTTGAGATAGGACAGCGACGTCACGACCATCCCCGCCACGTTGCGCGGCGGCAACGGCTCTAGCTGCGCCACCAAACGGTCGATCGTTCCGCAATCCTCGACGACGATGCGCCCGACCAGCTGCGGAACGATCAACGACACGATCACCGGCCGCGCGAAGTCCGACCCGAGCAGCATGTCCGCCATCCCAAGCGACAATTTACCCAACACCGCCCGCGCGCGCGGCCAAGCTTCGTCCGCCGCCGCGTCGTACTTGGCCAGGAAAGGCCCCGACGAACGCCGCACCAGGCTCCCCGCCGGCAACCGCTCCGCGCAGACCCGCCCCGTCTCCCGGATGATCTGCGGCATCGCCACCAGCGCGAACGCTTCCGCCTCCGCCGCGGTCACGCAAGCCCGCTGCGCCCGGGCGGGGGAGGCGAGCAGGGCTAAGGCCGCGAGCGCCGCCGCCGTTCTCACGCGGGCACGCGTACAGTCGCCGCCGCCTGCGCCGCGATGCCCTCGCCCCGGCCCGCGAAGCCCAGCCGCTCGGTCGTCGTCGCCTTCACGCTCACCTGCTCGGGCAGCAACCCCAGCAACTCCGCTATCCGCGCCGTCATGGCCGCGCGATGCGGGCCGATCTTGGGCGCTTCGCAGATGATCGTCAGATCGACGAACTCGATCTCGCCACCCCGCGTTCGGACCAGCCCGGCGGCGTGGCGCAGGAACTGCCCGGACTCCGCCCCGCGCCATCGTGGATCGCTTGGCGGGAAATGCGTCCCGATATCGCCCGCCGCGACCGTACCCAGCAAAGCATCGGTCAGCGCGTGGAGCGCGACGTCCGCGTCGCTATGACCCGACAGTCCTTGCGTATGCGGGATCAATACTCCGCCGAGCCACAGCTCCTCGCCATCCTCCAGCCGGTGGACGTCGAAGCCCGTCGCCGTCCGCGTCCGCCACGCGGCGTCCGCGCGCGCGTCGGCCAGCGCGAAATCGGACGGGTAGGTCACCTTGTCGAGCACGGGGTCACCCTGCACCAGCGCGACCGAGCCGCCAACCCACCTGACCATCTGCGCGTCATCGGTCGCCTCCTCGTCCACGGGCCAGGCGGCATGCGCGCCGAGAATCGCGTCGAGCCGGAACGCCTGCGGCGTCTGCACCCGCCACAAGCCGGCGCGGGGCACCATATCGCCGAGCACGTCGTCGCCGCGCGCGAGCGTATCGGCGACCGGCAGGGCGGGAAGGGCCCCTTGGTGCTCCCTTAGGGCATCGATCACCGCCCCGATCACCCGTCCGGGCACGAACGGCCGCGCGGCGTCGTGGATCAGCACGCGCGTCGCCTGCCGCGCCGTAGCCGCCCCGAGCCCATGCGCGACCGACTCTCGCCGCGTCGCGCCGCCCGCGACGGTCGTCACTTCCGGCCCGACCGCCAGGCGCGCGGCGTCCGCCATGCCCGGCGCGACGACGAGCACGACCTCGTCGACTAGCGGGTGATCGGCGAACGCCCGATAGGCATGCGCGACCATCGTCCGCCCACCGACGCGCCGGAACTGCTTGGGCACGTCCCCGCCCGCGCGTGACCCGCCACCCGCAGCCACGATGATCGCGATCGTTCGTTCCGCCATGTCCATCCGCGCCGCCTAGCCGACGCCCACCGACCTTGCCAGCGGCACCGCTACCGCGTACCTGCCCATTTTTCAGGCAATCACGATGCGTACGCTCCCGCCCCTCCGGATCGGTCCCATCAGAATCCAATCGCCCGTGATCCTGGCGCCCATGACCGGCGTCACCGACCGGCCGTTCCGCACACTCGTCCGTCGCTACGGGTCGGGGCTTAACGTGACGGAGATGATCGCCAGCCAGGCGATGATCCGCGAGACGCGCCAATCGCTGCAAAAGGCGGCGTGGGACCCCGTCGAGGAACCCGTGTCGATGCAGCTTTCCGGCTGCAGCCCCCATGAGATGGCCGAGGCCGCCAAGCTGAACGCCGACCGCGGTGCGGCGATCATCGACATCAACATGGGCTGCCCGGTCAAGAAGATCGTCAACGGCGACGCGGGCAGCGCGCTGATGCGCGACCTGAAGCTCGCCGCCGCGATCGTGGACGCGACGGTCAAGGCGGTCGACGTGCCCGTCACGCTCAAGATGCGGATGGGCTGGTGCCACGACAGCCTCAACGCCCCCGAACTCGCCCGCATCGCCGAGGATCTCGGCGTCCGGATGATCACCGTCCACGGCCGTACCCGCAACCAGATGTACAAGGGCTCGGCCGACTGGGCCTTCGTGCGCCGGGTGAAGGACGCGGTCACCGTCCCGGTCATCGTCAACGGCGACATCCGCACGATCGAGGACGCCGACGCCGCGCTCGACCGGTCGGGCGCGGACGGTGTGATGATCGGCCGCGGCGCGTACGGCCGCCCCTGGCTGCTGGGGCAGATGATGGCGTGGTTGGCCGCGGGTCGACGCCTGCCCGACCCGTCTTTCGATGAGCAATATCGCGTGATCTCACATCATTACGACGCGATGCTCGACCATTATGGCGCGGAAGTCGGGGTCAATATGGCACGCAAGCACATTGGCTGGTACACGCGCGGCATTCCCGGTTCGGCCGAGTTCCGCAACCGCGTCAATCAGGAATCGGATCCCCTCCGCGTCCAGGCGATGCTGGCGGACTTCTATGCCCCGCACCGCCATCTCGCCGCGGCCTGATCCGATCCTCGGGCCGGACGGCGCGGCGCGGCCGGATTGGCCCGATCTGTTCGGGGCCTTGCCGGTCGGGATCCTGCTCATCGACCCGGAAGGCCGGGTCGCGCGCGCCAACGCGACCGCCGAACAGCTGCTGAACCTGTCCGAACGCACCATGAAGGGCCAGGCCCTCGCCGAACTCCTGCGACTGCCGATAACCGAGGCCGTCGCACGCGGCGACGATCTAGCGATCTACGACGTCGGGATCGCTGTCGGTGAGCGGACGGTGCGGCTCGACCTTACCGCCGCCGACGTCGCCGACTGGCCCGGCTGGCGAGCGGTCGCGCTCCACGCCGCCGGCTTCCGTCACCTCTCGGACCGGCCGGAGGCGGGCAGGGTGGCCGTCGGCGCCGCCGCCATGCTCGCCCACGAGATCAAGAACCCGCTCTCGGGCATCCGCGGCGCGGCGCAACTGCTCGGGTCGAACGAACTGACGACGCTGATCGTGACGGAGGTCGACCGCATAGCGGCGTTGATCGACCGGATGCAGCTTTTCACCGACATTCGTCCGCTGCCGCTCTCGGCCGTGAACATCTACCCCGTCCTCGCGCATGCCCGCGGCGTGGTGCTGGCCGGCGTCGCGCGGGACATCGTGATCGAGGAGCGTTTCGATCCTTCGCTTCCGGCCGTCCTGATCAACGGCGATGCGTTCGTCCAGGTTCTGCTAAACCTTCTTAGGAACGCGGCGGAAGCACTTGTTGATACGGCTGATCCGATCATCGTAATTACCACCGCCTATCGTCACGGCGCCACCCGTCGCATAGGTCAGGATCGTCAGCTTCCGGCCCTTCCGATCGAGGTCTGCGTGATCGACAACGGACCGGGTCCGCCGCCCGAGATCGCCGAACAGCTGTTCGACCCGTTCGTGTCGGGCCGTCGCGACGGCACGGGCCTGGGTCTCGCGCTCGTCGACAAGCTCGTCCGCGACATGGGCGGCCTCGTCCGTTACGGGCGCGAGCATGGGCGTACGGTCTTCCGCGTCCTCCTCGCCCGCGCGCCGACGTGAGCCGAGTCCTGGTCGTCGACGACGACGCCGCCATCCGCACCGTGGTCGCCCAGGCGCTCCGCCGCGCGGGTCACGACGTGACGTTGGCCGCGTCGCTGGCCGAAGCCGATGCGGCCCGCGCCCGCGTCCGTCCGGACGTCCTCGTCACCGACGTGAAGCTCCCCGACGGCGACGGCCTCGACCATCTCCGCTCGTTGGGCGAGCGGGACGCCAAGCTCCCCGTCATCGTGCTGTCAGCCCAGAACACCCTGTCGACCGCCGTCCGCGCGTCCGAGGCGGGTGCCTACGACTATCTTCCCAAGCCGTTCGACCTCCATGCGTTGGTGTCGGCCGTCGACGCCGCGCTCGCGAGCGCCGGGACCGTACCGACGGACCCGATCGGGGAGGAGGAGGGCGCGCTTCCGCTGCTTGGGCGGTCGCCGGCGATGCAGGCCGTGTACCGGGTGATCGCGCGCGTCGTGTCGAACGACCTTACCGTGCTGATCTCCGGTGAGTCCGGCACCGGCAAGGAGCTGGTCGCCCGCGCGATCCACGATCTCGGGCCGCGCCGCGCCGCGCCGTTCATCGCCATCAACATGGCGGCGATCCCCCGCGACCTGATCGAGGCGGAGCTGTTCGGTCACGAACGGGGCGCATTCACCGGCGCGGCCACGCGCGGGATCGGCAGGTTCGAGCAGGCGGCGGGAGGCACCCTGTTCCTCGACGAGATCGGCGACATGCCGCTCGACGCTCAGACCCGCCTCCTGCGCGTCCTGCAATCGGGCGAGTTCACGCCCGTCGGGGGCGCTCGCCCGATCCGCGCCGACGCCCGCATCGTCGCCGCCACCAACCGCGACCTTGCGACCCGGGTGATGGGCGGACAATTCCGCGAGGACCTGTTCTACCGTCTCAACGTCGTCCCGATCGAGCTACCGCCGCTTCGCGACCGCAGCGGCGACGTCGCGCTCCTCGCCCGCCGCTTCCTGGACAGCGCGGCCGCGCAAGGTTTGTCCCACAGGCGTCTCGACGAAGACGCGGTCAGGCTGCTCGAGACGCATGACTGGCCCGGCAACGTCCGCGAATTGGAGAACCTGATGCGCCGCTTGGCGGTGCTGGCGCGGGATGAGGTGATCGACGCCCGATCGGTGCGCGCGGTGATCGGAACCATGACGGGGAGGGCGATCGAGGATCCCGGAATCGGCTCCGCGGTCCGGGCGCTGATAGAACACATCGCCGACGAGCGCCCAGGCTCGCTGACCGATGGCACGCTCTACGCCCGCGTCATCGACGAGGTGGAAAGACCCCTCATCGAAGCGATGCTGCAGCGTTACGGCCGCAATCAGCTCCGTACGGCCCGCGCGCTTGGGATCAATCGCAACACGCTACGCAAGAGGTTGGTCTCGCTGGGCTTGGTCGATCAGGCCGGCGGATAGGCTCACCTGCGCCTACTCAGCCATATTATGTGGTTTCCCGGCAACACGGGACCTTGTAGGACGGCGTGGATGAATGCCGCTGCGGTGCCCGACCTCGATCAGGATGAAACCGCCGATCGGCTGAACGTCACGCCCGCTATGGAGTTCGCGGTGCTGGCCGGGGCGATCGTCGTGGCGGTGGCGAGCTATTCGATCATCGCGTCGTCCGCCGCTCCTGGACGTTTGCGTACGCCGCTGCTGATCGCCCTGCTTCTCGTGGCCAATCTCGTTCCGGGCGTGCTGCTGATGATGCTGTTCGGCCGCCGTGTCGCCAAGCGGCGCGCGGCCGCATCGCCGGTCGGCGGCACCGGACGGCTGCATGTGCGCCTGGTCGCCCTGTTCTCCACGATGGCGGCGGTGCCGATGCTGCTGGTCACGATCGTCGCATCGTTGCTATTCCAATACGGCGTACAGTTCTGGTACTCGGACCGGGCGAGCGGGATGCTGGAGAACGCGACCGGCCTCGCTCGCACGTCCTATCTGCAGCAGCTCGAGCGTTGGCGCGAGGCCACGCTGACCATGGCGGACGACATGAGCTACCAGCTCCGCCAGGAGCCCATCGACGGTCCGGGTTTCCCCACTTTCTTCGTGCAGCAGGTTTATTATCGCAGCCTGTCGGAGGCCGCGATCTTCACTGTATCGCCGCGTGGCGAAATTCGCACGCTGGCCTTGGTCAATCCGTATGAAGTGGAACTCGCCAAGCGTCTCACGCCCCGGGCGCTCGCGCGGTTGCAGGCCGGCGAACGCAGCGTCGTTGCCGTGACCGGCGACCGGATCCAGACGATCACGACGATCCCGGGCGGCGACCGGCTGCTGCTGTATGCCGCGCGGGTCGGCGACACCAAACTGATGCTGGAGCAGAATGCGCGCGCCGAGGCGGTCACCGCCGACTATCGCGCGCTCCTGGCGCGAGCGCGTAAGCTTCAACTCCAATTCAACGCGGCGCTTCTGCTGGTCTCGCTTCTGATCGTCGGGATCGCCGTTTGGATCGCATTGCAGGTGGCCGACAAGCTCGTCGCCCCCGTCGGCGAGCTAGTCGGCGCGGCGCGGCGTGTCGCGCGAGGCGACTTGTCGGCGCGCGTACCTGACCCGCGCAGCCGGGACGAGGTCGGCACGCTCGCCCGGGTGTTCAATCAGATGACGGGGCAGCTCGAACAGCAGAACACCGCGCTTGTCTCCGCCAACGCGCAACTCGAGAACCGCCGCGCCTTGATCGAGGCGGTGATGGCGGACGTGTCCGCCGGCGTGATCGCGACCGCCCCGCACCGAACCATCCAGATCGCCAATCGTTCGGCGGGTGCGCTGCTGGGGGCAGGAGAACTGGTCGGTCGTCATCTTGGCCAGGTCTCGCCCGAACTCGACGCGTTGCTGGACGGCGGTCAGCGTGAAGGAGTGGTCCAGATCGGCCATGGCGTCGACGCGCGGACGCTGGCCGTACGCATCGCGCGTGCGCAGGCCGGACCGATCCTGACCTTCGACGACATCACGCAGCAGCTCGCCGATCAGCGCCGCGCCGCATGGTCCGACGTAGCGCGCCGGATCGCGCACGAGATCAAGAATCCGCTCACCCCAATCCAGCTCGCCGCCGAACGGCTCCAGCGCCGTTATGGCGGCAAGGTCGAAGAAGGCGATACGACCTTTGCTCGCCTGACGGAGACGATCGTGCGGCAGGTGGGCGATCTTCGCCGCATGGTCGACGAGTTCTCATCATTCGCCCGCATGCCCAAACCGGTATTCCGGGAGGAAACAATCGTCGACATCGCGCGTCAGGCGATCTTCCTGCACGAGGTCGCGCACCCCGCCGTTGGTTTCAATTTGGACCATGACGATCCCGAGCCGTCGCTGGTCTGTGATCGCCGTCAGATTGGCCAAGCTTTGACCAACATCGTCAAGAACGGGGTGGAGGCGATCGAGGCTAAAGGGCAAGGCGCGGGCGTGATCGCGTTGTCGGTGAGGCGGCGGCAGGATCAGGTCGCAATCGTCGTAGAGGACGACGGCGTCGGTCTGCCACCGGACCGCGAACGGATCGTGGAGCCGTACATGACCACGCGCGCACGCGGAACCGGCCTGGGGTTGGCGATCGTCAAGAAGATCGTCGAGGACCATCACGGGACGATCGATTTCGCCGATCGGCTCGGCGGCGGAACGGTCGTGACGATGCTGTTCGATGTGGCCGTGCTCTCCGCGTTGAGTGCGGGCGTGGGCCGGACAGAAGACGATGAGCTTACATCCCTCGCGATGAATCGGACCTGATCACCATGGCGCTCGACATCCTTGTCGTCGACGACGAGCTCGACATCCGCGAACTGGTCGCCGGCGTGCTGGAGGACGAAGGGTACCATCCGCGCGTCGCCGCCGACAGCGAGTCCGCATTAGAGGCGATCGCCACCCGCCGCCCGTCGCTGGTCCTGCTCGATGTCTGGTTGCAGGGGTCCAAGCTCGATGGGCTCGAGCTTCTGGACGAGATCAAGCGTCGCGACCCCTCGATCCCGGTGCTGGTCATCTCGGGCCACGGTAGCCTGGACACGGCCGTCGCGGCCATCCGCAAGGGTGCGGCGGATTTCATCGAGAAACCGTTCGAGGCCGAGCGCCTGCTGCTGCTCGTCGCGCGCGCCACCGAAACGGAAAGCTTGCGCCGGGAAGTCGCGTCGCTTCGCGTCTCGGCCGGCCGCGAGAACGACCTGACGGGAAGCTCCAGCGCGATCAACGGCGTCCGCGCGACTCTGAAGCGCGTTGCGGGTACAGGGAGCCGTGTCCTGATAATGGGTCCTGCGGGGGTGGGCAAGGAGGTGGCCGCACGGCTGCTCCATGGATGGAGCCAGCGTGCCGACGCGCCGTTCGTGATAGTCAGTGCGGCCCGCATGACTCCCGAGCGCGTCGAAGAGGAGCTTTTCGGCGTGGAGGATGGGGGCGATCTCATCCGGCCCGGCCACCTCGAGCAAGCGCACGGTGGCACGTTGTTCCTCGACGAGATAGCCGACATGCCTATCGCGACGCAGGCGCGCATCCTGAGGGTCCTGACCGATCAGAGCTTCTCGCGCGTCGGCGGAACGCGCGTCGTCAAGGTCGACGTTCGCGTCGTGTCCGCGACATCACGCGACCTTACGGTCGAGATAGCCGAGGCGCGCTTCCGCGAGGACCTGTATTACCGCCTCAACGTCGTGCCCGTGGCGATCCCGTCACTAAGCGAACGGCGCGAAGACATACCGGCGCTGATCCAGCATTTCCTGGTGCATTATGCGAATGAGCGGCGCGTACCGACGCCCGAGATCGCCGCCGACGCTATGGTCGCGCTGCAAAGCTACAACTGGCCGGGTAACGTTCGCCAGCTGCGCAACGTCGTCGAGCGTACCGTGATCATGGCGCCGGGCAATCGGATCGGACGCATAGACATCGATCTGCTGCCTGCGGAGGTGCTCGGCGATCAGGGTGACATCGCGAGCGCTGGAACAGGCGCGATCATGGGCGCGCCACTCCGCGAAGCTCGGGAAACGTTCGAGCGCGAGTATCTCCGCGTCCAGATCCGTCGTTTCTCCGGCAACATTTCCCGCACAGCCAGCTTCATCGGCATGGAGCGATCCGCACTCCATCGAAAGCTCAAGCTGCTCGGGATCACGGAGACACGGGACGATTAGACGGATGTAGCGGAGTCATGATTCATTGAAATACGGCTCTCACCATGAGACGGACGGAACGACTTGGTGCGTTGCGGGCTTGTGCCTCGGGACGTATCGATGAACGATAGCCACGCCGAGCCGCACGCTCGGCTCTCCGACGCCGGGAAACGGCGCAATCGCGGGGCACCGACCTCGCCGTGACAAGGGCACCGATCATGGCCGACAAGCAGAGCTCGCTTCAGGACTTGTTCCTCAATGCGCTTCGCCGTTCGAAAGCTCCCGTCACGATGTTTCTCGTGAAGGGCGTCAAGCTTCAGGGCATAATTACCTGGTTCGACAATTTTTCGGTACTGCTGCGCCGGGACGGTCAAGCGCAACTGATCTATAAGCATGCGATCTCCACGATCATGCCGGCCGGCCAGCTTGACATCGAGCCGTTTGTGGAAAGCTCTCGCAAGCAGCCGTCCTTACAAGAGATATTTCTCTCCGCCGTATGTCGATCGGAGGACAGCGTGACCATGTTCCTCGTCAATGGAGTCATGCTTCAAGGTCAGATCGTCGCCTTCGACTTGTTTTGCATGCTTCTGCAACGTGAGAATCTGATGCAGCTAGTCTACAAGCATGCGGTTTCGACCATCCAGCCCGCGCGTCCGCTCGATCTAAAGGGTGAAGCCGCAGGCGGCGAGGGCGAGGTCGCTTGACGCAAGGCTTCGAACGCGATCGGGACGATTTCGCGCGGGGCGCACGGGTCATCGTCGTACTTCCCGATCAGGGCGGATCGAACCGCGATCCCGAGGCTCGCCTTGCCGAAACCGCGGGCCTTGCCGCGGCGATCGGCTTGGTCGTGGCCGACCTCGTCCATCTCCGCGTCCGTGCGCCCAGACCGGCGACGCTTATCGGATCGGGACAGGCTGAGGAACTCGCGACGCGTGTCCGCATGGAGGACGCGCAGCTCGTCATCTTCGACGCGGCCCTGACTCCGGTGCAGCAACGCAACCTGGAGACCGCGCTGGAGGCGAAGGTGATAGATCGCACCGGCCTGATCCTCGAGATCTTCGGCGAGCGCGCGGCGACCGCGGAGGGGCGCCTGCAGGTCGAGCTCGCGCATCTCGACTATCAGGGCGGGCGTCTAGTCCGCAGCTGGACGCACCTTGAGCGCCAACGCGGCGGATTTGGTTTTCTCGGCGGCCCCGGCGAGACGCAGATCGAAGCGGATCGCCGCTTGATCCGCGACCGCATGGCGCGCCTTCGCCGCGAGCTCGATCAGGTTACCCGTACGCGCGGGCTTCACCGCGAGCGGCGACAGCGCGCGCCCTGGCCGGTGATCGCGCTCGTCGGTTACACCAACGCCGGCAAGTCGACGCTGTTCAATCGATTGACCGGGGCCGACGTCATGGCGGAGAACCTGCTCTTCGCGACGCTCGACCCTACGCTCCGTCAGATCGCGCTGCCCGGCATCGACAAGGCGATCCTGTCCGATACGGTCGGGTTCGTTTCCGACCTGCCAACGCAACTCGTCGCCGCTTTCAAGGCGACACTGGAAGAGGTGATCTCAGCCGACCTCCTGATCCATGTCCGCGACATCGCCCATCCCGATAGCGAGGCGCAACGGTCGGACGTGGAAGCGGTGCTGACTGAATTGGGGGTAGGGGAGACTACCCCGCGTTTCGAGGCGTGGAACAAGTTCGACCTGATCGCCGCCCATGGTCGCGACGACCTGCTGGAACAGGCGGAGCGACGGGACGACGTGGTCGCGATCTCCGCTCTTCGCGGCGACGGCGTCGAGCGGCTTCTGCAACAGGTCGCGGTCAAGCTCACCGTCGGACATCGCCGCTACAGCATCGCGGTCGAGGACGCGGACGGTGCGGGTCCGGCCTGGCTCTACGCGCATGGCGAGGTCCTGGAACAGCGGGTCGAGGAGGGACGTACGACTTACGACGTACGGCTATCTCCGACGGACTACGAACGGTTCAACCAGAGAGCGCTTTGACGCGCGACCAGAGCGCCTCCATCTCACCAAGAGACAGATCTGGGAAGTGCTTGCCGGCGATCGCTTCCATGCTCGCGAAGCGACGTTCGAACTTGGCGTTCGCCCGGCGGAGCGCGGCCTCGGGATCCACGTTCAGGTGTCGCGCCCAGTTCACGACGGAGAACAGCAGGTCGCCTAGTTCTTCCTCGACGTGATCAGGCGAAGCCGCGTCGATCTCGGCGAGTTCCTCATCGATCTTCGCGCGCGGTCCGCTCGCGTCCGGCCAGTCGAACCCAACGTAGGCCGCGCGCGTTTGCAGCTTGCCGGCACGCGACAGCGCCGGTTGTCCAAGCGCGACGCCTGCTAGCGCGCCATCACTGTCGACGGCGCGCTCGTTCGCCTTGATGGCCTCCCAGCCGGGAGGAACGGTCGCGTCGCCGAAAATGTGAGGGTGACGTCGCTCCATCTTGTCCGAAATGGCGGCGATCACGTCGGGAAGGGCGAACAGGCCGGCTTCCTCGGCGATCCTGGCATGGAACACGACCTGGAGCAGAAGGTCGCCGAGTTCGTCGCGGATGTTGGCGAAGTTGCCGTGCTCGATCGCATCGACGACCTCGTAGGCTTCCTCGATCGTGTAGGGGGCGATCGTCGCGAAGGTCTGGGCGCGGTCCCATTCGCAGCCGTGTTCGGGGTCGCGGAGACGGGCCATGATGGCGGTCAGTCGGTCCAGCATCGGCGTCATCCACCAAATTGATAATATATATTATGTAAAACTAGGCTGCGTTTGTCGGTGTCATGATCAACGTTCGACCCTCGACGCGCCAGGACGCCAGGCGCGACAGGAAGTTCATCCCGATCACGTCGACATCCCCGAACGCGGACGACACGACAACCCGCAGGTGTTCCGTCCGCACCGATCCGACCTGGACCTGGTCGGCCGTGCCGCGTCGCGCCGCGACGGTGCCATTGGCGGTCCGCAGCACGATCGGGAGCCCGCCCTCACCCGCATCGATGCCCGCATCTCGCGCCGTCTCCTCGGAGATCGCGGTCAGCGTGGCGCCGCTATCGACCAACATTCGCCGACCGACGCCATTGATCGTCACTCTGGCCCAAAAATGGCCATCTGGGCTCATGCGGATGCGCGTCTCGCGACCGACGACCTTTTGATCGTCGAGCAGACGACCGATGTCGGGTAACCGATCCCTATATTGGACGGCCGCCAATCCTACGCCGAAGATGGCGACCCAGCCGACCAGCGAACGCAATGTCCGGCCCAGCGACGGCCGACGCGCGAACAGCGCTGACAAAGGCAGCAACAACAGCAGACCGTAAATAACGAGATCGACGGTGCGATCGGTCATACCGTGACCGTCAGGCCATCATAACCAGGCTCGACACCTCGCGGCAGCTCGCCGACCAAGGTCGCGTAGTCCATGCTGTGGTCCATATGGATCAAGATAGTGCGTTTCGGTCGTAATTCCCCAACCCAGCCGAGCACCGTCGAAAGATCGGCGTGGCTCGGGTGCGGCTGTTTGCGCAACGCATCGACGATCCAGACATCGAGCCCCGCATAAAGTGCGCGAAGATCGTCGGTCATGTCGCTGATATCGGTGGCGTAGCCGATCGCGCATCCGTCCGCCTCGAACCGCAACCCCGTCGATGTCGCCCATCCATGTGGCTGATCGACCACCGACACGGCCATTCCACCCAGGGTGATCCGATCGGGCAGCGGTGCTATCTCCGCCGTCGCCGGATATCCCGTCTTGCCCTCGAAGACGTAGGCGAACCTCGTCCGCAGGGAGTCGAGCGTCGACGGTCGCGCATAGCAGAGCACCGGTCGCCCGAGCGCGTGGTAGACCTGTCGCAGATCGTCGATCCCGTGGCAGTGATCGGCATGGTCATGCGTCCACAACACCGCGTCGAGGCGGGCGACCTCGGCGGCGAGAAGCTGCTCGCGCATGTCGGGGCTGGTGTCGACGAGCACGCGCATGCCTGCGTGTTCGACGAGGAGCGACGCGCGCGTCCGGCGATTTCGCGGCTCGGCCGGATCGCATGCGCCCCAGTCGTTGCCGATGCGCGGGACCCCCGACGAGGTGCCCGAACCCAGGATACGCGCCCTCACCCGGCGGTCTTGGCGAACAGCCTGTGGAAGTTCCGGGCGGTCCAAGTCCGTAGTCGTTCCTCGCCCTCCCCGCGCAGTTTAGCCAAATACGCGGCCGTGTCGGCGACGAACGCAGGCTCGCCCCGCTTTCCCCGGTTCGGCACGGGCGCGAGGAACGGCGCGTCGGTTTCGATCAGCAATCGGTCGAGCGGGATGCGGGACGCGATATCCTGCAGGTCGCGGGCGTTCTTGAATGTCACTATGCCGGAGATGGAGATGAATAGTCCGAGTTCCAGGGCGATGTCGGCGAACGCGCCCGTCCCGGTGAAGCAGTGGATCACCCCGTCGAAACGTCCGCGGGTCATCTCGTCGCGCAAGATCACCGCCGTGTCGTCCTCCGCATCGCGCGTGTGGACGACGATCGGCAGACCCGTCTGGCGCGCGGCGGCGATATGCGCGCGAAAGCTCGTCCGCTGCCGATCGCGATCGGACCGATCATAGTGGAAGTCGAGGCCCGTCTCGCCCAGCCCGACGACGCGCGGATGGCGCGCTCGCTCGACCAGCTTCGCGGTATCGACCCCTGGATGCTGGTCCGCCTCATGCGGATGAACGCCGACCGTGGCCCAGACATCCGGCTCGCGCTCGGCGGTGGCGATCACGGCGTCCCACTCCGATTCACGGGTCGAGATGTTGAGCATCGCCGTGACCCCGCGCGCGCGGGCGCGGGCGAGCACGGCCTGCTGATCATCGACCAGACCTTCGTAATTCAGGTGGCAATGGCTGTCGGCGAGCATCAGGTCGCCTGTACCGGAAGGTCCAACCGCGGGAAGACCGGCGCCGGTGGAGCGATCCGGAAGCCACTTTCGGCATGGCGGTCGTACCAGGCGTCGTCTTCGATGTCGGCATGGGTCCGCGCGGTGGCCCCGATCTGGTCCAGCACCCTCCCCGCACCCTCCGGCACGACTGGCAGGATCGCGATGCCGAGCATGCGGATCGCGCGGACGAGCGTGCGCAGGACGGCGTGCATCCGGTCGGGATCGATCTTGCGGAGCGCCCAGGGCGCCTGCGCATCGATATAGCCGTTGCAAGCGAAGACGCCGCGCATCCAGGCCTCGATCCCCTGGCTGAGCATCAGGTCGCCAAATGCGGCTTGCAAGCCCGCGCACGCGACCACGACCTCCTCTATTAGTGCGCCATCGGCCGGGTCGGCCCTGCCTGTGTGCGGAAGTTCGCCTTCCAAGTTCTTGGCGATGAACGACAAAGTACGTTGCGCGAGGTTGCCGAAGCTGTTCGCCAATTCGGCGTTGACGCGCGCGACGATGGCCTCTGCGGAGTAGCTGCCGTCCTGGCCGAAACTGACGTCGCGCAGCAGGAAATAACGGAGCGAGTCGACCCCGAACGCTTGGGTTAGATCGCCTGGATCGACGACGTTGCCGACCGATTTCGACATCTTCTCGCCCCGGTGCAGGACGAAGCCGTGCCCGAAAACCGATCTGGGAAGCGGCAGGCCCGCAGAGAGCAGGAAGGCGGGCCAATAAACGGCGTGGAAGCGCACAATATCCTTGCCGATCAGATGCAGATCGGCGGGCCAGTAGCGCCAATCGCCCTCCCGTTCGGGATAACCCAAGCCGGAGATGTAGTTGGTCAACGCGTCGACCCAGACATACATGACGTGGTCGGGCGAGCCCGGCACCTTCACGCCCCAATCGAAGCTGGTGCGCGAGACCGACAAGTCAGACAAGCCGCCCTCCACGAAGCGCGTCACCTCGTTACGGCGCGAGTCGGGTCGGACGAAATCGGGATCGGCGGCGTACAGGTCCAGAAGCGGCTGCTGGTAGTTCGAGAGCCGGAAGAACCAGCTTTCCTCGACTGTCCATTCGACAGGCGTTCCCTGCGGCGAGAGCCGTGTCCCGCCCGCGCCGACGACCAGTTCCTTCTCATCGTAATAAGCTTCATCGCGGACCGAATACCAACCCTCGTAGCGATCCTGGTACAGGTCGCCCTTGGCCTTCATCGCATCCCACAGCGCCTGACTTGCGGCGTGGTGCGCGGGTTCGGTCGTGCGGATAAACCGGTCATACGAGATGTTCAGGTCGTCGCACATCGACCTGAACAGGCCCGACATCTCGTCGGCGAGATCGGACACGGCGCGATCCGAAGCGCGGGCGGCCTGAACCATCTTGAGCCCGTGCTCGTCGGTGCCTGTCTGGAAGCGGACGTCGCGGCCGGCCTGGCGCTGGAAACGAGCGATCGCGTCGGCGGCGATCGCCTCATACGCGTGGCCGATATGAGGACGCCCGTTCGGATAGCTGATCGCGGTGGTGATGTAGAAGGGTTCGCCCATGCCAGCCGTCCCTAGAGCATCGGGTCAGGCCCGTGAACCCAGCCGCGCTAGGATGCCGGCCATCTCGAAGACGGTCGCCTGCGGGTCGAGCGACAGGCCCGTCGCCGCGCCCGCCAGATCGCGCGCGTCGCGGTGCGCGTCGAGCGCGACGAGCAGGTCCGGACCGGTACGGGTGCGCGCCGCCGCCGCGATGGCGGCGGGCGCGCGGTCAAGGAACAATTGGTAGCGGGGCTGCGCCGCCTTTAATGACAAGGTCTGGGCGAGCCCGCTCCGTTCGGCGTCTCCGGAATGTCCGGACGAGACGAGGCGATCGATCGACGCATCCAACGCGGCGATGTCCAGACCGGCGAAGCGAAGTGCGGCACCAGGCGCTCCCTTTCCCGCCTGCGCGGCCGCCGCCAAGTCCTGCGGCGCGGCGTCGGCGAGCGCGGCCGAAATGATCCGACGCACATCGTCCTCACCCAGCGGCGAGAACCGAAGCTGCCGACAGCGCGATCGGATGGTCGGCAGCAATCGGGCGAGAGCGTGGCTGACCAGCAGGAAAATTGTCCCCGCAGGGGGCTCCTCAAGGCTCTTGAGCAGGGCGTTCGCGCCGCTGCGCTCGAGATCGTCGACCGCATCGATGATCACCACGCGTCTGGGGCCAAGCGCGGGGGTCGTCGCGAACAGCGGGTGAAGCGAGCGCACCTGATCGATCGTGATCGATCGCGCGCTGGTCTCCTGGCCCGTATCGGCGATCTTGGTCAGGCGATCGAGCAAGCGCAGATCAGGATGCGAGCCCGCATCGATCAAAAGGCGAGTCGGATGGTCGGCCGCGATGTCGAGCCCCTCGCCGCGCGGCGGGTTTCCACTCGCCTCCGCGAGCAGGCGAGCAGCGGCGGCGTGTGCGAAGGTGGCCTTGCCGACGCCCTCCGGCCCCGTCAACAGCCAGGCATGGTGCAGCGAACCGCTCCGCATCGCGCCGAGGAACGCGGCCGTGGCCGCGGCGTGGCCGACGAGCGACGTCATGGCAACAGGTCGCGCAGCTCCGTCCAGATCGCGCTCGCGACCTGCCCTGGTCCGCCTCCCGCCGGGATCCGCCGAACCCTGGCGGGTTCGCGGGCGGCGATCGCGTCGAAGGCGGTCGCGACGCGATCGTGAAAGGCGGCGTCTCTAGCGACGAAACGGTCGGCGTCAGCCCCGTCGCGTTCGGTGGCGCGTTCCAAGCCACATTTCGGCGAAAGCGCGAGAAGCATCGTGCGATCGGGAAGCAGCCCGTGCGAGCCGAAGGCGTGCAGCGCGAGGATGTCGGCGTCGTCAATCCCGCTTGCGCCCTGATAGGCGCGGGTGGAGTCGACGAAGCGGTCGCAAACGACCCATGCGCCCGCAGCGAGCGCGGGTTCGATCAGTTTTTCCACGTGATCGGTGCGGGCGGCGGCGAAGAGCAGCGTCTCGGCGCGCGCGCTCCAGCGACCCTGGTCGCCATGCATGAGCAGCGTGCGCACCGCCTCCGCACCCTCGCTGCCGCCCGGCTCGCGGGTCAGGACCACGCGCAGGCCCCTGGCTTCCAAGGCGGTCGCGAGGAGGTGGGATTGGGTAGACTTGCCGGCACCTTCCCCGCCTTCAAGCGTGACGAAGCGGCCTCTCACCCGAGAAGGGAGGTCAGGCCCGCCCAGGCGCGGCCGAGGAAGCCCGCCTCGCCGACATCGACCTCCGCGACGAGCGGGAGGCGCTGGACGGGCATGTCGGGCGAGATGACCACGAGATCGGCGATGTGCTGCCCGGCCTTGATCGGAGCCCGCACAGGGCCGGCATAGACGACCTTGGCGCTGATCTCCGGTGCGGCGCCCGCGGGAAGCGTGACGGTCAGGTCGCGGGGGGCGACGAGGCCGACCTCGCCCGCGTCGCCGAGCTGAACGTCGGCGGTCTGGACGCGGCGGCCCTTCGCGACGACGGGCTTCGCCTGCCAGGCGCGGTAACCCCAGTCCATGAAGCGGACCGATTCCTCCGCGCGCTCGCCCGAGCTGGTCAGGCCGGCCATGACCATCACCAGGCGGCGGCCACCCTGGTCGGCCGAGCCGGTGAAGCCGTAGCCCGCTTCCTCCGTATGACCGGTCTTCAAACCGTCCGCGCCCGCGACGCGGCCGAGCAACGGATCACGATTCCCTTGCGTGATGGCGCTGCCGCCCATCGTCTGGCCCCAGGTGAAATCGCGGCGCGAATAGAACTGCTTATAAAGCCTGGGATGGTCGCGGATCGTCGCGCCGGCGAGCTTGGCGAGGTCGCGCGCCGTGACGTAGGTGACGCCGTTGTCGGGCCAGCCGTTCGACGTGCCGAAGTTGCTGCCCGCCAGCCCGAGCCGCTTGGCGGCGCGGTTCATCCGCTCGGTGAAAGCCTGTTCGGAGCCGGAAATACCCTCCGCCAGCACGACGCAGGCGTCGTTCCCCGACAGCACGACGATGCCGTATAGGAGGTTGGCCAGGCTGACATTCTCGTTCGCCGACAGGAACATCGTCGACCCCGCCGCCGGGCCGTGCCAACGCCGCCAGGTCTCCGGACGAACGGTGAAGGTCTGGTCGAGGCGAAGCTCGCCCTTCTTGATCAGGTCGAAGGCGACGTAGACCGTCATCATCTTGGCCATCGAGGCGGGCGGCATGCGGCGGTCGGCGTCGCGTTCGAAGAGCACCGCACCCGAGGACAGGTCCTCGAGATAGGCGACGGGCGCGGGCGTCTGGAACTGCGGCGCGGCGGCGCTGGTCGGATAGGCGAGAGCGCCGGCGAGGACGGGAGCGAGGGCGAGGATCTTCATGGGCGGACAATCCGGGGATGAGATGGATCAATTTACGACGTGTTCTTAGCCGCGCGCTGGGCGGGCCGCTAGCGCGCGATCGCGTCCGCGAGCAGGCCGACGGACAGGGCGTAATGGTTCGAGCAATTATAGTCGAGGATCACGCGGTAGTTGCCCGTCAGGAGATAAGCGGTCGCGCCCTGCCCGTCCGGCTCGACCAGGGTCGCCTGGACGTCGTCGGCGGGCCAGGCCGCGCCCTGCGTCGCAAGGCCGAGCGCGCGCCATTCGGCGACCGATCGCCAGCCGCTATGCCGGTCGAAGACGCGCGGGCAACGCGGCGAGAGGAGACGGTTCCGGGTGCCTTCGCGGCTGAAGGCGGCGGGGACGGAGACGGCGAGGCCCCAGGGTTGGCCGGGCCGCCAGCCCGCATCGACGAAATAGTTGGCGATGGAGGCGAGCGTGTCGGCCGGGCTCGACCAGATGTCCGCGCGGCCGTCGCCGTCGCCGTCCTTGGCGAGGCGGAGATAGACCGAGGGCAGGAATTGCGGGTTGCCGGTCGCGCCCGCCCAGCTGCCGAGCAGCTGGTCGCGCCGGACGCCGCGATCGATCATCTTGAGCGCGGCGATCAGTTCGCCCTCGAACAGCGCGCGGCGGCGGCCGTCGTAACCGAGGCTGGCGAGGCTGCGGACGAGGTCGAAATCGCCGGTATAGCCGCCGTAGTTGGTCTCGTGGCCCCAGATCGCCATCATGATCGGGCCGGGCACGCCGGTGTCGCGGGCGATGCGGTCGAGGCGTTGGCGTTGCGCGGCGTAGTTGGTGCGGCCGCGACCGATGCGGGCGGCGTCGACATGGGTGGCGCGGTAGGGGGCGAAGCGCGAAGGCGGGCCGCCGGGGCTCGCGCCGGGCTGGGCGCGGTCGAGCTCGACGACGCGGGTGTTGAGCGTCAGGCCGGGGAGAGCGGACCGGACCGTCTCCGGACGGACGCCCTGCGCGACCGCACGCTCGCCGACCTGACGCAGATAGGTTTGGAAGCCGCCCTCGTCCTGCGCGCGGACCGGGCCCGCGCTCAAGGCGAGGGGAAGGCCGGCCCAGGCTAGGCGCCGCAATGATCTACGCACTTGGTCGGGTTCCCACATCGCGGACAGCATGGCATGGGCCGTCGGCCTCGTGAACCCGGCTTCGTCGCGGCGCTTGCACCCGCCGTCGCTCGCGCTAGGAGCGGGGCGGCTTCGGAGCGGTGGCCGAGTGGTCTATGGCAGCGGTCTTGAAAACCGCCGTGGGTTCACGCCCACCGTGGGTTCGAATCCCACCCGCTCCGCCGGGCCGTTCAGCGCTTGAGCGTGAGGCCGCCGAAACGCTTGTTGAAGCGGGCGACCTGGCCGCCGGCGTCGAGCATCGTGCCGCGACCGCCGGTCCAGGCGGGGTGCGCGAGCGGGTCGATGTCCAGCGTCATCGTGTCACCCTCCTTGCCCCAGGTGGAACGGGTCTCGAACACGGTGCCATCGGTCATCTGGACCTTGATGGTGTGGTAGTCGGGGTGGGTGTCTTTCTTCACGGGTAAGCTCCTGATGCGGCTGATCCGACCAGCCTGAGGGACGGCGCGCTCTATGCGAGCGGGTCGCCCAAGTCAAAACAGAAGAACCTGACTTATGCGGCGGTCATGCCGCGTCGGCGATCATCGCGGTAAAGCTGGCTTCGGCAACGACTTGGCCGTCGATCTTGGCACGACCTGAGAAGCGACATACCTTGGCGCGTTTCTGGATGAACTCGGCTTCGAGGTGGAGCAGGACGCCAGGCTCGACGGGCTTGCGGAACTTGGCACCCTCGATCGCCATGAAATAGACGAGCTTGCCCGTGCCCGCGAGGCCGAGCGACTCGACCGCGAGGGCCCCCGCCGCCTGAGCCAGCGCCTCGACGATCAGGACGCCGGGCATGATCGGGCGGCCGGGAAAGTGGCCCTGGAAGAACGGCTCGTTGATCGACACCGCCTTGACCGCGACGATCGACCGATCGGGGACGAGTTCCACGACGCGGTCGACGAGCAGCATGGGGTAACGATGCGGGATCGCCGCCATGACCCGCCCGATATCGAGCGGGTAGCCGGCGACCTCTGCGGCTTCGTCGCTCACCGGCCCTGGGGACGACGGCCCGGTGTCGTGGCCGCGGGCACCGCCGGACGCGCGCCGGCGGCGGCGGGTGCCGCTCCCTGCTGGCCGGGCTGCCAGCCCGGGGGCGGCGTGATCCCGACGGTGGGCACGAGCCGGTCGAGTTCGGTCGTGATCGCGGGCGTGATGTCGGCGGTCGGCTGGGAGAAGAGCGCGGCGGCCGGACGGAGCAGCAGGGTGACGTTGCGCGCGCGAACAGCCGCTTGCACGGCGTCATTGAGACGCCGCGAGATCTGTTCGAGCGCATAGGCCTGGGCGCGCTGCGGCTGCTCGGTCAGGCGGGCGAGTTCCTGGTTTGCGGCGTTCTCGCGCGTCTGGAGGGCCTGGGCCTGGGGACGCAGGCTCGCCTCGCTGGCGCCGGGCTGGCGCGCGGCGTTCTGGTAGGCGGTCACGAGCGGCTGGAGTTCGGCGGAGACGGCGCGTCGGCGGGCGTCGGCCTGGTCAAGCTGCACCTTGTAGGTCGTCTGGATCTGACCGCGAGCGGCCTGCCACGCGCGCGAGGCGGCGACGGCGGCCTCGGGGTCGGCGACGGCGATGCCGGACACCTGCGCCTGGGCTTGTGTCGCGACGACGACGCCCGGGCCCGCCAGGGCGGCCGCGAGCAGGAGGGTCTTGGTGCTGGTCATCAGAACTGTGTTCCTACATTGAAAGTGATGAGCTTGTCGTCATCGCCACGCTGTTTGAGCAACGCCCGGGCGATGTCGATGCGCAAGGGGCCGAAGGGCGAATTCCAGTTCACGCCGATGCCGACCGACAGGCGTGGCTTGGCCGAATTGCCGAGGAAGTCCTCGAAGAAGAAGTCGGAATTTGTGAAGCGGGTATTGGGCGCGGTTCCCTGGCACGCGTCCGCAACCGGCACCCCCTGGGCGCAGATCGTCGTCTGCTGGCCGGTTCCGTCCGTCGGCGTGTAAAGATACAGCAAATTGCCGGCCGCATCCCTGTTCTGCACCGCGAGCAAGGTGGGAGAGCCGTCCTTGTTGAACAGGAGAGCGCCACTTGTTGCATCGCGCGCCTGCGGAAACACCGTGTTCAGCACAGGCTTGGTCAGCTTGAACAGGCTGCCGGCCTGGACATAGATCGAGGGACGCAGGCCAAGCTCCCGGGCGCCCGAACCAAGAGGAAGCTCCAGTTCAGCGCGACCCAGATAGTATGCGCGGCCGCCGAGCGCGTCATCCTGCCGCTGATCGCGTCCGGTCACGAGGGCCTGCGCGCCGGTGTTGTCCGTGGTGTATAGCGAGCGGATAACGCGCGGGCCGACGCCGCGAATGTCGAAGCCGCGGAACTGAGGCTCGCCCAGGTAAAACCGGTCGGTGATGCGGACCTTGTCGATCCCCGGCCCCCGGCTATCCTCGAGCGAGTGGATGTAGCCGCCCTCCCCGAGCAGGGAAAAGACAAACCCGCTACCCAGGCCGAAGAACTTGGAGCCTCGAAAGCTGCCGCGGAGGTATTTCACGTCTCCACCCAGGCCCGCGAAATCGCCGCTCACCGAAAAGCTCTGCCCGGCGGTCGGACGCAGCCGGCTGTTCAGGCTGTCGTAGCTCAACGAGAAACCGACCGACGACGTATAACGATTGCCGATCTGCTCGCAGAGATAACGCCCAGCGCTGCAAAACCCGTTCTGGAAAAACTGCGAGCCGAGGCTGATCTCGTCGTAAGAAAGGCCATAACGCGCCGTGAGCGACCAGTATTCCGTCAGCGGCACGCCGGCGCGTACCTGAAAGCCGGTCGAGACCTGGCTGTATGTTGTGCTGCGGTCGTTGTCGTTGGGGTTAAACGAATTGTAATCGCGACGGAATACATCGACGCCGACCGCGATGTTTTTGTCGAACAAGTATGGCTCGGTGAAGCCGAGTTCGACCGACTTGGAAAAGCTGGAATAGTTGACGCCCGCGCGCAATTCCTGACCTTTGCCACGAAAATTGCGCTGAGTGATGTTCGCCTGGATGATGAAGCGTTCGAGCGAGGAGAAGCCCGCCGAAAGCTGGAGCTCGCCGGTCGACTTCTCCTCGACGGTGGTCTCGAGCACGACGCGGTCGGGGCTGGAACCCGGCGTCTGCTTGATCTCCAATTTGTCCTGGAAATATCCGAGCGAATTGAGCCGGTCCTGCGAGCGCTTGACCTGGAAGCTGTTGAAGGCGTCGCCCTCATTCAGGCGGATCTCGCGGCGGATGACCTTGTCTTGTGTCTGCGTGTTACCGTTGACCTCGACCCGTTCGACATAGGTGCGCTGAGCCTGGGCGATGTTGAAGGTCATCGTCATGGTCAGCGTTTCGCGGTCGCGCTGGAACTCGGGATTTACCTCGGTGAAGGCATAGCCGAACAGTCCGGCGGACTGGCTGAGCTGGTCGATCGAATCCTCGACGAGCTTGGCGTTATAGAAATCACCCTTCTTCATGGGCAGCGAGCGAGCCAGCGCCTCGTTGTTGAAGTCGCGGATGTCGCTGTCGACGGTCACGTCGCCGAACTTGTAACGCGGCCCCTCCTCGACGACGTAGGTGATGATGAAATCCTGCTTGTCGGGCGTCAGCTCGGCGACCGCGGAGGTGACGCGGAAGTCGGCATAGCCCTCCGACAGGTAGAACTGGCGAAGCTTCTGCTGGTCGTAGGCAAGCCGGTCCTGGTCGTAGCTGGTGTTGGACGAGAAGAAGCGGAACAAGCGCGATTGCTTGGTCGCCATCTCGCCGCGCAGCGCGTCGTCGGAGAAGACCGTGTTGCCGATGACGTTGATTTGGCGGACCTTGGACTTCGGCCCCTCCGCGACCTCGAAGACGACATCGACGCGGTTCTGGTCGAGTGCGACCATCTTGGGCTCGACGGTCGCGCCGAAGCGGCCTTGGCGGCGGTACAGCTCGACGATGCGGGCCACGTCCTGGCGGACGGCGGTGCGCGAGAAGACCTGGCGCGGGGCGAGCTTGATCTCCTTGGTGATCTTGTCGGATTTCAGGCGCTTGTTGCCCTCGACGATCACGCGGTTGATGATCGGGTTCTCGCGGACGCGGATGACGAGGTCGCCGCTTTCGACGCCCGCGACCGTGACGTCGGCGAACAGGTCGGATTCGAGCAGGTCGCTGATCGCCTGGTCGACGGTCTCGTTGGTGTAGGGCTGTCCGGCGCGCAGCTTGGTGTAGGAGAGCGCGGTCTCGGGTTCGATGCGCTGCGATCCGTCGACGCGCAGCGTGCGGATGAGACGCTGCCCGGCGGCGGCGGCCTGCGGCGTCGCGGTGGGCTGGGATACGGGCGGCGACGGGGCGGCGGGACCCTGGGCGGCGGGAGCGGTGGGACGCTGGGCGGCGGGAGACGCTCCGGTCGTCTGCGCGGTCGCGGGGACGCCCGACAGGATGGTGCCGGCGAGAAGGACCGCGACCACGCCTACGCTTTTACTATCGTTCAACGTCACTCACCCACCCCGACCATACCGATATGGAACCCCCGTTCCGCGCCCTGCCCTTAATTCGTTAACCAATCAACCGGCGTCAGCCCATGAGCCCGGCCAGGTTCCGCCATAAGCCGAACGTGCCGAGATCGTTGAACGTGACCAGCAGCATGAGCGCCAACAGCGCCATCAGCCCGCCGCGGAACGCCCATTCCTGCACCTGAGGCTCGAGCGGGCGACGGCGGATCGCCTCGATCGCATAGAAGAACAGGTGCCCCCCATCGAGCATGGGGACTGGCAGCAGGTTGATGAACCCGAGGTTTATGGAGACAAGCGCGAGGAGGAACACGAACGCGCCCGCGCCAAGCGACATCTGTTCGCCCGACACCTTGGCGATCTGGAGCGGACCGCCGAGTTCGGCGACCGAGCGGCGGCCGGTGATGACCTGGCCGAGCGTCTCGACCATCAGCGTGACGATGTCGCCCGTGCGGCGGACGGCGACGCCGGGCGCTTCGAGGAGCGAGACGGGCTCGATCACCGGCGCGGCGGCGCCGATGCCGAGGCGTCCGAAGCGGTATTCGTTGCCGAAACGGTCGCGCTCGCGCCGGGTGCCGATCACCAGGTCGGCCGAACGCGGCTCCGCGTTCCGGACATAGTCGAGGCGGACGCGCTCGCCCGCGCGGATCTTGACGATGCCAACCATGTCCTCGAACGTCCCGACCTCGCGGCCGGCGAGGCGGACGACGCGATCGCCGGTGCGCAGGCCCGCGACGGCGGCGGCGCTGCCGGGCTCGACGACGCCGACGGCGGGGGGCGTGCGCGGGTCGCCATAGGCGAGCGCGAAGCCACCCAGGATCAGGATGGCGACGAGGAAGTTGACCGCGGGACCAGCGGCGACGACGATCGCGCGCTGCCACACGGGCTTGGCCTGGAAGGTGCGCGCGCGCTGTTCGGCGGGGAGTGCGAGCCAGGCGGCGTCGGCCTGGCTGGCGGGGTTCATGTCGCCGGCGAACTTGACGTAACCACCCAAGGGCAACCAGCCGAACTTCCAGCGGGTGCCGCGCTTGTCGGTGAAGCCCGCGACCTCGCGGCCGAAGCCGATCGCGAACGCGTCCGAATGGATGCCGAACAGGCGACCAGCGAGATAATGGCCCATTTCGTGGACGAAGACGAGCGGGCCGATGACGAGCACGAAAGCCAGGATCGTCAGGAGGATGCCGGGGGTCTCGATCAAGCCGTGTAATCCTTCACGCGTTCCGCCGCGAGCGCCCTCGCCTCCCCGTCCACCGCCAGCACCGCTTCGAGGGTGGTCGGCGGCGATGGGTCGTAGGTCGCCAGCGTGTCGGCTACGATCATGGCTATTTCCAGGAACTGAACGCGACGGTCCAGAAAGGCGGCGACCGCGATCTCGTTGGCGGCGTTGAGGATGGCTGGACGCGCGCCGCCCGCGTCGAGGGCTTCGCGAGCGAGGCGGAGCGCGGGAAAGCGGACGGGGTCGGGCGCCTCGAACTCCAGGCGGCCGAGCTTGACGAGGTCGAGCGGCTCCATCGGGGTCGGCACGCGGTCGGGCCAGGCGAGGCAGTGCGCGATGGGGGTGCGCATGTCGGAGGGCCCGAGCTGGGCGAGCATCGAGCCGTCGACGTAATCGACCATGCCGTGGATGATCGATTGCGGGTGGACGACGACCTCGATCCGGCCAGGCGCGACCGGGAACAGGCGAGCGGCCTCGATGAGTTCGAGGCCCTTGTTCATCATGGTGGCGCTGTCGACGGAGATCTTCGCGCCCATCGCCCAGGTCGGGTGGGCGACGGCCCGTTCGGGGGTGACGTGGGCCATGTCGGCCTGGGACCAGTCGCGGAACGGGCCGCCGCTGGCGGTGAGCACGATCCGGCGGACGCGTTCGGGGCGGGCGAAGTCGAAGCATTGAAAGATCGCGTTGTGCTCGCTGTCGGCGGGGAGCAGCGTCGCGCCGCTCGCGCGGGCGGCGGCGAGGATGACCTCGCCCGCCGACACCAGCGGCTCCTTGTTGGCGAGGACGATAGTGCCGCCCGCGCCGATGGCGGCCATGACGGGCTCCAGCCCCGCGCAGCCGACGATCGCCGCCATCGTCCAGTCGGCGCCGAGCGCGGCCGCCTCGGCGACCGCCTTTGAGCCGCCGGTCGCGCCGATGTTCGTGCCGCGCAAGGCGTCGCGGAGCGCGGGCAGGCAGCTGTCGTCGGCGACGACGGCGAGCTCGGCGCGCGTGCGGATCGCGGCGGCGGCGAGGCCCGGCACGTCGCGGTTGGCGGTGAGCGCGCGGACGCGGAACCGGTCGGGCTCGCGCTCGATCAGGTCGAGCGTCGACGCGCCGACGGAGCCGGTCGCGCCGAGGATGCTGACCGTCCTCATGGGAGGATGGCGGGCAGGAAGGCGAGCAGCGCGGCGACGGGCGCGACGGGGACGAGGCCGTCGAGGCGGTCGAGGACGCCGCCGTGGCCGGGCAGGAGGTGCCCGCTGTCCTTGACGCCCGCGCGGCGTTTCAGCGTGCTCTCATAGAGATCACCCAGCTGCGCCAGGACGGCGAGCAACGGAGTGGCGGCGGCTAGGCGGAAGGGGAGCCCGGCCTGGACGTGGAGCAGTGCGGCGAGCGCGGTCGCGAGGAGGACGCCGCCGACCAGGCCGGCCCAGGTCTTGGACGGGCTGATCCGGGGAGCGAGCTTGGGACCGCCGATCGAGCGGCCGGCGAAATAGCCACCTATGTCGGTCGCCCAGACGAGCGACAGCGTCCAGAGCGCGAGTACAAGTCCGGCTTCCTCGCGTCGGAGGATCACGAGCGCGAGGACGGGCAGCCCGCAATAGACGACCCCGCCCGCCAGGCGCGGGCGATGCGTGACGATCGCGGTGAAAAAGGCCGCGCCGACGAGCAGGCCGAGCGTGAAGAAGTAACGGCTCTCCAGGATCAGCGACGCGGGCGCCATCAGCGCGAGCGGGACGGACAGCGCGAACTGGGCGATGCGCTTCTCGCGCGGGGTCGCGCCCGTCAGATCGGCCCATTCGGAAAGCATGAGCAGCGAGACGACGACCGCGAGGAGCCAGAACAACGTGCCGCCCTGGAGTAGGCCGACGAGCGCGACTGCGATCATCGCGATGCTGGCGATCATGCGGAGGCGCAGGTTCGACGGCGTGCGCAGCTTCTGATCGGGAGCGGTCACAGGCCCCCGAAACGACGCTGGCGCAGGCCGAACGCCGCGACCGCGTCGGCGAGCGCGGACTCGGTGAAGTCGGGCCAGAGCGTGTCGACGAACAGCAGCTCGGCATAGGCCGCCTGCCAGAGAAGGAAGTTCGACAGGCGCTGCTCGCCCGAGGTGCGGATGAGGAGGTCGAGCGGGGGCAGGTCGTGGGTGTCGAGTTCGCGGTCGATCAAGTCGGGATCGATCTCGGCGGGGTCGAGCTCCCCTGCTCGCGCTCGCTCGGCTAGGCGACGGGCGACGGCGGCGAGCTCGGTCTGTGCGCCGTAATTGAGCGCGATGACGAGGAGCGGGCCCGTGTTGGCGGCGGTGCGCGCGACGGCGTCATCGACCATGCGGACGAGGTCGGGGGCGAAACGGCGATAGTCGCCGATGACGCGCAGGCGTACGTTCTCGCTCGCCAGCTCGTCCAGGTCGGAGCGGATGAAATGGCGGAGCAGGCCCATGAGGTCGCCGATCTCCTCGGCCGGGCGACGCCAGTTCTCGGAGGAGAAGGCGTAGAGCGTCAGCGCCTCGATCCCCATCGCGCGGGCGGCGCGCGACACGCGGCGGACCGCCTCCACGCCAGCGCGGTGTCCGGCGAGGCGCGGGAGGTGCCGCTTCTTGGCCCAGCGGCCGTTGCCGTCCATGATGATCGCGACATGGCGCGGCATGACGCCCGCCCCGACGTCCTTGGGGGGCGTGGCGGCAGGGCTCGTGGCCTGAGCGGCCGCCCCGTTCACTTCCCCAGGATTTCCTTTTCCTTGGACGCGGCGGTGGCGTCGATGTCGGCGATGGTGCCGTCGGTCAGCTTCTGGACCTCGGTCTCGAAGCGCTTGCGCTCGTCTTCGCCGAAGACGCCCTTCTTCTCGTCGGTCTTGAGGCTGTCCATGCCGTCGCGACGGACGTTGCGCGCGGCGATGCGGGCTTTCTCCGCATATTGGTTCGCGAGCTTGGCAAGCTCCTTGCGGCGTTCCTCCGTCAGGTCGGGGATCGGCAGGCGGAGCGTCTGGCCGTCGACGATGGGGTTGAGCCCCAGGCCCGCCGAGCGGATCGCCTTGTCGACGGGGCCGACGTTGGTCTTGTCCCAGACCTGCACCGAAAGCATTCGAGGTTCGGGCACCGACACGGTCGCGACCTGGTTGAGCGGCATCATTGAGCCGTAGACGGTGACGTTGACGGGATCGAGGAGCGAGGTCGAGGCGCGGCCGGTGCGCAGGCCGACCAGATCCTGCTTCAGCGCCTCCACCGCTCCGGCCATGCGCCGCTCGAGATCGGCCTTTTCAA
This sequence comes from uncultured Sphingomonas sp., assembly GCF_964237155.1. Lineage (GTDB taxonomy): Bacteria > Pseudomonadota > Alphaproteobacteria > Sphingomonadales > Sphingomonadaceae > Sphingomonas. Next base: position 2,267 of record NZ_CAXSHH010000009.1, on the reverse strand, counting down.
ACGCCGGCATCGGCCTGTTCCTTTTGTACGATGGTGGAGACGCCGTGCCCAGCCAGCACGGCGGCGAAGTTGCCGTGCTCGCGGATGTTGAACACGACGATGGGTATGTCGTTGTCGCGGCACAACGCGATCGCGCTGGCGTCCATGACCTTTAGGTCGTCGGACAGCACGCGCGAGTAAGTGACTGTTTCATAGCGCTTGGCGGTCGCGACCTTCTTGGGGTCGGCGTCGTACACGCCGTCGACGCTCGTGCCCTTGAACAGGGCGTCGCACTTCATCTCGGCGGCGCGAAGTGCGGCGCCGCTGTCGGTGGTGAAGAACGGGCTGCCGACGCCCGCCGCGAAGATGACCACGCGACCCTTCTCCAGATGACGCTCTGCGCGGCGGCGGATGAAGGGCTCGCAGACGCTGGCCATCGGGATGGCGGACTGGACGCGCGTTTCGACGCCGATCTGCTCCAGTGCGTTCTGGACGGCGAGCGCGTTCATCACGGTCGCGAGCATGCCCATATAGTCGGCGGTCGCGCGCTCGATGCCCTTGGCGGCGGCGGACAGGCCGCGGAAGATGTTACCCCCGCCAACGACGACGCACAGCTCGAAGCCTTGCGCACGGACGTCGGCGATCTCGCTCGCGACGCGCGCGGTGGTCGCGGGGTCGATGGCGAGCCCGGCCTCCCCCATCAGGACCTCGCCCGACAATTTTAGAAGGATGCGTTTGAAGCGCAGGTGCGGCATGGGAACTCGGGTAATCGGAAAAAATGGGTGGCACTCAGCTTAGGCGGGGGGTGCGTAAGGGGCAACCATGTTGGGCGATGGTGCTGACCACCTTCCCGTCATGCCGGACCTGATCCGGTATCCCGCTTCCTACGTATCGACGTGGGAAGGTAGCGGGACCCCGGATCAAGTCCGGGGTGACGGGATGTGGGGAAGCCGGTTTCAAAGCGGTTCGGAACTGCCCTCACCCTTCCGCCGCTGCGCGGCTCCCTCCCTCTCCCGGGGGGAGAGGGAGAGGCGGGGTTATGCGGTTGGTTCGGGCTCGCGGTTCTGGGGTACGCCCGAGGCGGCGGCGACTTCGGCGGCAAAGTCGGACTGCTCTCGCGCGATGCCCTCACCCAGCTGGAAGCGGACGTAATCCTTAAGCACGATCGTGGCTCCGGCGTCCTTGCCGGCCTTGGCGACGACGTCGGAAATCTTCGTCTTGCCGTCCATGACGAACAATTGGCTGACGAGTGCGTGCTCCTTGCGGAACTTGGCAATCGAGCCTTCCACCATCTTGGCGACGATGTCGGCGGGCTTGCCGCTCTCCGCCGCCTTTTCGGCCGCGATCGCGCGCTCGCGCTCGATCAGCTCGGGATCGAGATCGGCCTCGTTCAACGCCTGCGGGAAGGCGGCGGCGATGTGCATCGCGACCTGCTTGCCGAGCGCCTGGAGCGCGGCGTCAGGCGCGTCGGACTCGAGCGCGACGAGGACGCCGATCTTGCCGATGCCGGGCGCCGCGGCGTTGTGGACGTATGGCACGACCGCGCCCTTAGCGACCTCGAGCCGCTTCACGCGGCGGAGCGACTGGTTCTCGCCGATGGTGGCGATGTTGTTGGTCAGCGTGTCGGCGACCGTGGTGCCCGACGGCATCGCCGCCGCCTTGATCGCGTCCACGTCGGCCACGCCGCCCAGCGCGATATGCGTGACCTCGCGCACGAAGTTCTGGAACTGCTCGTTCTTGGCGACGAAGTCGGTCTCGGAGTTGACCTCGACCGCCGCGCCGACAGTGCCGGACACGGCGACGCCGACCAGGCCCTCGGCCGCGGTGCGGCTGGACTTCTTCTGCGCGGCGGCGAGGCCCTTAGTGCGCAGCCAGTCCATCGCGCCGTCCATATCGCCCGAGGTCTCGCTCAGTGCCTTCTTGCAGTCCATCATGCCCGCGCCGCTCTTCTCGCGCAGGTCCTTGACCATCGCTGCCGTGATGTCGGCCATGTTCTTCGTCCTTCTATTCCGGATGTGTTCGCGGGCGAGGCGAGGCTTGCCGCCCTGCCCCGCCCGCGTGACGTGTTCGAGACAGTGGCTCAAGCGTCGGCGGGACGCTCGCTATCCTGCGCCATCGCCATCGCCGGCTCGGGCGACGCCTCGACATCGCCTATGGCCGCAGGGGCGACCTCGGGCTGGGCGTTCAGCGCCTCTTCGGCCGGCGGCTCGACCATCGCGCCGAAATCGACTCTGCGGCGCTGCTGGCTCTCCGCGCCGCCACGGGTGGCGGCGATGGCGATCGCCTCG
>NZ_CAXSHH010000008.1:0-76293 GCF_964237155.1 uncultured Sphingomonas sp. | reverse complement strand
CGCCCAGCGTGTAGAGCTCGGCGAACTGCGCCTCGTCGTTGGCGTCGGCGATCGAGCCGGGGCGCAGGCCGTCGCCGAGCGAATAGGCGATGTCGTACGCCTTCATGATCTCGGTGATCTCGTCGAAGCGTTCGTAGAGGAAGCTCTCCTTGTGATGGCTTAGGCACCATTTCGCCATGATCGAGCCGCCGCGCGACACGATGCCGGTCACGCGCTTGGCCGTCAGGGGGACGTAGGGGAGGCGGACGCCGGCATGGATGGTGAAGTAATCGACGCCTTGCTCCGCTTGTTCGATCAGCGTGTCGCGGAAGATCTCCCAGGTCAGGTCCTCGGCGATGCCGCCGACCTTTTCGAGCGCCTGGTAGATGGGGACGGTGCCGATCGGCACGGGGCTGTTGCGGATGATCCATTCGCGGGTGTCGTGGATGTTGCGGCCGGTCGACAGGTCCATGACGGTGTCGGCGCCCCAGCGGATCGACCAGACGAGCTTGTCGACCTCGGCCGCGACGTTCGACGCGACCGCCGAGTTGCCGATATTGGCGTTGATCTTGACCAGGAAGTTGCGGCCGATCGCCATCGGTTCGGATTCGGGGTGGTTGATGTTGTTGGGGATGATCGCGCGGCCCCTCGCGATCTCCGAGCGGACGAATTCGGGGGTTACATGGTCGGGGATGCTCGCGCCGAAGCTCTCGCCGTCGCGGACGTGGTCGCGGAGCATCTCGCGGCCGAGATTCTCGCGGGTGGCGACGTATTCCATCTCGGGGGTGATGATGCCGCGCCTGGCATAGTGCATCTGGGTGACGTTCGCGCCGGCCCTGGCGCGGAGCGGGCGCTTGGTGACGTTGGGGAAGGGCTGGACGCCGCCGGACCGGTCGGGGCCGAGCTGGCCGTTATCCTCCGGGCGGAGTTCGCGGGCGGTATAGGGCTCGACGTCGCCGCGCGCCTCGATCCAGGGGCGGCGGAGCTCGGGGAGGCCGGCCATGATGTCGATGTGGGCTGCGGGGTCGGTATAGGGGCCGGACGGGTCGTAGACGCGTAACGGGGGCTCGGAGCAGGAGGGGTCGAGCACCACCTCGCGCATGGCGACGCGATGGGGGCCGACATGAACCTTGCGGCTGCCCCGGATGGGACCGGTGGTGACACCGATTTCGGTGCGCGCGGGATAGTCGGCCATCTGCTCTCTCCATTGCGGGAGGGAGTACGGTGTGGGCCGCCTCTCCCTCCCTACGCCGGTGTCAACCGGATCAGGTTCGGCGGGTCGCGGCTTCGTAGCCGCCTCTCGGACGCCGGACAGCGTCTCCCCGGGGATGACGAAGGAATACGCGCTTCGCGGACCTCGCGCCAACGAAAAGAACCGCCCTCCCAAAGGAGAGCGGTCCTGTCGTGTCCGGCGTCGAAGCCCGGCGGGAGGAGCTTGCCGGCCCTGGGGCCTAGTTCGCCCCGCTGGTACGGATCGTGCCGTTGACGCCCGCCGGGAAGAAACCACCCGAAGTGACGGCCGCGCGATTGTTGTAGACGACGTTGAGCACCTGCGCGGCGGTGCGTCCCAGCGCCAGGCTGTCTCCGTTGGTCGGTACCAGGTTGGCCTCGGCAGCGGTGCCGATGCCCTGGTCGGTGTCGGTCGCCCCGTCCAACCCGTCGCGCGCGTCCGAGATGCGCTGGACGTTGGTGAAGATGGCCGGTGCCGCGAGCCCGCGGGCGTAGAGCGACGAGCGAATCACCCCGTCATGATAGGCCTCGACCGCCAGAATGCCCGCCGCGGCTTCAAGGAACGTCTTGTCGGTGATCAGCCTGGCCGAACCGCGATAGGCGGTCACGCCGACATCGGTCAGGAGATAGGAGCCTATCAGGAAATTCTCGTCGTTCAGGAACGGGTCGAAGATATCGTTAGGCCCGACCACCTGCGCCGCCCGGGCGGCGGCGGTGAACGCCCCTACCGTGGCCGCGCCGCCGATCGTGACGGTGGCGCTGCCCGACAGGTTGATCGCGGGCTGCGCCGCAGCCGCCGCGCCCAGGGCGGAGCGGAGGAACGTGATATGCGCGATCTCATCGGCGGCGATCTCGCGGGCGAACTGCTGCGTCACCGGGTCGGTGAACGAGACCTGCCGCGCCGCGCCCGCGCCACTGCCCGTCGCGACCGCGCCTTGCGTGCCGGTCCCGGCCTGCAACCCCGCCGCGATCCCCGCGCCGGACACGGCATAGGAATAATAATTGCCCTCGAGATACTCGAGCGACAGCGCGAAGTTGAGGATGTCGACGTCCGTGACCCCGGTGGAAGGCGTCGGCGTGGGTTGGGCGATAGGCTCGAAATCGTCGCTCTGATCGTCGCTGCACGCCGCGAGGACGGACAACCCGCCCGCCATGGCCGCCGCGCCGCCGCACATCCGGATGAAGTCGCGCCGCGCCGAGCGCTGGTTTTCCGCCTGGTCGAGCATCTCGAGAAGGCTCTGCTTGTTGCTCATGTTGATAACTCCTCTTGCGCTCAGTTGGCGGCGCTGCTGCGGATGGTGCCGTTGACGCCGGTGGGGAAGAACCCGCCCGCCGTCGCGGCCGCCCGCGTGAGATAGACGATGTTGAGCACCTGGCCCGTGGTGCGGCTGAACGCGATGCCGTTGGCGTCGGTGGGAACGAAGTTCGACGCGGCGGCGGTGGTCGTACCCGCCGAGGTCGTGATCGCGGTCTGCACGGGCGAGATGCCCTGGTCCAGGTCGGCGGTCGTGCCGGTCGTCCCGTCCAGCGAGTCGCGCGCGTTCGAGATCAGGTCGGCGTTGGTGCGCAGCGCCGGGGTGTTCACGCCGCGCGCGTAGAGCGAGCCGCGCACGATGCCGGCATGGAAGGCCTCCACGGCCAGGATGCCCGCCGCCGCGTCGAGGAAGGCGTTGTTGGTGATGAGCGGCGATGCACCCTTATACGCGGTCACGCCCACATCCTCGAAGATGTAGGCGCCGAGCAGGAAGGAGTTGTCGTCGGCGTACGGATCGAAGCTCGCGCCGCCCGGCACTCCGGCCGCCACGGCGGCCGCGGCGAACGGGCCGCCGGCCCCGCCCCGGATGTCGATCGCGGGCTGCGCCACCGCCGCGGTCCCAAGCGCGGAACGCAGGAACTTGACGTGCGCGATCTCGTCCTGGGCGATCTCGCGGGCGTACTGCCGGACGATCGGATCGGCGAACGTTACCTGGCGGCCGCCCACCACATCACCCCGGGTGCCGACGCTGCCCGTCAGGTCCGCATTGTCGAGGCCTCTGCCGAAGAACGCGAAGGAATAGAACTGCGCTTCGAGATATTCGAGGTTGAGCGCGAAGTTCAGGATGTCGTTGTCGGTCGGACCTGCCTGCGCCTGCGCGACGCTCGCGAAGGCGAAGCCGCCCGCTCCGACCACCGCGGCCCCGACCACCGACTTGAAGAAATCGCGCCGCTTGGCGCGGGCGTCGAACGCCTCGATCATTTCGGCAGTGTCGGCCATGAAAATCCTCCTGGAACAAGACGAGCGCATCGTTCGGACGGCGGGCGTCGCCCGATCGTCGTCGCTGGGAGGTACGCTTCGCTCCCATAATGGATGCGAGGCTCGTTAATCGCCCGGAAATAATTTGCGGGGTCCGGACGTTGCCGGTACCCCCGCCCGCGATGCCGCTACCTCCACCGCCGACCGAACGGGATTACGACCGATCGACCCTGGTGGAGGCGATCGTCGCCACGGGAACGGAGGATCGGGCCGCGTTCCAGCGGCTATACCGGCTGACCTCGGCGAAGCTTTTCGGGATCTGCCTGCGTATCTGCGGCACGCGGGAGGCGGCCGAGGACGTGTTGCAGGAAGTCTATCTCATCATCTGGAAACGCGCGGGCGCGTTCGAACCGGGGCGCGCCAGCCCGATCACCTGGCTGGCGACGATCGCGCGCAACCGGGCGATCGACTGGCGTCGGCAGCACCCCCACCGCGTGTCGGGCGGAAGCGAGGAAGCGGACGCGGTCCCCGATCCCAGCCCCGACGCGGTGACGGGTCTCCTCGTGGAGGAGCATGAGCGGCGGCTGTTCTTCTGCCTCGAGGGTCTCGACGGGACGCAGCGCGAAACGATCCGCACCGCCTTCTTCGGCGGGCTGACCTATGCCGAGCTGGCGGGACGGCGCGGGGTGCCGGTGGGCACCGTCAAGAGCTGGGTCCGGCGCGGGCTGGCACGGTTGCGGGCTTGCCTGACCGATGACGCCTGACGACCGGGCCACGGCCGGCGAACTGGCGCTCGGCCTGCTGGACGGCGAGGAGCGCGCCGAGGCGCTCAGGCTGGTGCTGTCCGACCGCGATTTCGCGCTGGAGGTCGAATGGTGGCGCGACAGGTTCGCCGGATGGTTCGCGCAGTGGCCGGAGGTCATGCCGGACGCTGGGCTGGAGGAGCGGATCATCGCCGCCCTACCGGGGTCGGCATCGTCCGGGCCCGGCGTGCCGTCATTCCGGCGGGCGGCAAACCGCTGGCGCGGGGTCGCGGGCGCGGCGACGCTGGCGGCGGCGGGATTGCTCGCGGCGCTGGTGCTCCAGCCCGAGCGTACCCTGCCGCCGCGTCCGTCTGCCCAAGCGGCCATCGGACCCGCGCCGCTGCTGGCGGTGCTGACGCCGACCGACGACGCGAAGCCGCTCGCGGCGTCGGTGGACCGACGAACGGGTGTGATCACGTTGGTGGGTACCATCACACTGCCCGCCGACCGGGTCGCCGAGTTGTGGACGATCGCCGCGGACGGGGTTCCCCGGTCATTGGGCTTATTGGGGGCTGGGGCGCCGCGGCTGGCGGTCGCGCCGGGCGCTCGCGCGCGGCTGTCGCCGACGGTCGTGCTGGCGATCTCGATCGAGCCGCGCGGCGGATCGACCACGGGTTCGCCGACGGGCCCGGTGATCGTCACCGGGCCGCTGACGACGATCTGAGCCCCTAGAAGGTGTAGGTCACGCCGCCCGCGACCGACCATTGGTGCTTGTCGCCGACGTCGCGGACGATCGGCGAGTCCTTGTACCGGCCGAGCAGCCGTCCATACAGGACGCCGCCGCCGATGCCGAAGCCGCGGCGAAGGTCGCCCGACAGGCTCTGGACGCCGAACAAGGAGAAATTCAGCTGCTTCCACCCGCTTTCGCTCGCATCGTAGGCGCGCAGCCCGCTGGCGAGCGTCTGGGACGGGGCGACGCTGTAATAGGTACGACCGTATCCCTTGCCGACGTAATCGGCCGCGACGCCGAGCGAGACCAGCGTCGAGAGCGAGAGCGGCGTGGTGTAGTTGAGCTGGGGCGTGACGACGTAGCTCTTATGCGCGCTGCCGACGTCCTGGACGACGCCGACGCGCGCGGTCAGCGTGTCGAAATCGCTGGTGATGACGCCCGTGCGCGTGACGCCCGCGAACGCCCCCGCCTCGAACGCGGTGTCGATCTTGCCGAGCGCGCGCACTTGTCGGTTGTCGATGCCGCCGACGCGCTCGCGCCGGAACGCGCCGATGACGCCGAGCTCGAACCCGGTGCCGGGTCCGGGCGCGTCGCGGACCAGGTCGACGTAAAGCTGGGTGCCGCGCGTGAAGAAGTCATAGCCGTCGATCCGCCCGACCACGACCGCGCCCGGGATGATGTCGTTGGTGTCCGCGCCGTCGTAATCGGGCAAGCTGACCGCGCCCAGGCCGACGGTGACGCGGGTGCGGGCCTCGTCGGCGGGGATGGCGGGCGGGGAAGCCGCCGGACCCGTATCCTGCGCGAGGGCCGGTCGGGTCAGGAACATGGCTCCGAGAAGGGCCGGGGCGAGAAGGCGCAAAGCTGGAAGTCCTCATCCGAAATCGTTTCAGGGCCGAGGAACGCGCGTCCGGGCGATCCGGGTCCGGGCCGCCCTGCTCAGAACATGTAGCGCATGCGCACCTGTTGCGCGTTCGCCGCACCCACGATCGTGAAGCGCGCGGCGGCGAAGCGGGGCGGGCCGAAGCGGACGACGGGGTTGCGCGAGAAGCCGAACCCCTCGCGCGGGATGCCGGCGAAAGTGTCGAGCCGCTTGTTCCCGTTCTCGTCATGCATGACGGCGGCGGCGTAGTCGCCGGGCGGGAGGCCGTCGAATTGCAGGAGCGGCGCGCCTGCGGGGGCGTTGCGGCGCACGGCCAGCGCGTCGTTGTGGCAGGCGGGGAACGCCTTGGGATTGGCGGTGAGGCAGAGGCGGATCACGCCGTTCGAGGACCGCAGCCCGGCGACGGCGACGTCAAGCCGCCCGACCGGCGTCGCCGCGCCCAGCATCAGGAACGCCGCCGTCGCCCCCAGCATGGCGAGCGGCCTGCGCGTGCGCCCTGGCGAAGTCGCCGACGCCGCCGTCGGTGCCGCAGAGCCGATCCCAGAACCGGAAATAAAGGCCATAATTGCACCCGTAGCGTTCATGGTGTCGCTGGTGATGCGATGCGGTGATCAGCCAGCCCCCCAGCCGCCCCCGCCACATCCACGCAGGAAACACCTCCCACCCCATATGGTTGGTGACACCCATAACCGTCATCACACCCAGCACCAGCCCGAGCGCACCCATGTGTATCGGAATCACGAATACCAGTAGCGGAATTACCACAGCGCCCGTGAGCGCCTCGACCGGGTGGAACGCCATCGCGGCCCAGGCGGTCGGCGGACGGCTGGCGTGGTGGACGGCGTGGGCGAGCTTGAACGGTTTCGGCCGGTGCATCCAGCGATGCGTCCAGTAGAACCAGGTGTCGTGCGCGAACAGGTAGAGGAACACCGACACGGGTAACCACCAGAGCGGGTACGCGTCGATGTCGAGATAGACCCGCGTCCATCCCCGCTCGCGCCAGCCCCACATGACGAGCCCGGCGGGCACGCCGTAGATCGCGGCGGACATGAGGCTCCAACCGATCTCGCGCCGCACCTGCGCGTCGAGCCCCGCATAGAGCCGCGGATGCCGCAGCCGCGTCGCGAACGCGAACCCGCCCGATACGAGCAGGTAGCGCACCCCGACGATCAGCGTCATCGAGAACGCGGCGAGGAGGAGGGCGACGGCCATCCGCGGGGGTATAGGGCAAGCCGGGCGCGAACAGAACCGTCCGTGGCGGGGTCGATTGGGGGTGGGTACGGTTGCACGACCCGGTGTCCCTTGGATCGGGCACGATCATATTATCCGGCGACTTTTGGCGATGGACGATTTCTGAAGCGCGTTTCTGACGTTCCGCGATTGGCGGAAAAGCGAAGGTGGGATGCTGGTTTCCCAACCGTTCGAGACTACTGAAAAACTCGAGTTGCGATAGGTAATTGCGCTCTCTCGTAAGCTTTTAAGGTAACGACTACTCGTGGAGAGATATTCGTGCGCTAATTCCACGTAAGAAGCAAGATTGTACCACATGTCGCAGAAGGACCGACTTTTTCAACAGCCTCGACCGGTTGTGACACGTCGGCCGTCGCTGTTGTGGATTCGGCGTTGATCCTGCTCTCGGCTCAGCAAATGGACAAATCAGAAAGGATTTATTGATTATCAATGTCACTGTTGCCGATTATCAATAATCTGATATGGCGTTCCCTCGAATGGATGATGGGAGACAAGAGGTGGCCAGAACTCCTGATCGGCTGACCCGCATCTCTATATCGGTGGTAGAAATCGTGCGGGTCGCGAATTTGGTCGGCGGAGTCCTTTGTCTCCTAGGATTGCTCGCCAGCGTGCTGGTCGCTGACGCGCTCGAAGCCCGTCTCGTCGCCAAATACGGGACGGAGGTAGGCGGGTCCGCCCTTTATCTTCTGCGGGCGATGGTCTTCCTCGTGCTGCCGACGGCCTACGCCGTCGAGCGGCTGTGTCGAGCTCTCCGGGCGATGCTGCGCACGGTCGAGGACACCGAGCCGTTCGCGGCGGCGAATGCGGCGCGTCTGCGCACGATCGGCTGGATGCTGCTCGCGATCCAGCTACTCGACCTAGCTCTAGGGGCTGCTTCGATCTACGCCCGAAGCCTGCCAATTGACTTCATCACCTGGCAACCGAGCCTCACCGGCTGGATCGGCGTGCTGGTCGCCTTCGTGCTCGCGCGCGTCTTCACAGTGGGCGCGGCGATGCGGGACGACTTGGAAGGCACGGTCTGATGGGATTGCGCGTGCACCTCGACGACCTGCTCCACCAGCGTCGCATGACGCTGACCGAATTGAGCGAGCGAGTCGACATTACACTCGCCAACTTGTCGATCCTTAAGACCGGCAAAGCCAAGGCGATCCGGTTCTCGACCCTAGAATCCATATGCCGAGCGCTTGGCTGCCAGCCCGGCGAAATCCTAACCTTTGTCGAAGGAGATGACTCATGACGTTCTGGCGTGCGCTGACGGCGACCTATGGAGGGAGCCTCGCGTTTTTGGTCGCGTGCCCTCTGCTCGCGTTGGTTCCGGTCGTCTTCGAGCTCCTGCAACACGGGATCGAGGTTCACATCGGCATGTACGACAGCCTCGAAGCAGCCCAGGCGACCGAGCACCACCCGCTCCGCATGGGTTTTGGGATGCTCAAGGTCGCCTCGCTCGTTGTGCCAGGATATTGGATCGTGCGCTATCTCGCCCGTCGTGATCCCGTGTTCGCCGCGCGCGTCGAGCCGACCGCAGTGCGCTTGTTCGCGGGCTTTCTGATCTTCGAGCTGGCGCTCGCCGCCATCCAGCTCTTCCTTCTCCCGCCCTCGGCGACGGTCCTGCTAGTCAGCTTCATCGTCGGCCAGATCATCGGATGTCTGGTCGCGGCCTGGGCGGTGGCCGCACCGCTCGGTGACGCCGCGATCGGCCCTCGGGCATCGGCGGCGATAATGGTCCGGCAACTGCCCTGGACGCTTGCCTTCCTGCTGGCCGCCATGCTGCCGCTGATGATCCCGCACTATGCCCTAGGCGCACTCGCGATCGTCGGACCGAAGCCGCTCCTGTGGCCGGTGCTGATCGCGGACTCGCTTCTGGTCGGATGGCTCGCGGCGGTGATCATCGCCAGCATCTACTTCGCGGCTGTGCGTGCCGCAGGCAAGGCGGGCGTGGCGATCGCGCCGTCCGCGCACGTGACGGCGACGCCGAATGATGAGCCGCTCGCCGCCTGAGACGGCCCTGGGTGTCATCAACTAAACGGCTGAACGTAGAGGATCATGTCATGACGATCGTAAGCTTCAGGTTAGGTGGCGGGCTGACCGCTCTCGTGGTCGCCATGCTCTGGGCCGCCGCGCCCGCCAGATCCGGACAAGCCGGAGAGGATGCCGCCCTGATGAGGCTCGTGGACTCGTTCACGAAAGCGCAACGCGATTACGATCCGGTCGCTCTCACGGAGCTCACCACGCCCGATTACCTCGAGGTTTCCCCAATCGGCGACATCGACACGCGCGAGGAGATGGTGAGCTTCTACGCTCCCGAGAAGAAACGGGTCTCCCCGGCCTTGACCGTTTCGGAACGGCTCATCCGGCGCAACGGGAACGATGCCGTCATCGTCGTGAAGCTCGGCTTCACCGCGCCTGGGCCGAACGGGACCACCCGGGCGGTTGCCATGCGCGCCAGCTTCGTCGCGCGCCATACCGGCCGTACTTGGCGGCTCGCGGCGGTCCATTACACGCCCGTGCGGTCCCAAGGTTCATAGCGGGGGGACGATCGTGACCGCGGCGGCTGGGATCGTGACCGCGGCGGCTGGGCAAGCCTTCACCTCGGCACGCTCCGAGCTGCCGATGATCTATGTGCTGCTCTCCCTCGGAACGGTCGAGCTGCTGGTCGTCCACCTGCTGGTGAACCTGTGGAGCGTTGTCGCCGCGTGGCTGCTCTCCGCCATTACCCTACTCGGTATCGCTCAAATCGTGGCGATCGTGCGCCGGATAAAGCATCGGCCTACCCTGTTAATAGGTGACGGTCTGGTTATTCGTTCGGCCAGGGGGTTCGAGGTCGCGCTCTCCTGGGACCGCATCGCCGCCATCGTTCCGATCGGGTTCGGCCCTGCCCCGATCGGCGATGACGTGATGAACGCTGCGCTCCTCGCCCATCCGAATGTGCATGTGACGGCGACGCAAGCGTTCACCGTCAAGCGCCTCGGACGCTCGATCACCGCCTCATCTCTCACGCTTCGGGTCGACCAACCCGACGCGCTGGTTGATGCCGTTCAGCATTGGCTCAAAACTGGTGTCAAAACCGAACGAGACTATTGAAAAATTCTAGTTGCGATAGATGATTGCGCTTTCTCGTAAGCTTTGAAAATAACGACTACTCGTGGAGAGATATTCGTGCGCTGATCTCACGTAAGAAGCAAGATTGTGCTACGTATCGCAGAAGGACCGACTTTTTCAACAGCCTCGTTCGGTTGTGACACCGGCAGAGAGGCGCTTTCGCGCGCCGCCGTCCAGGATTGGACAGGCCACGGGCAAGCGGGCCGCAACCGGGTTTGAACAGATCCGGCGGGATCCGAGCCGGTCGCGGCGGGAGCGGCTGGTCGGATCAGTCACGGCGTCGATCGATGTCCCGTAACTCCCCCAGCAGCGCCTCCATCCTGTCGTCGGTCGGGGCGGTTCCGAAGGAGGCGCCCAGGAGCGTGCCGATCGTCGCGGCGGGACTCGCTGGCTTGTCCCCCTCGCGGTGCTGCCCGAAGAGGTACTCGAGCATGAACGGGGGGCGTTCGCGCGACTTGATCAGGTCCGCGCCGGGGAAGCTGACGGCCAGCCGCAGGCCCGCGACGGAGGAGACGTTGCGCAGCGTCCGGCGCGCGCTGGTCCAGATATGGCCCACCACCTCGCGGCGTTCGACCTCGCCGGGCTCGTGGACGGTCGCGAGGCGGTGGAGGGCGTAGAGGCCGAGGAGCGACGACAGGAGGAAGAAAAACTCCCAGTGTGTGAACATCAGGCCGAACACCTCGCTCGTCCCGCGCGGGCTCGACCAGTCGACATGAAGGGCGATGCGGCGGCGGGCGAAGAAGTCGGCGGTGAGCCCGCCGACCACCGGGGCCAGGCCCGCGGCGACGGCGCCGACCAATGCGGTCGTCGCCATGTAGCTGGTCGCGGATCCCGCCGGGCTGAGCTTCATCACGATGTTGCCCGACGCCAGCCCGACGCCCGCGCCCGCCGCGCCCATCGCGACATGCAGCAGCGCCAGGTACGCCACGCGCGCCTCGGTCCCGGCGATCTGGCTGGTCAGGCTGATCCCCAGGATGCTCGCGATGAAGAGCGGGGTCGCGGTGGCGAGGATCGACTTGTTCGAGAAACGGTCGCCGAGCGCCCCCCAGCCGCGGATGACCGCGACGTTGGCCAGCTGGCTGACGACGCTGAGCATCAGCACGAAGCTCATGGAAAAACCGAGCTCCCGGACCAAATAGACGGTGAAGAAGGGCGTCGCGAGGTTCACCGCGAACTGCCAGCTCGCGAGGTAGCGGAGCATGTTGCCGAAGTTCCGGTCGCGTAGGGGATGCCAGAGGAGCCGGTGGAGCGGCGCGGTCGGTCCGGGGGGCGGCATCTGCGGCTCGGGCACCCGGGCCAGCGACGCCGTGCTCAGCAGGCCGCAGGCGAAACCGAACAGGTAGAGCGCGCAGAAAACGCGGTCGCCCGCCCCGCGCGATCCTCCGGCGAGGGCGAGCGCGCCCGCCGCGGCGACGGTGGCGACGACGCTGACGAGCGTGCCGTAGAACGCGCGCCTGGAGAAGAAGCGCCCCAGGCGATCGGGCGGGATCAGGTCGCGCATCCAGCTGTTCCAGGTGCATGCGCCGATCGCGTTCAGGCCGTAATGGACCAGCGCCGCCGCGATCAGGGTCGCGACCGCGACGTCGCGGTCGGCGACGAACGGGACGGCGGCATAGACCGGCAGCGCCAGGCGCGCGCCGAACACCGCCGCGACCGAGATCAGCCGCCGCTTGCGGACATGTTCGACCAGCTTGACCGTCGGGGCCTGGAGCACCTGGGTCAGCAGCGGGACCGCCGCGAGGATACCGATCTGGACGCCGGTCGCCCCGATATGGAGCGCGAGCGCGAGAAGGACCACGCCGCTATTCAGCGCGCCGATCGCCGTCGCCGCGGCGGCATCGATCAGGAGGAACCTGAGTCCCCGCTCCCGCTCGTCCGGGGTGATCGTTTCCTGCGGCGACAACATCGATGCGTCCTTGCGCCGTCTAGGTGCCGACGTGCCGGCCGCGTCGTCGGCGTCTCAATGCGCGAGGAGGCTTGGTGGGCGCGCGCTTACCCGGTCCGCCGTTCGAACAGTCGCGTGCGTCCGTCGCGGTAGTCGACCTCGCCCGCCGCGCGAAAGCCGACCGCCTCCGCCAACCGAACCGAGCGGGTGTTGGCGTGGTCGACGATGCAGACGGTGCGGGCGATCCCTTGGCCGTCCGCCCAATTCAGCAGCGCCGCGACCGCTTCGCGCGCATAGCCTCGGCCGTGCGCGGCGGGGGCAAAGGCCCAGCCGGCTTCGGGCGTGCCCTCGAAGCTTGGGCGCGTATCGCGGCGCGAGTCCTTGAGTCCGACCTCGCCGAGGAACACGGCCGTCGCGGTGTCACGCACGGTGAAGTAGCCGTAGGAAAGCAGCGTCCAATGGCCGACATATCGCTGGAGGTTGCGCCAGCACTCCTCGCGCGACAGCGGGTGGCCGCCGATATGCTCGGTCACTTGGCGGTCGGCCCACATCGCCGCCATCTCGTCCAGGTCGGCGGGCATGTGCGGCCGGAGCGTCAGCCGCGCGGTGTGGAGGGTGGGTCCGGTCACTTCCGGGTCGATAACGTGGAACAACGGCCCGGAGGAAAGGATTTCTCATGGCCGGCCGGAACCGCTAGACCACTGCCCGATGGCGTATCCCTCCAACGACAATAGTTGCGATGTCGCGATCGTCGGGGCGGGACTGGCGGGCGGGCTGCTCGCGCTGGCGCTCAAGCGGAAGCACCCCGAGCTCGACGTGCGGCTGATCGATGCGGGCGACCGCGTCGGTGGCAACCACCTCTGGTCGTTCTTCGGGACGGACGTGGCCGAGGAGGACCGTTGGCTGCTCGCGCCGCTGGTGGTCCACGGATGGCGCGATTACGACATCGCGTTCCCCGCGCATGGGCGCACGATCGCGGCGACGTATTACTCGATCGAGAGCTTCAGGCTCGACGAGGTGGTGCGCGCCGCCTTGCCGCCGCATGCCGTGATGCTGAGGAGGATGGTCGGGAACGTATCGCCGACCGCGGTCGTATTCGTGGACGGCGACCGGCTGGAGGCGACGGGCGTGATCGACGCGCGCGGGGTCGGCGACCTCGCGACGTTGGAGCTGGGCTGGCAAAAGTTCCTGGGCCGCGAGATCGCGTGCGACGCCGCCCACGGCGTGGAACGCCCGGTGGTGATGGACGCGACCGTCAAGCAGATCGACGGCTATCGCTTCGTCTACGTCATGCCGTTCTCGGACACGCGCCTGTTCGTCGAGGACACCTATTACAGTGACTCCCCCGTCTTGAACGTCCGCGCGGTCTCGCAGCGGTTGGACCGCCACGTCGCGGACAAGGGATGGACCGGCGAGACGGTTCGCGAGGAGCAGGGCGTGCTCCCCGTCGCGATCGGCGGCGATTTCGAGGCGTACTGGCGATCGGGCGGGGCCAAGGTCGCCAAGGTCGGGATGCGCGCCGGGCTGTTCCACCCTACCACGGGCTATTCGCTGCCCGACGCGGTGCGCACCGCCTGCATGATCGCGGGACAGCGCGATTTCACGGGCACGGAGCTGCACCGGTTGACGCACGAGCATGCGCGCACGACCTGGAAGGGGCGGCGCTTCTATCGGATGCTCGACGCCATGCTGTTCCGCGCGGCGGAGCCGGACGGCAGGTACCGCGTGCTTGAGCGTTTCTACCGGCTCGATCGCCGCCTGATCGGCCGCTTCTACGCGGGACGGTCTACGACGGCCGACAAGGCCCGCATCCTCATGGGCAAGCCCCCCGTTCCTATCGGGCGCGCCCTTCACGCCATTCGAGGCATCAGATGAACGAAATGACGGTGAACGCCATGCGGCCGACGGGCGGCGCTTCCCGGAGCGCGGTCGTGATCGGATCGGGCTTTGGCGGGTTGGCGCTGGCGATCCGGCTGCAATCGGCGGGCGTGAAGACGACGATCTGCGAGGCCCGCGACCGTCCAGGCGGGCGGGCCTATTATTGGGAGCGTGACGGCTTCACCTTCGACGGCGGGCCGACGGTCATCACCGATCCGCCGTGCCTGCAGGAATTGTGGGCATTGACGGGCCGCGACATGGCCGAGGATATCGAGCTGATGCCGGTGTCGCCCTTCTACCGGCTTAACTGGCCCGACGGCACCAACTTCGACTACACCAACGACGACAAGCTGCTCCGCTCGGAGATCGCCAAGCTCAACCCGGAGGATAATGCGGGGTACGACCGGTTCCTCGAATATTCGGCGGGCGTCCACCGCGAGGGATACGAGAAGCTGGGCTCGGTAGCGTTCCTCGACTTCGCATCGATGATCAAGGCCGCGCCGGCTCTGGCCAAGTACCAGGCGTGGCGGTCGGTCTATTCGATGGTGTCGAGCTTCGTGAAGCACGAGAAGCTGCGCGAGGCGTTGAGCTTCCACACGCTGCTGGTCGGGGGCAACCCGATGACGACCAGCGCGATTTATGCGTTGATCCACAAGCTGGAGCGCGACGGCGGCGTGTGGTTCGCCAAGGGGGGCACCAATCGGCTGATCGCGGCGATGGTCACCCATTTCGAGCGGATCGGCGGGACGATCCGGTTGAACGATCCGGTGGTGAAGATCGAGACTCTGGGCGAGCGCGCGACGGGGGTGGTGACGCAGGGCGGCTATGCCATCAACGCCGACATGGTCGCGTCGAACGGCGACGTCATGCATTCCTACCGCGACCTCCTGTCCGACTCGCGCTCGGCGCAGCGGACGCGGGCGAAGCTGGAGCGCAAGAAATATTCGCCCTCGCTTTTCGTCACGCATTTCGGGATCAAGGGCACCTGGCCCGGCATCCCGCACCACATGATCCTGTTCGGCCCGCGCTATAAGGGGCTGCTCGACGACATTTATACGCACGGCGTGGTGGGCGAGGACTTCTCGCTCTACCTCCACCACCCGACCGTCACCGATCCCTCGCTCGCGCCCGAGGGGCATTCGTCCTTCTACGTGCTCGCCCCGGTGCCGCACCTGGGCAAGTTCCCGCGCGACTGGGACGAGGTCGCGCCCATCCTGGAAAAGCGCATCCTGGACGAGGTCGGGCGGCGGTTGATCCCCGATATCCACGAGCGGATCGTGACCAAGTTCTCCTACACGCCCAAGGATTTCGCGACCGATCTCGGCGCGCATCTGGGCAGCGCCTTTTCGCTGGAACCGGTGCTGACCCAGAGCGCATGGTTCCGCGTCCACAACCGCGACGACACCATCGCCAACCTGTATTTCGTCGGCGCGGGCACGCATCCGGGCGCGGGCATCCCGGGCGTCGTCGGCAGCGCCAAGGCGACCGCCAGGCTGATGCTGGAGGAAGCACGGGTTTGAAGCGCGTCGCGGTATATTGCGGGTCGGCGACGCCCGCCGACCCGGCTTACATGGACACCGCGCGCGAAGTCGGCCGCGTGCTCGCCAAGCGTGGGATCGGGGTCGTCTATGGCGGCGGTCGGCTGGGGCTGATGGGCGCGGTCGCCAATGCTGCGCTCGCGGCGGGGGGCGAGGTGGTGGGGGTGATCCCGCAGGCGCTGGTCGACGCCGAGGTCGCGCACCGGGGGCTGACCGAGCTTCACGTCGTGTCGGGGATGCATGAGCGCAAAGCATTGTTCACCGACCTGTCCGATGGGTTCGTCACGATCCCGGGCGGGACGGGGACGATGGACGAATTGTGGGAGGCGCTTAGCTGGGCGCAGCTGGGGTACCATGCGCTCCCCGTCGGGCTGTTGAACGCGGTCGGCTATTATGATGGGCTGGTCGCGTTCTGGGCCAAGATGGTCGAGGTCGGCTTCGTCCGTCCGCAGCACCGCGACCTCCTCCTCGTCGCGGATACGCTGCCCGACCTGCTCGATCGCATGGCCGCGCACGTGCCGACGCAGCCGATCGTGCGGATGAGCGCGGCCGACCTTTGAGCGGCGAAGCGGCCACCCGCGCGGCGATCGTCGAAGCCGCGCGCCTATCGATCGCGCGGGGGTCCAAGAGCTTCGCGGCGGCGTCCAGGCTGTTCGATCCGGCGACACGCGAGCGGGCGTGGCTGCTTTATGCCTGGTGCCGGCGGTGCGACGACATCGCCGACGGGCAGGATCATGGGGCTATGATGAGTCCGGTTGACGATCCACACGCCCGGCTCGCGGCGATGCGCGCAATGACCGGGGCCGCGCTGGCGGGCGAGGCGGTCGGCGACCCCGCCTTCGACGCGCTGCGAATAGTCGCGGGCGAGTGCGGCATCCCGACGGTCTGGGCGCGGGACCTGCTGGACGGCTTCGCGCTCGACGCGGACGGCTGGCGGCCGCGGACCGCCGACGACCTGCATCGGTATTGCTACCATGTCGCGGGGGCGGTCGGGTTGATGATGGCTGTGGTGATGGGGGTCGATCCGGGTGACGACGCGACGCTCGACCGGGCGTGTGATCTGGGATTGGCGTTCCAGCTCGCCAACATCGCGCGCGACCTGGACGAGGATGCGCGGGCGGGGCGGTGCTACCTGCCGACCGAGTGGCTGGCGGAGGTCGGGATCGCGCCGGACGCGCTGCTGGATCCGGCGAACCGGACGGCGCTGGCGGGGCTCGGGGCGCGGCTAGCGACGCAGGCGGAGCGGTACGAGGCGAGCGCGCGGGGCGGCACGCCCGCGCTGTCGTTCCGGTCGGCCTGGGCGGTGCTGGCGGCGGCGGGCATCTATGGCGACATCGCACGGGCGGTACGCGCGCGCGGGATCGCAGCGTTGGAGCAGCGGGTCATCACGTCCAAGGCGGCCAAGCTCGGCTGGATCGCGCGATCCTTGGGACAGACTGCGGGACGTGAGCGGTATGCGGGAGAAAGGCGCGCCGCCGATCTGTGGACGCGCCCGCAGGCGGTTTAGCCGCGCCGTGCCTTGGCGTCAGCGCGGACCATGCGTAGACCGTTGGCGCGGCAGGTGCCGCTGACGACGGGAAAATCGAGATCGGTATGGCGAGCCAGCGCATTCGGAAGAGCGGCCCGGCACTGCGCGACGCTTTGGTAGCGGACCGGTTCGACCCGCGCTTCGCTGCACATCGACTGGCCGTCGCCGCAGCCCAGGATCGCCATCACGAAGTACATCGGTTCCATACGCAAACCTCCTCACTTGGGTTAGGAAACCGTTCGTCGACGGATCGGTTCCGTTCGACTTGCGGAACGGGCCGATACGGATCATCCTTCCGGGCAAATACACGGGGGAGGACGACCATGCGCATCGCCACCAAGCTGTTGTGCCTCATGACGGCGGCGCTGCCCGCCGCCGCGTCGACCCAGACCGCCGGAACCGCCCCGCCCCCGCTGATCGAACGCGCCAAGCTGTTCGGCAATCCGAGCCGGACGGGCGGGCAGTTGTCGCCCGACGGGCGGTGGATCAGCTTCCTGGCCCCGCGCGATGGGGTGATGAACGTGTGGGTCGCGCCGGTCGCGACACCCGACCAGGCCAAGCCGCTCACCGCCGAGAAGCTGCGCCCGATCCGCACGACCTTCTGGTCGCCGGACTCCCGCCAGGTGATGTTCATCAACGACGCGGGCGGCGACGAGAACTTCCTGCTCTATGGCGTCGACATCGCGAGCGGGGCCCAGCGCAACCTGACGCCGTTCACCAAGACGCGCGTCTTCACGGTGAATGTCAGCCGGGCGGTGCGCGACCGATTCCTGATCGGTGTCAACAATCGCGACCCGCGCTGGCACGACCTGTACAGCGTCGAGCCCGCGACGGGGAAGCTGACGCTCGTCTTCAGGAACGACGGCTATTCGGACATGATCGCCGACGAGCAGTTGAACCTGCGCCTGGTCGCCAAGCCGCGCGCCGATGCCGGAACCGACTGGCACCGCGTGGTCGACGGCAAGGTCGAGGTCGCGCCGGTCGTCAGCTTCGGGTTGGACGATTCACAGACCACCGCGCCGCTCGATTTCACGCGCGACGGCAAGACGCTCTATTGGACCGACGGGCGCGGGCGCGATCGGGCGGCGATCTTCGCGCAGGACGTGGCGACCGGCCGCATGACGCCGGTTGGGGAAAGCGCCAAGGCCGACGTATCGAACGGGTTGTTCGATCCCCGGACCGGGCGGCTTCAGGCGTTCAACGACTATTACTTGAAGAATGACTACGTCGCGGTGGACGAGACGGTTCGCGGCGACCTCGCCTTTCTGAAGGAGCAGGGCAAGGGCGAGTTCACCGTCACCTCGCGCACGGACGACGACGACGAATGGCTGGTGGCGTTCGATCCGGTGAGCGCGCCCGCCTCGACCTGGGTGTACGACCGGCGCGCGAAAGGGCTGACGCAATTATACATCAGCCGGCCCGAGCTGGTCGGCGCGCCGCTCCGCCCGATGGAGGCCGTCGAGATACCGACGCGCGACGGGCTGACGATGGTGTCGTACCTGACCCGCCCCGCCGGGGCGGCGAACGCCCCGATGGTGCTGCTGGTGCATGGCGGACCGTGGGCGCGCGACGGGTACGGATACAATTCGGCCCACCAATGGCTCAGCAACCGAGGTTACGCCGTGCTGTCGGTCAACTATCGCGGCTCGACCGGGTTCGGGAAGAAGTTCGTGTCGGCCGCCGACGGGCAATGGGGCCGCAAGATGCATGACGACCTGATCGACGCGGTCGACTGGGCGGTCGGGCGCGGCGTCACCGCGCCCGACAAGATCGCGATCATGGGTGGATCGTACGGCGGCTACGCGACGCTCGCCGGGCTGACCTTTACCCCCGACAAGTTCGCGTGCGGCGTCGATATAGTCGGGCCGTCGAACCTCCAGACGCTGCTGAAGACGATCCCGCCCTATTGGGAGGCGGTGAAGCTGCAATTCTACAAGCGGATGGGCGATCCCACGACCGAGGCCGGGCGCGCGATGCTCACCGAGCGAAGCCCGCTGACCCATGTGGCCCGCATCAAGCGGCCGCTGCTGATCGGGCAGGGCGCGAACGACCCGCGCGTCAACGTCGCCGAGTCGGACCAGATCGTGGAGGCGATGAAGGCGCGGAACATCCCGGTGACGTATGTGGTGTTCCCCGACGAGGGCCACGGCTTCGCCCGGCCCGCGAACAACATCGCCTTCAACGCGGTGGCGGAGAATTTCCTGAGCAAGTGCCTGGGTGGTCGCGCGGAACCGGTCGGCGGAGCGCTGGGCGCGTCGAGCGCGCAGGTGAAGCACGGCGCGGAGCATGTGGCGGGGCTGACCGCCACGACGGCGGCGAGGTAGTTTCCGGTACTTCGCCGGCCGGTCTCACGGCGGACCGCGCGCGCTTGCACGGCGGGCGCGTCCGCCCGACATTAAGCGACGATGCCCCCCGCCTCCCTGACCCCCACCAGCACCGAGCCGCTCTGGCCGACGCTGCGCCGCTTCCTGCCTTATCTGTGGCCCAAGGACGCGCCTGCGCTGCGCGGCCGGATCGTGGGGGCGATGCTGCTCGTGGTCTGCTCCAAGCTCGTCCAGGTATTCGGCGCGGCCTACACGCTGAAATACGCGGTCGACCGGCTCGCCACGGGCGAGCGCGCGGGCGTGTCGATCGTCGTCGGGCTGGTCGCCGCCTATGCGCTGTCGCGGTTCATGGGGACGCTGTTCGACAATGCGCGCAACGCGGTGTTCGAGCGGGTGGGGCAGGACGCGGCGCGGCGGCTGTCGGCCGACGTGTTCCGGCATCTCCACCGCCTGTCGCTCCGCTTCCACCTCGAACGACGGACGGGCGCGGTCACCAAGGTGGTCGAGCGCGGGACCAAGAGCATCGATACGATGCTGTATTTCCTCCTGTTCAACATCGCGCCGACGATCCTGGAACTGGTGCTGGTGCTCGGCATATTCGGATCGAACTTCGGCTTGTGGCTGGTCGCGGCGACGCTCGTGATGGTCGCCGTCTATATCGTCTTCACGCGCAAGGTGACCGATTGGCGGAACGCGCTGCGGGTGCGGATGAACGACCTCGACACCGGCGCGGTCGCGCATGCGGTCGACTCGCTCCTCAATTTCGAGACGGTGAAGTATTTCGGCGCGGAGGGGCGCGAGGCCAAGCGCTACGACCGCGCGGTGACCGCCTATACCGACGCGGCGGTGAAGAACGAGAACTCGCTCGCCTGGCTTAATATCGGGCAAAGCCTGATCACCAACGTCATGCTGGCGGGCGCGATGGCGGCGGTCGCCTATGGCTGGTCGACCGGGCGCTTTACGGCTGGCGACGTGGTGTTCGTGTCGACGCTGCTGGCCCAGCTGTTCCGCCCGCTCGACCTGCTCGGCATGGTGTACCGCACCATCCGCCAGGGCGCGATCGACATGGCGGCGATGTTCGACCTGCTCGATACGGGGGCGGAAATACGGGACGCGCCCGACGCACGGCCGCTCGTCGTGACCGGCGGCCATGTCCGGTTCGAGAACGTGCGCTTCGGATATGAGGGCGAGCGTGAGATCCTGGGCGGCGTGGATCTGGACGTACCGGGCGGCCGCACGCTCGCCGTCGTGGGTTCGTCCGGCGCGGGCAAGTCGACGCTCGGGCGGCTGCTGTTCCGCTTCTACGACGTGAACGGCGGCCGGATCACGATCGACGGGCAGGACGTTCGCGACGTGACGCAGGCGAGCTTGCGCGCCGCTATCGGCATCGTGCCGCAGGACACGGTGCTGTTCAACGACACGATCGGCTACAACATCGCCTACGGCCGCGAGGACGCGGACGAGTCCGAGATCCGCGAGGCGGCGCGCGGCGCGTCGATCGACGGGTTCATCGAGCGCCAGGCGCACGGCTATGGCACCCGCGTCGGCGAGCGCGGGCTGAAGCTGTCGGGCGGCGAGAAGCAGCGCGTGGCGATCGCGCGCACGCTGCTGAAAAACCCGCCGGTGCTGATCCTCGACGAGGCCACCTCCGCGCTCGACAGCCGGACGGAGGCGGACATCCTGGACACGCTGGAGCGGATCGAGCGCGGGCGCACCACGATCGTCATCGCGCACCGGCTATCCACGGTCGTCGGCGCCGACGAGATCGTCGTGCTCGATCAGGGCCGGGTCGCCGAACGCGGCACCCACGCGCAGTTGCTCCGGCGCGACGGGCTTTATGCCGACATGTGGACGCGCCAGCAGGCCGAACGGGAGGAGCCGGTCGCCCTGGCGGCGGAATGAGCGCAGTTGCGCCTTTCCCGGCGGTCATCTTTATGGAATGGCAGTCAATCTCATGAACTTCGAATGGCACCTAACCGGCAGCGAGCGCCTGACCCGTAAGCGTGCCACGGTTCGTAAGCGTCGGCTCAAGTCTCCGAAGCTTCGAATGCAGCCTGCCGGGATCGAGCGCAGGATGCCCCGCCGCACCCTGGCGCGCGCGGCACCCGACGGTGTCCTGGCATACGAACCGTTCGCGAATGACGAGGAGGCGATGTCGTTTGTCGAGGCGATGATGGATGAGCTGTTCGCCGACCTCGACGGGGTTGAAGGCAGGCATTGAGACGAGGCGAGTTGTGGAGCGCGGCTACGGGATCGGGCTACGGCAGCAAGCCGCGACCGGTGATTCTGGTCACCGCGCAAGCTTACCTGGGTCTTTCGATCAAGTTGGTAGCCCCACTGAGCAGCGATCTAAAGCACTTATCGTATTTGCGTCCGGTCATCATACCCGATCCGATCAATAATCTGCGCGAGCTCTCAGCTGTCATGGTAGATGTGTTGATAGCAGTCCCCAACGCTAAATTCGGACGCAAGTTTGGAGACCTGAGCAGGGACGACTTGGCACGAGTCGATGCAGCACTCGTGGCGGTACTGGGGCTGACCGCATGACCGACCCCCTGCCCCACCTCCAGCGTATCTTCGGCTTTCCCGATTTCCGAGGCGTCCAGCGCGAGGTGGTGGACCGGGTGCTGCGTCAGGAGCGTACGCTCGCCGTCATGCCGACGGGGGCGGGCAAGTCGCTGACCTATCAGCTGCCCGCCGTGATGATGCGCGGAACCTGCGTGGTCGTGTCGCCGCTGATCGCGCTGATGCACGACCAGCTACGCGCGGCGGAGGCCGTGGGCATTCGCGCGGCGACGCTGACGTCTGTCGACACCAACCAGGCGGAGACGCGCGCGCGGCTTCGGGCGGGCGAGCTCGATTTGCTCTATGTCGCGCCCGAGCGCGCGTCGGGGGACCAGTTCCGCAGCCTTCTGTCCGAGGTCGATCTCAACCTCTTCGCGATCGACGAGGCACATTGCGTCAGCGAATGGGGGCACGATTTCCGCCCCGACTACCGGCTGATGAAGCCGTTGATGGACTCGTTCCCGGAGGTCCCCCGGCTGGCGCTGACCGCGACCGCCGACGCGCATACGCGCGCCGACATACTGGGGCAGCTCGGCATCCCGGCCGACGGGCTGATCGTGTCGGGGTTCGACCGGCCCAACATCCGCTATCACATCGCGCCCAAGGCGGGGGCGCGGCAGATCGCCGATCTGATCCGGAAGGTGCCGGGGCCGGGCATCGTCTATTGCCAGAGCCGCGTCGGCACCGAGAGGATGGCGGCGGCGCTGGCGGGCGCGGGGCGGCCGACGCGCGCGTACCACGCAGGGCTCGACCCGGCGATCCGCGCGCGGAACCAGGCGGACTTCGTGCGCTCGGAGGACATGGTGATCTGCGCCACCGTCGCGTTCGGGATGGGGATCGACAAGCCCGACGTCCGCTTCGTCATCCATGCCGGGCTGCCCAAATCGATCGAGAGCTACTACCAGGAGACGGGCCGCGCGGGCCGCGACGGCGATCCGGCGGTGGCGCATTTACTCTGGGGCGCGGAGGACTTCGTGCGTGCGCGCCAGCGGATCGGCGAGGTCGAGCCCGAACGCCGCGAAGGCGAGCAGACGCGGCTCCAGTCGCTCTCCACGCTGGTCGAGACGGGCGGCTGCCGGCGGCGCGTGCTGCTCAAGCATTTCGGCGAGGACCGGGCGGAGGATTGCGGGAACTGCGATAATTGCCTCGGGAGCTCGGGCGCGCTCGACGCGACCGAGCTGGCGCGCAAGTTCCTGTCGGCGGTGTTCCGGACGGGGCAGATGTTCGGCGTCGGCTATATCGAGCAGGTGCTGACGGGGAAGTCGACCGAGCGCAGCCTGATGAACGGCCATGAGAAGCTGTCGGTATGGAACATCGTCGAAGGCGAGGAGGCGGCGCTGCTGAAGCCCGTCGGCCGCGCGCTGCTGCTGCGCGACGCGCTCCGGGCGAACGAGCATGGCGGGCTTGAGTTCGGTCCCGGCGCGCGGCCGCTGATCAAGGGCGAGGCGACGTTGGCGGTCGCGCCCGCGCCCGTGCGCGAGCGGCGTCGTCGCGGCGAGCCCGCGCCGGTCGGGGCGGAGGCCGACGATCCGCTGTTTGAAGCCTTGCGCGAGAAACGGCGCGATCTGGCCAAGGCGGCGGGGGTGCCGCCCTACGTCATCTTCCACGACTCGGTCCTCCGCGACATCGCCGCGCGTCGCCCGGCGAGCCGCGCCGAACTCGCCGTCCTGTCGGGCATCGGCGCGCGCAAGCTCGACGCGTACGGCGATGCGTTCCTTGAGGTGGTGCGCGAGGCGGCGTGACGCGGACGCGGGGTTGCGATAGTCGCGACGCCATGATCCGCCCCCTGAACGACGCCGTCGCCGTCGCGCCCCAGATTCGGCCCGAGGACATCCCCGCCATCAAGGCCGCGGGCTATGTCGCCATCATCAATAACCGCCCAGATGAAGAGGAGCCTGGACAACCCTCGGGCGCTTCGATCCGGGCCGCCGCGCAAGCTGCGGGGCTCGGCTATGCCGCGGTGCCCGTCGGCCATGCCGGGTTCGGCCACGCCCAACTCGACGCGATGGCCGAGGCGCTGCGCGGCGCGGACGGGCCGGTGCTCGCTTATTGCCGGTCGGGGACGCGATCGTGTCACTTATGGGCGCTGGCGGCCGCCAAGGCGGGACGCGATCCGGGGCTGCTCGTCGCGCAGGCGGAGGCCGTGGGATACGACCTGCGGCCGATCGGGCCGATGCTCGACGCGCTCGCCGCCGAGGCGCGGTCGTCCACTTGAACTGGGTGCAGCTGGGCGGGTCGATCGCCGCGATCCTCATGCTCGCCGGGATCGCGTGGTGGCTCCGGCTGGGGCGCGACGGCCGGATCATCGGCCCCGAGGAAGCGGCGGATGCGGCCGACCACGCGCTTGGCGGCTTCCGCACGGCGGACGCGGTGGTCGGCGCGGACGGCATGGCGGCGCTGGCGGTGGATGCGGGCGCGGTGCGGCTGGCGGTGTGCAAGCGCCGCGGCGCGCGCGTCGCCGTGTGCGAGGTCGGCTGGGGGGCGATCCGCTCGACGCCCGCGGGTATCGTGGTCGAGACGGGCGATCGCCGCTTCGGCCGCGTGCCCGTCAAGGGCGTCGATGCGCTCGACATGCGGCGGCTGGCGGGCGATCGCGCGCGGGGGGCGGTGTAGGCGTCGGGTTCCCGGGATTTTCCGTCGCCGCATCGGGGCGGGAGTCCTCGTGCGCCCGTCGGGCTGAGGCAACGAGGCAAAACCGCGCCGCCGTTCGTGCAGCATAACCCCGCGCCCGCAAGCCGCATCCGCGCGAGTCCCGCGAAAAAAAGCCCGGTGCATCGCTGCACCGGGCCAAAGGGCGTCCGCAGGAGGAACGACGTGTCGGGCGAGCCGGTGGGCCCGCCCGGAAACTCAATAATTGTAGGCGCGCTCGCCATGCTCGTTGATATCGAGCCCTTCCACTTCGACCTCGGTCGAAGGGCGCAGGCCGATCGTCTTGTCGAGCAGGAGGAACAGCGCGGCGGACACCAGGCCCGACCAGAGCAAGGTCACCCCGACCGCCTTGATCTGCGTCCAGAGCTGCCCGCCCATGTCGTAAGTGCCCGCCACGGCGGGAAGGACGGTGTAGTCGAACCAGCCCTGCCCCCCCATCGCCGGGTCCGCCACGATCGCGGTGCCGATCGCGCCGACGATCCCGCCGATGCAATGGACGCCGAACACGTCGAGCGTGTCGTCATAGCCGAGCCGGTTCTTCACCGTCGTGACGAACAGGAAGCAGATCGGCGAGGCGACGAGCCCGAGCAGGATCGCCCCCATCGGCGCGGCGAAGCCGCTGGCGGGGGTGATGGCCACCAGCCCCGCGACCGCGCCGGTCGCCGCGCCCAGCAGCGACGGCTTGCGATGCAGGGCCTGCTCGATGATCGCCCAGGCGGCGGCGGCGGCCGACGCGGCGAGGAAGGTGTTCAGGAACGCGAGCGCGGTGACGCCGTTGGCCTCCAGGTTCGACCCCGCATTGAACCCGAACCAGCCGACCCACAGCAGCGACGCGCCGATCATGGTCATCACCAGCGAATGCGGCGGCATCGGGTCGCGCTTGTAACCGACGCGCGGGCCCATGATCAGGCACCCGACCAGCCCGGCGATCCCGGCGTTGATGTGCACCACCGTCCCGCCCGCGAAATCGAGCGCGCCCATGCCGTACAGATAACCCGCGTCCTGCGAGACGAGCGCCCCGGCGGAGTCCTTGACCACCGTGGCGGCGAGGAAGTCGGGTCCCGCGAAATACCAGACCATGTGCGCGATCGGGAAATAGACGATCGTCAGCCAGGCGACGGTGAAAAGGATCAGCGGCGTGAACCTGACCCGTTCGGCGAACGCCCCCACGATCAGGGCGGGGGTGATGCACGCGAAGGTCATCTGGAAGACGACGAACGCGTATTCGGGGATGTACACGCCGTTGGAGAAGGTCGTCGCCAGCGTGGTCGCGTCGACCCCGCGCAGGAACGCCTTGGACAACCCGCCGACGAAGGGCGATCCGCTGGTGAAAGCCAGGCTGTAGCCCCAGCAGACCCAGACGAGGCTGGCGACCGACACGATGGTCAGCACCTGCATCAGCACGCTCAGCATGTTCTTGGTGCGGACCAGCCCGCCATAGAAAAGCGCCAGGCCCGGGATCGACATCATCAGCACCAGGGCGGACGAGATCAGCATCCAGGTCGTGTCGCCCTTGTTGGGCGCGGGCGGCGGCGGCGCGGCCGCGACCTCCTGCGCCCAGGCGGGCAGCGCCGCGTAGAGCGCGGCCGTGAACCCCGCGCCCAGTACGAGCTTGATCGCTCGATTCATGTCCGTCCCCCCATTCATATCGCCGTCTCGTCGATTTCGCCGGTGCGGATGCGCACGGCCTCGCCCACGTCCAGCACGAAGATCTTGCCGTCGCCGATCGTGCCCGTGTTGGCCGATTGCTGGATCGCCTCCACCACGCGCGGGCTCAAAGGGTCGGCGCACACCACCTCGATCTTCAGCTTGGGCACCATGGACGTCGAATACTCCGCCCCCCGGTAAATCTCGGTCTGGCCCTTCTGCCGGCCGAAGCCCTTGACCTCGGTCACCGTCATTCCCGCGACCCCAAGCCCGGTCAGCGCCTCGCGAACCTCGTCGAGTTTGAACGGCTTGATGATCGCCATCACCATCTTCATGCGCGCACCCCCCTTGTCGGGTTCGTACACCGCAACAATCGTGCCAAGCTCGATGATGGCTGGATCGCGGGAATTCGGACCCACTTCGAGGCGACGGACGCCGCAAATTGAGGCAATGACGCGATCATGCCCGTTATTTAGGCAGCAGGACCCGTGCTTTCGCCAAGTCGCTGTCGTCGACCATCACGCGGACGGGGATCAGGAACCAGCTTCCCTCGCCAATCGAGGTCTCGCCGTCGAACAGCCTGGCGTCGATGCCGTGCGCGTCCAGCATGCCGACGACCATATGCGCCTCGTTGCGGGAATAGCGGCCGAGCTCGACCAAGTTCAACGGCGGAACCCGGGTGGAACCTCGGTGGGCACGCGCGCGGGCAGGCCGTCGATGCTTCGGGCGTTCTCGGTCGCGAACACGCCGAGCAGCTCGTCGGGCGCGAACTTGCGGTGATATTTGTTGAGCGTCTCGCGCTCGCGCTCGAGCGTCATGCGCGGCACCGCCCAACCGCAGGCGGTCTGGACTTGCATCACCGCGACCTCGAAGATCTGCCGTGTGCCGGGGAATAGCTCGAACCGCGCCGCCAGCGCGTCCCATCCGTCATCCTGCGGCAGCACGGGCGTTCCCCGGCCATATAGGCGCAGGATCAGGGCCGGGCTTTCGAAGGCGCAGAACATGATCGTTATGCGCCCGTCCGCGATCAGGTGCGCGTTGGTCTCGTTCCCCGACCCGCCGACATCAAGATAGGCGACCGTATGGTCGTCGAGCACGCGGAAGCTGTCCATGCCCTTGGGAGAAAGATTGATCCGCGCGCCCTCGGCGGCGGTCGCGACGAAGAACACCGGCTGCCGCGCGATCATCGCCCGGTGGTCGTCGTTGATCGTGTCGAAGAACTCGGACATGTTGACCCATTCAGACTTTGCGCATAGCTTATGCGTATGAAGCACGATCCGATCGCATCCGGCAATCGTAAAGCCGTCAATCTTTCGCTCGATACCGGAGTGGTCGAAGCGGCGCGTGGACTAGGTCTTAATCTCTCCAAAATCAGCGAAGACGCGCTGCGGACGGCGACGCGCGAAGCGCATGGGCGCAAATGGGCGGACGAGCATCGCGAGCGGATCGACGCTTTCGCCGCGTGGCTGGACGAACACGGCATGCCGTTCGAGGATTTGCGCGTCTTCTGATGGCTCGGTTCGACGTCCATCGGGTGCGAGGAGGCCTGGCGCTCGACTGTCAGGCCGATATTCTGCATCGACTGCCGACCCGCTTCGTCGTGCCGCTCGAACCCATGCACCCCGCCCTCATCATCGACGAGCAGCTTAACCCCCGGTTCGAGATCGACGGCGAAACGCTGGTGATGGTTCCGCAGCTCGCCGGGACGGTCCGCATCCGCGACCTAGGTTCGACCGTCGGAGCTCTCGCGACCGATCGTGAGCAGCTCGCCGTCCAACGCGCGCTAGACCTGCTAATGACCGGCTTCTGACTGGCTAGACCGCCGTCCCGCCCACCGTCAGCCCGCTCACCAGCAACGTCGGCTGACCGACGCCCGCGGGAACGCTCTGCCCACCCTTGCCGCAGACGCCGATGCCCTCGTCGAGCGCGAAGTCGTTGCCCACGCTCAGCACCTTGGTCAGCACCGTCGGGCCGTCGCCGATCAGCGTCGCGCCCTTGATCGGAGCGCCAATGACGCCGTTCTCGACGCGGTAGGCCTCCGTGCAGCTGAAGACGAACTTGCCCGACACGATGTCGACCTGACCGCCGCCGAACGACTTGGCGAAGATGCCCTTCTTCACGCGGCTCAGCAGTTCGGCGGGGTCGTCGGACCCCGCCTTCATGAAGGTGTTGGTCATGCGCGGCATCGGCGCGTGCGCGAAACTCTCGCGACGGCCGTTGCCCGTCGGCTCGACCCCCATCAGCCGGGCGTTCAGGCGATCCTGCATATAGCCCTTGAGGATGCCGTCCTCGATCAGCACCGTCTCGCGGGTCGGCGTACCCTCGTCGTCGATCGACAGCGACCCGCGTCGGTCGGGCATCGCGCCGTCGTCGACCACGGTGACGCCGGGTGCCGCCACGCGCTCGCCGATCCTCCCGGAGAACGCGCTGGTGCCCTTCCTGTTGAAATCGCCCTCCAGCCCGTGGCCGATCGCCTCGTGGAGCAAGACGCCCGGCCAGCCCGGCCCGAGCAGCACCGTCATCTCGCCCGCGGGCGCCGCGACCGAGTCGAGGTTGACGAGCGCCTGCGCCAGCGCCTCGTCGATCCCGCGGGTCCAGGTCGCCTCGTCGAACAGACGGTCGTACAGGTAGCGGCCGCCGACGCCGAAGCTGCCGGTCTCGCGGCGGCCGTTCTGCTCCACGACGATCGAGACGTTCAGCCGTACCAGCGGGCGGACGTCGTGCGCGACGAAGCCGTCGGCGCGGACGATCTCGACGACGCTCCAGCTGCCCGACAGGCCGACGGAGACCTGCGCCACGCGCGGATCGCGGGCGCGCGCGGCGGCGTCGATGCGCTGGCAGAGATTCACCTTGTCGGCGAAGGGGACGAGGTCGAGCGGATCGCCGTCGGTGTAAAGATGGCGGTTCGTACCCTGCGGCGGGCCCGCCTTGGGACCGGTCGCGGGGTCGATGAGCGTCATCGTCTCGGCGGCGCGCTTGATCGCGGCCTCGCTTAGCTCGTTCGCATGCGCGAATGCAGTGGTCTCGCCCGACACGGCGCGGAGGCCGAAGCCGCCATGCGTGTCGTAGCTCGCGGTCTTGAGCCTGCCGTCATCGAAGCCGAACGCCTCCGAGCGGCGATATTGGAGATACAGCTCGCCGTCATCGGCCTTGCCCAGCGCCTGCGCGGCGAGCGCCTGCGCCCTGGCGGGATCGAGATCGCGGTAGAGGAAGCGGCGTGGATCGGTGATGGCGTTCATGACACCGGATATAAGCCCGCCGTTAGCCTACGCCAGCCCGTTTCCGGCGTCCGCCCGCAGGATGTCGGCGACCCGCGCCTGGAGCTCGGGCCCGACGCGGCGGAAGCCCATCAGGCGCGCGGCCGTGCGGATGAGGTCGCCGTCGGACCCGCCCGCATTGTCCTCGCGCGCGATCGCCAGCGCCGCGCGGATCTCCATCGCGGAGATCGCCCCCGCCTTCAGCGTCGGCCCGGTCTCGGCGGAGCGGTCGCGGACGGGCGGCGCCTCGCCCTGAGCGGGCGTGAACCAAAAATCGTCCTCGGTCCGGAGGTCGGGCGACGCCTGAAGCGAGCGCGAGGTCGCGGCCAGGATGCGCCCGCCCGCCTTTTCCTTGCCGAAGCCGGTCGCGACGCGGCGCGCCACCTCCTCCAGATGCATCGGTCCTTCCGCCTCGACGATCTGGCCTACTAGCTTGGCGAGCAGCGCGGCCGGCGCTTCGTGCGGTTCCACCGCGCTTCGGACGGAAAGCAGGGCGCGCCGGTAGGGCGGCATGGTGCGCCCTGTCGTCTCGGGGACGACGAACGCGTCAGCCGCCGGGGCGCTCCGGGCAATCGGCCGCGCGCCGGCGCGGTTGGCCCCGTCGAGCTTCACCCCCGCCTCCGCCGCCGTGCGCGCCGCCGCCAGCGCCGCGCGCAGCCGCTCGATCTCGGCGGGGCGGCGCTGGAACCAGTCGGTGCTCCAGACGCGGTGGAAGCGCCAGCCCAGATGCTCGAGCACTTCCTGGCGCAACCGGTCGCGCTCGCGCGCCCAGAGCGCCGAGTGGTAGGTCGCGCCGTCGCACTCGACCGCGAGCAGATACGCGCCCGGCTTGTCGGGATGGCGCACGCCGATATCGATGCGGAACCCCGCCGATCCGACCTGCGGGTCGGCGAGGTAGCCGAACGACCGGATGACGTCCGCGACGTCGTCCTCGAACGGCGTGTCGGCGGGCGCGCCGGTCGCCGTCGCCTCGTCGAGCTTGCCCGACTTGGCGTATTCCAGGAAGCGTTTGAGGATGCGCGGCCCTTCCCGCGCGACGCGGCTGGGGTCGATGTCGCCCGGATCGAACGAGGCGAACACTTCGCAGCGGATGCGCGCGCGGGTGAAGAGCACGTTCAACCGCCGCTCGCCGCCCTCGGCGTTGACGGGGCCGTAGCTCATGCTCGCCAGCCGCCCGCCGGGCGTGACGGGGCCGTAGCCGACCGAGATCAGGATGACGTCGCGCTCGTCGCCCTGGACGTTCTCGATGTTCTTGACGAACACGTCCTCCGCCTGTCCTTCGCGTAGGAATCCGTCGAGCGCGGGGTCGGACCGCCGGGCGAGTTCGAGCAGTTCGGTGACCGTGTTCTTCTGCGCCGACGAGAAGGTGACGATGCCCAGCGACAGGTCGGGATGCGCGCGGGCGTGCTCGGCGACGCGCGCGACGATCGCTTCGCCCTCCAGCCGGTTGTCGCGCTTGCCGCCCTTGTCGTAGACGCCCGCGACCTTGGTGAACGTCAGCCCGTAGGCGGGGTCCTTCTCCAGCGGGGAGGGCGGCAGGATCAGCCCGTCCTCGTAGAACTCGCGGTTCGAGACGCGGATCAGCGACGGATCGCGCGAGCGGTAGTGCCATTTGAGCATCCGCGACGGGAGACCGCGCGCCTCGCACAGCGACAGGACGCTCTCCAGCGAACCGAGCGTCGCCGCGCCCTCCAGCAGGTCGTCCTCCCCGTCCTCGGACTCGGGTGCTTCCTCCCCGTCCGCGAGCAGCCGGTCGAAGAAGGAGGAGGGCGGGAGCTGCTTCTGGTCGCCCACCACCACGATCTGACGCGCCCGCGCGATCGCGCGGGCGCGTCCTCCGGCCGGACCTGGCTCGCCTCGTCGATGACGAGCAGGTCGAAGGTGAGGAGGCCCGGGGTGAGGTACTGCGCGACGGAGATGGGGCTCATCAGCAGCACGGGCTTGATCCGCTGGATCGCGGTCGGCGCGCGCTTGAACAGCTGGCGGAGCGCGAGATGCGCGCGCTTCTTGCCGATCTCGCCGCGGATCACCCCCATCTCCCCCATCGCGCCTTGCGGCACCTGGGCCAGGTGCTCGGCGAGGATGGCGGTGACGTTCTCCTTGAGCCGCGCGCGCTCGAGCCGCCCGAAGTCGGCGGCCAGCGCGTGGCGATCGAGCGCGGCGAGGTCGCGCAAGGCGGGCTGGGTCGCGATCGCGCCCTGCCACAGCCGCTCGGCGCGCGCGAACCGCAGCTCGGTCGCCGCCGCTTGGCCGTCGATCGCGCCGCTCGCGACACGCGCGGCGAGGTCGCCCAAGCCGACCGCGTCCAGCCGCTCGCGCAGGGAGCACAGGCGCGCCCATTCGCCGTAACGGTCGGTCGACGCCGCCATGGCGCGCAATCGTGCGGCGACCTCGGTCAGGTCGGCCTGCGCGAACGTGCCGCAGTCGGGTTCGAGCGCGCGGACCACCTGATCGATCGCGGTCCGCGCGCAGGTTTGCGCCTGCCGGAGGGCGTTCGTCGTCATCGCCAGCTCGGCGGGCGCGGAGGCGATCCGGACTAACCGCTCGGGATCGGCGATCAGCGGCGCGCCGCCTAATCCGGCGCACCAGGTCGCGAGGGCGGCGGTGGCGACGAAGTCGGTCCGCTCGCCTCGCCATGCGCCGCCCAGCGCCGATGCGAGGAACGCCTCGTCCTCGCCCCAGCGCGCGCGGAGCGCCTGGACGTCGAGCAGCCGGTCGAGCAGCGCCAGCCGCCCGTCCGCCGAGGAAGGCAGCGGCCCACGCAACGACCCCGCGAGCGTCCGCGACGCCGATCGATAGGCGGAGCCCCAGCGCGAGAAGAAGGACGACGCGCCCGCGACCAGCGGCGCGCGCAGGTCGGCGACGTCGGTCGTAAAAGCGGCGTCGACGAAATCCGCTCCGGCCGCATTCCTCGCTGCGCGCCAATCCTGGGCACCGTCCAAACCCTCCCTCAACCGAACCGGATCGGCGGTGACGAGCAGCGCCCGCGCCGACCCGCCGTCGGTCGTGGGCATTCCCGCCAGCCGCGCCAGCGTGTCCAGCACGGGCGCGACCGTCGCCATCGACCGAACCTCGGCCGAGCCCAACGCCGCGAGCGGCGCATCGAGCGTCCGCCGCAGCGTCTCGACCGCCGCCCCGGCCTCCTCCAGTCGCGACGCCAGCCGGGCCAGTTCGACCGGCTGGATATCGAGCGCGCCCACGCCCGCGAACGGGTGCCGCTCCGGCGGCCCCGCCCGCCCGAGCAGCGCGCCATACTCGACGAGCGCCTCCGCGAGCGCCCGCTCCTCGGCCCGCGTCATCGTCGCCAGCGCGTCCGCCTCCAGCGCGGGGGCGGGCGTGCCCAAGCCGATATGGCGCGCCTGCCGAGCCAATACGGAAAAGGGCGTCTCCCCCGTCGCGCCGATCGGCGCGTGAAGCGCGGCGGTGACTTGGTTCAGCCTGTCGCGGCACTCTAGCAGCGCCTCGGGCGCGGGCGGCGCGGCCGGGGCGGCCTGCGCGGCGGCTAGCGTGCGCGCGAGGTCGGCCAGCACCGCTTTCTTGTTGGCCGTCTTGGAATGGAGCTCCAGGCAGATGTCGCGCAAGCCCACCTTGACCAACCGGTCGCGGACCACCGACAACGCTGCCATCTTCTCCGCCACGAACAGCACGGTGCGGCCCTCGCGCGCCGCGGCGGCGATGACGTTGGTGATCGTCTGGCTCTTGCCCGTCCCCGGAGGCCCCTGGACGACGAGGTTCCTGCCCGAGCGCACCTCCTCGACCACGCGAGCCTGGCTGGCGTCGGCGTCGACCACATGGAACAGCTTGTCGGGCGGGAGCCGCTCGTCGAGCCGGTCGTCGGGCCCGAACAGCGGCGGCTCCGCCTCGAACCCCTCATACAGCAGCCCGCGCGTCAGCGGATGCCCCTCCAGCGCGCCGCCCGGCCAAGCGTCGAGCGCGAGGTCGAGGAACATCAGCAGCTTGGAGAAGGAGAAGAAGCCGAGCTGGACCGCATCGCGATCGACCCGCCAGCGCGGCCGGTCGACGACGACCGCCTCCACCTGCGCGAAGTAGTCCGACGGCCGCCAGCCCTCGCCCGGCTCGACGGGCGGCAGGACGATCCCGAAATCGTCGCGCCAACGCTGCCGGAGCGGGAGGTTGGTCAACAGCTCCTCGTCGCGCAGCTTCAGATCATAGGTGGAGGTCCGCGCGTTCCGCACCAGTTCGACCGGGAGCAGCACCAACGGCGCCTCGCGCGGGGTGCTCGAAGTCGCATCCTCGAACCAGGTGACGAAGCCGAGCGCGAGATAGAGGATGTTGACGCCCTGCTCCTCCTCGGCGGTCCGGGCCTCGCGCGCGATCGTCAGCAGCTTCTTGCTCAGCGCGTCGGGGCCGAGCCGCGTCTCCAAGTGGTTGTCGGTGTAGCGTTTGGCGTCGATCGCCTCCTCATCGCCCGCGAGCTGGATATCGCCCGCTTCGCCCTTCGCGTCGCGGCCGAGCGCGCGGAACCGCATCGCCTTGCCCGAACACAGCAGGCCATGGAGCTCGTCCGACCGTTCGTTGACGATCCCGACGACGTTCCCGCGCGTGTTGGCGCGATTGACGTGGACCAGCCGGTTGCGCGTCCCCGTCTCGACCAGTCGCCTGCGTGTCTCGTCGAACAGCCGCTGGACCGATTGGCGCGCGGCCGGGTCGCCCTTCCCCGCCGCATCGACGGGGGCGCTCTGGTCCCCCGGACTCAGTTCCCCGCGCCGTCGCCGCGGTCGTGGAGCTTGCCCTGATCCGCCCCGTCGGCGGGCCCGCCGATCAGGATGAAGCGCCGGTCGCAATAGCCGCAGTCGGTGTAGCCCGGCTCCGCTATCTGCAGGAACACGCGCGGATGACCGAGCGCCGCGCCGCCGGGAATGTCGGTCGCCCCATCGCACGCGACGCGGCGGGAGGACACGCGGGATGTTTCGAGCGGCGGATGCATGCCCGACGGATAGCAAGCGCACGGGCGGGGCGGAAGGGGTGTATCTTGGCACCCGCGCCCGCTATCGCGACCGTATGGACGACGCCGCGATCAGCATCTCCGGGCTCTCGAAGACCTACGCCGGCGGCAAGCAGGCGTTGGACGGGGTGACGCTCGACGTGCCGCGCGGCCGGATCTTCGGGCTGCTCGGCCCCAATGGCGCGGGCAAGTCGACGCTGATCAATATCCTGGCGGGGCTGGTCAACAAGACGGCGGGCTCCGCGTCGATCTGGGGGTTCGACATCGACCGCCACCCCCGGAACGCCAAGGCGTCGATCGGCATCGTCAACCAAGAGATCCTGTTCGATCCGTTCTTCTCGCCGCTTGAGACGCTGGAGATCCAGGCCGGGCTGTACGGCGTCCCCAAACGCGAGCGCCGCTCGATGGAGCTCCTCCGCGCGGTGCGGCTGGAGGACAAGGCGGACGCCTACGCCCGCACGCTGTCGGGTGGCATGAAGCGGCGGCTGATGGTCGCCAAGGCGATGGTCCATTCGCCGCCCGTGCTGGTCCTCGACGAACCGACCGCCGGGGTCGATATCGAGCTCCGCCAGCAGCTTTGGGCGTATGTGCGCGAGCTCAACGCGGGCGGGGTGACGGTGGTGCTGACGACGCACTATCTGGAGGAAGCGGAGGAGCTGTGCGACCGCATCGCGATCATCAACGGCGGTCGCCTGATCGCCAACGAGCCGACGCGCGAGCTGGTCGGCCGCGCGCAGGAGAAAGTGGTGGCCGTCACCGTCGACCGCGACCTGGGGCATACGCCGCAAGCGGTCTGTTTCGAGAAGGTCGTGCTGCGCCCTCCCCGGACGCTCGAGATCACCTATGCCAAGGACCGCGTCAATGCGGGCGAGGTGCTGGCGGCGGTGCAGGCGGGCGGGCTCGGCATCGTCGACGTGGTCACCAAAGAGCCCGACCTGGAAGACGTGTTCCTGAGCCTCACGCGCGCGGCGAACGCGTGACGGCCGGCTAGCGCGACACGCGTGAAGGCCGGTCGCCTGAACGTCGCGGCTGCGGGGCTGACCTTGTGCGCGGCAGGGAGCGTCGCGCTCGGCGCGCGGTGCCTGTCGGCGACGCAGGCGCGGTGTTCGGTCTCGACGCTGTTCGGGCAAGCGCCTCGGCTCGACGTGCCTTATGCCGCGACCCGGCCCGAGCTGGTGAAGCGGATGCTCGACATGGCCGATGTAAACGCGGGCGACCGGGTGCTCGATCTGGGCACGGGCGACGGGCGCATCCTCATCGCGGCGGCGAAGCGCGGGGCGAGCGGGCTGGGCGTCGATATCGACCCGGTACTCGTCGCCGATGCTCGCGCCGCCGCGACGAAGGCGGGGGTCGCCGACCGCGCGCGGTTCGAGGCGCGCGACCTGTTCGCGACGCCGCTCGCCGGGTACGACGTGGCAACGATGTTCCTGCTGCCGGAGGTCAACATGCGCCTGCGGCCCCGCCTCCTCGCCGAATTGGCGCCGGGCGCGCGAATCGTCAGCCATGTGTTCGATATGGGCGATTGGCGGCCCGATCGGACCGAGCGCGTCGGCGGCGCGCGGGCGCATCTGTGGATAGTGCCCGCGCGCGTCGAGGGACGGTGGCGATTGCGCGACGCGGGCCGCCCGGCCGAGCTGCGGTTGACCCGGCGCCATCAGGATGTAGGCGGCGTCCTGATCCGCGACGACCGGGTCTGGCCGCTGTCGGACACGGGGCTGGACGGCGCGCGCTTGCGCTTCGCCGCAGGCGGGCGTTCGTACACGGGCGAGGTCTCGGGCGACCGGGTCGTCGGGCCTGGTTGGAGCGCGCGCCGGACCGCTCGATGAGGACCGACCGAATATGGGGCTGTCCTACAGCCGCCGACTCGTGCCAGGAGCGGCTCCGATGCGATTGCGACCCACCCCGTCCAGCCGATCGAGCCGCCCGGGAACGCGCGAAACCGTGCGTACTAGCGTGACTTTCGTTACCTTTGGTGGCCCTCCGCGATGAGCGGGATTGAATCGGACGTCCTCATCATCGGTTCGGGCGCGGCGGGGCTGACGGCGGCGCTCAACCTCGCCGACCGGTTCCGGGTCACGGTGCTCGCCAAGGGCGGGCTCGACGAGGGATCGACCGCGTGGGCGCAGGGCGGGATCGCCGCCGTGCTCGAGCCCGGCGACAATTTCGACAACCATGTCGAGGACACGATGGTCGCGGGCGCGGGATTGAACGATCGCGGCGTCGTCGAGTTCGTCGTCGAACGCGCGCCCGCCGCGATCGAGCGCCTGCGCGAACTTGGCGTCCCTTTCGCGATGGAGGGGGACGCGCTCCACCTGACGCGCGAGGGCGGGCATTCGCACCGGCGCATCGTCCATGTCGACGATGCCACCGGCTGGGCGGTGCAGGAGGCGCTCCTGAAGGCGGCGCGCGCGAACCCGAACATCACCCTTGTCCCCGACCAGGTCGCGATCGACCTCGCCGGCTCGCGCCACGAGGAACGCTATTCGGGCGCGGGGCATGTGTGGGGCGTCTACGCCGTCGACCGGGCGACGGGGATGGTGAACCTGCACACCGCGCGCGCGACGATCCTGGCGACCGGCGGCGCGGGGCGGACCTACCTGTTCTCCACCGCGCCCAAGGGGGCGACGGGTGACGGCATCGCGATGGCGTGGCGCGCCGGGTGCCGGGTGTCGAACATGGAGTTCATGCAGTTCCACCCGACCTGCCTCTATAATCTGGAGGTCAAGAACTTCCTGATCACCGAAGCGGTGCGCGGCGAGGGCGGGCGGCTCCTCAACCCCAATACCGGCCACCGTTTCATGCCCGATCTCGATCCGCGCGCCGAGCTGGCGCCGCGCGACGTGGTGGCGCGCGCGATCGACGCGGAGATCAAGCGGGACGGCCTCGACTACGTCCATCTCGACATCAGCCACCTGGCTCCCGACTTCGTGCGCGGGCACTTCCCCAATATCCACGAGAAGCTGCTGGGGCTCGGCATCGACATGACGACGGGGCCGGTCCCCGTCGTCCCCGCGCAGCACTACACCTGCGGTGGGATCGTCGTCGATCGCGACGGGCGCGCCGACCTGCCCGGGCTGTATGCGGCGGGGGAGTGCACGCAGTCGGGGCTCCACGGCGCGAACCGGCTGGCCTCCAACTCGCTCCTTGAATGCTTCGTCTATGGCGAGGCGGCGGCGGCGCATATCGCCAGCTGCTGGGACGACCTCCCCCCGCCCCCGCCCGTGCGCCCCTGGGACGAGAGCCGCGTGACCGATTCGGACGAGGAGGTCGTGATCAAGCAGAACTGGACGGAGATCCGCCGGTTCATGTGGAACTATGTCGGCATCGTGCGCACCACCAAACGCCTGAAACGCGCCGCCACCCGCATCGCGATGCTGACCGAGGAGGTGGCCGACCATTACGGCAATTTTCGCGTCACGCCCGACCTGATCGAACTGCGCAACCTGCTCCAGACCGCCGACCTGATCGTGCGCTCGGCGCTTCACCGGAAGGAAAGCCGCGGGCTGCATTACACGCTCGATCACCCGGAGACGCTGGATGCCCCCGTCGACACGGTCCTGACGCCGTCGCGTTTTTAACCCCGCGACCCGGCGCACGGACCGCTCGTTTCACCGCAGCGACGACATCTTGTTGTTTCACTGGCGCGAAGCTCGGGACAGGTAGGACGACGTGGGGTCGGGGTGATGTGGTCGTGATCAAGTCGAACGGTTATCTCGCGGTCGCGCTCTGCGCCGCGCTCGCGGCCTGCGTGCCCCCGCCGCGGCCGGAGAAAACGTCGCGGGCCGACGCGGCCGTGTCGCTCCCCGCCCCCGTCGCGGCGGTCTCCGTGCCCGTCCCAGCCCCCGCGCCGCGCGTGGTCCGGGCCGCGCCGGACGGGCTGACGCTCGCGGTGACCCAGGCCGTGCGCGGCTTCGGCGGCTTGGCGGGCGTTGCGGTGCGCGCGGTCGACGACGGCTGGACCGTCGAGTCCGGCGGCCGCCGCCTGCTGCCCCAGCAATCGGTGTCGAAGCTCTGGGTCGCGATCACGGTGATGGAGCAGCGCGACCAGGGCCGCGTCCGGCTGGAGGACGAGATCACCGTTCGCCCGCAGGACCTGACGCTGTTCCACCAACCGATCGCCTACCTCGTGCGGCAGAAAGGCAGCTTCACCACCACCGTCGGCGGCCTCCTGACGCGCGCGCTGACGCAGAGCGACAACACCGCCAACGACCGGCTGCTCACCCTCGTCGGCGGGCCGTCCGCCGTGCGCGACGTCATCGCGGGCAAGCGGCTGGGCGACATCCGCTTCGGCCCGGGCGAACGGCTGCTCCAGGCAGGCACGGCGGGGGTCGAGTGGCGGCAGGAATATTCGCTGACCAGCGGCTTCCAGGACGCCCGCTCGCGCCTCGCGCCCGAGCGCCGCCGCGCCGCGCTCGACGCCTACATCGCGAACCCGCCCGACGGCGCGGCCCCGCTCGCCATCGCCGACGCGCTGTCGCGCCTCGCGCGCGGCGAGTTGTTGTCCGAATCGTCCACCCGCTTCCTGCTCGAGACAATGGCGCGCACCGTCACCGGCCGCTCGCGCCTGCGCGCCGCGGTCCCGCCCGGCTGGCAACTCGCGCACAAGACAGGCACCGGCCAGGACCTGAACGGCCGCAACGCCGGCTTCAACGACGTCGGCCTCCTCACCGCCCCCGACGGCCGCCGCTACGCAATCGCGGTGATGATCGGCGACACGACGCGCTCCACCACCGCCCGCCAGCAGCTGATCCAGGCGGTCGCGAGGGCGGTGACGACGTACGCGCCGGGCCGCCCCACGCTGGGTCCGGTGCCGGACGGCGTGGCGAACTAACCCGCGCGTCGGGCGGGCGTGGGCTTGGCTGTTGGTCCACCCGCCACCCTGCGCTACACCCTCGCGCGATGCCCCATCTCTATCTCGTCGACGGCTCCGGCTACATCTTCCGGGCGTACCACCGGCTCCCGCCGCTCACCAACAAGCATGGCGAGCCGGTGGGGGCGGTGTACGGCTACACCACCATGCTCTGGCGGCTGGCGGAGGCGCTGCATGCGGCGGACGGGCCGACGCATATGGCGGTCATCTTCGACGCGTCGTCCAAGACGTTCCGCAACGACCTGTATGACGGGTACAAGGCGCATCGTCCGCCGCCGCCGCCCGACCTCGTGCCGCAATTCCCGATGATCCGCGACGCCACCCGCGCCTTTTCGCTGCCCTGCATCGAGGAGGCGGGGCTGGAGGCGGACGACATCATCGCCTCCTACGCGCTCGCCGCCAGGCGCGAGGGGTGGGAGGTCACCATCGTCTCGTCGGACAAGGACCTGATGCAATTGTTCGAGCCCAAGGTCGAAGGTCGGGGCGGCATCGACATGCTCGACACGATGAACAACCGCCGCCTCGGCCCCGAGTACGTCGTCGAGAAATTCGGCGTCGGACCGGAGCGGCTGGGCGACGTGCTCGCGCTGATGGGCGACGCGGTCGACAACGTCCCGGGCGTGCCGGGCGTCGGACCCAAGACTGCGGCCAAGCTGATCGCCGAACACGGCGACCTGGAGGGCGTGCTCGCCGCCGCGCCCGCGATGAAAGCGGGCAAGCTCCGCGACAACCTGGTCGAGCACGCCGACAAGGCGCGGCTGAGCCGGGTGCTCGTGACGCTCAAGGACGATGCCCCGCTCCACGACCCGCTCGACGCGCTCGCGCTGCCGGAAGCGGGCATTCCGCCCGGGCCGCTCAGGGCGTTCTTGGAGCATCATGGGTTCAAGTCGCTGCTTGCGAAATTAGGCGAGGTAACCGAGGCCGCCGACAAGGCCACCGCGCCCGCAGTCGACGACGCGGACGCCGATCCGCCCTGCGATCTCGACGGCTACGAGACGATCACCGACGCCGCCGCGCTCGAGCGTTGGATCGCCGAGGCGCGCGCGCAAGGGTGGGTCGCGGTCGATACCGAGACCACCGGCGTCGACGCGACCCGCGCCGACCTGGTCGGCGTGTCGCTCGCGCTCGCCCCCAACCGCGCCTGCTACGTGCCGCTCGGGCATG
The DNA here is from genome assembly GCF_964237155.1 of uncultured Sphingomonas sp. Lineage (GTDB taxonomy): Bacteria > Pseudomonadota > Alphaproteobacteria > Sphingomonadales > Sphingomonadaceae > Sphingomonas. The sequence goes on along the minus strand of NZ_CAXSHH010000008.1, from coordinate 35,877 downwards.
GCGGCTCGGACCTGCTGAGCGAGACGCCCGTACAGATCGACCGCGCGGAGGCTCTCGCGCTGCTCGGGCCGCTGTTGGCGGATGAGGCGGTGCTCAAGATCGGGCACAACCTGAAATACGACATGATCGTGCTCGGGCGGTTGGGGTTGGATATCGCGCCGTTCGACGACACGATCGTGCTCAGCTTCGACCTCGACGCGGGCAGGCATGGCCACAAGATGGACGAGCTCGCCGCCGAGCACCTGTCGCACACCTGCCTGGGCTTCAAGGAGGTGGTCGGCACCGGCAAGAACCAGCGCGGGTTCCACGAGATCGACCTCAAGACCGCGACCCGCTACGCCGCCGAGGACGCCGACGTGACGCTCAGGCTGTGGAAACGATTCAAGGCACGGCTTCCTTTGGAGGGCGCGACCCGTATCTACGAGATGGTCGACCGCCCCCTCGTTCCCGTTATCGCGCGCATGGAACGGCGCGGGATCCTGGTCGACGTGCCCCGCCTCGCCGCGCTCTCGACCGAGTTCGAGGGTCAGATCGCCGAGTTTGAGAAACAGGTCCACGAGCTCGCGGGCGGCCCGTTCACGATCGGCAGCCCCAAGCAGCTGGGCGACGTATTGTTCGACCGGCTGGGGCTGAAGGGCGGGCGCAAGGGCAAATCGGGCGTCTATTCGACCGACGTGACCGAGCTCGAGCGCATCGCGCGGAGCAAGGAGCCGGGATCGGAGATCGTCCGCCGCGTGCTCGACTGGCGTCAGCTGACCAAACTCAAGAACACCTACACCGACGCGCTCCAGGCTCAGGTCAACCCGGCGACGGGCCGAGTCCACACGAGCTACTCCCTGACGGGCGCGCAAACCGGACGGCTGTCCTCGACCGACCCCAACCTCCAGAACATCCCGATCCGCACCGAGATCGGCCGCCAGCTGCGCGAGGCGTTCGTGGCGGAGGAGGGGCACGTCCTCCTCGCCGCCGACTATTCGCAGATCGAGCTCCGGCTGGCCGCGCACATGGCCGACGTGCCCGAGCTGAAGGCGGCCTACGCCAACGGCGAGGACATCCACGCGCTGACCGCGCAGCAGCTTTACGGCGAGGTCGACCGCGACACGCGGAGCCAGGCCAAGACGATCAACTTCGCGATCCTCTACGGCATCTCGCGTTGGGGCCTGGCGGGGCGGTTGAACATCACCGCCGACGAGGCGCAAGGGCTGATCGACCGCTATTTCGAGCGGTTTCCGGGCGTGAACCGCTACATGGCCGACACGCTGACCCAGGTCCGCGACCGCGGCTATACCGAGACGCTGTTCGGCCGGAAATGCTGGTTCCCCCGCATCAAGAGCCGCCAGCAGAACGAGCGTCAGGGTGCCGAGCGTGCCGCGATCAACGCGCCGATCCAGGGCACCAGCGCCGACATCATCAAGCGCGCGATGATCCGCATGGAACCCGCGCTCGCCGAGGCGGGACTGGGACAAGTCCGCATGCTCCTCCAGGTCCATGACGAACTCGTGTTCGAATTGCCGGAGAAGGACGTGGAAGCCGCGAGCCCGGTGATCCGCTGCGTCATGGAGGGCGCGGCCGAGCCGGCGGTCAAGCTCTCCGTCCCGCTCGGCGTCGAGATCGGCACCGGCCATAGCTGGGGTTCGGCGCACTAGTGCCCACCCGCGACCCCGAGGACATCGCGGCGCTCGCCAAGGGGGGCCGCACCAACATCGCGGGCTTCGCGCTCCGGCTGCTCGCGCGGATCCCGTTCCTGTTCATCGCGGGGCGCGTCTACGGGCCCGAGTTGGTCGGGCGGTTCGCGATCGCGGTGGTGGTGGTCGAACTCGCCGCGCTGCTCGCGACGCTGGGCCTGAAACGCGGGCTCGCCCAGGCGCTGGCGACCACCGACCGCCCGCATGCTCATGTAGTATGGGACGCGATGGTTGTCGCATTGGTCGTGTCGATCGCGGCGAGCGCGGTATTGTTCACCTTCCCGCAGATCATGTATCCAAACAGCGCGGTGACGGGGCTCGACCGGTTCCTTCCGCTGATCATCGTCGCGACCGCCTGGTCGGATGTCAGCCTCTCCGCGCTCGCCTATCGCCTGAACGTCAAGGCGGCGGTGACCGCGCGCGCGGTGGTGGAGCCCTGGACGATCTCGATCGCCGCCTGGGCGTTCTCCTACTTCACGCTGCGCGACGGGCTGGTGCTGTCCTACGTCGCCTCGATGATCGCGGCACTGGTGGCGAGCGCGGTGCCGTTCGTCCGCTCCTATGGCCTACCGCGCGGCTGGAGCCCTCGCGTCCGCCCGCTCCTGGCGCTCGCCAAGGCGAACGCGCCGTTGGCGGGGGCGGACGCGCTCGAATGGGGGACGCGCAACGTCGACCGCTTCATCCTGGGGCTGCTCTTCGCGCCGGAGATCGTCGGCATCTACTACATGGCGCAGCAGGTCGCCTCGCTTCCCGCCAAGCTCAAGACAAGCTTCGACCCGATCCTTGGCCCGGTCGTGACCGAGGCGCTGGCGAGGAACGACAAGGCCGCGGTCGCGCGGCAGGTGTGCCAGGTCGCGTTCTGGATCATGGCGGCGCAGGGCGGGCTGGCGCTGATGGGCTCCATCCCCGGCGAGGCGGTGATGGGCGTGATCGGGCCCGAGTTCGTCGCGGGCACCGCCGCGCTCGCGTTCCTCCTCACCGCCGAGTTCGCGGGAACGGCGGGGGCGGTGTCCGAATCGGCGCTGGTCTACATCGCCCGCAAGCGGAACCTGCTCATCTCGCTGGGGATGCTGCTGTTCCAGATCGCGCTGAGCTTCGCGCTGGTGTTCGCGGCGCGCACGCTCGACTGGCCCGCCACCTGGCAGGCGGCGGGCCCGGCGGTCGCGCTGTGCCTGAGCCTCGGCGTCACGAGCGTGGTCAAGGTGCGCTTCCTCGAACGCATGCTCGGCCACGGCGTCGCGCCCTGGCGCTGGTCGCTGCTATGGGCGGCGCTGGCGGCGATCGGCGTGGGCACGATCTTCACCGCGCTGCCGCAACGGTACGAGTGGACCGAGCTCGTGATCGGCATCCCGGCGATCGCGGGCGTGTACCTGTTCGTGCTGTGGCGCTGGTCCTTCGGCGACGCCGACCGCGCGCTGTTCCGACGCAAGGCGACGCCGGAGGCGACCGCGCTCCCGGCGGGAAGCGCGGCCGGCTTCTAGGGCCGTCCTCGCCGAGTTGCATCGCGCGTGGGATGACGTAATCTCCAGGTCGGGGAGTGCGGCCATGCGGAGGATTTCGGGGTGGCTCGGATTGATAGTGGCGGCCGCGATAGGGGCGGCGCTCAGCTTCGGCGTCCTCGTCCTGTTCGCCCCCATCGCACCGTATTTTTGGCTGCTGATTTTTCTGCCCTTGCTAGTCGGAGGCCTTGCGGCAGCCGGCTTCGCTCGTTTCTTTGCTCGGCGGGCCGGTCTATCCCGTCTCACCGGGTCTAGCCTCGCCGCGATTGTCGCGCTGCTGCCGCTCGGTGGGATCGTGACCGCGATGCTCGTCAGCCCGTTTCAGCCACGCGCCGAACCCGGCCCGGACCCGCGCGGGCCGCACCGCCTGCTGCGGAGCGGCACCGGCGCATCGATCGCTTGGTGGGCGCTGGAGCCGGAGCGCCCGCGCCACCGCACGCCGGTCGTATTCCTTCATGGCGGCCCCGGCGATCTGGTGCGCCCTCGCGATTTCGATGTCGGTTCTGGCTTTCGAGACGCCGGATTTCGGACGGTCTTCTACGACCAGGCCGGCGGCGGCGCGTCCGGCGATCGGCCGATCGGGGAATATACGCTCGCGAACGCCGTCGCCGACCTCGACTCGCTGCGCGCCGCGCTCGGAACCGACAAGATCGTCCTATGGGGGCAGAGCTGGGGGGCGTCGCTCGCGACTGCCTATGTGCGGGCGCACCCGGACCGGGTGGCGGCGACCATCCTGGAGTCCCCCGGCGACTTTCCGGGAGAGCCCCTACCGCTGGACTATTCGGGTACGGACACGAAAGGCGGATTCAAGCCGACCCTGCGCGATGCCACGATCTATCTCCTGATCGGCCACGCGCCGCAGCTTGCCGAGCGGTGGCAGAGCCAGCCCTATACCCGCGCGACGCATCAGGCCCGATCGGCCACCACGACCCATATCTACGGCTATCAATGCAAGGACGTTCGGAAGCCGCTGCCGCGACCGCTGTCGCCGGGCGGACATAATCTCTATCCACAACTCAGGCTTCAATCCGATCTCGAGACGCAGCCGCGGATCGGCGGAACGCTGTCCTCCGCGCCGACGCTCCTGGTGCGGGGCGGCTGCGACTTCATCCCGCCCGCGACGGCGGCGCGCTTCGTCCGGGCGTTCCCGGCCACGACCCGCATCGATGTGCCGGGTCGCGGCCACGGCTTCTTCGGCCACGACGCCGAGCTGCGGCGCATCCTGAACCGGTACGCCTTGACGACGCTCGCCCGGCTTCCCTAAACCTCGGACGGGGCGGTCGCGACGATCAATGCCGGAAATGCCTCATGCCCGTGAACACCATCGCCAGCCCCGCCTCGTCGGCCGCCGCGATCACCTCCGCGTCGCGGATCGAGCCGCCGGGCTGGATCACCGCGGTCGCGCCCGCCTCCACCGCCGCCGTCAGCCCGTCCGCGAAGGGGAAGAACGCGTCGGACGCCACCGCCGAGCCGATCGTGCGCGGCTCCGCCCAGCCCGCCCTGTCCGCCGCGTCGCGCGCCTTCCAGGCGGCGATGCGCGCCGATTCCAGCCGGTTCATCTGCCCTGCCCCGACGCCGGCCGTCGCGCCGTCCCGGGCATAGACGATCGCGTTCGATTTGACGTGCTTGGCGATGATCCAGGCAAAACGACAGTCCGCCAGCTCCCGCTCCGTCGGCCGCCGCTTGGTGACGACCTGGAGCATCTCGTCGGTCAACCGTCCCCCGTCGCGTGACTGGACGAGCCAGCCGCCCGCGATCGACTTGGCCGACAGCCCGCCGCGCGCCGGATCGGGCAACTCACCCGTCAACAACAGCCGCAGGTTCTTCTTGCGCGCGAACACCGCCCGCGCCTCCTCGTCCGCGTCCGGCGCGACCACGACCTCGGTGAAGATCTCCGCGATCGCGGCCGCGGTCGGGCCGTCGAGCGGACGGTTGACCGCGACGATGCCGCCGAACGCCGACACAGGGTCGCAGGCGAACGCCGCCCGGTACGCCGCCTCCGCCGTCGGCGCCGTCGCGACGCCGCAGGGGTTGGCGTGCTTGACGATCACCGCCGTCGGTTCCGCGTCGCGGAACTCCGCCAGCAATTCGAGCGCGGCGTCCGCGTCGTTGAGGTTGTTGTAGCTGAGTGCCTTGCCCCCGACCTGGTCCGCCTGCCCGATCCCGCGCGCCGACGGGCCTCGGCTCGCGTAGAAGGCGGCGGCTTGGTGCGGGTTCTCCCCATAGCGCAGTTCGTCCTGCCGCTGGAGGATCAGCGGCAGCGTCCCCGGAAATCGCTCGCCCTGATCGGCGAAAGCGAACCAGCTCGCGATCATCGAATCATAGGTGGCGGTCGCGGCGAACGCGCTCGCGGCCAGATGCCTCCGCAGCTCGAGCGTCGTCGCGCCGTCGTTCGCGTCGAGCTCGGCCAGCAGCGCCGGATAGTCCGCAGGGTCGGTGACGATCGCCACATAGGCGTGGTTCTTCGCCGCCGACCGCACCATCGACGGCCCGCCTATGTCGATATTCTCGATCACCTCGCCCCGTTCCGCGCCCCGCGCGACCGTCGCCTCGAACGGGTAAAGATTGACCACCACCAGATCGATCGCTCCGATCCCGTGTTGCGCCATCGCCGCCGCATGCGCCGGATCGTCACGCACCGCGAGCAGCCCGCCATGCACCGCCGGGTGGAGCGTCTTGACCCGGCCGTCCATCATCTCGGGGAAATCCGTCAGCTCGGCCACGTCGCGCACCGTCAGCCCCGCATCCCGGAGCGCGGCGGCGGTGCCGCCCGTCGATACCAGCTCGACGCCGCGCGCCGCCAGCGCACGGGCGAGGTCGACGACCCCCGCCTTGTCGGACACGGACAGCAGGGCGCGCTTGACGGGGACGAGCGACATGGGGGAACTCCGGTGACCAGCGACGCGCGCGCCCTGCCCGCCTACCGCGCCCGCTTCAAGAGCCAGCCGACGCTGGCGCCCCCCGCTGCCGCCTCGCCCGCGACGACCAGCTGGCGTGTCGCCACCGGGCGCCCCGCCTCGTCGATCCACACCGACCCGTCGATCGCCAGCGCCCCGCCCCGGCAGCGGAACTGCCACGGTCCGCCCCCGGCTTCACCGCCGCGGGTCCGCAGGATCGCCGCCTGGCCGTCGGCGGTCGGCTCCGCCTCGATGCCGCGCCCCAGATGGAACCGGATCGCGAACGGCGTCGTCCCCGACCGGCGGCGGCGTCCGCGCGGCAGCAGCGCATCCTCACCGCGCAGCTCGCGCCCATCGGCGGACAGCATTAGCCGGCGGCGGTGGACGAAACCGAAGCGGCGCGCATAACCGTCATGCGCGCCCTCGATCCGGCTGCCCGCCTCGCTCTCCTGACGCGACAGTTCGACCTCGCCGACCCCGCGCCCGAGCGTGCCGTCGGCGTGGATCGCCGTCGAGTTGGTGTCGGCCAGGCCGAGCGTCGAATGCGCGGCCGTCGTGCGCAGCCCTTCGATGAGCGTGCGCGGCAAGCCCGCCACCGCCTCGCGCGCGCCGCCGCAGTTCACGACCAGCCGCGTCGGGCCGTCGGAGAACTCGAACGCCAGCGTCGACGCGCATCCGCCCTCGACCACCCGCGCCACGGGCGGCGGCGCGGCGTCGACGATCAGCACCGCGCTCCCCGCCGTCAGCCGCTGATAACCCCAGTCGCGCGCCTGGCGGAGCGGGCGGGTGCGTATCCCGCTCGCCTCGATCACCGCCGCGACGCGCGTCGCGGCGACGGGACCCCCGCCCTGCCAGCTCGACAACCCCCGATCGCCATGCGCGACTCCGAGTAGCGCCGGCACCATCCGCGCCAGCGCACCCGTCACCGCATCGGGCATATCCTCCCGACGCGCGTCGTAGCAGGCGCCGAGACTCGCCAGCAGGTCGATCGTCCCCAGCAGCATCGACGGTGAGCGCGACACGATGCCGCCATCCTCGAACAGGCTGGCCCCCAGCGCGCGCGCCAGCCCCGCCTCGCCGAAGCGCAACCGCGCCTCGCCGCCCGGTATCAGCAATCCACACGACACCACCCCGCACCACGCGGCGATCCGCGCGGCCCCGGCGGGCGTATTGTCGGCATAGCGGTCGAGGTGCCGCCCGCCCCGCGCCAAGGCATTCAGCACCCGCGATCTATAGACCAGGTCGGTCGAGGACAGGATCAGCGGCGCGTGCGCGGTCCAGGCCAGCACGCGCCGACCCCAGAGGTCGGCACGCCACCCCGTCTGGTCGACGGCGTCCGCATGCGCGTCGAGCCAGCGCGCCATCAGCGCCTCCGCGACCGGCGCGGCCTCGGCACGCGTCGCGACCGTCGAAAGGTCGCGCAACCACGCGAAACTCTGAAGATGGTCGGCGAAGGGCTTGCCCCAGTCGGGTCGGCGCAGGTCCAGTCCGCCCAGCGCGCGCTCCTCGCCCGAAAATACGAGCCGCCCGGCGAGCAGCGCGCGCCCGCGTCCGACATCGCCCGGGATCGGATCGTCGGGTACCGCGATCAGCTTGAGCGGATGCCGGTCCTTCAGCCGCAGGTCGTGGAGCGGGGTGCGCCAGGTCAGCCGGTGGAATCGCTCCGACAGTCGGTCGGCGAGCGACAGCCCCTTGTCGCCGCCGACCCGGATCAGCCGCTTGCCCTCGTCGATCCCGTCCCTCGGGACCGGGGCCTCCGGGTCGTCACGGCTCATGCGGGCCGGAGCCGCGCGATGTTCCTGGCGTAATCGTCCGTTCCGAACACCGACGTGCCCGCCACCAGTACGTCGGCGCCCGCGTCGATCGCCTGGCGAGCGGTCTCGGCGTCGATCCCGCCATCGACCTCCAGATCGATGGGGCGACCGGTCGCGTCGATCATCTTGCGAATGGCGGCGACCTTCTTCAGCTGCGACCCGATGAAACGCTGCCCGCCGAAGCCGGGATTGACCGTCATCACGATCACCTGATCGATCAGGTCGAGCAGATAATCGAGCATCTTGGCCGGCGTGCCCGGATTCAGCGCGACGCCCGCGCGCAGCCCCAGCGACTTGATGTGCCCGACCGACCGATGGATGTGCGGCCCAGCCTCCAGATGGACGGAGATCGTGTCCGCCCCCGCCTCGGCGAACGCGTCCAGATAAGCGTCGGTCGGCGCGATCATCAGATGGACGTCGAAAGGCTTGGGCGTAAGCGGCCGGATCGCGCGCACCACGCCGGGGCCGAATGAGATGTTGGGGACGAAATGCCCGTCCATCACGTCCAGATGGATCCAGTCCGCTCCCGCCTCGTCGACGGCGCGCACCTCCTCGCCCAACCGCGCGAAATCGGCGGACAGGATGGACGGGGCGACGCGGACGGATCGTGACATGGTGGGGGCCTCTATCACCCCCGAACGCCCCGGCAAGTCAGCCGTTGCGCGTGAACCGCGCGATGAAGAACCCGTCGCACCCCCCCGGCATCGTCGACGGCAGGATGCGCGTGTATCGCTCCCCGCCCGCGATCGACGGCGGGGCGTTCGCATAGTCCGACCGCTCGCCCAGAAACCGATCCGCCTGTTCCTCCCCTTCCGCACGCTCCAGCGAGCATGTAGCGTAGACGAGGACGCCGCCCGGCCGGACCCACTCCGCCGCGCGCGCGAGCAGCCGCGCCTGGACCTCCGCCATCTCGGCAACGAACCGCGGATGCGCGCGGTGGAGCACGTCCGGATGTCGCCGGAAGATGCCCGTCGCGCTGCACGGCGCATCGACCAACACTGCGTCCACCAGGGCGTCCGGCTCCCAGGTCAGCACATCGCCCAGCGCCACCTCCGCCACCAACCCGCACCGCACAAAATTCTCGCGAAGTCGCGCCAGACGACTTTCCGACTGGTCGACCGCGACCACGTCCCACCCCGCCGCCGCGAGCTGGAGTGCCTTGCCCCCGGGCGCCGCGCACAGGTCGAGCACGCGGCCGGGCGGGCGGTCGCCCCATCCCTCCAGCAGCGCGCGCACGGGGAGCGAGGCCGACCAGTCCTGCACCCACCACGCGCCTTCGGTATAGCCGGGCAACTCCACCACCGCCGCGCGCGCGGGGAGCCGCACATGGCCGGGGCCGAAGCTCTCGCCTCCCAGCCGCTCCGCCCATTCCGCCGTAGCCCCGGGCCGGGCGAGCGTCAGGTCCAGCGGCGGCGACTCCGCGATCGCGCGCCGCGCGGCAAGGACGGCATCCTCGCCCCAGTCTCGCGTCCAGCGATCGGCGACGTCGGCGGGAAGGTTGGGCGGATCGGGAAGAACGGCCTTCGCCCGCATTACCGCCCCGAACACACCGTGCACCAGTTTGCGCGGGCCGCCATCGACGAGCGGCAGCACCGTCGCGATCGCCGCATGCGGGGGCGTTCCCAGCACCAACGCCTGCCCCAGCGCGATCCTGAGCGCGGTCCGCGCCTTGGCGTCATCGGGCAACCGCCGCGCGGTCGCCCCGTCGATCAGCGCGTCCAGATCGGGCAGGCGCCGCAGCACCGTTGCCGCGATCATATGCGCGAGCGCCCGGTCGGGCCCGCGCACCGCGTTCGTCGCCCCCGCAAGCGCCGCCTCGAGCGGGCGTCCCTGGCGCAGCACCGCGTCGAGGAGCTTCAACGCGGCGCGCCGCGCGGGTAATCCGGGAACGTCGTCGGACAGGTAGCGGGAGGGTTGCGGTAGGGTCATGCACCTCCGATCTGGAGTGAAGCAGCGCCACGCGCAACCGGAGCCGTACCCATGAGCAAGCGTCCCGACCACCTGAAGCCCCCCGCCTATCTCACCCCCAACCCGCCCGTCCCCCAGCCGGAGGAGGTCGCCGAGCCCGAGCACGACCCTATGGGCAAGAACCCCGTCCGCTACGGCGACTGGGAGCATAAGGGCATCGCGATTGACTTTTGAATAAAGCCCTCTCCCGCTTTTGCGGGAGTGTCGGGTTGGTCATGCCCCCGGCATGACCAACCCGACACTGGTGGCCGAGCGCAGCGAGGTCGGGTGAGGGCAGTTTCCGGAAAGGTCCGGCCCTCACCCTCGCGCTCACGCGCCTGTCCCTCTCCCGCGAAAGCGGGAGAGGGTATCAATTACCCCTCGTCCCGGAGCGGCCGCGCCAGCAGCGCCTCGACCACCGCGCGCACGTCCTCGCCGCCGAGCAGCCGCACCACCGCGTCCGTCACCGGCATGTCCACGCCAGCGTCGCGCGCCGCCTCCGCCAGGACGGGCGCCGTGAACGCCCCCTCCGCCACGGTCCGCCGGTCGGCAAGCAGTTCCGTCGCCGCCCTGCCCCGCCCGAGCCCGACCCCGAGCGAGAAGTTCCGCGAACTCGTCGACGAACAGGTGAGCACCAGGTCGCCCAGTCCCGACAATCCGCTCAGGGTCGCGACCTTCGCCCCCCTGGCCAGCCCGAACCGCGTCATCTCCGCGAACCCCCGCGCGATCACCGCCGCGCGCGCGTTCTGGCCCAGCCCCGCGCCCTCTACCACGCCGCACGCGACGGCGAGCACGTTCTTCACCGCCCCGCCGATCTCCGCGCCGACCACGTCCTCCGACCCGTAGGGGCGGAAGCTGGGTGAGGCGAGGCGCGCGCCCAGCGCCGCGCGCACCCCGGCATCGGCGCAGGCCAGCGTCACCGCCGTCGGCTTGCCCGCGGCGACCTCGTGCGCGAAGGTCGGTCCCGACAGCACCGCCACCGGCGCGCCCGGCCGCACTTCCTGCGCGACCTCGCCGACGAGCAGCTTGCTCCCCGCCTCGATCCCCTTGGCGCACAGCACCAGCGGCGCGTCGCCTGCGGGCAGCGCCGCCAGCACGCCGCGTACATGCTGCGCGGGCGCGACCACCAGCAGCGCCTCGCACTCGCCAAGCTCCTCCAGCGACCCCGTCGCGCGGATCGACTCCGCCAGCGGCACCCCGGGCAGGAACGCTCCGTTGAGGCGCGCGCCGTTGATCCCCGCCACCACCTCTGGCTCGCGCGCCCACAGCACGACCGGCTCGGTCCCGCCCCGCGCCGCCACCTGCGCCAATGCGGTGCCCCACGCCCCGCCGCCGATCACCCCGATCTTCACGCCTTCACCCCCGCCCCGCGCACCGGCTCCGCCGTCGGATCGAGCGGCCAGCGCGCCCGCGCGGGCGCATCCAGCGGATCGACCAGCCCCGCCGCGAACCGCTCCGCCCCGGCCCACGCGATCATCGCCGCGTTGTCGGTGCACAGCCATCCCGGCGGCGCGATGAAGGGCAGGCCGCGCTCCGCCGCCAGCACTTCGAGCGCGCTCCGCACCGCCGCATTCGCCGCCACGCCGCCCGCGACCACCAAGGCGGTCACGCCCGGCGACGCGTCCAGCGCCCGCGCGGTCCGGTCGATGAGGCAATCGACCACCGCCGCCTGGAACGAGGCCGCGAGATCCTCCGCCGAATGCGCGCCCGCCGCCCGCGCCACCGCGCTCTTCAGCCCCGCGAAAGAGAAATGCGGCTCGGCCGACCCTTTCAACGGCCGCGGCAGCGGCACCGCGCGGGGATCGCCCGCCAGCGCCGCCCGCTCCACCGCAGGCCCGCCGGGAAAGCCCAGCCCCAGGATCTTGGCGGTCTTGTCGAACGCCTCCCCCACCGCGTCATCGATCGTGGTGGCGAGCCGCCGGTACCGCCCGACCCCCTCCACGCGCAGCAGCTGGCAATGCCCCCCCGACACCAGCAGCAGCAGATACGGAAATCCCAACCCCGGATCGACCAGCCGCGGCGACAGCGCGTGCCCCTCCAAGTGGTTGACCGCGACCAGCGGCTTGCCCGCCGCATGCGCCAGCGCCTTGCCCGTCACCAGCCCGACCATCACGCCGCCGATCAGCCCCGGCCCCGCCGTCGCCGCGACCGCGTCCACATCCGCGAGCGTCAACCCGGCGTCGTCGAGCGCGGCGACGATCAGCGGCTCCAGCGCCTCCACGTGCGCGCGCGCCGCGATCTCGGGCACCACGCCGCCATAGGGCCGGTGCGCCGCCTCCTGCCCCAGGAGCCGGTGCGCCAGCACCTCGCGTTCGTCGGTCACGAGCGCGGCGGCGGTCTCGTCGCAGGAGGATTCCAGGCCCAGCACGATCATAGGATCACCCTACCCTCCCCCGCGCCGCTTGTCGAAGCGGTCTCCCCAGGCCTAAGCGCCCGGCATGCCCCCGTTCCGCCTCGGCACCCGCGGCTCGCCGCTCGCGCTCACCCAGGCGCGCATGGTCGCCGACGCGCTCGCGGCCGCGCACGGCTGGTCGCCCGACCGGATCGAGACGGTGGTGATCCGCACCACCGGCGACCGCATCCAGGACCGCCCCTTGGCCGAGATCGGCGGCAAGGCGCTGTGGACGCGCGAGCTCGATCGCGCGCTGCTGGCCGGCGAGATCGACGCGTGCGTGCATTCGATGAAGGACGTGGAGACGCTCCGCCCCCCGGACTTTCTCATCGCCGCCACCCTGCCCCGCGCCGACGTGCGCGACCGCCTCGTCGGCGCGGAGTCGATCGAGGCGATCCCACGCGGCGCGACCGTCGGCACCAGCTCGCCCCGCCGCCGCGCGCAGCTGTTGGCGCGGCGCCCCGACCTCCGCATCGTCCCCATTCGCGGCAACGTCGACACCCGCTTGGCCAAGCTCGCGGCCGGGGAGGTCGACGCGACGATGCTCGCGGCCGCCGGGCTCGACCGGCTCGGCCGGCCGGAGGTGGGCGTCGCGATATCCACCGACATCATGCTCCCCGCTCCCGCGCAAGGCGCGGTCGGTATCGAGATCCGCGCCGAGGACGCGCGCGCGGCCGGGGTCGTTTCCGCGATCGATCACGCCGACACCCACCGTTGCGTGCTCGCCGAGCGCGCGCTGCTCGCCGCGCTCGGGGCCGATTGCCATTCCCCCGTCGCCGCGCTCGCGAGCCTCATCGGCGCGTCCCTCCACCTCCGCGCGTCGCTCCTCTCCGCAGACGGCGAGGAGCAGGCGTGCGGCGCGGCGGAGGGCGGGAACGCGGATCTAGGCGCGCAACTCGCCGCCGACCTGCTCGCCCGCGCCCCGCCCGCGATCCGGCGGCTGTTCGCGACGTGAAGCTCCGCGCGGCCATTCTTCGGCCCGAGCCGGGGAATGCGCGAACCGCCGAGCGCGCCGCCGAGCGCGGGTTCGACGTCATGCGTCTGCCGCTGTTCGCCGTCCGCCCTCTCGCCTGGACCCCGCCGGACCCGGACGGTTTCGACGCGCTGCTCCTGACCAGCGCATCGGCGGCGCGCCACGCCGGGCCGGGGCTGGCGGCGCTGGAACGCTTGCCGGGGATCGCGGTGGGCGAGGGCACGGCCGCGGCGGCGCGGGCGGCGGGACTGACGATCGCCGTCATCGGCGACGGTGATGTGACGACCGCGCTCGCGGCGGCGCGAGGGCGCGGGCTGGGCCGCCCCCTCCATCTCGCCGGGCGCGATCGGATGCCCGACCTTGCCGGCGTGACGGCGATATCGGTCTATGCCAGCGACCCGGTCCCGATCGCAGCGGGCGCGACCCGCCTGTTGGCCGATGGCTGGACCGCGCTCCTCCACTCGCCCCGCGCCGCCCGGCGGCTGGCGGAGATCGTCGACCGCGATGCGATCCCGCGCGCCTCCATCACGCTCGCGGCGCTCAGCCCGGCGGTGCTCGCCGCTGCCGGCGAAGGCTGGCGACACGCCGTCGTCGCCACCCGCCCCACCGACGCCGCGCTGTTGGACCTGCTCGGTCCCCGTCGCGATTGACGGGGGCTGACCGGGCGGGGATAAGCGGCGCGATGGAGTATCGCTCGCCGATCGACATGCGTTCGCGCCCGCAGTTCGGCATCATCGGCCTCCTATTCGTCCTGACCTTCCTCGCCGGGTTAGCGGTCGCCGCCTGGGGGGCGCGACGTTTCGACTGGTTCGCCCCCGACCGTGCCCCAGAAACGGCCGCCCGGTCCACCGCGCCCGCCGTCGCGCAACCTCTTCGGCCGGCGGCGCCCATGCCCGCCGACGATCTCGCCACGCTCACCTCCCGCGAGGCGAGGCTGGACGCGCAACTCACCGCCCTGGAGGAGCGCGTGGCCGCGACCGCCGGCGATGCCGCCCAGGCGGGCGCGCAGGCGGGCAGGGCCGAGGCGCTGCTCCTGACGGTCGCCGCACGGCGGCTGATCGATCGCGGCCTTCCGCTCGGGACCACCGGAGAGCGGCTCCGCGAGCGGTTCGACGGAACGAACGCCCGCGCGGTCGAGATCGTCGCGGCCGCCGCGCGCGAGCCGGTGACGCTGGAGGATCTTCGCCTGGGCCTCGACGCGATCGCGCCCGAACTCCAGACCCGATCGCGGGGCGACGTATGGCGTGCGCTCCGCCGCGAGCTGGGCGAACTCGTGGTGCTCCGCCGCGCGGACTTTCCCCGCTCGCTCCCTGTGGAACGTCTCGCGCGCGCAAGGCGGCTGCTCGATGGCGGGCAGGTGGAGGCGGCGCTGGTCGAGACGCGGACGCTGCCGGGCGCGGACCGGGCGGGAAAGTGGCTGGCGGCGGCGGGGCGATATGTGGAGACGCGCCGCGCCCTGGACGCGCTGGAGGATGCGGCCGTGACGCCGCCGGTCGCGATGGCGATCGCTCGCGTACCCCCGCGGTAAATCGGTGGAACCGACCGTCTTCCAATCCTCGGAAAGGCGAACTATCGCAGCTCCGCCGATGCCGCCCCGCTCACGAGCGGTCTGGCGGCCCGGATAAGTTCATACCGGCCGTGATATCTTGCTCGTCGCCATCCGGAAGATGGCGCGCGCGCGCCGGCGAAGGCAAACCAGACCAGCCCGCCGGAGGCGACGGGGACCTTGCGGTCGAGCACGACCGCGCCGTCCGGCCCGGTGATCAGGAAACGCTGGAGGTCGCGCGGTTCCGCCCCCGCAACCTCGGCCCACAGGATCAGCGGTCGGTCGGGCGCGAGCACACCGTCTACGCTTGCGGGCGTCGGCCGCGCCGAACCGGCCACGCGTGAACCGAACCCCATCCCGATCAGCGCGGCGGGCCTGTAGGCGAGCGCCGCCGCGGCGCGCGCGTCCCACATCGTCGCACCCGCCGCGCCGCACCGCGTCGTCAACGACAGCCCGGTGAACGGATCGATTTTCACGCCCGCCCGACGCACACTGAAATGAAGGTGCGGGTATTCGGTCACCCCCGACAGGCCCACGGCGCCGATCGGCTCGCCCGCGCGGAGGCGCCGGCCGGGGCGGACGCGCACGCTGCCTTGGCGCAGGTGGCTATATTGCGTCTCCCAGCCACCGCCATGACCGATCACCACGCCATTGCCGGCATCGCGCCCGCCGGTCGAGCCGCGCTCGAATACGCTTCGATCGGGCTCCCCGTCACGTGCCCGGATCACCGTGCCGTCGGCGGCCGCGAGCACCGCGACACCGCGCGCCACGACATCATCGCCGCGCGGGCGGAAATCGACGCCGTCATGCCCGTCCGTCGTCATCCGTCCGCATCGATGATCGGCGCGACCCGGACCCGGATCCGCGTCCGGCAATTTCTGGATCAGGCAGTCGCGCCCGACCTCGCAGGCGATCGGCTGAACGAGCCGCGGCACGGGTGCGCCTGACGGTGTCGCTTGGATCGGCAGGAGCGCCGCCGCCATCAGGATCGAGGCACGCATCGACGTTCCTCAAACGAACTTGATCATGTCGTAGCCCGCCAGTCCCTGGGAGAATCCGTTCACCTCATCGACGCTCGTCGCCATCAGCTGCGCGAGCAGCCCGTGCGATATGTCGGGCAGGGTCACGCTTCCCGATGCACCGAAACGCAGCGTCATCATGCCCGCGTCGAGGTCGAAGGTGACGATGATCTCCTCCTCGGCCAGTTCGGGATCGTCCACGTCGAAGATGATGGTGTCGCGGTTGTTGGGGCCGAAGGCGACGATGCGGTCGTCGCCGAACGGGACGGTCGCATCGAAGACGAACCGGTCCTTGCCGACCCCGCCCGACAGGAGGTCGTCGCCCGCCCCGCCATGCAGCCAATCGTTGCCGTCGCCCCCGCGCAATATGTCGTCGCCGCCGCCGCCGAAGAGGAGGTCGTCGCCCGCTCCGCCGTTCACCATGTCGTCGCCCTCGCCGCCGTCCGCCCAGTCCGAGCCGGCGCCGCCGTCCAGGATGTCGCGCCCGCCGTCGCCGACTAGCCGATCGGCGCCATCGCCCCCATGCAGCTCGTCATCGTCCTCACCGCCGGAAAGCGTATCATCCCCGGTTCCCCCGACCAGCCGATCCAGGCCCGCGCCACCGCGCAACCGATCGTCGCCGCCGCCGCCGTCGAGCCCGTCGTCGCCCGCTCCTCCATCAACCAGGTCGCCGCCATCGCCGCCCCGAAGAAGATCGGCGCCCTCGCCGCCGTCGAGCAGGTCATTCCCGTCGCCGCCGTCGAGGAAATCGTCGCCGATACCCCCGTCGAGCGTGTCGTTTCCGGCCCCGCCGAACAAGCCGCCGGCCAGTGCTTCGCCGGGTCCGCCACCCGGCGCATCCCGCTCCGCGACGCTCGGCCCGCCGCCGTCGTGCCCGGCCCCGCCATCCAGGAAATCGTCACCGTCCCCGCCCAGGAGCAGGTCGCGCCCCGTGCCGCCGGACAGCCGGTCGTTCCCGGCCTCACCGTCGAGTCGGTCGGCACCCGCGCCGCCATCGAGCACATCGTCGCCCTCGCCGCCGAACAATGCATCGAGCCCCGCTCCGCCCACCAACCGGTCGTCGTCGTCCGCGCCGTCGAGCACGTCGTCGCCCATGCCGCCGTCGAGGCGGTCCGCTCCGGCCATGCCGCGAAGGGAGTCGGGGCCCTCCTCCCCCTCGATGATATCGTCGCCCGCGTCGCCGAGCAGGTAATCGGCACCGCCGCCGCCATGCAGGACGTCGTCGCCTTCCCCGCCGTCGAGGAAGTCGTCGAAGCGCGATCCTTCCAACCGGTCGGCGCCTTCGCCCGACAGGATGGTGACGGCTTCCGCCGAACGAAGCGTATCGTCGCCGGGGGTGCCGGCCAGCTCGCGCCGATCGGGCTGTTCGATGTCGGACTCCTCGGTCGGGGTGTCCTCCGGCAGGTTCGGATCGGGAGGCAGGGGTGGATCGGTGGGGAGTATCGGATCGACGACCGGCCCGCCGCCGGCCCCGCCCGATCCCGATCCCGACCCGGTGCCTGGATCGGGATCGCCCTTTCCGATGTCGGTCGGGCCGGGCCCGATCGTTCCGGTTCCGCCCGCGCCGGGATCGGAGCCGGCGCTCCCGACCCCGTCACCGCCCCGGTCGGGTGCCGTCTCGCCACCCGTTCCCCCGCGAGGCGGTCCGTCGTCCGGCCGAGCCGCCGGCCGCGAGTCGTCAAGGTCGCCGGGCGCGTTCGTCGCGTCGTCGCCCACCAGGCCGGCTCCTCCGCTCGGACCCTCGACCACCGGACCGATGGGGTCGGGAACGGACGGACCACCGACGATCGATCCGATATCCGGCGGCGTGGGAGGAATTTCCTGATCATCGAGCGATGTCCCGCCGTCACCCTTTTCGTCCGACGTGATGGGGAACTCATCCGGCATGTCATCGGCGACACCCGGTTCCGCTCCGGGCTCTTCGGGCGGCTCGGTCTCGTCGGGTCCGTCGGGCATCGACGGCACCGCATCGGGCATCGAACCGCTCGGACCGGGCGCATGGGGATAGGTGACCAGCGACGCGGTTCCCCGCACGACCGGCGTCGACGGATCCGGCGGTGCGCCCGGAAAGGGCGCGGAACCGGGAACAGGGTCGGGAGCCGCCGGGAGCGACGCCAAGGTGGACGTGACAGCGGGTGATCGCCCCCTGGTCACGATTGGTCTGTCCGTGACGCCCACCAGGGTGAGCAACGTCACCGGACCGACCTGGATCGGGTCGGTCGTCATATCGCATCATATCTCTGCTCCCGAAGCATTTTGAACGCCGCTTCGGTTGTTTACGCGTGTCATACGTGCCGCGCGGTGAGAGATTGATACGTCGGGCCGATCCTCGACATTCCCCCTTGGGGACAGACTGCACGGAAAAAGGGGGACGGATGGCGATCCATCCGTCCCCAGTCGCAGAGGTCCGCCCGGCTTTCCCGATACGAAAGGAGATTAGGATCGGTAGACCGGGTGAACTCGATCAGGTGAACTGGATCATGTCGTAGCCGGCATTACCCTGGCTGTAGCTGTTGATCGCATCCACCGAGTCGTAGAACCCGCCTGCCGCCAACTCCAGATTGAAGACGTCGGCTCCCGCCCAGAAGTCCTCCAGCATCACCGAGCCGTTGGCACCCGTGATCATCACGTCGAGCGAGTCGAAGTCCCCATCGAAATTGCCCGTCTCGACGGTGAGGTCGGTGGCGGGGTCGAAACCGCTGTCCACGTCGAACACCACCGTATCGCGGTTGGTCAGGCTGAAGTCCCGCCCGGTGTTATCCGGCGCCTGCACGACGTCGTCGCCATAGCCCGCGCTCGTCCCGGTCTCGTCATACAGGAACAGGTCCTTGCCCGCGCCGCCGGACAGGGTGTCGTCGCCCGTTCCGCCGGTCAGGATGTCGTTGCCGTTCTCGCCTTCGATGTCGTCGTCGCCGGCTCCGCCCAGCAACGTGTCATTGCCGGTATCGCCGAACAGGGTGTCATTATCGGCGCCGCCGTCGATGAAGTCGTTGTTGCCGCCGCCTTGGATGACGTCGTTGCCGGCTTCACCATAAAGGAAGTCGCGCCCGCCCGTGGCGGCTCCGATCGAGTCGAAACGGTCGTCGCCGGAGATGAAGTCGTTGCCGGTGCCGCCGAAGATTGTGTCGCCGCCCAGATCGCCGGCAAGGTTGTCGGCTCCGGCACCGCCGGAAATGAAGTCGTTGCCGACGTTGCCGTTGATCAGGTCGGCGCCGTCTTCGCCATACAGCGCGTCGTTGCCGACCCCTCCGGTGATGACGTCGCCGTCCGCTCCGCCGAAGATCGTGTCGGCACCGTCATCGCCGCTCAGTATGTCGGCGCCGGTACCGCCGAAGATCGTGTCGTTGCCGTCGTCACCGAAGACGGTGTCGTTGCCCGCGTCGCCCGACAGCGTATCGTTGCCGCCGTCGCCGTTGATCAGGTCGGCACCGTTGCCGCCCGAAATGGTGTCGTCGTCGTCGGCGCCGTCATCCGCCGGATCGGCGAACGGATCGCCGTTGCCGCGGATCACGTCGTTGTCGTCGCCGCCGGACAGCACGTCGTTGCCCAGGCCGCCCGCGATCCTGTCCTCGCCGGCCTCGCCGCTCACGTTGTCGGCACCGTCGTCGCCGTTCAGCACGTCGTCGCCGGCACCACCGAACACCGTATCGTTGTCGGCCCCGGCCTGGACGAAGTCGTTGCCGATGCCTCCGCGGATCAGGTCCTCGCCCGCATCGCCGTTGAGCTCGTCATTGCCCGCGTCGCCGTCGAGCACGTCGTTGCCCTCGCCGCCGTCCAGTTGGTCGTCGTCGTCGCCGCCGGACACCACGTCGTCGCCGTCGTCGCCATAGAGCAGGTCGGCGCCCGCATTGCCCGCGATGACGTCGTTACCGCCCTGGCCGTAGACCTGGTCGTCGCCGGCGCCGGCCGTGATCACGTCGGCCTGGCCCTCACTGGGATCGTACTCGCCATCGAGGTTGTAGGCGAAGAACGGGTCGCTTTCGCGCCCGCCGTCGGCGTTCAGGCCGTTGCCGGTCCCCATGCGGAGCGAGCTGGTCGCGCCAAAGCTATGACCGTTATCGCCGAAGATGATGTCGGCGCCGTCGCCGCCGTTCAGCACGTCGGCCCCGACCACGTTCAGGCCGCCTTCGATATAGTCGTCGCCCGAGTCGCCGTTGACCACGTCGGCCCCGGCCTGGCCATACAGGTCGTCCGCGCCCGTGCCGCCGTTGATCGTGTCGTTGCCGTCGCCGCCGACCGCGCGGTCGTCGCCCGACTGGCCGTTGAGGAGGTCGTTGCCCGCGCCGCCGGCGAGGAAGTCGTCGCCGCCCCCGCCCCATGCGGTGTCGTTGCCCGCGCCGCCGAACAGCGAGTCGGCTCCGTCGCCCACCTCGTCATTGCCCGTGAAGGTCGCCATGCCGGGTCCGGTCACGACGAAGGAGGCATTGTCGCCGACCAGGACATCGTCGCCCGTGCCGCCTTCGATGCGGTCGGCGCCCCTGCGGCCGATCAACGCGTCGTTGCTGGCGTCACCATACAGATCATTGTCGAGGGTGTTACCGAAGACCCGGTCGTTCCCGCCGCCCGCGCGCACATTGTACGGCAGGTTGGCGGTGGTGTTGCTGGTCTGAAGGTCGATCACGTCGACCGCGTTGGTACCCAGGACTTGCGCGCGCGCGGTGGCGGCTTTTGGAAGAATAGGAGCAACCATGATATATTCCTTACCTGAACCACGCGGGCGCTGGGCGTCATGTCCAGCGTCCCGCAGACGGTTATTCCGTCGTTGATCCAGTTATCCGGTCCAAGCTCCGCTCAATATCCCCGCAAAGGGACGTAGGGTTGATCGTGAATATAGACTTTCATGTTGAAGGATTTTCATTCGATCGAGCTTGTACTGTCCTCAATCGGGGCTAGTCACGCGCTGGGTCCTGACCAACACGTCCTGCAACTCGCCGATTATCGCAAGTGATGTCGCGCGCGCGACGTATTCGGCACGGATCGACCGCTCCAGCACGATCCGCGCGGAGAGTAGATCGTTCTGCGCGTCGAGCACTTCGACCGTGGTTCGCGCGCCGACTTGGCTTTCCCGCTCGACGCCCATGGTGGCGTCCTCGTTGGCGGAGACCGCGACGCGCGCGGCCCCGGTGATGTCGGCGGCGGTGCGTTGGCGGTTCCAGGCGATCTGGAGGTCCCGCGCCACCTCGCGCGCGACCTGAGCGAACTGGAAACCGCGCTGTCCTTCTATGGCGCGGGCGCGGCGGATCTCGGCATATTCCTGCCCGCGTTGAAGGAACGGAATACGGGCCGCGACACCGCAGACCGGTCGCTGGGCAGTCTGTCGATGAACAGATTGGCGACCCCACCGGTCAGGTATTGGTATCCGCCGACCAGTTCGACCGACGGGGCACAGCGCTTCCTCGCCGTCTTCATGCGGTCGAGCAGCCTGGTCGAAGCGGCGAAGAGGTGCGGCCTGTCGGACGAAACGGCACGCACCTATCTGAAACGCGTCCGCGCCAAGCTCGGCGCGCCGCGGCAGATGGACCTGGCCCGCTCGGTCCACGGGCTCCTCGCCCCCAATGATCGCGGACGGCGGTTCCATTCCGATCGGAGAGGCGGCGTGACGGTGCGCGGCCAATATCGCCGGGAACGCGATCGCCGGGAACGGGGCGGACCGGGGCATGTCGCCGCGCTTTTCCGCCCCCACCGCCAGGTGGTCGGCGCGCTGGTGCTATTTTCGGGCATCGTGAACGTGCTGGCGTTGGCGATATCCCTCTTCTCCCTGCAGATCTTCGACCGCGTGCTGACCTCGCAAAGCCGCGACACCTTGTATTTCCTCACGCTCGCGGCCGTGCTGGCGATCAGGCTGAGCGCGATCTTGGACGGCGTGCGCCAGCATGTGGCGCAAGGGCTCGGCCGCTGGCTTTCGAGCCGGCTCGGCCCGGCCCTCCTCGCCAAGTCGCTCGAACAGCGGCCACAGGGCCAGCCGGGCCGCCTTGACGCGCTGCGGAACCTGTCGGTGGCGAACAATTTCCTGTCCACGCCGACGCTGTTCAGCGTCGTCGACATGATGTGGGTGCCGCTCTACCTGCTCGTGGTGTTCCTGCTCCACCCGTTGCTGGGCGTCATCGCGGGGCTGGGCGCGGCGGTGCTGTTCATTCTCGCCTTCTTGAACGAACGGGGCACGCGGGCCCGGGTGCGCGACGGCCAGGCGCTCACCACCGCCAATCTCGACTATGCCGAAAGCTTGGTCCGGAACAGCGAAGTGATCGACGCGATGGGCATGGTGGACGCGACCGTCACCCATTGGTCGGCGCGCCACCGCCAGGAATTGAGCGCGAACGCCCGGCCGCAGCGCTTCTCCGTATGGATTACGACATGGGCGCGGTTCACGCGCTACCTGGTCCAGGTCGCGCTGCTCGGCGGCGGCGCTCTCCTGGTGCTCGACCGCGAGCTCACGGGCGGCGCGATGATCGCCGAATCGATCATCGTGGCGCGGCTGCTCGCCCCCATCGAGGCGGCGATCGGCTATTGGAAGCAGTTCGTGCTCGCCCGGCAGGCGCTCGGCCGGATCGACCGGTTCATGGGGCTGCCCGCGCCCCGGCCGTCCACCATGAGCCTGCCGCGCCCGACGGGCGCCCTGGCAGTGCAGGGGGCGACCTATGTGCCGCCCGCGCTCGCCACGCCCGTGCTGCGCGGCGTGAGCTTCAAACTCCATGCGGGCGAGCTGCTGGCGCTGGTGGGGCCGTCCGCGTCCGGCAAGACGACGCTGTCGCGCCTGATCGTCGGCAACATCCGGCCGACGCAGGGCCATGTACGGCTCGACGACGCCGACGTGTTCGACTGGATGCGCGCCGATTGGGGGCCGAATGTCGGCTACCTGCCGCAGGATGTAGAGATCCTGCCCGGCACGGTCCGCGATAACATCGCGCGGTTCAACCCGGACGCGACCGACGACCAGGTCGTCGCGGCCGCCAAGCTGGCCGACTGCCACGGCATGATCATGCGCCTCGACGGCGGATACGACATGGTCCTGACCGACGGCGGTCTCCAGCTTTCGGGCGGGCAGCGACAACGCATAGCGCGGCGATCGCGTCGGGCGTGCTTCGCGCCGAAGGCGGCGGACGCCGGGTGGTGCAGCATCTGGAGGGCTGCATCGTCCGCCGCTTTCTGGTCGGCGAGGGCAGCAAGGTCGCGGCGGGCGAGATCCTGGTCGAGCTCGACGATACTCAGAGCGCGGCGCAGGACGCGGCGTTCCAATTCACCTACGACTCCCTCCTGGCTCAGGACGCGCGGCTGACGGCGGAGCGCGACGGCCAGGGGAGAGTCGCCTATCCGGCGGAGCTGCTCGCCCGGTGATCGGACCCGGAGGTCGCCAAGGTCATCCGGGCCTCCGATCGGCTGTTCACCGCCGGCCGCCGCGCATTATCGGACCAGATCGCGATAATTGACGAGCGTATCGGCCAGGGCCGCGCCGAACTGGGCGGCTCCGCCCCCCAGCTCGCCTCCCTCGACACGCAGGACCAGTTGCTGGGCGAGGAGCTGTCGGGTGTGCGCACGCTCGTCGACGAGAAGCTGGAACGCCGTTCCCGCCTGCTGACACTCGAGCGCCAACGCGCCGACGTGGCGGGCCAGCGCAGCCGCGTGACGACCGCCGCCGGGCGGCTCCAAGAAACGATCGGCGAGATGCAGGCGCAGGCCGTCTTCCTGCGCGGACAACGGATCACCGACGCCGCCAAGGAACAACGCTCCGTCCAGGCCGAGATCGCGGCGGCGCGGGAAAAGCTGGCGGTCGGGCGCGATGTCGACCGCCGCCGCAGCATCAACGCCCCGGTGGCGGGCACGGTCGTCAACCTGCGCCTGGTCACACCGGGTAGCGTCCTGCTGCCCGGCCAGCCGATCCTCAACATCGTGCCGTCGGGCGGGCGCGTGGTGGTGGTGGTGGCGCGACTCGGCGCCAACGACAACGACGTCGTGCAGCCGAGTCTCCTCGCCGAAATACGGCTGAGCCCGTACAAGGCGCGCTCGGTTCCCACGCTCATCGGCGAGGTGCGCCAGGTTGCGGCCGACGCCGTCCTCGACGAGAATACGGGCACGCTCTATTACGAGACGGAGGTGGCGATCGATCCGGCCGCGCTGGAAAAGCTCGACGGGGTCAAGCTTCTCTCCGGGATGCCGGCCGAGGTCTACATCCAGCTCGGCTCGCGTTCGCTCGTCCGGTATTTTCGCCAACCATTGACGGACAGTTTTAACCGGGGCTTTCGTGAGGACTGACCTCGCGCGCCTCGGTCGATGGCGACGGTGCCCATGACGATTGGCTGCACACGCTCGGTCGTCCCGACCGGCTGGGGATCGTCGCCGCGCTGACGTGGCATGCCGAAGGGCGCGTGCTCGCCGACGGACATGGGACGGTGGTCTTTCGATAAGCCGGCCGACAAGGGCGTCATCCGGGCATCCGAACGCCCGCCTCGATCCGCGCGCCGCAAACTCCGTTCGTTTTCACGATCGTTTCACGTTTCGATCGCACATGGGATCACGTTGCCTGGCCTAGCTGAGTTCCACCGGCGATGGACGTCGGAAGAAAAGCCAAGGATCAGGGACATGAATCAGATCGTCATCGGCGTGGTCTCCGCGCTCGTCACCGCCGCCGCGCTGGCCGCCGGCGCTCCCGCCCACGCGAACGCGAACGCGAACGCGAACGCCGACCCGGGCGCGATCGAAAACTGGGTCAAGCAGGTCAACCGTAAGCTCGACCGGACCATCGTGTTCCCGGCGAATGGACGGAGCGGCGTCGTGCAGGCCACCTTCGAGCGCGATGATGACGGGCGCGCCAGGGCGATCATCGTGAAATCGGGCCACCCCGCGATGACGCGGGCCGCCCGGCACACGCTCAACCGCATCCGTGACCTGCCGCAGCTGCCCGCCGGCTATGTCGGAAAGCGTATCCGCATGCAGATGCTGGTCGGCAACGTCGCGGATCCGGTATCGTACCACGACCAGCGCAAGCGCATGCTGGCGTCGGCGCAGGCGAGCAACGTGCGGTTCGCGCAACGCAACGGACCGGGCCAGCTCGCGGTGCTCGCGACGAAGTAGGGTCGACGCGGTTTCGCGGTCAGGCAGGCGGAAGCGATGGGGACGCTTCCGCCTTGCCGCGTCCGGCCGATTGCTGCATGTCATCGCTTGATCTCTCCCGGTCCGCGACGCTGGTCATGCACCGGCTCGCAAGCTTCATCGGTCGAGGACGAAGCGATGAGCGAGCGACGCGACCGCGTAAGACTGTTCTTGCAACTGCTCGGCCATGTGCGCCTGCTGTCAGACGACCATGACGTCTGTCCGCGCGGCCGCAAGGCCCGCGGGGTGCTCGCCTATCTCGCGGTGGCGCCGACGCGTTCGGCCACGCGCGAGAGGCTGGCCGACCTTCTCTGGACCGATCGCGGGGCCGACCAGGCGCGCGGCAGCCTTCGCCAGGCGCTCGCCGAGGTGCGGCGATGCGCGCCCGACCACCCGTTCCTGGACATCGGGCGCGAGCGCGTCGATCTCGACCGCGACGCGGTCACGACCGATATCGATGCGGTCCTGGACGCCGCCGTCGATCGCAGCGCGTCCGAGCTGGCGCGGATCATGGGCGACGTGCGCGGTGGCTTCGGCGACGGGCTGGACGGCCTCGCCAGCGGCTTCGACGAGTGGCTGGCGACGGAGCGCCATCAGCAGCACGAGCGCATCGTCGCCTGCGTGCTCGAGGCCGCGGACGATATGCTGAGCCGCTCGCCGTCGACCGAGATGCAGGCGATATTGCGCGGCCTCGACCATCTCGATCCGCTCAACGAGGCGGTGACCCGATTGGGCATGCGGGTCGACCAGGGCGGCGACGACCGCGCCTCGCTTCACCGCCGGTACAAGCGTCTGGAGGTCGGCCTGGCGCGCGATTTCGGCAGCCGCCCGACCGACGAGACCAGGTCCCTGTTCGCGGCCCTGACCTCGCTTGCGCCGTCGTTTCCGGACAGCCCCGCACCGACGACCGCTCCCGCGTCCCCGACCGCTTCGCCCCCGACGATCCTGGTGTCGCCGCTTGCGGTCGATGGACGGGGCGAGGCGGCCGAACTGGCGGAAATCTGCACGGACGACATACGAGTCGCGTTGACGCGCCTGCCCGACCTGCGCGTCATCATGCTGGACTCGGCCGATGCCGAGCGCCTGGAGGCGGTATGCGCCGGAGCGGTGGCCGTGTACCTGTTGTCGGGCCGGCTACGCAGCATGAGCGGCGAGGTGCGCGTCAACCTTCAACTCGGCAACGTCCACTCGCGCACCGTCGTCTGGTCCGAGCAGATCCGCCTGCCGGCGGGCGACCTGTTGAACGCGGTCGATCAGATCGTGGAGCGCGCCACCGGGGCGGTGTTGCCGTCGATCGATCGCGATCTGCATTCCGTCCTGGCGGAGCGAACGGGCGAGAACGACGCGGGAGTGCTCTATATGCGGGCGCGGCTGCGGATCGGGGAGGCTCGGACGGCGGAGATGGCCGAGGAAGGATGCGCGCTGCTCGAACGCGTGCTGGAACTGGACGAACGGCACCTGCGCGCGCTTTTGCTGCTCGCGCGGATGTACAACACGGATTTTTGGCAGATGATCGCCGGGCACGACGTGGCGACGTTCCGCGCGCGGGCGCGCGCCTTGTGCGAGCGGGCGACGATGGTGGAGCCGAGCAGCACCGAACTGGCCGTGATGCGCGCCTGGTGCGACCTGAGGCGGCGCGAGTGGCGTTTGGCGCAGGCGGGCTTCGAGCGCGCGGTTCAGGCGCTGCCGTACGACCCGGATACGACCAATCTGTGCGCGTTCGGATTCTGCCATCTGGGCGAGCTCGACAAGGCCGACTCGTTGATGCAGCGCGCGTTCCGGCTCAACCCGTTTCCGCCGACCGACTACCATGCCGATTACGCCGTGATCCTTGCGCTACAGGGACGCGTCGAGGAGGCGGAGGAGCATTTCGAGGTGTCGGGCGAGGAAGGCCTGCAATATGCGGCGGTGCGGATCGCCAATGCCGCGCGGGCGAAGGGGCGAACGGGAGCGGCTGCGCTCCGCGCGCGGTTCGCACGCGGTTTTCGGGCGGCGTGGCGCGGAAAGAGATCGCCCGGGGCCGACGATCTACGCCGATGGATCGACGACACGATCCCGCTCAGGGTCGAGGAGCATCGCCGACTTCTTCAGCAAGGGATGTCGGGCGCGCTCGATTGAGCGCCAGCACGCGTAGGTGATCGCCGGTCGGCGGCGGCCGCCCGCCCGCCCGGCCCGGCCCCGCACCGGGCAACAGCGAAGCGAGCAGCGCGGCGTCGTGTTCCTTCAGCGAGAGCGCGGCGACCAGCACGCCATCGTCCACCGACGCCCTCCGCCCGGTCCGCTCGGCATACGCATCGAGGCAACGACGCCACGTCCGTTCGCGAAACGAGAGCGTACGGACGATCCGTTGCAGCATCCTGCGCTCGTCCGGGGGCATGGGCGTGACGCGCAATGCGGCTTCCGCGTCGACCAGCGCCAGCGTGAGGGGGCGGTGGCCGAGCTCGGCGGGCGCGTGGTCCAGCATCACCGCGTCGTCCCTGACGACCGCGCCCGACGCATAGAGCAGGAATATCGCGCCGATCCCCCGCATGCCGAAAGCGGCCAGTTCCGCCGCACGGATCGCGCCCAGGCTCGCGCCGCCCAGCACCGCCACCCCGTGCGCGAGCAGTTCGAGCAGTTCCTTGTGCGACACGGTGGGGGCGATCCCGAAACATCCGTCGACCAGCCCCACCGCCGGCGGCGGATCATCGAGCAGCGCCGCCAGATCGCCGCAGACCGCGGGTGGGCGCAGCTCCACGCGCTCGTCCCGCCAGCCCGCCGGAAGACTAGGGCCGGCGAACAGGATGGGACGTCGCCCTCGGCGCCGGAGGACGGACGGCGCGCCGGGACGATCACGCAGGTCGACGCCGCGCCGCTCGGCCCGTGCGCCTTCGAGAAGTCCGGGCGCCACCACATGGCTGACATGAAGGTCGGGCCCGAGATGGGGGTGCGCGAACGCGATCACGGGCATGGGGGAAAGTCGTTCGGCGACGGTCAGCAACGCCTCCAGATCGGCTTTGGCGCAATCGGTCTCGGCATGGGGAGCGCGATGCCAGGCCAGCGGGCCGGGCCCGAAGCTCAATCCGTCCATGATCAGGTCGAAGCGCCGTTGCGGGCCGTCGCGATAGTCGTCGGGGCGAAGATCGTCGCGTGCGCCCGCGATCAACGTCGCCTGCGCCTGCGCGGCTTCGAGAAGCGCGCGGAGCAGGGCGATGCGGCGGTCCGGGTGACAGCCCGATCCACCGGCGGGCGTCAGACCCGATCGACGGCCGCGCTCCGGCAAGAGGACGCAGGCGAACGCCGCGACGTTGGCCTCCTGCCCCAGGCTCCAGACCCGGACCGTCCAGCCGTGATCGCCGAAACGGGACAATAATCGCAGCGCGAGCGGGCAGTCGACGCTCGCGAGGTCGAGTTCGACGCGGCGACGTCCGGCGGGCGGGAGCCGATCCAGCTCGACGGTGAGATGGTGCTCGATCACCTCCGCCACGCCTGCGGCCAACGCTTCGGCGGGTATGTTGCCGGTCGCGAGCCCTACCGAGCACGGCAGGACATCCGGGGCGGGCGCACGGGTGAAGTCGAGCGACAGGAGGTCGAACGGCAGGACGGCGGCGCGGCCGGATAACAGGTCGCTCCCACGGAGCCAGGGGCGCGGGCGATCGGGATCGAGCGCGATCGCCTGCGGATCGCGCGCCCGGGGTGCCCAACAGGCGAGCGCGTCGGGGCCCAGGTCCCGCAGCGGCGCGGGCTTCGACCCGGCCGCGGTCAGCCGCTCGGCCGCGTCGAACTCCACCGCCTCGAGCAGCGCCGAGACCATCGCCGCCATTGGCGTCAGGCCCTTGCCCTGCGACACGGTGAGCGACCGCGACCACGGCCGCACCGCCTGGAAGGTGGGCACGCCCAGCCCGCCCAAGCCGGTGACATCGCCCAAGCGGGTCACGCCCGCCCGGATCGCGGCGGCACGGGCGGCTGTCAACGTCCGCGCGAGTGGGCGCGATCGGCGCTGCCCGGTCGCGACGGACCAGTCGCGCCTCAGGGCTCGGGCGGAAAGTTGATGTTGATGTTGACGTTGTGCCCGGACTGCGTCCACCCGCCGCCACGGGCGAACCGGCGATGCCCCCCGCCCTGCCCCATCGGCAGCGCCACCGCGCGCAAGGCGTCATCCTCGAACATCCGCGCGACGAGTTCGGCGGGCAGGCCGCCCACGTCGTCGTTCCCGTCGACCGTCAGGATCGCCTCGCACAAGGCGTACCGCCCACCTCCTTCGGAAGGTAGCTCGACGATGAAGTGAGTGGCTGAGCGACTTCCCCGCTCTTCGATCGTTTCCCGGTCCATGTCATTCTCCCAAGCGGGATCGACCCGATCCCAAATGTGTTTCCTACAAAGCAACCAACGCCTTTACTTCGCATGACGGACAATGAAGGTAGTAGTCCTAGAACCCTAATGGCCACTCGACCATAATCGTGACCGGCACTTACAAGTTTCCGGTCGAAAATATATAACCCGGCCGTATTCGCCCTCGAACGGCCGGCGCGAGCGAAGATACAGGGCTACATACGGCGCACCGGTCGCGGAACATTCGTCCGATCATTCCTGGCTTGAACGGCTTCATGATCGGACTCACCTGCCCGTAGCTTCGTGCACGCCTACCGAAACTGATCGACTCGTCGGGGAAGTGTATCAGGGAAGCAACGCCGATGCTACCCGCCTCGGTCGCGATTTCCACAAGTCCGCTCTCCCGGTCTTGCGCGGGCGATCTCGGATGAACGGACGGCGGCTTTCGCGATCAACCCGCCTGCCGGTCGGCAAACGACGATCCGGGGCTCGGCTTATTGGGGGCACCATGGATAGCCGAAAGAGTGAAGGCCTTTCGGCCGCCTATCTGAGCCCTGACAATTGCCGTGACGATTTGGAGCGGGCGAAGGGATTCGAACCCTCGGCCCCAACCTTGGCAAGAATAAGCCAAGGCTACGCTGGGGTACTCCGGGCTATGCTGGAGTGGGAATGATGCGCGTTGTTACAGCAGATTAGCTACGCTATGATGCGCCTCGTTGTTCCAGAGTTGGCGGCTTTGGTGGACACCATGTGACCACCAGCTGTTGCGGTGGAGAGGATGCATGGCGAAGTCCGGCGTGGTGCTCACCAAGACCCTGATCGATCGCGCGGAGCCGCGAGCCGCGCGGTAGGGCCTCTGGGACGGCAGCCTGAGCGGGTTCGGCGTGCGGGTCGAGGTGAGCGGAAGCAAGACCTTCATCGTCCGCTACCGGACCGACGGCGGCGGACGGACCGCGCCCCGACGCTTCATGGCAATCGGCCGGTACGGCACCGTGACGCTGGACGAGGCGCGCAAGCAGGCGCGATTGCTGCTGAGCGCGGCCGCGATCGGCAACGACCCTGCAGCGGAGCGGCAGGCGCGGCGCAAGGAACTCCGGGTCAGCGACTTGGTCGACCAGTATGACGCCGAGGGCTGCTTCGTGCAGCGTGGCAAGCGCCAGGGCGAGCCCATGAAGGATACGACCAAGGCGTACACCCTTGCCAGGCTGCGCCACCACGTAGTGCCGCTGCTCGGTAACAAGCGCATCGGCGAGGTGAACGCCGCCGACATCGAGGGCTTCGTTCGAGACGTGTCGCTGGGCAAGACCGCCAAGGATGAGAAGGTCGCCCCTCGTAAACGCATCATCGTGCGCGGCGGCGCCGGTGCTGCCCGGAAGGTCGTGCGGGATCTCTCGGCCGTCTACAGCTTCGCGGTCCGCCGCGAGTTGGTGGCGAGCAACCCGGTCGAGCGCGCGGCCGTGCGCAAGACCGACAACCAGCGCGAGCATTACCTCAGCCTGGAAGAGGTCAAGCGGCTCGGCCAAGCGTTCGACACGCTGGTCACAGAGGGCGCGAACGCCAAGGCGATCGCCATCGCGCGGCTGTGGGCGCTGACCGGCTGCCTCCGCAACGAGGTCGCCGCGCTTCGCTGGGACGAGGTCGATCTGGAACGCGGCCTCCTCATCCTCGGCGACACCAAGACCGGTCGATCCGTCCGGCCGCTCAGCCTTGCCGCCGTCGCGATCCTGACCGATGTCGAGCATGTGGACGGCTCCGGCTATGTCTTCCCGGGCACCACCGGCGAGAACCATTACCAGGGCACCAAGCGGATCTGGGCCAAGGTCAAGACAATGGCCAAGCTCCCCGACGTGACCCCGCACACGCTGCGCCACACGCTCGGCTCGACCGCGGTGTCGAGCGGCGAGGCGCTCGCCCTTACCGGCGCGATCCTGGGACACAGCAATCCGCGGTCGACCGCCATCTACGCTCACGTTCAGCGCGCACCGATGAAGAACGCAGCGGAACGCGTGTCCAGTAAGCTCGCGAAGGCGCTGAACCTCAGTGCGGAGCGGACGCTACGGAGGGCGTAAGGTGGTCGTCAGCCGCCTTGAAAAATTGGCCCAGAAATGGCCGTTCGAAACGCCCTGAGCGCGCGCCTAAACCGGACATCGGTTCAGGTACGGCTTGCGGCTCGCATCGGCCGCCAGCGCTCCATCCCGCTTCTAGCCATCGTCGCCTAATAATTTAGGCGGCACGCCATCCACCCCCGAGAGCGCGGAACAAGTCGATCTGCGCGCCGGAGATGCGGGCGTCGGCAAGCGCCAGCTCGGCTTCGGCGTCTGCGAAGGTGCGCTCGGCGTCGAGTTGGGCCAGGCTGTCGATCCGACCCTCACGCTGCTGCGCGCGGGTAATGCGCGCTGCCGTCTCTGCCCCGTTCCGCGCGGCCTGCAGGGCGCCGCGACGGTCCAGCAGGCGCGCATAGTTGGACAACGCAGTCTCCGCTTCCTCCAGCGCCTGGAGCACCGTTCCGTCGAAAGCTGCCAGCGCCGCCTGGGTGTCCGCCTCCGCCCCGGCGACCCGCGCGCGGGCGCGGCCGACATTGGCGTTCCATTTGATGAGTGGTCCAAGCAGCCAGCGCAGCGGTCCCGCGCCGAACAGGTCGCCCAGCCCTGTGCCCGTCGACCCAATTGACCCGCCCAGGCTGACGCGCGGATAGAGGTCGGCGGTCGCGACGCCGATCCGCGCGGTGGCGGCGGCCAGCCGGCGCTCGGCCGCGCGCACATCCGGCCGCCGCGCGAGCAGCGCCGCGCCGTCGCCCACGGGGATCGGCCGATCGAGCCGGAGCGTGCTCGTGCGCGAGGCGGCGATCGGCGGCAGCTCGGCGGGCATGCGGCCCGTCAGCGTCGCCAGCCGGAACAGCGCCGCCTGGCGCTCGGCAGCGATCTCCGGAATGTCGGCGCGGCGGCGGTCGCGCAGCGACGCGATCCGCGCGCCATCAAGCCGCGTCGTCAACCCGACCTCCGCGCGGCGCTCGGTGACCCGCACCGACCGGTCGAGCAGCGCCACGATCCGCTCGGCCACCGCGATCCGCTCGGCGGCGGAGACCGCGTCGGCATAGGCGCGCGCGGTTTCTGCGACCACCGCGACGCGGGCGGCGTCGAGATCAGCGGCGACCGCACCCAAATCGCCCCGCGCCGCCTCCACGTTGCGGCCCACTCGGCCGAACAGATCGACCTCATAGGCCACGTCCAGCCCCGCATCGACGCGCCATCCCTGGCGGTCGATGCCCGGCAGGCTTTGGACGGATGAGGCCCGGCCATAGGTCGCGCCCGCGCCGACGCCGACCTGCGGCACGCGGTCGTTCCGAACCTTGCGCAAGGCGGCGCGGGCGCGGCCGAGCCGGGCCACCGCGACCCGCAGGTCGGTGTTGGCGGCGAGCGCGTCGGCGACCAAGCCGTCGAGCACGGGGTCGCGGTACAACCGCCACCAGCTCTCGTCGGCCGGCGCGGTCGCGGTCGCGCCCGGCCCGGTCGAGAGGAACGGGCCGGCGGCGGCGACCGGTGTCGCGGGGGTGCGATAGTCGGGCCCGGTTGCGCAGGCGGCGAGCGCGAGCGCGGAGGCGGCGGTGAGAATGGCGCGCATGGGTGTTCTCCCTTATTTGGCAGGCTGCCGGAGCGGCTCGGCCCCGCGCCGCGGACGGCGAAAGCGGTCGCCGAGCGCGCGGCAGACGACGTAGAAGGTGGGGGTGAAGAGCAGCCCGAAGCCGGTCACGCCAAGCATCCCGAAGAACACGGCGGTGCCCAGCGCCTGACGCAGCTCGGCCCCGGCCCCTGTCGCGATCAGCAGCGGCACCGCGCCCAGAATGAAGGCGAAGCTGGTCATCAAGATGGGCCGGAGCCGGTCCTGCGCGGCGCGGACCGCAGCCTCCGTGGGGCTCAGCCCATCCTGCTCCTCGGCCTGCTTCGCGAACTCGACCACCAAGATCGCGTTCTTCGCCGCAAGCGCGATCAGCACGACGAGCCCGATCTGGGTGAGCACGTTGTTGTCCATGCCGCGCAAATTCACCCCGATCATCGCGGCCAAGAGGCACATGGGTACGATCAGGATGATCGAGAGCGGCAGGATTAGGCTCTCATACTGTGCCGCGAGCACCAGGAACACGAACACCACGGCGAGCGCGAAGACGATGCCCGCCGTGCTGCCGGCCGCCTTTTGCTGGAACGCGATGCCGGTCCACTCGGTCCCGTAGCCCTGCGGCAGCGCGCTTGCGGCCAGGCTCTCCATGGTGAGCAGCGAGCGGCCCGAGGAGAAGCCCGGGGCGGTGTCGCCGTCGATCTCCACCGCTGGAAACAGGTTGTAGCGCGTGACCCGGTAGGGACCCGTCCTGTCCTGGAACGTCGCCACCGATCCGATCGGCACCATCTCGCCCGAATTGGAGCGGGTGCGCAGGTCGGCGATGTCGGCCTGGGTCGTCCGGTGTGCCGCGTCCGCCTGCGCCGTCACGCGGTAAGTGCGGCCGAGCAGGCTGAAGTCGTTGACGAAGGCCGAGCCCAGATAGACCTGCAACGCTTCGAACACGCGTTCGGGTGGCACGCCGAGCAGGTTGGCCTTGGTGCGGTCAACGTCCGCATAGACGCGCGGCGTGGTGGTGTCGAAGAAGGTGAAGACCTGTGCCAGCCCGGACGTCTGGCTAGCCCGGCCGATCAGCTTGCCCGTCTCCTCGGCGAGCTTCTGGTAACCGCCGCCGTTCCTGTCCTGCACGATCATGCGGTAGCCGCCGGCCGAGCCGATACCCTGGATCAGCGGCGGCGGGATCACCAGGATACGCGCCTCGTCGATGTCGGCGGTCGCCTGGCGCGCCTCCTCCATGATGCTCGCCAGCGTGACGCCGAGCTCCCCGCGTTCCTCGAACGACTTCAGCGGGATGTAGGCGGCGGCCGAATTGGGCGCGAGCGTCTGGGATGGGCCATCGAACCCGGCCAGCATCACCGCGCCCTCGACGCCCGCGAGCGGCAGGATGCGCTTGGCGACTTTCTGAACCACCTCATCGGTGCGCCCGACTGACGCGCCGGAGGGAAGCTGCACCACCGTCAGGAAGTAACCCTGATCCTGAGCGGGGATGAAGCCGGACGGCGTCGCCCAGAACAAGCCCACCGTCGCGACGATCATACCCGCATAAACCGTCATCATGCTCTTGGGCCGTGCGACCAGCCTTGCGGTCAGCGCCGCATAGCCCGCGCTCATCCGCTCGAACCCGCGGTTGAATCTATCGCCCGCCGCCCGCACGAGACGCTGCACGCGGTTCCCTGGCCCCACGTCGACATGCGCGCGCAGCAGCATGGCCGCCAGGGCGGGCGACAGCGTGAGCGACAGCACGAGCGAGATCAGCGTCGCCGTCGTGATCGTTACCGCGAACTGCTGGTAGAACGCGCCCGACAACCCCGACAGGAACAAAGTCGGCACGAACACCGCGCAGAGCACCAGCACGATCGCCACCAGCGCTCCCGAGACCTCGTCCATCGAGGTGCGCGTCGCCTCCAGCGGGGTGAGCCCGCGCTCCAGGTTCCGCTCGACATTCTCCACGACCACGATCGCGTCGTCGACGACGATGCCGATCGCGAGCACCAGCCCGAACAGGGACAGGTTGTTGAGCGAGTAGCCGAACGCCGCGAGCACCGCGAAGGTGCCGACGAGCGACACGGGGATGGCGACGATCGGGATCACCGCCGCGCGCCATTTCTGGAGGAACACCAGGATGACGAGCACCACGAGGAACATCGCCTCGACCAGCGTCTCCATCACCGCGTCGATCGACTGGGCGATGAACTCCGTCGGGTTATAGATGACCCGGTATTCTAGCCCCTTGGGAAACGACTTGGCCATTGCCTCCATCTCGGCGCTGACCGCTTCCGCCGCAGCGAGCGCGTTGGAGCCGGGCCGCTGGAACACCGCCGCGATGACGGTGGGCTCGCCCGAAAGATGGGTGTTCGAGTTATAATCCGCCGCGCCGAGCTCGACACGCCCCACGTCCGACACGCGCACTTGGGCGCCGTCGGGATCGGTGCGGATCACGACCGCACCGAACTGCGCCGGATCGACGAGTCTCCCTGCGTTTCCACGCTGAGCTGGAAGGCGTTGCCCGTGTCATGGGGCGGTTGCCCCAGACTGCCCGCCGCGACTTGGACGTTCTGCGCGCGGAGCGCCTCCACGATCTCGCCGGCGGTCAGGTTCATCGCCGCGGCGCGGCCGGGATCGATCCAGACGCGCATCGAATAGTCGCGGCTGCCGAACAGCCGCACGTCGCCCACGCCGTCGATGCGGCTCAGCCGGTCGCGGACCTGGGTCAGCGCGTAGTTGGAGATGTAGCCGCGGTCGAGCGACCGGTCGGGCGAGACCAGGTTCACCACCATCAGGAAGTCGGGCGAGGTCTTGCGCGTCACCACGCCCAGGCGCTGCACCTGTTCGGGCAACTGCGGCACGGCGACCGCGACGCGGTTCTGGACCAGCACCTGCGCGGCATCGAGGTCGGTGCCCTGGCGAAAGGTGACAGTGATCGTCAGGTTGCCGTCGCCCGTTGATTGCGAGCTCTGATAGAGCATGTCGTCGACGCCGTTGATTTCCTGCTCGATCGGGGCGGCGACCGTTTCGGCCACCGTCTCCGCGGACGCGCCGGGATTGTGGATCGGCGTGGAACAAGGACCCTCTTAGCGGGGTGATCGGCGTCCAAG
>NZ_CAXSHH010000007.1:0-76638 GCF_964237155.1 uncultured Sphingomonas sp. | reverse complement strand
TGAAGGCGGTGGCGCTGACCGACATCGTCCAGGTGACGCTGCTCGTGCTCGGCGGCGCGATGGTGTCGTACCTTACATTGTCGCAGATCGGTGACGGCAGCGCGTGGGCCGGGTTCAACGAGCTCAGCCGCCGCGCGCCCGAGAAGTTCGACATGATCCTGTCGCCCGACAACCCCTTCTACAAGGACCTGCCCGGCCTGTCGGTGCTGATCGGCGGCATGTGGATCGCGAACCTCAGTTACTGGGGGTTCAACCAGTACATCATCCAGCGCGCGCTCGCCGCCAAGAACCTGGCGGAGGCGCAGAAGGGCGTGGTGTTCGCGGCATACCTGAAGCTGCTCATGCCCGTCATCATCGTGCTGCCCGGGATCGCCGCGGTCGTCCTCGCGCCCGATCTCGCCAAGCCCGACCAGGCCTATCCGACGATGATGCGCTATCTGCCGTCGGGGCTGCTCGGGCTCGTCTTCTCGGCTTTGGTGGCGGCGATCATCGCGTCGACCGCGTCCAAGATCAATTCGATCGCGACGATCTTCACGCTCGACCTCTACGCCAAGGCCAAGGGGATCCCGACACGCGCGGAGGACGGCGGCGACGCCGACGCGCGCGCGGCGAGCGAGAAGCACTTGGTCACCGTCGGCCGGATCGCGGCGGCGGTGTCGATCGGCATCGCCATTCTCGCCGCGCGGCCCTTGATCGGCCAGTCGGACCAGGCGTTCCAGTTCATCCAGGAATTCTCAGGGTTCTTCACGCCGGGCATCACCGTCATCTTCCTGCTCGGCCTGTTCTGGAAGCGCGCGAGCGAGCCCGGCGCGATCGCCGCGGCGGTGGCGTCGGTGGTGCTGTCCTACCTGTTCCGGCAGTTCGCGCCCGACGTCCCCTTCATGAACCGCATGGGGCTGGTATTCCTGATCAGCCTGGCGCTGGCCGTCGCGATCTCGCTGGTGCGGCCGGCGGGGGCGGAGGCAAACCGCATCCGCACGGACGATGTCGGCTACGCCACTTCGACGGGCTTCAACATCGGCGGCGTCGGCGTGATCCTGATCCTGATCGCCCTATACGCGACCTACTGGTAGCATGGCCGCCGACCGTTCCGGGCGCTTCATCTCGGTCGATTGGGGGACGAGCAATCGCCGCGAGTATCTGATCGAGGACGGCGCGGTCCTGGCGACCACGCGCGACGATCGCGGCATCCTGGAGATGGCGGGCGCGGGATACGAGGAGGCGATCGCGGGCATCCGCGCGATGCATGGTGACCTACCCGTCCTGATCGCCGGAATGGCCGGGTCGAACCGCGGCTGGCGCGAAGCACAGTATGTCGATGCGCCCGCGCGGGCCGAGGACGTCGCCGCGCGGCTGCTCTGGGTGGAGCCGGGCCGAACCGCGATCGTCCCCGGCGTCGCTTGGCGTGACCCCGCCGCGCCAAGCGTCATGCGCGGTGAGGAGGTGCAGCTGCTCGGCGCGGTCGCGGCCGGGCTGACCCCGCCGACCGCGCTGCTCGCCCAGCCGGGCACGCACAACAAATGGGTCGAGATGGGAGACGGCGCGATCGGCCGCTTCTCGACCGCCATCACGGGCGAGCTCTTCGCGCTGCTCCGGGGCGGAAGCATCCTGTCCGCCCAGCTCGGCGGCGAGGTCGAGGGCGGCGCGGCCTTTCGCGAAGGGTTGCGCGACGCCCGGACCAAACCGCTCACCTCCGCGCTGTTCGGGGCGCGTGCGGCCGGGCTGCTCGGCTACCGCGCGGACGCCGATACCGCCGATTACGTCAGCGGACTGCTGATCGGGGCCGATGTCGGCGGGGCGGGCGTCGAGGGTCGCGAGGCGTTCGTGCTGTCCGATGCGACGCTCGGCGCGTTGTACCTCGCGGCGATCGAGGAGCTGGGTGGGCGCGCCCATTTGGTCGACACCGCCCAGGCGTTCGTCGCCGGCATGACCCTGATTCGGAGCCTGACACGATGAGCCATCTGTCCACGTTCGACGCCGCCTTCGCCAAGTTGCCGCTGGTAGCGATCCTGCGGGGCTTGCGGCCGGGCGAGGCGGAGGATGTGGGCGAGGCGCTGGTCGAGGCGGGCTTCACCCTGATCGAGGTGCCGCTCAACTCGCCCGAGCCGACGGACAGCATCGCGCGGCTCGCCAAGCGGCTCGGCGACCGGGCGATGGTCGGGGCGGGCACCGTGCTGACGGCGGAGGCCATCGGGCAGGTCGAGGCGGCGGGCGGCGCTATGATCATCTCCCCCAACGCCGACATTGGTGTGATCGCCGCCGCTGCCGGGCGCGGGTTGGTGTCGCTACCCGGCATCGCCACGCCGACCGAGGCGTTCGCCGCGCTCGGCGCGGGCGCGACCGCGCTCAAGCTGTTTCCAGCTGAGGGGTCGAGTCCCGGCATCCTGAGGGCGATGCGCGCGGTGCTGCCGCCGACCTTACGCGTGCTCCCGGTGGGCGGGGTCGCCCCCGGGACGATGACACCCTGGATCGCGGCGGGCGCGGCCGGATTCGGGCTGGGTTCCGCGCTCTACAAACCAGGGATGAGTTCGGCGGAAGTCGGCGACAACGCGCGCGCGTTCGTCCGCGCCTGGAAGGCGTCGCGCCAGGCTTGAGGGATCGAACCGATCGATCGCGCGTCGGTGTCGGCGTAAGTCGTTTCGGAGTAGCCAGCATGATCCGTTTCCTGTCCGCCCTTGCCGCGACCGGCCTGATCGCAAGCGCCGCGCCCGCTTCGCCCAAGCCGTGCCGCGATGCGCAAGGTAGGGTCGTTCCCTGCACGCAACCCAAAAAGACGGCGGCGCGGTGCAAGGACGACAAGGGTCGCTTCGTTGCCTGCGACAAACCCGGCGCGCGTTCGATCCCGAAAAGCTGATGTAGATCAAAAGTGGTTCGTGACAAAGACGAAACAATTTGTCTTGTTCGCAGGCGCTTAATTCATTTCGTCGCAAATTAGCCCGCTTTCAACCCTGAATAGTCACTGGTCGGAACATGCATCAACACCCCCCGTTAGGCGAGCTCCACATTCTTCGTTTTGAGGCCAGGATGAACGAGCAAGACACGCAAGTAATCCCGCTCGTCCAAGAGGAACTGGTCGTCTCCAAACAGACCGTGGAGACGGGCCGGGTGCGGGTGAGGACGGAGGTGCAGTGGCACACCGGCCATGCGCGCGCCGATCTCTTTCGCGATCACGTCGAGGTCGAACGCGTGTCCGTCGGGCGCGAGGTCGATTCGGTGCCGCCCGTCCGCGAGGATGGCGACACGATGATTATTCCCGTGGTCGAGGAGGTTCTGGTCGTGGAGAAACGTCTGATGCTGAAGGAGGAGGTGCATCTGAAGCGCATCCGCTCCGTCGAGCATCTGGACGAAGCCGTCCGCCTGCGCGTCATGCAGGCGGTCGTGGACCGTGAACCCTCAAACCCCACTACCCCCAAGGAGAGTTCCATATGAGCCGTACCCTGACCGCCCTGTTCGACACGCGCGCCGACGCGGAAGCCGCCAAGGGCCGCCTGGAAGCCGCGTCGATCGACATCAGCGCCGTCCACGTCCATGACCAGAAAAGCACCGGCTATTCCGAGTCGACGGCCTATTCGAGCCGTGAGGAAAAAGGCTTCTGGTCCAACCTGAAGGGCGCCTTCCTCCCGGACGAAGACCGGCACACCTACGAAGAAGGCATCAAGCGCGGCGGCGCGCTGCTGACCGCCGAGGTCGATGAGCATAACGCCGACGAAGCGGTACGCATCCTGGAGGACGCCAACACGATCGATCTGGACGACCGTTCGGCCAACTGGCGCGAGAGCGGCTGGGATTACGATAAGACCCGTAATGCCACGACGGGCACCGGTGCGGGCGTGGGCGCGGCTGTCGGCTCGGCGCTGGGCATGGGCGCGTCCAAGGGCTCGGACATGTCCGATCGCTTGACGACCGATCGGGTCGGCAACGAGGAGCATATCGACATCGTCCAGGAGGACCTCGTCATCGGAAAGCGCGAGGTCGATCGCGGCGGCGTGCGCGTCCGCTCGTACATGGTCGAGACGCCCGTCCACGAGCAGGTCACGCTGCATGAGGAACATGTCGAGGTCGAACGTCGCCCGGTCGACCGCAAGCTCGGCGCGGCCGATATCGACGCGTTCCGCGAGCGCGAGATCTCGATGACCGAAACTTCCGAGGAGGCCGTGGTCGGCAAGACCGCTCGCGTCGTGGAAGAGGTGGTCGTCCGCAAGGAGGGCTCCGACCGGACCGAAACGATCGATGACACGGTTCGCCGTACGGAGGTCGATATCGACGACACGGACACGACCCGCACATCGGGTACCGGCCTGGGCTCGACCGACAAGGGCATGGGTACATCGGGTTCCGGCCTGGGGGGTTCGGGCATGGGTTCGGGCGGCATGGGATCGACCGGCAAGACCGACCGCGATCGTTATTGAGCGAACGCATCCGGTTTGGGCACGCGCGCGGGAAAACGCGTGTGCCCATATCCGTTTCCATCTAGGCGAGGACCACACGCATGGCGAACAACGACGATCACAAGCCGGGAGAGCCTAGCAAGATCAATCTGGGCCCCAATCACGAGACCAAGAAGTTCAACTGGCTACCTTGGCTCCTGCTTGGGTTGGGACTGCTCGCGCTGCTTTTCGCGCTGAGCCGTTGCAATCGCGAGGAGACGGCGGTCGCGCCCGTTGTCGTCAACGAAACCGAGCCGGTGACCAACACCACGA
Source organism: uncultured Sphingomonas sp. (assembly GCF_964237155.1). Lineage (GTDB taxonomy): Bacteria > Pseudomonadota > Alphaproteobacteria > Sphingomonadales > Sphingomonadaceae > Sphingomonas. Next base: position 71,938 of record NZ_CAXSHH010000007.1, on the reverse strand, counting down.
CGACCACGACCACGACGACCACCCCGGGCAGCCTGAACCTGCCGGGCGGCGCGGTGTTGGCGGTGACGCCGGGTGGGCTGAACGAGCAGGTCGGGGGCTTCCTGGCAGGTACGGAGGCGACGCCGCGGACCTTCGAATTCGATCGGCTGAACTTCAACACGGCGGCGAGCGACCTTCGCACCGAGGATCAGGGCGACATTGACCAGATGGCGCAAATCCTTCAGGCCTACCCCAGCTCGCGCATCCGCGTGGTGGGATATGCCGATGCGCGCGGGTCGACCCCGGCCAACCAGCAGCTCGGCCTCGCCCGCGCCAACGCGGTCAAGGGCGCACTGACGGGCAAGGGCATTGCCGCCGAGCGCGTCGAGACGGCGTCGGGAGGCGAGAGCGATCCCGCCGACACCAACGCCACCGCCGACGGCCAAGCGGAGAACCGCCGGACCGAAGTGATCGTCGTCTCGCGCTGATCACGACGACGCGCTTGGGGCGGCGAGGGCTTGCGGCCCTCGTTGCCTCTTTTTCAGTAGACGCAAATGCCGCCCGATTTTTACGCGAGACCTATCCTCGACCTGTCGCGCGCGCTGATTGGCTGTGGGCTGCTGGTGGATGGTGTGGGCGGGGTGATCGTCGAAACCGAGGCGTACGAGGCGGGCGATCCCGCGTCGCACAGCTTCGCCGGGCCGACCGCGCGCAACCGCGCCATGTTCGGACCCGGCGGGCACGTCTATGTCTACCGCATCTATGGCATGCATTGGTGCCTTAACGTCGTCGGCGGGTCCGCGCCGGGCGCGGCGGTGCTGGTGCGGGCGCTGGAGCCGACGAGCGGTCTCGAGACCATGGCCGCGCGTCGACGGATGAAGGATCCGCGCAGGTTGTGCGCGGGACCGGGGCGATCGTGCGAAGCGCTTGACGTGACGCGCGCGCATGACGGCCTGTCGCTCGGGGCGCCCCCGTTCACGCTGCTGCCCCGGCCTGCGGAGCCGCGGATAGTCGTCGGCCCGCGGATCGGCATCACGAAGGCGACCGATCGACCGTGGCGTTTCGGCCTGGCCGGTTCGCGCTTCCTCAGCCGTCCCTTTCCGCGCTGAGACGGAAGCCCGCGCGCCCGATCGGCGCTTCGTCCGCATTCTGGTATACCGTCAGCCCCGGCCCGCCGATCGCCACGGCGCTCCCATCCAGCCGGTCGAGGAACGAGGCCATGCACGCAGCACCCGCCGCCCACCGCCCCCCTGCCGTCTCGGCGGAGAAGTCGAACGCCTTGCCCGCCACCTCGCGCGATTGGTCGGCGAAGGCAAGGCGCGCGAGCGTCACGGTGGGCGCACGGTCGCCATGCAGCCGGTACACCTCGCTCCAAGCGTCTATCGAACGCCGCGACTGCGCCGCGAACACCAGGTCCTGCATGCGCCCCGCCGCTTCGCCTATCGAACGCGGCACCGGGCTCGACAAGGGCAGCAGGTCGAGCGCTATCACGAGCAGCGGCCCGGGACCGGGGTCGGCGAGCACCGCATCCACCGGCAGGTTTGCCGACAGCCCGGCATCGACATACCGACGTCCTCTGATCGCGATCGGCGGAAAGGCGGGCAAGAGCGCGCTGCTGGCGCGGACGTGGTCGGGGCCGAGCCGATCGCGGGTGGAGTCGAACAGCGCGTCCGCGCCCGACTCGAGATCGACGGCCGCAATCGACAGCCGCATCGGCCCGCTCGCGATCCGGTCCCAATCGACCGAACGATCGAGCGTGGCCGCCAACGGTCCGGTGTCGAAGATGCTGGCCGCGCCGTCGCCGCCCCCCGCCCAGAATTCTCCGAAGAAGGGACGCGGCGCGAACAGGTTCGGCCGTCCGATCGCCATCGCCGTCGATACGGCCGCCGTGCGCCGCCAGGTGTCGATCTCAGCGGGCCACCGCGAAACGCCGCCACCTGCCGCCGGCGTCCAGAATGCCTGCAGGCGCTCGACCGCCCGGCCCGGCGGATTGCCCGCGATCATGGCGGCGTTGATCGATCCCGCCGACGCGCCGATCACCCAGTCGATCGTCGCTCCGCGCTCGGCCAGCGCGGCGAACGCGCCCGCCTGCCAACTGCCCAACGCGTTGCCGCCGCTCAGAACGAGCGCGGTCCGGTAAGGTCGATCGGCCATGGCGGTCCTCAATCCGAAAAGCATGTTCGGCCACAACGCCACAACGCCCGTGAAAGCGCCGCCGGCTTGCCCGGTCCGCGCGGATTGCTAAGCAATTGGAGCCGGGCCGTGGAGGGAAAGTCGATGCCGCAGACGCTGAAGGAGTTTCGGGACAAGTTCCGGATTGAGGAGAACCTTCTTCACCGCACCGACGGATGGACGGTGTCGCTGCGTCCCGGCGCGTGCACGCTGGGCGCGTGCGTGATCAGCGCGGATCGTCCGCATGGTTCGTTGGCCGGGATTGATGCGCGCGAGGCGGCGGCGCTGGTCGCTGCGGTGAGCTGGTTCGAGACCCGGGCGCGCGCCACGTTCGGGGCGGACAAATTCAACTATCTGGCGTTGATGATGGTGGACGATCAGTTGCATCTCCACGCCCTGCCGCGCTATGCCAGCCCGCGCGACCTGGGTGGGGTGAGCTGGACCGATCCGGGCTGGCCGGGGCAGCCCGACTTGAAGCATGCGAATACGGCCGATGCCCAAGCGCTCGCGGCGGTGATGGCGGCGCTGACCGGAAGGCCTGGCGCGTGGCGCTAGTCTACACTGCCGGCACGTTCGACCTGCTCCATATCGGCCATGTAAGGATCATTCGCGCGGCGCGCGGTTTCGGCGAAAGGCTTGTCGTTGCAGTCTCCACCGACGAGCTGGTCGCGGCGTACAAGGGCAGGAAGCCGGTGGTACCGTTCGACGAGCGGCTGGAGATGGTTCGCGCGCTCCGCGACGTCGATGCGGTCGTCGCGCAGCACGATCAGGACAAGTTCGCCGCCTGGGAGCGCATGCGCTTCAACGTTTGGCTGGTCGGCGACGACTGGTTCGGCACGCCCAAATACGAGGAGTACCGGCGCAGGCTGGAGGCGGTCGGCGTCCACTGCGCCTTCGTGCCATACACGTCCGGCGTGTCGTCGACGAGCCGCAGGCACGACGCGGGCGCGTCGGCGTCCTGACGCCCTCGACCTGTGGCGCGGGTCGTGTAGGAACGCTGACGACATGACCGCCGCCTCCGCCCGCCCCCAACTTGTACCCGTGGGCGACAATCCGACCCGTATCTGGGGCATGACCAACGCCGAGCGCGTCCGCCGCATCGCGCGCGCGCAGAAGCTGGACGGCGTGCAGGAGGACGGCGCGACACTACTCGCCAATCTGGCCTATGCATTCGATCCAAACTGGACGACGCATCTCGCTCAACTGCCCGACGCGGTCGTCACCCGAGACGGGGTGCCGGTTCTCGCCCATGTGACCGACCCAGCTACGCGATCGTTGGTGGAGGGTGCGATGCTGGGCGGTACGGCCGCTGCGGCGGGGTTGCGCGTGATCGCCGCCGAGGACGAGGCAGGCGTCCTGAACGAGGCGCTGCGCAAGCGCGAGCGGCCCTTCGCCGAACGGCTGATTCCGGCTAACGTCCATGCGATCGAGCGCGCCAGCTACGACGGTGCCTACAAGGGGGTGACCGACGTCCTGACCAAGTATCTCTGGCCCGGGTGGGCGTTTGCGCTGACGAGGGTGGCGGCACGGATCGGGATCAGTCCCAACGGCGTGACCGCGATCGGCACGGTCGGCTGCATCGCGGCTACGGTCGCGTTCTGGTATGGCTGGTTCTGGAGTGGGCTCGCCGTGGGCCTCGCCTTCATGGTGCTCGACACCGTGGATGGAAAGCTCGCGCGTTGCACAATCACCTCCTCGACAATCGGCAATGTGTGGGATCACGGGATCGACCTCGTCCATCCACCCCTTTGGTGGTGGGGGTGGGCCGTCGGCTGCGCGCCGTACGGGCGACCGTTGGAGGACGAAACCTTCTGGATCGTGATGGCGACAATGATCGTCGGCTATGTCGCACAACGGGTAATAGAGGGGGCTTTCATGCGGCTCTATGGCATGCACATCCATGTATGGGAGCGGTTCGACAGTCGCTTTCGGCTCGTCACCGCTAGGCGCAATCCCAACATGGTGATCCTGTTCGCCTCGCTCGTGATCGAGCGGCCAGACTGGGGGATCGCCGCAGTCGCCGGATGGACCGTGATCTCGCTGGTCGTCCACGCAGCACGATTGGGGCAGGCCGTGACGGTGCGCGGGCGGAGTGGGACGATCCGAAGCTGGCTGGCCTAACGCTTGCCGTGCGCGCGTAGGCGGCCTAGCGTCGGAGTGACGATGATGGGTGTGCCCCTGACCGAGCCTGGTTTCGGCCTAGGGCGAGCCGGCCGCGCAGTTGCGCGCAATCTCGGCTGGCTGCTGGCGAGCAAGGGTGTGCTCGCGGTCTTGTCGCTATTCTATCTCGGTTTCGCGGCACGGGCGCTAGGCGTTACCGGCTTCGGCCGCTTCGCGCTGATCACGGGCGCGGCGCAGGCGCTCGCCACGCTGGTCGCGTTCCAGAGCTGGAAGGTGATCGTCCAATACGGCGTCGGGTTGGTGCGTACCGGCGACGAGGTCGGTCTCGCCCGGCTACTCAAGGGCGCGGCCATCCTCGATCTACTGAGCGCGGTGATTGGGTCCGTCGTCGCGGTAATTATCCTGGAGATATGGAGCGAGCAGTTGGGGATTAGCCCCACGCTAAAACGCGCGACGCTGATCTTCGCGGTCGTCCAAGTGATCACGATCCGCTCGACGCCGCTCGGCATCCTCCGGCTGCGCGACCAGCTTCCACGCTCGGCGATGGCCGACAGCGCGACCGCGGTCGCGCGTTTCGTCGGGGCGGGACTCGTCACGCTGATCCATCCGACGGTGCAGGGCTTCATGGTCGTGTGGGCGTTGGCGGAGATCGTCACGTCGGGCATCTACTGGACGATGGTCGCCTGCGGGGGCGACCTAGCTCTGCTGAAGCGCGGCGGAAATGTCGGGCGGTTGCTGCGCGACCATCCCGGCATCGTCCGCTTTGCGCTCAGCACTAATGCTAGCGCGACGCTCGCCTTATCGAGCAAGCAGGTGCCGCTGCTGGCGGTCGGCGCGGTGCTGGGGCCGTCGGCGGCGGGCGTGTTCCGACTGGCGGGACAGCTCGCCCAGGGGCTCGCCAAGGTATCGCAGCTAGTCGCGCGCGCCGCATTTTCCGAGATCGTGCGCGCGGTCCAGGGCCGCGACCGGCGCGGCGTCCGCCGCCTGCTGCTCCGCTCGGTAGGCGCGAGCCTGCTCGGCGGGCTGTTGATCCTGCTGATCGTCGTACTGATCGGCGAGCCCGTGTTGACGCTCGTCGCCGGGCGCGAGGTGAAGGGCGGCTACCCCATCCTGGTCGCGATGGCTGCCGCGGGATGCGTCGAGTTCGCCGCGACCACGTTCGACACAGTGATGACCGCTCGCGGTGAGGCGGGCACTGTCTTCGTGATCCGTTGCGTCGGCGTGGCCGTCCTCGCGGCGGTCGCGGTCGTCGCGATGCCACTGTTCGGCGCGACCGGCATGGCCGCCGCGGTCCTGATCGGTTCACTCGCCGCCGTGTTGTTGATGGCGGTGGTGTGCTGGTGGAGGTTGCGCCCCGATGCGGAGCCGGAGATCGCATGAGCGGGTCCGTGTTCAGGGTGGCTCGCCGGGACGCTCGACTAGGCGAATATCCTTCATCGGCACGGGGTCGCTTACGGTGTCGTCGCCCACGACCCGGTAGGTTCAGGGTGGCACCGGCCCGACCTGTCCCGCTGCCGCCCGGCGAGGCGGGCGTACGCTCCGGATGCGGACGCGCCATCGCCGCTGACGGTAAGTCCGGGTCGCCCCTGCGCATGAGCGTCGCATATCGAAGGTAACATATTTGTAGCAACGGGCGGATCTTCGCCCATATGGTCGGGACGTGAACGGAACCATATACGATTTTGCCGGGCTGTCCCGGGTCGCCGCCCTCGCGCCTGACGGATGGGGCCGTGCGGAACCGCGCCGCGAGCTCGTGGCGGCGAACCCGCCCTCGCGCATCGGGCTGGTCAGTAACCCGCGAAGCCGCCGCAATAAAAAGGCGGGCGGCGTGCCCGCCGCGCGACCCGACATACTCGCCGCCGCACCGCGCTCGCGTGCCGAGCTGCGCGACACGATGGTCCGCTTCGCCCAGTCGGGTGTGGATCTGGTGATCGTCGACGGCGGCGATGGCACGGTGCGCGATGTCCTGACCTGTTCGGGCGAGGTATGGGGCAATCGGTGGCCGCGTTTCGCGGTGCTGCCGTCGGGCAAGACCAACGCTCTGGCGCTTGACCTCGGCTGTCCCCGCGACTGGACGCTCGACCAGCTGCTGGAAGCCGCGCGCGCAGGCCGGACCGCGACCCGGTCGCCCGTCGCGATCGAGCGGCGCGACCAGCCGGGCGGTCCCGTACGCGGCTTCCTGTTCGGGACGGGGGCGTTCGTGGCCGCGACCGCGCTGGCGCAGCGCACGCACAGGGCCGGGGCGTTCGATGGCGTCGCGGTTGGGCTGGCATTGTCCTGGGCGGTCGCGCGGACCGTCTTCGGACCGGTGTCGAGCGGCTGGCGTCGCGGCGAGCGGCTTCGGCTTCGCCATAGCGACCGTTCGGTCGCGATGCACGGGGCGGACCGGGCCGTCGACCGCAACCATTATTTAATGCTCGCCTCGACGTTGGAGACGCTGCCGCTCGGCATTCGACCGTTCGGCTCGGCGCGGCCGGGGCTGAAGACGTTGACGATCGACGCCCCGCCGCGCCGCATCCTCGCCGCGGTCGGGCCGCTGCTCGCCGGGTCGGAAGCCGTCTGGCTGGAGCGAGCGGGCTTCCACCGCGTCGATGCGCCGTCGGCCGATCTCGACGTCCCCGGCGGCTTCATCCTTGACGGCGAGGCGTTTCCCGGCGGCGCATACCGCCTGTCCGAGGCGACCCCGATCGACTTCGTCGTCCCGTGACGCGCGATCTGGCCGCGTTCGTCGAACACTCGCTGGACCGGCCAGTCCCCGATTTCGTCAAGGCGGCCGCGGCTGCGCTCGCCGCGCGCGATCCGGGCGCGCTCGCCGTCCTATTCTACGGCTCGAACCTGCGCACCGGGTCGATCGAAGGCGTGCTCGACTTCTACCTGCTGCGCGATGGCCCGGTCGAGCGCGGGGTGTGGCCGCGGGTCGGCTATCGCGAGCTGACGCACGAAGGCGCCGTGCTGCGAATCAAGCTGGCGACGATGACGCTTGCGACCTTCGCCCGCGCCGCCGCCGCGCGCACTCTCGACACGACGATCTGGGCTCGGTTCGTCCAACCGTCCGCGCTGGCCTGGAGGCGCGACGCGGCCGCGGCCGAACAGGTTGGAGCGGCGGTGGTGTCGGCGGCGGTATCGGCGACGCGTTTCGCCGCGGCGCTGGGACCGGAGCGGGGTCAGGCGGAGGATTATTGGCGCGCGCTGTTCGCCGAGACCTACGCCGCCGAGTTCCGCGTCGAACGGCGGGGAAGGGGTGACGAAATCGTCGCGCACGATCCGGACCGCTATGCGCGCCTGCTCCCGCTCGGGTGGGCGGGGGGCGGCGTGGCATTCGCGACCAGCGGCGAGATCTTCACCCCGTCGCTCCCACCGGCGGTGCGCGCGTCGTTGCGCCGCGCCTGGGGACGCCGCCGCCGTGCGGGCAAGCCGCTCAACCTAATACGCCTGACCAAGGCGGCTTTCACTTTCGATGGCGCGGCGCGGTACGGGGCTTGGAAGATCGAGCGGCATACGGGCGTACCGGTCGTGCTGACGCCCTGGCGCGAGCGTCACCCGCTACTGGCCGCGCCCGGCGTGCTGTGGCGCGTATGGCGGGCGGGACGCGCGTGAACGCGCTGATCCTGGCCGGGTCGCGCGGCGGGACAGATCCGGTCGCGGCCTATGCGGGCGTCGCGCACAAGGCGCTGATCGAGCTCGGCGGCGAGACGCTCCTCGCCCGCGTCGCCCGCGCGACCGAGGAAGCAGGCTGCGTGCCGGTGGTGTCGACGGATGATGCGGAGGTCGCGGCCGAGGCGCGGCGGCTCGGCTGTCGGGTGCTGCCGTCGGCTCCCGGGCCGAGCGCAAGCGTCGCGGAAGCGCTGGCGGCGGTCGGCGCGCCGCTCCTCGTCACCACCGCCGACCATGCGCTGCTGGAGGCCGGGTGGGTCCGCCGCTTCGTCGCGGACACCCCGGCCGATGCGGACGTGGCGGTGCTGCTCGCGCGGCGCGACGTGATCGACGCGGCGCTGCCGGGGACGCGGCGCACCTATCTGCGTTTCGCCGACGGGGACTGGTCGGGATGCAACCTGTTCCTGCTCGCGAACCACCGGGCGGCGGGCGCGATCCACCTGTGGAGGCTGGTCGAGGCGGACCGCAAGCGGCCCTGGCGGATCATTCGACGTTTCGGCCTGCGCATGCTCATCGCCTACCTGCGGGGACGGCTTACACTGGCGCGCGCGGTGGAGCGACTGGGAGAGCTGGCCGAGGTCCGCGCCGCCGTCGTCGCGAGCCCGGCTGGGCTGGCGGCGGTCGATGTGGACAAGCCCGCCGATCTGGACGCGGTGCGGCGGGTGATCGCCGCGCGCGGGTGAGCGAGCGGAGGGTGGCGACCGCCGGCCGGAGGTGGCAGGGCGGCGCGATGCACGACCTCCTTATCCTGTATGAGCACCCCGACTGGTTCCGCCCGCTCTTCGCCGCGCTCGATGCGCGCGGAGTCGACTACGTCGCGGTCCGGCCCGACGGTGGATGGAACCCGGCCGACCTCGCCCGGCCCGCGCGCGTGGTGTTCAACCGGATCGCCATGTCGAGCTTCCTGCGGTCGGGCGAGCATCCGATCTTCCACGGGGTCGCGCTGCTCGACCATTGGCGGCGGAGCGGGGCGCGGGTGATCAACGGGGCCGAGGTGTTGAGTGTCGATGCGTCGAAAGCGCGGCAGTTGTCGCTGCTCGCGGGGTTGGGGCTCGCGATCCCCGAGACGCGCGTCGTCCACCGGGCCGCCGATGTCGAAGCCGCCGCGGGCGAGATCGGCTTTCCGTTGGTCGTGAAGGCGAACATCGGCGGTTCGGGGGCGGGGATCGTGCGGTTCGACAATTCGTCCGAGTTGCGCGCGGTGGTCGCGGCGGGGGAGCTGCCGCTCAGCATCGACGGCGTGCTGCTGGTGCAGGAGTACGTCCCCGCGCGGGACGGGGTGATCACGCGGCTGGAGACGCTCGACCGCAAGCATCTCTACGCGATTGAGGTCGCAGGCGGGGGGGCGTTCGACCTGTGCCCGGCCGATGCCTGCGTGGAAGGATCGGGGATCAGCATGCGCGCGGTCGAGCCCGTGGCCGAGCTGCGCGCGGCGGGAGAGGCGGTCGCGCGGGCGATGGATCTCGATGTCGGCGGGGTAGAGGTGATGATCGACGACCGCGACGGGTTGGCCCGCTTCTACGATATCAACGCGCTGTCCAATTTCGTGGCCCGGCCATTGGACGTGCTGGGGTGGGACCCGCACGAGCGTTTGGTGGATTACCTGATCGCTCAAATCGAGGACGCCCGCTGATGCGCTATGGTTACTGGATGCCGGTGTTCGGCGGGTGGCTGCGCAACGTCCCCGACGAGGGGATGGAGGCGAGCTGGGATTACGCCAAGCGGCTGGCCCAGGCGTCGGAACGCTGGGGTTACTCGCTATCGTTGATCGCCGAGCTGAATTTGAACGACATCAAGGGCGTCGAGCAGCCCGCGCTCGATGCCTGGTCGACGGCGGCGGCGCTGGCGGCGGTGACGGACAGCCTGGAGCTGATGGTCGCGGTCAGGCCGAACTTCCACCATCCGGCGCTGTTCGCCAAGGCGGCGGCGAACATCGACCGGATCGCGGGCGGGCGGCTGGCGCTGAACGTCGTGTCGAGCTGGTGGGCGGACGAGGCCAAGCAGTACGGGCTTCAGTTCGACCAGCATGACGATCGCTATGCGCGGACGTCCGAGTGGCTGAAGGTGGTCGAGGGGCTGTGGACGGAGGACCGGTTCAGCTTCGACGGCGACTTCTACAAGCTGGAGGACGCGATCTGCTCGCCCAAGCCGGCGGGGCGGCCGGTCGTCTATGCGGGCGGGGAGAGCGACAAGGCGAAGGCGATGATCGCCGCGCAGTGCGACGCTTATGTGATGCATGGCGACCCGGCGGAGGCGATCGCGCCCAAGATCGCCGACATGGTGGCGCGGCGCGCGGCGTTGGGCAAGGCGCCGATGAAGTACGGCATGGCCGCCTATGCGATCGTCCGCGACACCGAAGCCGAGGCGAAACGCGAGCTGGAGCGGATCACGACGGTCGCCGAGCTGCCCGCGGGGTACGCCAATTTCGACCAGTGGCTGTCTGGAACGCAGCTGGAGCGCGAGCTGAAGCTGCAGGAATACAGCGTGTCGAACCGGGGGCTGCGACCGAACCTGGTCGGCACGCCCGAGCAATTGCGCGAGCGGATCGAGGAATATGAGGCGACGGGGCTTGACCTGCTGCTGCTCCAGATGAGCCCGCAGGCGGAGGAGATGGAACGCTTCGCGACGCAGGTGATGCGGACGGTGCCGGCGGAAGTTCACTAAAGTTCACGCCAAGAACGGCTTGGACTTCTTGCGAGTGATTAGCAGTAGGAGGCGGCGTTTGTATACCCGAGCGTCTTTTCCTGGCACCCGAGCGTAGGCTGGGGTCTTCGCCACGGGTGCGCGCTTCTGAACAACGTGATCCCAGCCTATGCGAGGATGACGGATTAAGACGAGGTCGACGGTTTCAAGGAGCACGGAGTTTTTTACAAATCCGATTCGCGAGGATTTGACAGAGTCGGGCGCTGTAGGACAGCCCTAGATAATCAGCACGTCACCCGCGTCACATGCCCCATCTTCCGCCCCGGCTGGGCGTCGCGCTTGCCGTAGAGGTGGAGGTGGGCGGCGGGTTCGGCGAGCAGGGCGGGCCAGCGGTCGGCATCGGGGCCGAGGAGGTTCTCCATCGTGACGCGCCCGCCCGTCAGCGCGGTGGAGCCCAGGGGGAGGCCGCAGATGGCGCGGATGTGATTCTCGAATTGCGAGCAATGCGCTCCCTCGATCGTCCAATGGCCGCTATTATGGACGCGAGGAGCCATCTCGTTGAAGACGGGGCCGTCGGCTGTCGCGAAGAACTCGCAGGTGAGGACGCCGACATGGCCGAGCCGGTTGGCGACGGCTCGGGCGAGCGCGACGGCTTCGGGGGCTTGTTCCAGGATCAGGTCGCGCGCCGGGACGGTGGAGGTGTGCAGGATGCCGTCGCGGTGGACGTTCTCGGGCGTGTCGTAGACCGCGACCGCGCCGTCGGGGGCGCGGGCGAGGATGACGGAGAACTCGGCGGCGAAGTCGACCCGGGCCTCGACGATCGCGGGGACGCCGCGGCGGAGCGGCGGCGGCGAGCCGATCGCGGCCCAGGCGTCCGCGGCTTCCGCGGGGAAGTCGATCCGCGCCTGGCCCTTGCCGTCATAACCGAACAGCGTGGTCTTGAGGATCGCGGGCGCGCCGATCTCGGCAAGCGCGGCGGAGAGCGCGCCAAGCGAGTCGACGGAACGCCAATCGGCGGTGCGGCCGCCCAGCTCGGCGACGAGCTCCTTTTCATTGGGGCGATAGCGCGAGACTTCGAGCGACCCGGCGGAGGGGGCGACGGGGACGCGGCCCGACAGAAAGGCGACCGCATGCGGATCGACATTCTCGAACTCGTAAGTGGCGATGTCGACGCGGGCGGCGAAACGCTTCATCGCGTCAGCGTCCTCGAAGCGGCCTTGCGTCCATTCGGCCGCGACCTCGGTCGCGGGGCCGCTGGCTTCGGGCGCGAATACGTGGCTGCGGTAGCCTAGCCGGGCGGCGGCGACCGCGAGCATCCGGCCGAGCTGGCCGCCGCCGAGGATGCCGATGGTGGAGCCGGGGGGGATCATGCGGGCACCATCCCCGTCACCCCGGGCTTGACCCGGGGTCCCGCTTTTTCGGCGCGGGAAGGTAGCGGGACCCCGGATCAAGTCCGGGGTGACGAGGGCAGGAAAGGTGTTCACTCGGGTTTGTCCGCCACCGCCTCGGTCTGCACGGCGCGCCAGGCTTTCAGCCGCTTCGCCAGCGCCTCATCGGCCGTCGCCAGGATCGCCGCCGCCAGCAGGCCGGCGTTGATCGCGCCCGGCTTGCCGATGGCGAGCGTGCCGACGGGGACGCCGCCGGGCATCTGGACGATCGAGAGGAGGCTATCCATGCCCTTCAATGCCGCGCTCTCGACGGGGACGCCGAGCACGGGCAGGTGCGTCATCGCCGCCGCCATGCCGGGCAGGTGCGCCGCGCCCCCCGCGCCGGCGATGATCACCTTCAGCCCGCGCTCGGCGGCGGTGGTGGCGTAGTCGTATAGGCGCTTGGGGGTGCGGTGGGCGGAAACCACCCGGGTCTCGTGCGCGACGCCGAGCGAGTCGAGCATATCGGCGGCGTGACGCATCGTCTCCCAGTCGGAGCGCGAGCCCATGATGATCCCGACCTGCGCCATGCGCGAGCGATAGCCGGGGCCGTTTCACCCGGCAAGCGAGGCAATTTCTAGTCGATGGTCGCCGCTGCGCCGCCGCCCAGCGCCGGAGAGATCGGACCGGGAATCACGGGCGTGGGTTCCGGATCCGCATCGGGATCGCGACGCCGCGCCGCAGGCTTGAAGTGCATGGCCGGGCGCGCGCGCGTGTTGGCGATCGCGAGCCGTCTAAGCGAAGCTATCCTCGTCACGTTACCCTCCGTTGGTTCTATCGGCTCGCCCTAACGCTCGCTAAGATAGTAGCGATCGGTCGCGTTAAGTGCGTTATCCAGCTCATACACGATCGGTTGTCCGGTGGGTATCTCCAGATGCGCGATCTCCGCGTCCGAGATGCCCGACAGGTGCTTGACCAGCGCGCGCAAACTGTTGCCATGCGCGGAGATGAGGACGCGCCGGCCATCGCGGAGGGCGGGGGCGATGCGCTCCTCCCAATATGGGAGGACGCGCGCGATCGTGTCCTTCAGGCTCTCGGAGGTCGGGACGGGGATGCCGGCGTAGCGGCGGTCGTCGGTCAGGTCGTATGCGCCGCCCGCCTCAGCCGGGGGCGGGGGAATGTCGAAGCTCCTGCGCCAGACCTTGACCTGATCCGCGCTGTGCCTGGCGGCGGTCTCCGCCTTGTCGAGGCCGGTCAGCCCGCCATAATGGCGCTCGTTCAGCCGCCAATGTTTCTCGACGGGCAACCACAGGCGGTCCATCGCCTCCAGCGCGAGGTTGAGCGTCTTGATCGCGCGGGTCTGGAGCGAGGTGAAGGTAAGGTCGAAATCGAGCCCGCGCGCCGCCATCAGCTCGCCCGCCGCGCGCGCCTCGGCCGCGCCCTTCTCGGTCACGTCGACGTCCCACCAGCCGGTGAAGCGGTTTTCGAGGTTCCAGGCGGACTGGCCGTGGCGGATCAGGACGAGGGTGGGCATCGGATTCCTTACAGGAGAAGGGTCATGAAGCGGTTGTGCGGGCTGGGCGGATAGCCGCCGAAGACGGGGCCGTCGACGAAGCCGAACGCCTGGTACAACGCGATTGCCGGGCCGAAGGCGGAGCCGCTGCCCGTCTCCAGGCTGATCCGTCGATAGCCGCGCGTCCGCGCGGTCGCGGCGATGTGGTCCAGCAGCAGGCGCGCGACCCCGCGGCGAAGGAACGTCGGCGCGGTGCGCATCGACTTCACCTCGCCATGTGTCGGCTCCAGCTCCTTGAGCGCGGCGAAGCCCGCGAGAGCGGTTCCTTCCCACGCCGTCCAGAACGTCACGGTGGGCGTCGACAGCCCGTCCGCCCCCAGCACGTGCGCGTTCTCGGCGGGTCTACCCGCGCGGCCGAACGCGACGTGCGCCGCGAGCAGGTCGGCGACGGCGGGCGAGGTCGGGTCGTCCTGGCGGAGCGTGATCACAGGTCGTCGATCATGCCCGCCAGCGTCTCCAGGCAGGCGTGGGCGAGGCGCTTGGACCGGCCGGGGCTCCAGCCGAATTCGGGATCAGGGTTGGGGTCGTGGTCCTTGAACGGCATCTCTAGGGTGCAGGCGACCGCGCGGAAGCGCTCGGCGAGCTGGTTGGTGGACATGGACAGGTTGGCCTTGCCCGCCGACGCCTTGGAATAGCCGAGCTCGGTCTGGAAGTCGGGGGTATGCGCGGCGAGGCGGCGGCCGAATTCATAGAAGTGCGCGCCGTGGTCGTCGTTCCAGCTAGGGATGCCCTCATAACCGGCGATGAAGTTCGCCGGGATCGCCTCGTCGCCATGGACGTCGATCGCGAAGGTCACGCCGGTCTCGTCCATGGCGTTCCGGACGCAGAGCACCTCCGGGCTGCGCTCGGGGCTGGGCGCGTGCCATTCGCGATTGAGGTTCACTCCGCCTGCGTTGGTGCGCAGGTGCCCGCGCCGGGTGCCGTCGGGGTTCATGTTGGGAACGCAGTGGATCGTCGCCTTGGCCAGCAGGTCGCGCGTGCGAGGATCGGGGTCGGTCAGGCGTTCGAGCAGGCCCTCCATGAACCATTCGCACATCGATTCGCCAGGATGCTGGCGCGCGTAGATCCAGACGGGCTTGGGCCCCGAGCCGACCGACAGGCGGTCGATCGCCTGGCCGTCGAGGCTGCGGCCCAGTTCGCGGTGAACGACGCCGGGGTAGGCGGCGATGCGGGCGATCAGCGCGTCGTGCCGGTCCATCGTGTAGGGCGCGAAATAGGCGAACCAGGCGAGTTCGGTGTCGACGTCCCAAGTCCATTCCAGCACGCCGTCGGCATAGGCGGTGGGCGTCATCCGCCACACCTCGCGATCGGTCGAGGCGCGCACCCTGTAGCCCGGCCAGCCGAACGGATAGGCCGACTTGCCGGCATTCAGGATGCGGAAGGTGAGCGTCCGCCCGCGCGCGCCGGCGACGCGGAAGTGGAACCATTGAAAGAAATCGGACAGGTGATCGGCGACGATCTCCAGATCCACGCGGTCTCCCTCGACCGCGACGACCCGGATGTTGCCGCCATCGAAGGCGGCGTTGATGCTGAGGCTCATCGGACTTCGATAGTACGACCCGACTCTCCCGGAAAGGCCGTGAACAGCGCGCGGGCGAGCCGCGCGGCGAGCGCGTCGGTCTGTCCGTCGGAGCTGCGCACGTCGGCGGCGGCCTGGGCGTTGCCTTCCCAGATCGGCGACAGGTCCGCGCGACGCTTGATGGTGACCGCCAGTTCGGACACGACGAGCTCCCGCGCGCGACCGCCGCCGAGCGGGAAGCCGATCCCGCCGCCGAGCCCCACGCCGCCGCCGCGCCGCCCGCCGCTGAAACCGCCGCCGCCGATGCCGATCGAAAAGGGCGAGCGGCGTGGCGGGCCGACATCGTTGCGCCGACGGAAGGCGACGGTGGCGACGTATTCGGGCGTCGCGCCCGGCGTCGCGCGCGAATAGCCATTGCGGAGCAGCTCGGCCTCGACCGCGGCGGCGTAGCTCCGATATTCGAGCGAGGGCGGGATGCCGGCAGTGGTCTGGAGCGGTTCGACCGCTACGGTGCCGCGCGCGATCGGCTGGCCCAGATGGTAGCGGATCGCTTCGGCGGGCGGGGTGATCGCGGTGGTCGCGCATCCCGAGAGGCTTATGCCGGCCGCCGCCAGCGCAACGATCATTCCGCCCATATTCTTCATATCGCCGCAATCCTTCGCGTCATCGTTACAGGAGTGCAACGCACGGAACCCGGGCGCGGGTTCCCGAACCTTGACTTGGGGACGCCGCGCTCATACGCCGCGCGCTTTCCGAACCTCCCGTCCAGCATACCGGAAGCGAACGCGCGCCATGAAGATCCGCAACTCCCTGAAGTCCTTGAAGGGCCGGCACCGCGACAACCGCGTGATCCGCCGCCGCGGTCGGACCTATGTCATCAACAAGACCAACCGGCGTTTCAAGGCGCGCCAGGGCTGAACCACCCTGCTCCGACGGCCGTCATCTTCGATGTCGGTCGTGTCCTGTACGATTGGGATCCCCGGTATCTCTATCAGCGCCTGATCCGGGAGGATCGGGCGCTCGACGCGTTCCTGCGCGACGTGGTCACGTCCGAGTGGCATTTCCAGCATGACGCCGGCCGCAACTTCGCCGACACGTCGGCCGAGCTAACCGCGCTCCACCCGCACCATGCCGAGCTGATCGCCGCCTGGGGATCGCGCTTCCTCGAATCGATCGGCGATCCGGTGCCCGGCATGCATGTGCTGGTCGACGATCTGGAGGCACGGGGCGTGCCGCTTTATGCGATCACCAACTTCTCCCACGAGTTCTGGCCGCCTTTTCGCGAGCGTGAGGCAGCGATGTTCGACCGGTTCCGGGACGTGGTCGTGTCGGGCGCGGAGAAGCTGGTGAAGCCCGGCGCCGCGATCTACCGCCTGGCGCTCGAGCGGTTCGGGCTGACGGCGGAGCGGACGGTGTTCATCGACGACAATATGGCGAACGTGGCGGGCGCGAGCGATGTCGGTTTGGTGGCGCTGCACTTCACCGGCGAGCCGAAGCTGCGGGCGGAGTTGATGGACCTGGGATTGCTTGACGATTGACGATCTGTTGTGTACAATCATGTACTCAAGGAGTAACCCATGGAAATGTCCGTTCGCGAAGCCCGCGCCCAGTTCGCTCACGCATTGTCGTTCGCCGAGCGCGGCGAACGCGTCACCATCACTAAGAACGGTACGCCCGTGGCGGAGCTGGGACCGCCCACGCTCAAGAAGGGCGGCCTCGATTGGGATCGGCTGGAGCGGGTCCGTCGCGAGATGGGCTTGGACAAGCTGCCGCCCGATCCGCGCAGCGACGAGGAGTGGTTGGCCGATTTCAACGATCCGGTTTGGACGCGCGAGATCTTCGGTCCCGACTATTTCGACGATGAGTCGGCAAGCCCGACGTGAAGTTGCTGCTGGATACGCATTTCCTGATCTGGCTGGCTACGGAGCCGCATCGACTCAACCCGGCCGAGCGCGCGCTGACGGGGAACCCAAGCATCTCGATCCAGGTATCGGTCGTGTCGCTTTGGGAGGTGCGGATCAAATGGGAGAGCCTGGACCGTCACGGTCGGCGGAAAGGTAGCATTGCCCCGAGTGACGCAATCGCATTCGCCAATGAAAATGCGCTTACGCTTGTGCCGCTCACCCCGGACATGACCATCCTACCGCTAGAAATAGAGGTGGCCAATGCCGACCCGTTGGACAGGATGATCCTGACACAGGTGCAGGCGCTCGGTGCCCGGCTCCTCACCCGCGACGCGAAACTCAGGGATCACCCGCTCGCGTTCGTGCCGTAGTTCTTCAGCTCGTCGCCTCTGATGCGGACGACGTGGATGACGTTGGTCGATCCGGGGGTGCGGAAGGGGACGCCGGCCATGACGATCACCTGGTCGCCCGCCGCCGCGATGCCGTGGCGGAGCGCCATGCGCTTGGCCTTGGCGACCATCGCCTCGAAATCCTCGACGTCGCGGGTCAGGACGGCGTGGGTGCCCCATAGCAGGCCCAGGCGGCGGGCGGTCGACTGGCTGGGGGTGAGCACCAGGATCGGCACCGCGGGCCGCTCGCGCGCGACGCGCCTCGCGGTCGAGCCGCTGGTGGTGAAGCAGATGATCGCCTTTGCGCTGACGGTCGCAGCGATGTTCTTGGCGGCCTCGGCGAGCGCGTCGGCGGTGGTGGGATCGGGCTTGGTGATCGTGAAATGGACGCGGTCGCCGTGGCCGGGGTCGCGCTCGACCGCTTCGCCGATCGCGTTCATCATCGACACCGATTCAACGGGCCAGTCTCCCGCCGCGGACTCGGCGGACAGCATGATCGCGTCCGCGCCGTCATAGATCGCGGTCGCCACGTCCGACACCTCGGCGCGGGTGGGAGAGGGTGAGGTGATCATCGATTCGAGCATCTGCGTCGCGACCACCACCGGACGGCCGAGCCTGCGCGACACCTCGACGATGCGCTTCTGGAGCGCGGGGACGGTCTGGGGCGGGAGCTCGACGCCCAGGTCGCCGCGCGCGACCATCACCGCGTCGCATTGCTCGACGATCTCCTCCAGCCGCTCGATCGCCGACGGCTTCTCGATCTTGGCGAGCAGCGCGGCCTTGCCCTCGATCAGGCGGCGGGCCTCCATCAGGTCCTCGGGCCGCTGCACGAATGACAGCGCGATCCAATCGACGCCTTGGCCGACCGCCCAGGCCAGGTCGGAGCGGTCCTTCTCCGTCAGCGCGGCCATCGGCACGACGACGTCGGGGACGTTCAGGCCCTTGTTGTTGGACAGCTTGCCGCCGACCTCGACCCGCGTCGCGATGCGGCCTTCGTCATGCTCGACGACGCGGAGCACCAGCTTGCCGTCGTCGAGCAGCAGGCGCGCGCCCGGTTCGATCGCGGCGAAGATCTCCCGGTGGGGTAGTCCGACGCGTGCATCGTCGCCGGGCGCGTCGGAGCGATCGAAGGTGAAATCCTGGCCGGTGCGGAGCGTGACCCCGCCGCCCTCGAAGCGGCCGACACGCAGTTTGGGGCCCTGCAGGTCGGCGAGGATCGTGCTCGGGCGGCCGAATCGCTTCTCCAGATCGCGGATCGCCTGGACGACCGCGACCTTGGCCGCCTGATCACCATGCGACATGTTGATGCGGAACGCGTCCGCGCCCGCCTGAAACAAGGCACCGATCATCTCGGGGGTGCTGCTGGCGGGGCCGAGGGTGGCGAGCACGCGCACCTTGCGCAGGCGGGGCGGCAGGGACTTGGTCATGGGGAAACGCTCCGGCTTTGCGCCCGCACGCTCTAGGGCCTAATCCGACCCGATCAACCGAAAGGCGCATCACGCATGGACCGGATGGACGAGATCGACGACCGCACCGCCGCCGAGGCGTTCCGCCGCCTGGTGAGCCACCTGCGGCATCGGACGGACGCCCAGAATGTCGATCTGATGGGCTTGGCGGGTTTCTGCCGCAACTGCCTGGGCGACTGGGTGGCGGAGGCGGGCGGGACATCCCGGGAACAGGGACGCGAGGCGATTTACGGGATGCCGTATGCCGAGTGGAAGGCGCGGCACAATGGGGACGCGACGCCCGAACAGCTCGAGCGGATGGCGGATAGCGTGAAGCGGAATGCCTGATTCTCCATTCGCCCTGAGCTTGTCGAAGGGTCGGCTTTCTCTCTACGGTAGCGAAGAAGAACAAGCCTTCGACAAGGTCGGGCCGAACGGAGAGGTAAAATGACCAGATCGATCGCACTCGTACTCGCGTCGCTGACCGGCACCGCCGCCGTCGCCCAAATCGCGCCGCCGCCGGCCGTGACCCCGGCCCCCTCCGTTACCACCTACATCCATGCGGGCCGCCTGCTCGATCAGCCGGGCCAGGCGCCGCGCGGGCCTTCGACGATCGTGGTGCGGGACGGCAAGGTCGTGGAGGTGCGCGACGGCCATGCCGCCCCGCCCGCGGGGGCGCGGCTGGTCGACCTGAAGGATCGGTACGTGCTGCCCGGGCTGATCGATATGCACGTCCATTTCTATTCGACGGGCTACCCGCTCCAGGCGCGGCTGGAGGCCACGACGCGCGATCTGGAGGACGACCTGCTGACGGCGGTCGCCAACGCCAGGCGGACGTTGGAGGCGGGCGTCACCACCGTGCGCGACCTGGGGGGCGAGCCGCGCGGCATCCGGGCGCTGCGCGACGCGATCGCGCGCGGCGAAGTGGCGGGGCCGACGGTGGTCAACGCCGGGCGCATGGTGTCGGTCACGGCCGGGCATGGCGACGCGAACGGGCTGAAACGCGAATACGCGCATGTCGAGCGCGAGGCCTCGCCCGAAATTTGCAACGGCCCCGACGATTGCCGGCGGGCAACGCGCGAGCAGATCTTCTCGGGCGCGGAGGTGATCAAGTTCGCGGCCACCGGCGGGGTCGGATCGAACATCGCGGGCGGCCTGGAGGCGCAGATGACGCTCGAGGAGATGAAGGCGATCATCGACACCGCGCATGCCTTCGGGCGTAAGGCGGCGGCGCACGCGCACGGCAAATCGGGGATCGACCTGGCGCTGAAGGCGGGAGTCGACTCGATCGAGCACGGATCGTATCTCGACGACGAGACGATCCGGCTGTTCAAGACGACGGGCGCGTACCTCGTCCCGACCATGCACGCGTTCGAGAGCGTGATCCGGCAGGGCCGCGCGGGCGAGCGTCCCGCCGCCTCCGCCGCCAAGGCCGAGCAGGTGTCGCTCGTCGTCAAGCAGAGCCATGCCCGCGCGTTCAAGGCGGGGGTGAAGGTCGCGATGGGCACGGACTCCGGGGTCGGCCCGCACGGCACCAACGCGCTCGAGTTTGGGTACATGGTCGCGCAGGGGATGGCCCCGATGGCCGCGATCCGATCGGCCACGATCGCCGCCGCCGACCTGCTCGGCCGCGCGGACCGCATCGGCCGCATCCAGCCCGGCATGGACGCCGACATCATCGCGGTGGCGGGCGATCCGGTCGCGGACGTCGCGCGGCTCACCCAGGTCGAGTTCGTGATGCGGCGCGGGGTCGTCCACAAGCAGGGCGGCGAGCGGCAGGTCTTCCCGGTGAAGTAAGCGGGTCGCCGCCCAAGGCTGGAAGGGGTGGGGGCTTGAAGCGGAGGGTGGTTGCCGCCTAAGCCTCACCTTATCGGCGTGGGCGTTAATCGCTGGCCGACCAGCATCATCAACACGAAGAGACGCGGGCCGCCCGAGGGGGCCGCCCGCCATGGGGGATTTCATGGTCGAGGAATTGGGCGAAGCGGGCCGCACCGGCGGGCACGTCGCGGCGGACGAACTGAAGCTGCTGATCGAGCGCGCGGAGCGGCTGGAGGAGGAAAAGAAGGGCATCTCCGACGACATCAAGGACGTGATGGGCGAAGCCAAGTCGCGCGGTTACGACCCCAAGGCGATCCGCAAGATCCTGTCGATCCGCAAGAAGAAGAAGGATGAGTATCAGGAAGAGGAGGCGATCCTGGAGGTATATATGCAGGCGCTGGGGATGATCTGAGCCCGGGCGGGTGCGGGGTCGATTTTACCATAGCCTGCTGCTATGGCCTTTCGCGCAAGTTTCGCATGGAGCTAGGTTGAAGTGGCGACCGCATATGATCCTCCTGTGAAAAAGCGGCGTACGTTCGTCGCCAAGCCGCGTCGCGATCTGGATGTGGAAGCTTTGCGCAACGAGATCGAGAAGCGTTATGAGAACACGCTGAGGTATCTTGGGCGCTGAGCCGGTTTGGTTGACGGCCAACGACGTCGAAATGATCCACGATCGCCAGCTTCGTGCGTTTGGTGGGTTGGCAGGCGTCAAGGACCCGAACCTCCTGCACAGCGCGGTTGCTGCTCCGCGCAATCTCTTCCTCTATGATGAGGAAGAGGACGTGCTCGCGTTGTCGGTCAAGCTGTGCTTCGCGCTCGCGATGAACCATCCGTTCGTCGACGGAAACAAGCGAACCGCTACCTCGTCGATGGTCGAGTTCCTCGCGCGCAATGGCTTGGAGCTGCTCGTTCCTGACGACGAGGCGGAAACGCCGCTTTTGGGTCAGTGGATCGAGAAGCTGGTCCGGGGCGATCTTACGAGCGATCAGTTGCTTGATCGTCTGGAGCCGTTCGTGCAATCCACGACTGACTGATCACGACGCCTCCGCCGGCTCTGTCGTCCAACCCAGCCGGGGGATCGCGATCGACCGCTTGCCCGACAGGTCGGTGCGGGTGACAAACAGGTCGCGGGTCTCGATATAGCCGATCAGGCGGCGGACGCGGCCGAGCGAGCTGGTGCCGTAGGTGCGGGCGAGTTCGGCATCGGTGGGGCAGGCGCGACCCTCGCGCGCGGCGCTCGCGACAAGCAGGAACGCGCCGAGCATGTTGTCGGGGAGCGTGCCGCCCAGCGCCAGCGCGTCGGTCCATGCGGGGTCGGCCACGTCGAAGACGCCCGCCCGCGCGCAGGCGAGGCGGCGGGTGAAGCCGGGCAGGTCGAGCGCGGGCCGGGGCAGGCCCGTCATGCGGCAGCGGACCTGGAAATCCTGGAACAGCTCGGCGATAGGGCGGAACGCCGAGCCGGCGTCGGCGACGACCGCCTGCAACGCCCCGGCATAGATTGCTTCCTCCTCCACGTCTGATTTGGCGGGCGGGGCGGCGAGCGTTTCGGGCCGGACGATCCGCCGGTCGAGTTCGTCGGCTGGGACGACGCGCGGGCGCTCGTCGAAGCTCATGGGCAGTCGTGGCGCGTCCGACTCGGCGAGAAGGCCGGCCAAATCCATTGGCGTGGCCGTCGGAAGTGGGGTTAGCTTGGGGCTGGAGCTCCGCGCGTCGGTCGATACCGCGCCGATGCGGACGGTGACCGGGCGGCGCGCGATGGCGGGGCCGAGTCCCAGGAAGCTGCCGCGCGGCAGGTCGCGGATCGCCTCCGCCTGCCGCCGCTCCATGCCCAGCAGGTCGGCGGCGCGCGCCATGTCGATGTCGAGGAAAGTACGTCCCATCAGGAAGTTCGACGCTTCGGCTGCGACATTCTTGGCGAGCTTGGCCAGGCGCTGCGTCGCGATCACGCCCGCTAGCCCGCGCTTGCGGCCCCGGCACATCAGGTTGGTCATCGCGCCGAGCGACGCGCGGCGCACCTCCTCCGCCACCTCGCCGCCGGTGGTGGGGGCGAAGAGCTGCGCCTCGTCAACGACGACGAGCGCGGGGTACCAATGCTCGCGCGGCGCGTCGAACAGCGCGGAGAGGAACTGCGCGGCGCAGCGCATCTGGCTCTCCGCCTCCAGCCCTTCGAGCGACAGCACGACGGAGGTTCGGTGCTCGCGGATACGAGCGGCGAAACGCGCGATCTCGCGTTCCGAATAGCCCGCCGCCTCGATCGCCAGATGGCCGTACGGCCCGGCGAGCGTCGTGAAGTCGGCCTCGGGGTCGATCACCACCTGCTGGACCTGCCCCGCCGAGCGTTCGAGCAGCCGGCGGAGCAGGTGCGACTTGCCCGATCCCGAATTGCCCTGGACGAGCAGGCGCGTCGCCATCAACTCCTCCAAATCCACCGCGACCGCGCCGCCGCGCTCGTCCACGCCCAAATCCACTGGCACCGTCATGCCCGGGCGTGTGGCGGAAGCGTCGGCGGGGGGCAATTGCCGTGTCGATCGGTTCGGCGTTAAAGGGCCGTCTCCCCGAATAGAGGCGACGATGGCAGGCCATTCCAAGTTCAAGAACATCATGCACCGCAAAGGCGCCCAGGATAAAAAGCGCTCCAGCGCGTTCTCCAAGCTGAGCCGCGAGATCACCGTCGCAGCCAAGATGGGCCTGCCCGATCCCGACATGAACCCGCGCCTGCGTGCCGCCGTGAACGCGGCCAAAGCGATGTCGCTGCCCAAGGACAACATCCAGCGTTCGATCGACAAGGCGACGCGCGGCGACGCGGAGCTGTATGAGGAGGTCCGGTACGAAGGCTTCGGCCCGGGCGGCGTGTCGCTGATCATCGAGGCGTTGACCGACAACCGCAACCGCACCGCGACCAACGTGCGCACCGCCGTCGCCAAGAACGGCGGCAATCTCGGCGCGAGCGGGTCGGTGAGCCACGGGTTCGACCGGATGGGGCTGATCAACTATCCCCCGGCGGTCGGCGGTGCCGACAAGGTGTTTGACGCCGCGTTGGAGGCGGGAGCGGAGGACGTGACCTCCTCGGAGGACGGCCACGAGATCTGGACCGCGCAGGGCGACTTGCATGAGGTTGCCAATGCGCTGGAGCCCGTGCTGGGGCAGGCGGAGGGCGCGAAGCTGGCCTGGCGACCGCAGGTCAGCGTAGCCGTCGGCGACGACGACGCGGCGACGCTGTTCAAGCTGATCGACACGCTGGACGACGACGACGACGTGCAGACGGTGTGGGGCAATTACGAGGTGTCGGACGCGGTGATGGAGCGGTTGGGGTAGCGGGCGTGATCATCTTGGGCCTCGATCCCGGGCTGGGCACCACCGGTTGGGGGCTGATCCGCATGGAAGGGAGCCGGCTCGCGCATGTCGGCAACGGTCGCCTCAAGACCGACAGCGCCGCGCCGCTGCCGCAGCGGCTATCGCACCTGGACGACCAGATCGCGGCGCTGCTCGCCGACCACATGCCCGAGGGCGCGGCGGTCGAGGAGGTGTTCGTCAACGCCAACCCGCAATCGACGTTGAAGCTTGCCCACGCGCGCGGGGTCGCGCTGTGCGCGCTCGCCCGGTTCGGGCTGACGGTCGGCGAGTACGCGCCCCGGCTGGTGAAGAAGGCGCTGGTCGGGACCGGGGCCGCCGAAAAGATGCAGGTGCAGGCGATGGTCGCTCGACTATTGCCGGGCGCGAAGATCGACGGCCCGGACGCGGCCGACGCGCTGGCGGTGGCGATCACGCATGCGCACCATGCCGCGAGCGCGGGGATGACGGGTAGGGGCCGCATGGCGTAGACCTCCTTTATGATCGCACACTTGAAGGGACGCCTGGACGCGACCGGCATGGACCACGCCGTCATCGACGTGGGCGGAATAGGCTACCTCGTCGGTGCCTCGACGCGCACGCTGGCGGCGCTCGGATCCCCCGGCGAGGCGGCGACGCTATTCACCGAAATGCTGGTCGCGGAAGACTCGATCCGCCTGGTCGGCTTCGCCCACGCGGCCGAGCGCGATTGGTTCCGGCTGCTGACGGGCGTGCAGGGCGTCGGCGCGCGCGTCGCGCTCGCCATCCTGTCCGCGCTGGAGCCCGCCGATCTCAGCCGCGCCGTGCTGGCGCAGGATAAGGCCACGGTCGCACGCGCGAACGGCGTCGGCCCCAAGCTTGCGGAGCGGATCGTCCGCGAGCTGAAGGACAGGATCGGCGGAGTCGCGCTCGGTCCAGCGGCCGCGTCGCAGGCGGTTCCGACCGGCGCGGGCGCGGACGCCGTCTCCGCGCTCCTCAATCTCGGCTTCCGCCCCGCCGAGGCGGCGAGCGCGGTCGCGCAGGCGGAGGAGGAGCTCGGGCCGGGCACGACACTCGACGCGCTGGTCAGGCTGGCGCTCCGCAAGGCGGCGAAGTAGGAAGAGAGCAGGAGGTGCGAATGGTCGATATGGGCGTGTTGGTTGGAGCGATCCGGCGGTTCGGCCTGGTCGGCCCGGCGTATGAGATCGTCGCGCCCGCCGCATCATCGCCTGTAGGCGAGCCGCATATGCGTATCCACGTTCTTGAGTCGGGTGAGAGCCTCGACTATCCGGTCAGCGCGATCCTGACCGATCCGACGGACGATTGATGTTCGCAATCGGGTTCGACCTTCTTCTGCACCAGACCAGGGCAACGCACCCGAAGGGAGTCAGCCAAGCCTACGCGGACATCGGTGCGGTCCTGAACCGCTACGGCTTTGCGCGAGTGCAAGGTAGTGTTTATGTGTCGCAGGGCGACAGTCTCGTCGCGGTCACGCTAGCGATGAACGCGCTCAGGGGGCTGCCCTGGTTCCCGACCTGCGTACGCGATATTCGCGCGTTCAAGGTCGAGCATTGGAGCGACTTTACCGACTTCATGAAATCCTGAGAGCGGGTAAGGCCCCGTGATCGCGCACGCGACCACGGGGCCATCGTAATCAATCCTCGTCGCCGCTCGACTGGAGCGCCTGGCCCAGATGGCGGACCTTCTCGGCGACCTTCTCGTCCTCGCATTTGTCCGCAAGCTTGACGGTCGCGGGGCCAAGCTTGCCGAGCAGCTTGGTGACGGACGCCTGGTTCGGCTCTTCCTTCTCGAGCTCCTTGGCGAGCTTTTCCAGATCGCCGCGAACGCCCTTCGCGCCCGTGACTTCCGTCTCCTCGAGCGCGGCGGCCCATTCGTGCGCCAGCTTCGCGCCGGATTTGGGCGTGGCGTTCTCCAGGCCCTTTTCGATCGCGCCCTCGGTGGCGGCGAAACGCTTCGGCATGATCTTCTCCCGGGCAGTCCGCGCGCCGCCCGGAATGGGGGCCGGATGCGAGGGGGTGAACCAGCCGCCCGCCCGCCCGTTCCCCGCCCCATTGATTCATTTCGATAGGTCGTTCGACGGGTCGCGGTGCCCTGTCCTGCCACCGCGCGTTCGGCTAGAGCCGACGGGCTTTGACCGACGCCGACCGCCTTCTCACCGCCGCCCGCCGTCCCGAGGACGTCGATGCCGCGCTTCGTCCGAAAACGCTCGACGATTTCGTGGGGCAGAAAGCGGCGCGCGAGAACCTGCGCGTGTTCATCCAGGCCGCGAAGGCGCGGGGCGACGCGCTGGACCATGTGCTGTTCTTCGGGCCGCCTGGCTTGGGCAAGACCACGCTGGCGCAGATCGTCGCGCGCGAGCTGGGGGTAGGCTTTCGCGCCACCTCCGGCCCCGTGATCGCCAAGTCGGGCGACCTGGCCGCGCTCCTCACCAATCTGGAGGACGGCGACGTCCTGTTCATCGACGAGATCCATCGGTTGGCGCCCGCCGTCGAAGAGGTGTTGTACCCGGCGATGGAGGACCGCGCGCTCGACCTGATGATCGGCGAGGGGCCGTCGGCGCGGTCCGTTCGCATCGACCTGCCGCGCTTCACGCTGGTGGGGGCGACGACGCGGCAGGGATTGCTGACCACGCCGCTGCGTGACCGGTTCGGCATCCCCGTCCGGCTGCAATTCTACACGGTCGAGGAACTAACGCGCGTGGTGACGCGCGCGGCCGGGCTGCTAGGGCTCGCCATCGCCCCCGACGGCGCGGCGGAGGTGGCGCGCCGCGCGCGGGGCACCCCGCGCATCGCCGGGCGGCTGCTCAGGCGGGTGCGCGATTTCGCCGACGTGGCCGGGGCGGGGACGGTCGACGCGAAGGTCGCGGACGCCGCGCTCAACCGGCTCGAGGTCGATGGGCTTGGCCTCGATGCGATGGACCGGCGTTACCTGACGATGATCGCCGACGTATACCGGGGCGGGCCTGTGGGCGTCGAGACACTGGCGGCGGGCCTGTCCGAACCGCGCGACACCGTCGAGGAGGTGATCGAGCCGTTCCTGATCCAGCTCGGCCTGATCGCCCGCACCGCGCGCGGCCGCTGCCTGAACGCGGGCGGGTGGAAGCACCTAGGGCTCAACCCGCCGGCGGGATCGCAGGACGGCCTGTTCGACCTTTGATCTCCTCCCTTCCCAGCGATGGACGAAAGGTAGTACCCGACCACCATGCCTGTCTCTGCCGCCGCTTCCGCCCGCGAGATCCTGACGCGCTTGCACGATGTGATGGCGGCGCGCACCGCCGCCCAGGCCAAGCTCAACCAGGTCGTCCAGATCGTCGGCGAGGCGATCGCCAGCGAGGTCTGCTCGATCTACCTGCTGCGCGAGGGCGTGCTGGAACTGTACGCCACGCGCGGGCTGGCGGAGGAGGCGGTGCACGTCACGAAGCTCGCGATGGGCGAGGGACTGGTCGGCACCATCGCACAGAATTCGGAGATCCTGAACCTCGACGAGGCGGCGGCGCACCCCGCCTTCGCCTACCGGCCCGAGACCGGTGAGGATCGGTATCACAGCTTCGCGGGCGTCCCCGTCATCCGGCGCGAGCGCGCCGTCGGCGTGCTCGCGGTCCAGCATGCCGAACCCCGCGCCTATGCCGATGTCGAGATCGAGGCGCTGCAGACGGTGGCGATGGTCCTGTCCGAACTGATCGCCAATGCCGGGCTGATCGACGGCGGCGACGCGCCCGGACGGCCGCAATCGACCGCGCCGATGCGGATCATGGGGCAGAAGCTGGTCGACGGCATGGGGTCGGGCCACGCCGTCTATCACCAACCGCGCATCGTCATCGAACATACCGTCGCCGAGGACACGGAGGCCGAGCGCGCCCGTGTCTATTCCGCCTTCGACCGGATGCGCGAGCAGATCGACAACATGGCCGCGCAGGCGGAGTTCGGCGGCGGGGGCGAGCATGACGAGGTGCTCCAGACCTACCGGATGTTCGCATACGACGAGGGTTGGAGCCGGCGGATCAACGAGGCGATCGACAGCGGGCTGACCGCCGAGGCGGCGATCGAGCGGGTGCAGCAGCGCACGCGCCAGCGGATGCGCCAGATCGACGACCCGTTGCTCGCCGATCGAATGCACGATCTGGAGGATCTGGCGAACCGCCTGCTCCGCACCGTGTCGGGCCAGATGGGGACGGCCGCGCAATCTGGGCTGCGGCGGGACACGATCCTGATAGCTCGCAATCTGGGTCCGGCCGAGCTGCTGGAGTATGACCGCCGCCGCCTGAAGGGCGTGATCTTGGAGGAGGGGTCGCTGACCGCGCACGTCATCATCGTCGCGCGCGCGATGGGGGTACCGGTGCTCGGCCGCGCGCGCGATATCCGGCGGCAGGTGGCGGAGGGTGACCTGCTGTTGCTCGATGTCGGCGAGGCGAACGTCTTCGCGCGACCCACCCCGGCGATGGAGGAGGCGTTCGAGGGCAAGCTGGTCCTCCGCCAGAAGCGGAAAGCAGTGTTCGCGGCGATGCGCGACGTGCCGCCCGTCACCATGGACGGCCATCGCGTCACGTTGATGGTCAATGCCGGCTTGCGCGACGACGTCCATGCGCTTGACCAGACGGGGGCGGACGGGATCGGGCTGTTCCGCACCGAATTCCAGTTCCTGGTCTCCGCGACCCTGCCGCAGCGCGAGCGCCAGCAGCGACTCTATCGCGAGGTGCTCGACGCGGCGGGCCAGCGCCCCGTGGTGTTCCGCACGGTCGATATCGGCGGCGATAAGGCGCTGCCGTACCTGAACACCTCGGCGGAGGATGAGGAGAACCCGGCAATGGGCTGGCGCGCGCTGCGCGTCGCGCTGGAGCGGGACGGCCTGATGAAGGCCCAGGCGCGTGCGCTGCTCGAGGCGGGGGCGGGGCGCAGCTTGAACGTCATGTTCCCCATGGTGTCGGAACCCTGGGAGTTCGACGAGGCAAAGGCGTTGTTCGAGGCGCAGCGGTCCTGGATATCCGATCGCGGCCGCCGCCTGCCGACCGCCGTCCGGTACGGCGCGATGCTGGAGGTGCCGGCGCTCGCCGAGCAGCTCGACGTTCTGCTCCCCAAGATCGATTTCCTGTCGATCGGCACCAACGACCTGACGCAGTTCCTGTTCGCCGCCGACCGCGCCAATCCCAAGCTGGCCGAACGGTACGATTGGTTGTCGCCCTCGATCCTGCGCTTCCTTCGCCGCGTCGCGGACGCCTGCCACGCCGCTGACGTGCCCGTCGCGGTCTGCGGCGAGATGGGCGGCCGGCCGCTGGAGGCGATGGCGCTGATCGGGATCGGCATCGACCGGCTGTCGATAACCCCGGCGGCGGTCGGACCGGTCAAGGCGATGATACGTTCCCTGGACCGGGAAGGCTTGCGCGTGCGGATGGGTAGGCTGCTCGGCGACGCCCCGCCGCGGACCTTGCGCGCCGATCTGGCCGCCTGGGCGACGGACGCGGGCGTCGAGTTGGCCTGAGGATTCGACCAACCGATTTCCGTCCCGCGTTGACACGCCCCCGGCGCTCTGGGACGTAACGAACCGGGCCGCGCGGCGGGCGCGGGCGCCGGGTGCGGAGTGGGCATGACAGAGGGCGATCCGGTTCAAGGCCCGGTACAAGGCTCGGGTTCGAGCGGAGCGACCGGACCCGATACGGTCGGCGATCAGCTCCGCGCGGCGCGCGAGGCGTTGGGATTGACCCTCGACGATGTCGGCGCGCGCACCCGCGTGCCCCTGCGCCACCTTCGATCGATCGAGGCGGGCGCCTATGCCGGTCTTCCATCGGGTGCCTACGCCGTCGGCTTTGCGCGCGCCTACGCCCGCGCCGTCGGGCTCAGCGATGCGGCGGTCGCCAAGGAGGTGCGCGTCGAGCTCGACCGCGCGGGCCCCAAGAAGGTGGACTATACGCCATATGAAATGGCTGACCCGGCGCGCGTCCCGTCGCGCGGCGTCGCCCTCGTCGCCGCCGGGCTGGCGCTCGCTTTTTTGATCCTGGGCGGGCTGTGGTTCGCGAGCACGCGTTTCGATACTGGCGACGGCGCGGCGACCAGCCCGCCCGACGCGGTGGTCGCGTCGACCCCATCCGCGCCCACGCCCGCCGTCACCCCGACGGCCGGCGGACAGGTCACACTCGCCGCCGCCGACGATGTCTGGCTGCGTGTGTACGACGCCGACGACCGTACGCTTTATACCGGCACCATGAAGCAGGGCGAACGTTTCGACGTGCCGGCCGACGCGCGTGATCCCAGGATCGACGTCGGTCGCCCCGACAAGCTGCAGGTGACGCTCAACGGATCGGCCGTACCCGCGCTCGGCACGGGCGAGCGCCCGGTGAACGACGTGCGCGTCGGCGGCTCGGCAATCGCGGAGCGGATCGCGGGCGGGGCGGTCGCTGCGCCGACCGGGACGTCCTCCGCCGTGCCGGCGGCGGGCGCGGCGGCCGCCGCCGGAACGGTCGCGGCCGTGCGCGCGCGGCCCGGCCCGACCGAGTCCCAGGCCCGGCCGCGCCGCGTCCTGACGGAGACGCAGCGCGCGAACCTCGAATCCGCCGCCCGCGTCCGCGCCCAGACGCTGCGCTGAACGTCTTCATGCTGGCGACAGGTGGCCGGGTGCAGCCGTGGAAAGCCGATAACCATCATCCCGGGGGTGCCTAGTCCATGCGTCCGATCCTGTTCGTCGCGACCGCCGCCATGCTATTCACACCCGGTGTCGTCGGCGCGCAAAGCGTCGAGGGACGCGTCGGCAAGCTTGAGTCCGAGATGCGCGCCGTTCAGCGTAAGGTCTTTCCCGGCGGGGCGGGCCAGCTGCTCCAGCCGGAGATCGAGCAGGCGCCGCAGGGCGTCGATCCTCCGCCCGGCGCGTCGGCGTCGAGCCCTGTCGCCGACCTGACCGCGCGCGTGGCCTCGCTCGAAGGGCAGATCGCGACGATGACCGGCCAGATCGAACAAGGCCAGTTCCGCCAGCGCCAGCTCGACGAGGGCTTCATCGCTTACCGACGCGAGACCGACGCGCGGCTCAAGGCGCTGGAGGATCGGACGACCCAGTCGATCCCGGCGACCCGCGCGGACGCGTCGGAGGATGATGCGAGGTCCGCTTCGTCGCTTCCCGCGGCGGTGCCCGCAGCCGCTCCCGCCGTCGTCGAGCAGGATACGGGCGACGCGGGCGAGGACGCGTATATGTACGGCTATCGCTTGTGGACGGCCAAGCGTTACGTCGACGCCGAGACGCAGCTGAAAAAGGTCGTCGCCGCCTATCCCAAGCATCGCCGCGCGTCCTACGCGCAGAACCTGCTCGGTCGCTCCTATCTCGACGGTGGGAAGCCTTCGCTCGCCTCCATCGCGTTCTACGACAATTACAAGAAGATGCCGGACGGCGAGCGCGCACCCGACAGCCTCTACTACCTCGCCCAGGCGCTCCGGACGCTGAAGAAGCCCGCCGACGCCTGCAAGGTCTATGGCGAGCTGAACGATGTGTACGGGGCCAAGATCGACGCACGAATGAAGGCCGACATCGTCAAAGGCCGCGCCGCCGCGAAATGCTCGTGAGCGCGTCCGCGCCGAGCGGTGCGGGGTAGGGGCGGATGGACGACGCCGCCCGGTTCCGCGCCGACCTGACCCACGCCTTCGGGCGCGGATATGACGGCGTGCTGGGTCTCGCCGTATCAGGCGGCCCGGACAGCATGGCGATGCTCGCGCTCGCCGTCGAGGCGTTGGACGGCCGAGTGTCGGTCGCGACGGTGGATCACGGCCTGCGTCCCGAAGCCGCGGAAGAGGCCGCGCTCGTCGCGGGCGCGTGCGCGGAGTTCGACGTTTCGCATGTCACCCTGACTCCCGGCGCGGCAATCGCCGGAGCCAGTCTGCAGGCCCGGGCGCGCGCGGTCCGTTACGAGCTCCTCGGGCGATGGGCGGCCGCGGGCGGGGTCGGCGCGGTCGCGACCGCCCATCACGCCGACGATCAGGCGGAGACGTTCCTGATGCGCGCGGGACGCGGATCGGGGCTCGCCGGGCTCGCCGGGGTGCGCGCGCGCACGACCATCGCGGGGATCGTCGTCGTGCGTCCGCTCCTCGACTGGCGGCGCGCCGAGCTGCGCGCGCTCGCGCGGCGGCGCGAGTTGCGGTTCATCGACGATCCCGCCAATGCCGACGATCGGTACGAGCGCACGCGCGTCCGTCAGCTGCTCGACGCCCATGAATGGCTCGGCCCCGCCAACCTCGCCCGTTCGGCAAGCTATCTGGCGGAGGCGGACGGCGACCTGCGCGCGGTCGTCGACTGGCTGTGGGCCGCACGTGCCATGACGGACGGGGACGACGTGCGCGTGGACGCGACCGACCTGCCGCGCGAGATCCGCCGCCGCCTCGTCCGCCGGGCGGTGACGGTGGTCCGCGCCGTCATCGGGCTGACCGAGCCCGTTTTCTCCGAGGCGAGCAACGTCGAGGCACTGCTGGACGGGTTGGAGCGGGGCCGCCGCGTGACCCACGCGGGCGTCCTCGCCTCGGTGCGCGAAGGTCGTTGGCGCCTGCGCCCGGCTCCGCCGCGCCGACAGTGAGGAAAGCCGTTCGCGCGGGCGCGGCGAGCCCCGCGCCCAGCCGCCCAATCTTCGGTCCGAGCCGCCCATCCGTTCCATTGCCATTAACCCGTATGCGCTTATCTTCAGCGCCATGAACGAAGACAACAAGCAGCCCTCGCCCGGCAGCGGCGGCCCTGGCCCCAATCCTTGGATGAAGAGCCTTCTCGTCTGGGTCGGCATCCTGTTGTCGCTGGCGTTGCTGGTGACCGTGTTTGACGGCCGGAGCGGCGTAGCGGCGGGCAATCAAATCCAGTATTCCGCATTCCTCGACAAGGTCGACGAGGGCACCGTCCGCGACGTGACTATCTCGCGCGACACGATCGCGGGGACGCTGTCGTCGGGAGAGAAATTTCGTACCGCGCCCGTCCAGGACCCGACGCTGATCGCCAAGCTGCGCGAGAAGGGCGTCTCCTTCACCGCGAAGGCGGATGAGGGGCCGTCGATCTGGATGGTGCTGCTTTACCAGTCGCTTCCGTTCCTGCTGTTCCTGGGCATCGCGTTCTTCGTGCTCAAGCAGATGCAGAAGGGCGGCGGCGCCAACGGGGCGATGGGCTTTGGCAAGTCACGCGCCAAGATGCTGACGCAGAAGGAGGGCAAGGTCACCTTCGCCGATGTCGCGGGCATCGACGAGGCGCGTGAGGAGCTGGAGGAGATTGTCGAGTTCCTGAAGGATCCTACCAAGTTCGCTCGCCTCGGCGGTAAGATTCCCAAGGGCGCGCTGCTGGTCGGCTCACCGGGTACCGGCAAGACGCTGCTCGCCCGCGCGATCGCCGGCGAGGCGGGCGTGCCCTTTTTCACGATTTCGGGCTCGGATTTCGTCGAGATGTTCGTGGGCGTCGGCGCCAGCCGCGTGCGCGACATGTTCGAACAGGCCAAGAAGTCCGCGCCCTGCATCGTCTTCATCGACGAGATCGACGCGGTCGGTCGTCACCGCGGCGCGGGTCTCGGCAACGGCAATGACGAGCGCGAGCAGACGCTGAACCAGTTGCTCGTCGAGATGGACGGCTTCGAGGCGAACGAGGGCATCATCATCATCGCGGCGACGAACCGTCCCGATGTGCTCGATCCCGCCCTGCTGCGTCCGGGCCGCTTCGACCGTCAGGTCGTGGTGCCGCGCCCTGACATCGAGGGCCGGATCAAGATCCTCGAAGTGCACATGAAGAAGGTGCCTCTCGCCCCCGACGTCGACGCCCGCGTGATCGCGCGCGGCACGCCCGGCTTTTCGGGCGCGGACCTCGCCAACCTCGTCAACGAGGCGGCACTGACTGCGGCGCGGAAAGCCAAGCGCCTGGTCGCGATGGCCGAGTTCGAGGAGGCCAAGGACAAGGTCATGATGGGCGCGGAACGCCGCTCCATGGTGATGACCGATGACGAGAAGCGGATGACCGCCTATCACGAGGCGGGCCATGCGGTTGTCGCGATGCACGAACCCGCGTCCGATCCGATCCACAAGGCGACGATTATCCCGCGCGGCCGCGCGCTGGGCATGGTCATGCGCCTGCCCGAGCGCGACAGCTACTCGTACCATCGCGACAAGATGTACGCGAACCTGTCGGTGTCGATGGGCGGACGCATCGCCGAAGAAATCATCTTCGGTTACGACAAGGTATCGTCGGGCGCGTCGGGCGACATCCAGTATGCGACCAACCTCGCGCGCGACATGGTCACCCGCTGGGGCATGTCGGACAAGGTAGGGCCGGTTGAATATGGCGAGCCCGAGGGCGAGAGTTTCCTGGGTTACTCGTCGGGCCGTCCGGCGCGCATGTCCAATCAGATGGCCGAACTGATCGACGCGGAGATCAAGCGCATCGTCGAGGGCGGACTCGACCGCGCGCGGCACGTACTTACCGAGCACGTCGATCAGCTTCACATGGTGGCTGACGCATTGCTTGAACATGAGACGCTGTCCGGCGACGAGATCAAGAAGCTGATCGCGGGTGAAGGTATCGACCGGACCGACATCGGGCCCAGGACCAATATCCCGCGCGCCGGGACCAGCGTGCCCAAGACGCGTCGTCCGAGCGGTCCGTTCGGTTCGCCGAGCCCGCTTGGGACGTGACGACGTGGTGGGTCGTTCTGACGGCCGTTTCCGCCCTAGGTTTGGCCGCGCCAGCCGGGGCGGCGATGACCGTGGGCGAGTTCATCGCCAAGGCGAACGGGCTTCGATCCAAAGGGCCGATGTCGGTGTTCTCGGGCGAACTCGGGCTGCTCAGGCGCGAGATGACCGGGGTAGCGCAGCAGCTGAAGGCGGAAGGCGATCAACGCCGCGCCGCTGGTTTGCCGCCTCGTGCCTGCCCGCCCAAGGGCGTTAAGATCGGCTCGACCGAACTGATGAGCGCGATGAACGCCATCCCGCCCGCCGAACGGGGGATCAGCCTGAAGGACGGCTTCGTTCGCGCGATGGCGATGCGCTTCCCCTGCCGATAGGCCGCCACGTCGGGCTGCTCGGCGGATCGTTCAATCCGGCGCATCGCGGGCACCGGCGTGTGACATTGGACGCGATCCGGACGCTTGGTTTGGATGAAGCATGGTGGCTCGTGTCGCCGGGCAATCCGCTCAAGGCGGATGCGCCCGACATGGCTTCTCTCCAGGTGCGCCTTGCGTCGGCCAAGCGCTTGGCGCGGCGCGCTTCGATTCGCGTGACCGCAGTCGAAGGACGGTTGCGAACGCGCTACACCATCGACACGCTTCGGGTGCTGAAACGACGCCATCCACGCGTGCGGTTCATTTGGATCATGGGGAGCGACAACCTTGCCCAGTTCCACCGCTGGCGCGACTGGCGAGGGGTTGCGCGCGAGGTCGCGATTGCGGTGGTGGCGCGGCCGGGGTATGAGCATGAGGCCCTCGTTGGTCCGGCGATGGGCTGGCTCCGGCGATATCGACGACCGGTAAGCCGATCGACCGAATGGACGACGTGGAGATTGCCGGCGCTCATGCTGCTGCGCTTCCGCCCCGACCCGACCTCCGCGACCGCTATCCGCGCGGCCGCTCCGGACTGGCATCGCCATCCGCAACTTTCCGACCAACCCCGAGACTAGGAGCCGTTTTGCCCGCCACTTCCACCGCCCCCCCCGCCGTATCATCGCCACCGCGCACCGCCGACGCGCAGGAGATCGCGGCGATGCACCGCGTCATCATGCAGTCGCTGGAGGACGACCAGGCCGTCGATCTGATGACGATCCCGCTCGCGGGCAAGACGACGATCGCCGACCATATGGTGATCGCCAGCGGCCGGTCGACGCGCCAGGTCGCGTCGATGGCGGCCAAGCTCGCCGAGAAGATCAAGGGCCAGTTCAAGCGACCCGCGAGGATCGAAGGTCTGCCGACCGCCGATTGGGTGCTGATCGACGCGGGCGACGTGATCATCCATATTTTCCGACCGGAGGTGCGCACCTTTTACAATCTGGAGAAGATGTGGGCGTTCGGCGACACGCTGAACCCGACCGCGACCGCTGATCCGGTACCGCTCCCGCCGGCAACAGCCTGAACCGGTGCTGCTCCATATCGTCGCGCGCGGCCGGATCGGCCGTTCGCCCGAGGCGGAGTTGGTCGACCGATATCTCGGGCGGATTGGCTGGCCGACGCGCGTCACCGAGTTGCCCGACGGCGGTGGCCGGCCCCCGCCCGAACCGATCCGCACCAAGCGCGTGATGCTGGACGAGACGGGCGACCTGCTCGCCTCGCGCGCGCTTGCCGAGCGGCTAGAGCGGTGGCGTGATGATGGCGTGCGCGAGACGCGGTTCCTGCTTGGCGCGGCGGAGGGGTTCGACGACGCGGCGCGGGACGGCGCGGACCTGCTGCTGTCCTTCGGGCACGCGACCTGGCCGCACCTGCTGGCACGCGCGATGCTGGCCGAGCAGCTGTTTCGGGCGACGAGCATCCTTGCCAATCATCCTTATCATCGGGAAGGTTGAGTTGTGAGGGCGCGGGCGGGAATTGGATTTACGGCGGCGCTCGCGCTGGCGGGGATCGTGGCCGCGCAAGCACCCGATTTTGCGGGTCGGCGGCGCCGCCTCCTCGCCGACAAGCGCGAGGCCGCGATCGCGTCCGCCCGTGCCGAAGCTTTCGGCCGCTCGGCGATGGCGGAACGTGACGCGGCGTCGCGAGCCGCGGCCGAGGAGCGCGCGCTCGCTGCGCGGGTGACCTCGGCACAGGCCGAGCTGGAAGCGGCGCGCGCGGATCGCGGTGGTGGATGAGTTGCTCTGGACGCAGCGGGCGCGGCTGGCTGCGGCCCAGGCACCCGTCGCGGGTCTGCTCGCCGCTCTCCAGTCGCTCGCGCGCCGGCCCGCGATCGCAGCGGTGGCGCAACCGGGATCGGTCGCCGACCTCGTCCATCTGCGCGCGGTGCTCGGCGGCGCGTTGCCGGTTGTCGAAGCACGCACGGCGGTCGTCCGGGTCGAGCTGGCGCGGGCGCAACGGCTGCAGCGGAGCGCGGGGCTCGCAGCGGCGGCGCTCCGCGACGGGCGCGTCCGGCTCGAGGGGGAACGGGCGGGGCTCGCGAACACCGAAGCGAGGCACCGGGCGCAGGCGCGCTCGCTCGGGCGCGACGCGCTGAGCGAGGGCGACCGGGCGCTTGCCTTGGGTGAGCGCGCGCGCGACCTGCTCGACCGTATCGATGAAGGCGATCGCGCGAAGGTCACGGCGGGGGCGCTGGCGTCCTTGCCCGCTCCCTCGCCACGCCCGCTCGCCCCTGGGGCGGTGCCGTCGATCGCGAATAGCGGCATCTATCGCCTGCCAGTCGCGGGACAGCTGGTGACCGGGTTCGACGCGGTCTCCCCCGCCGGGGTACGCTCGCGCGGGCTGAACTTCGTCGTCCGGCCGGGTAGCACGGTGGTCGCGCCGGCCGGCGGGGTGGTTCGCTACGCTCAGGCCTATCGCGGCTAAGGCATGGTCATCGTCATCGATCATGGCGAGGGCTGGTCGAGCACGCTGACCGGGCTCGCCGTAGCCAGCGTGCGGTCCGGCGCGGTGATCGGGGTCGGAGCGCCGATCGGTGCCGCGCCGCGCGGCGATGCGCCCGAGATCGCGGTGGAGCTGCGTCGACGGGGTCGCCCGGTCGACATCGCTGCCTTGCTGAGCCCCGGTCAGCCCCGGTTAACCCGTAGGCTTTGATACGGCCGGCGACCGCGCTAAGCTCTGACCATCACTCGCGATCCAAGGACCGTTCCGCCCATGTCCCGCCCGATTTTCACCGCCACCGCGATCGTCGGCGCGCTGGCGCTGGTACCGATCGCGACCGTTGCGATGGCGGCCGCCGATAGCGAGATCTATCGCGAGTTCGACCAGTTCATTGACGTGTTCAACCGGGTGAAGGCGGATTACGTCGACAAGGTCGACGACAAGACGCTGATCAAGGGGGCGATCGCGGGGATGTTGTCCTCGCTCGACCCGCATTCCTCCTATGTCGACGCGCTCGATTTCGACAATCTACGCATCCAGACGGAGGGCAATTACGGCGGGCTGGGCCTGACGGTCTCGATGGAGGACGGCGCGGTCAAGGTCATCGCGCCGCAGGAAGACACGCCCGCCGACCGCGCCGGGGTAAAGGCGGGCGACTACATCACGCATATCGATGGCAAGCTGATCTTCGGCGCGTCGCTCGACGAGGCGATCGGGCAGATGCGGGGCAAGGCCGGCACCAAGATCGCGCTGACGCTGGTCAGGCCCGGCCGCGACAAGCCCGTCGAGGTCGCGATGATGCGCGAGGTGATCGTCCAGCGCCCCTTGAAATGGGAGTTGAAGGGCGATGTCGGCTACATCAACATCAACACCTTCTCCGAACAGACCGGAGCCGACACGCGCGCCGCGTTGATGGCGGTCGAGAAGGCGCTCGGGCGGCGGCCGCTGGGCTATGTCGTCGATCTGCGCGAGAACGGCGGCGGGTTGCTCAGCCAGTCGATCGAGGTGGCGGACGCGTTCCTTGAGCGCGGCGAGATCGTCTCGCAGCGCGGGCGCGAGCGGACCGATATCGAGCGGTATTTCGCGAAGCCGGGCGACGCCGCGCACGGGCTACCGGTGATCGTGCTGGTCGATGCCGGGACAGCGTCGGCGTCGGAGATCGTGGCAGGCGCGCTCCAGGACCATCACCGCGCGATCGTGATGGGGGAGCGGACGTTCGGGAAAGGATCGGTGCAGACGCTGCTGCCGGTCGGGCCCAAGACCGCGCTGCGGTTGACCACGGCGCGGTACTTCACGCCGTCGGGCAAGTCGGTGCAGGAGGGCGGGATCGAGCCCGACATCGCGGTGCCGCAGCTGTCCGACCCCGACCGCAAGAGCCGGCCCGTCTTCCGCGAGGCCGACCTGCGTCGTCATCTGATCAACGAGGTCAAGGCCGACAACAAGGTGCTGGAGGAGGACGTCAAGGACGATCCCCGCTTCACCGCGACGCCCGAGCAGTTGAAGAAGCAGGGCGTTGACGATTTTCAGCTGCAATACGCGCTAAAGACGATCGCGCGGCTGGGCGGCCCGGCGCAGGTCGCGGCGGCGACGCGACCGGCGGTGAAGAAGTAGCAGTTGGTTCGAGGACATGACCTTGCGAGAGTGCTCGCGCTCCTGATCCCGGCGGCGTTGCTTACCGGAGCGTGGGGGTCGCAGCTCGTCGGCGGGCTGTACCCGTGCGAGATGTGCCATTGGCAGCGTTGGCCGCATTACGCAGCGATCGTAGCGGCCGCGCTGGCGTTCGCGGTCGCGGGACGGACGCGATACGTGTTGGTCGCGGTCGCGGCGGGGCTGATCGCGACATCAGGAGCGATTGGGTTGTTCCATGCCGGGGTCGAATATGGCTGGTGGCGCGGGATCACGAGCTGCACCTCGACCGTGGCGATTGGCGGTATTGGAGGCGGGGCGAGCGCGGATGACCGGCTCGCCGCGATCCTGAACGCGCCGCTGGTCCGGTGCGACCGGGCACCCTGGACGCTGGTCGGCGTGTCGCTTGCGGGGTTCAACGCGCTCTTCTCGCTAGGCGGCGCGCTCACCATCTGGTTACTTATGTCAGGCAGGAAGATCGCGCGATGAACGATATGAGCTGGAAGCCCGGCGACCGGACCGTCGACACCGACGCGATAATCCGCGTCGATCAGGCGGGCGAGTACGGCGCGACGCGCATCTACGCCGGTCAGCTGGCGGTGCTGGGCGACCGGCACCCGGCCGCGCGCGCGATCCACCACATGGCGAGCCAAGAGGAACGGCATCGCGCCTTCTTCGACCGGATGATCGTTGAGCGCGGGGTGCGGCCGACCTTGTTGCACCCGTTCTGGAACGTCGCGGGCTTCGCGCTGGGCGCGGTGACGGCGGCGATCGGGCCGGGGGCGGCGATGGCTTGCACCGCCGCGGTCGAGACGGAGATCGACAAGCATTATGCCGAGCAACTGGTCGAACTTGGCGACAGCGATCCCGAGTTGTCGGGGGCGATTGCCGATTTCCAGGCGGAGGAGCTCGAGCACCGCGATCACGCCATCGCGGCGGGGGCGGAGGACGTATTCGGCTATCCGGTGATGAGCGGCTTGATCCGGCTGGGTTGCAAGATCGCGATCGCGGCCGCCAAGAGGATTTGAGGGGATGACGATGTCCAAGCTGTTCGTGGCCGCCCTGGCTGCATCCGTTTTCGGCGCCGCGCCCGTCCAGGCGCAGCAGGTCGCGCTTCCCGGCGTGGCCACGCCGAAGTCGACGAGCACCCCGGGCGAGGTCGCGCGCGGCGCGCCCGTCAACGGCGTGCTCGTGCTCTATGGCAACCAGCGCTGCCCGACCGATAATGCGGGGAACGAGATCGTCGTTTGCGCCAGGCGTTCCGCGCAGGAGCAGTTCCGCGTGCCCAAGGAGCTGCGCGAGCTGGAGATCACGCCGGAGAACGAGGCCTGGGCGGTGCGGGCCGGATCGGCGTTGGAGGCGGGCGCGGGGGTGAACACGATCGGCAGTTGTTCGGCGATCGGGCCTGGCGGGCAGACCGGCTGTTTCAATCAGCG
Organism: uncultured Sphingomonas sp.; assembly: GCF_964237155.1. Classification (GTDB taxonomy): domain Bacteria; phylum Pseudomonadota; class Alphaproteobacteria; order Sphingomonadales; family Sphingomonadaceae; genus Sphingomonas. Next base: position 31,500 of record NZ_CAXSHH010000007.1, on the reverse strand, counting down.
CGTCCGGGAGTCCCGGCGCGAAGACGCGGCGCGGGCCGTCGAGCGGTCTCGTCAGCCGCAATAAGGCGGGGGCGGCCGCTTGGCGGATTGAGAGACTAAGTCATTTGCTCGTCGCGTGGGACGATCAGGCGTCGGCAGGGCACTTCACCGACAAGCCGCTGGTCAGGTTTTTCAAATGAGCGCTTAGACTGTCCGATGCGCTCCTCACGTTGGAGGCTAGACGCTCGGCCTCCTCTTCTCCAATCACCAGTACTGTCCTGTCAACGTGTCCTTGACACAGCGCGGCAAGGCGGATCACCACGGTCCACCGACCTTTCTGATCCAGCGTGATCTCCGTTAAGCCGTGGCAGAGCATGTTCCGAAGCGACAGATGTTCGCGGAAACGTGCTATGGCGGTGGCGGCCCGCCGCCCCTCAGGCGCGAATGGACCATCGGTGCCGATAGCTGCGGCCAAGGCGTCGAAACGCTGTCCCAACAGATGCGGAAGTTTGATTCCGCCACCGCGACCGGGTGTCGCCGAGAGCGTCAGGAGGCACTCCGTCATCGCCGCTTCGCCTCGCGTGAACGCGTTCAGGCAGCGACCTCGCCAACCGTTCACCTCGCGGACCGCCCGATCGAAAGGTTCGCGAGGAAGTGTGTCCAACGAAAAAGGCGTGATGGCGTTCATGGCTGTCGTATCGCAGGCGCGAGTTGACGATCGGTGTGCGTGGGCTGTCACCCGCCATATGGACGATATCGGATCGCGCGCTTAGCGTCGCATCATGGGGAACGGGGGGCAGGTAAGCGTCGGCGAACGTGCGGGTGGACGATGGTTCAGATTTGCATTGTTCCTGCTCGTCTGGTTCTCGTGCGCGTGGTTCGGGTCTTGGGAGGGCAATCCCAACAATGCGACGCGGTTGTTCGCGGCGGTCAGCCTGGTCGAGGACGGGGATGCGACGATCGACGAGTTTGCCCCGTTGACGATCGATTTCGCGCGGTTCGGCGATCATTATTACCTCGATAAAGCGCCCGGCATGACGCTGATGGCGCTGCCCGCCGTCGCGGTCGTGACCGCCGTTACGGGGGTACGGTCGGCGGCGGTGCCGCTCAGGGAAGGCGATCCCGCCTTCTCCCGGTTCATGCTGGCGCGGCAGTGGGTCGCGACCGCGAGCGGGCCGGCGGTGCTGACGGCGGTCGCGGCGGTGTTGCTGTTCGACCTCGCGCTCGGGTTGACGGGGCGGGCGGGGGCTGCATTGGCGGCGAGCCTCGCCTATGCGCTCGGCTCGCCGATCTGGGGCTGGTCGACGACCTTGTTCGGGCATTCGAGCGTGGCGGCGCTGTACGTGATCGCGGTGTGGGCGGTGTGGCGGGGGACCGCCGACGCGCGGGCGCGACCGGGGCTGGCGCTACTCGCGGGGGCGGCGCTCGGTTGGGCGGTGGTGGTCGAGTATCAGGCGGTGCTGGCCGGTTCGGCGATCGGCGGGTGGGCGCTGGCGAAGGCCTGGCCACGGCCGGAGCGGTGGTGGCTGATCGGGCTGGCGGCGGCGGGCGGAGTGGCGGCGTTGGTGCCGATGGCGGTCTATAATCTCGTCGCGTTCGGGACGGTGTTCCGGCTTGGCTATCAGGGCGTGGTCGGGTGGGAGGGAATGAACCAGGGGTTCTTCGGGCTGACGACGCCGTCGCTCCGCGTGCTGCGCGAGATCACGGTGGGCCCAAGGCGGGGGCTGTTGTGGGTCGCGCCGGTGCTGCTGTTCGCGCCGATCGGGCTGGTGCTGCTGTGGCGCGAGCGGGCGACGCGGGGGCTTGCGATCGCGGTCTCGCTCGCGGCGACGATCGTGCTGCTGGTCAACGCGTCCTATTATTATTGGGACGGGGGCAATTCGACGGGGCCACGTCACGCGATGCCGGTGGCCGGGCTGCTCGCGATCGGGCTGGGGGCCTATTGGGCGTCGCTGGGGACGCGTCGCGAGCGGGTGTTCGTGGGCGGGCTCCTCGGCGTGTCGATGCTGATCAACCTGATGATCGCGGCGGGCGACGTGATGGCCCCGCCCGACTTCAAGTACCCGTTGAAGCAGTTCGTGTGGGACATGCGCCTGGTACGCGGGCAGATGTTCACGGTGGCGAGCAGCTGGTGGGGCTGGTCGAGCTGGGCGGGGCTGGCGTTCTATCTGGCGGTCGCGGGGCCGCTGATCGGATGGCTTGCGCGGCGGGCGGCGCGGGCTTAGCCTGCGCGGGCCGCGTGACTGGCGCCGAGTGGATCACCACGGGGGAGCGCGGCGGACCGAGCCGCGCGCCTGGGCATCCTTTCGAATGGGAGTCCATCCATGTCCGACCATCTTCACGTCGCGTTCCTGCTGTTTCCGAACGTCACCCAGCTCGACCTGACGGGACCGGTGCAGGTGCTGTCCAGGCTGGGGAATGCCCGGATAGATCTAGTGTGGAAGACGCTGAAGCCGGTGCCGACCGATGCAGGCTTCTCGATCGTGCCGACGGCTACCTTCGCCGACGTGCCCGTGGCGGACATCCTGTGCGTTCCGGGCGGGATGGGGGTCACGGCTATCATCAATGATGACGAGGCGATCGGGTGGGTTCAGCAGGTCGGCGCGTCCGCTCGGTGGGTAACGAGCGTGTGTACGGGGTCGCTTATCCTGGGCGGGGCGGGTCTGTTGAATGGATATAAGGCGGCGACGCACTGGGGCTGGTTCGAGGCGCTACGCCTATTCGGTGCGGAGCCGGTGGCGGCGCGCACCGTCTTCGATCGCGACAGGGTAACCGGCGGCGGGGTGACGGCCGGTATCGACTTCGCGTTGGCGCTAATGGCTAAAACACGTGGCGAAGCGCATGCGCGCGCTGTGCAGCTTAGCCTGGAATACGATCCACAGCCGCCCTTCGACGCGGGATCGCCGGAAAAGGCGGGTGACGAGCTTGTCGATGTATATCGGCGGCGGATGGACCAGATCGCGCCCGACCGGATGGAGGAGCTTAGGGAAGCTGCGCGCTTGCGCGGGTTTTCCTGATGCCGTTCACGCGGTGCCAGATATAGAAGGCGATCGCCGCCGCGCCGAGCACGCCGATGACGATATGCGCCTGGTGGAACGCCGCCTTGAGCCGAGGGTCGCTGTTCCATGACTGGCCCAGCTCGCGCCCGACCCAGGCGAGCGCGAAGCAGAAGGGCCAGGAGCCGATGAAGGTGTAGAGGTGGAACGGCAGGAGCTTCATGCGCGCGACGCCGGCCGGGAAGGCGATGAAGGTGCGGATGACGGGCAGGAGCCGGCCGACCAACACCGCCAGCGAGCCCCAGCGGGCGAAGAAGCGTTCGGCCGCGTCGATCTCGTCGAGCCCCACCAGGAAATACTTGCCGTAAGCCGCGACGAATGGCCGGCCTCCGCGCTTGCCGGCCTCGTATGCGAAGATCGAACCGACATTGCAGCCGAGCGCGCCGGCGGTGGCGGCGAGATACATGTTGAACTCGCCGGTCGAGACCAGATAGCCCGCGAGTGGCATGATGATCTCCGACGGCAACGGGATGCACGCGCTTTCGATCGCCATCAGCAGCGCGACGCCCCAATAACCGCCCGCACGGATGACGCCGACGCAGAACGCGACCAGCGCGCTGATGATGGTTTCAATCATGGCCGTCGGCGTAGGTGCGGTGACGCGCGGTCGTCAACCGGGAGGATCGGCGGAACCGGGCGCGGATGCGGTCGGTTGGGCCGCTTATGGATGATTTCACGCTGAATGACGGCCGCACGATGCCCCGGATGGGGCTGGGCACCTATCAGATTCCGGACGCGCAGGTGGCGAGCGTGGTCCGGCGCGGGTTGGACCTGGGCTACGGCCTGGTTGACACGGCCGCATTCTATCATAACGAGCGCGGGGTCGGTGAGGGGATGCGCGATGCGGATGCGTTCCTAACGACCAAGCTGTGGAACGACCGGCATGGCGACGCGGCGGCGGCGTTGGATGAGAGCCTGGCGTTGCTCGGCGTCGAGGCGGTCGACCTGTATCTGATCCATTGGCCGGTGCCGGGCGAGGGGCGGTATGTCGAGGCTTGGGAAGCGATGGTGAAGCTTCGCGAGGCGGGGCTGGCACGGTCGATCGGCGTGTCGAACTTCCGGCCGGGCGACATCGACGAGATCGTGGCGGCGACCGGCGTGATGCCCGCGGTCAACCAGATCGAGCTGCATCCGCGCTTCCAGCAACGCGAGGCGCGGGCGTATCACGATGCGCACGGCATCGTGACGCAGAGCTGGAGCCCGCTGGGGCAGGGCGGCGACATCCTGCGCGATCCGGCGGTGGCGCGGATCGCGCAGGCGCATGGGCGGAGCGCGGCGCAGGTGATCCTGGCGTGGCATCTGGCGCGCGGGCTGTCGGTAATCCCGAAGGCCGCGGACCCGGAGCATCTGAGCGACAATTTCGCCGCGCTCGAGCTGACGCTGGACGAGGCGGAGCTGGCGGCGATCGATGCGCTCGACGATTCGGACGGGCGGATCGGGCCGGACCCGGCGCGCTTCGGGTGAGGGTCGCTGCGCTCGCCGATCCGGACGACTTCGAAGGCTGGCGCGACGCCGCGCGAGGGTTGGCGGCGGAAGGCGTGCCGCCGGATGCGGTCGTGTGGCAGGTTGGCGATGTGCCGGTCGACCTGTTCGCGGGCGCGCCGGACGAGACCGCGCCCACGCCCGCCGCGACCGGTCCCGGCTTCTCCGTGCCGCGCGCGTTCCTCGACGTCGCCCGCATCGTCGTCCAGGCGCGCGACCCCGAGCGATTTGCTCTGCTGTACGCGGCGCTTGATCGGCTGCGGCGCGAGCCCAAGCTGATGGAGGATGCGGCGGACCCGCTGATCAAGCGGCTCGACGGCATAGCCAAGTCGGTCAGGCGCGACGTCCACAAGATGCGCGCCTTCGTGCGATTTCGCGAGGTGGAGGACGGGGAGGGGTCGCGCTACGTCGCGTTCTTCGAGCCCGATCATCACATCGTGCGCGGCAACGCGTCGTTCTTCGTCAACCGCTTCGCGTCGATGCGCTGGTCGATCCTGACGCCCGAGGTATCGATCCATTGGGATGGGACGACGCTGTCCGAAGGGCCGGGCGCGGCGCGGGGCGACGCGCCCGAGGGCGATCCGATCGAGGAAGTCTGGAAGACCTATTACCGGTCGATCTTCAACCCGGCGCGGGTCAAGGTCGGCGCGATGCTGCGCGAGATGCCGCGCAAATATTGGAAGAACATGCCCGAGACCGCGCTCGTCCCCGAGCTGCTGGCGGGGGCGCAGGCGCGGGAGAGCGGGATGATCGAGACGGCACGCGCGGCGGAGATCGGCGACAATGCGGGCGCGGCTTGGGACGCGTTGCGAGAGGAAGCGCGCGGCTGCACGCGGTGCCACCTATACAAGCCCGCGACTCAGACGGTCTTCGGCGAGGGGCCGGTATCGGCTACCATGATGTTCGTGGGCGAACAGCCGGGCGACCAGGAGGATTTGGCGGGCAAGCCCTTCGTCGGACCGGCGGGGCAGATGTTCAACCGCGCGCTGGCACAGGCGGGGATCGACCGGTCGGAGGCGTACGTCACCAATTCGGTCAAGCATTTCAAGTTCGAGCAGCGCGGCAAGCGGCGCATCCACGCCAAGCCCGACACGGGCGAGATCAACGCATGCCGCTGGTGGATAGATCAGGAGCGGATGCTGCTCCGGCCCAAGGTGACGGTGGCGCTGGGCGCGACGGCGGCGCGGTCGCTGTTCGGCAAGACGATGACGATCGGCGCGTCGCGCGGTCGGGCGATGGCGCTGCCCGACGGCGGCGAGGCGTGGATCACGGTGCATCCGAGCTATCTGTTGCGGCTGCCCGATCCGGCGGCGGCGGAGGTGGAGTATGGCCGGTTCGTCGAGGATTTGAAGATGGCGCACGCGGCTCTAGGGTGAGCGCGTGAAGACGTTCCGACCCCGCCGCTCCGCCCTGTTCATGCCCGCGTCGAACGAGCGGGCGATCGACAAGGCCCGGGGGTTGGCGTGCGATGTCGTCATCCTCGATCTGGAGGACGCGGTCGCGCCCGAGATGAAGGTCGAGGCGCGCGGGGCCGCCGTCGCCGCGGCGCACGCGGGCGGGTTCGGCGGGCGCGAATTCGTGGTGCGGGTCAACGCGCTCGACACCGAATGGGGTCTGGGCGACCTGGCGGCGCTGGCGGGTGCGCCGATCGACGCGGTGCTGCTGCCCAAGGTGTCGGGGCCCGAGCCGCTGGCCGAGGCGCGCGACCGGATCGGCGCGCCGCTATGGGCGATGATCGAGACGTGCCGCGGGATCATGAACCTGCGCGCGATCGTCGACGGCGCGCCGCGCGTGCTGGTCGCGGGGACGAACGACCTGGCCAAGGAGATGCGCTGTCGGCCGGGGATCGACCGGGCGCCGTTGCTGCCGCTGCTCGCGCAGATCGTGGTCGCGGCGCGGTCGCGCGGCATGGTGGCGCTGGACGGGGTGTCGAACGTCATCGACGATCCGGTGGCGGTCGAGGCGGAGTGCCGGCAAGGGCTCGCCTTCGGCTTCGACGGCAAGACGCTGATCCACCCTAGCCAGGTCGCGCCGGCGAATGCGGTGTTCACGCCCGAGGCCGAGGAGATCGCCTGGGCGGAGCAGGTCGTCGCCGCGTTCGCGCTGCCGGCCAACCGCGACCGTGGGGCGATCCGCGTCGAGGGCAGGATGGTCGAGCGCCTCCATCTCGACGAGGCGCGGCGCACGCTGTCGTTCAGGGGCGGGGCGGCTATTCCATGACGCTGAGCAGGTCGTCGATGTCCGCGGTGGCGAAGGCGGTGAAGCTGTCGGCGACGGCGTAGGGCAGCATCATAGTTCGTCCCTGGACCAGCGCGCCGCAGCTATAGACCACGTTGGGGACATACCCGTCGCGTTCGTGCGGGCTGGGGGCGAGCACCGGGCGCGGGGTGCGCGCCAGGAGTTTGGAGGGGTCGTCCTTGTCGAGCAGGCACGCGCCGACGCAGTAGTTGCGGACGGTGCCGACACCGTGGGTCAGGACCAGCCAGCCCTCGTCGAGCTCGATCGGCGAACCGCAATTGCCCATCTGCACGAACTCCCACGGATAACGAGGGGCGACGAGCTTCGCGCCGCCGTTCCAGTCGAGGATGTCGTCGGACTGGTGGTACCAGATGTTCTTGCCGTCCTGACGCCCGAGCATCGTATAGCGGCCGCCGAGGCGGCGGGGGAACAGCGCCATACCCTTTCCGCCCGACGCGTCGCCGGTCAGCGCGCGCATCTCGAACGACTTGAAATCGGTGCCGCTCAGCAGTTCCGACCTGGCTTCCGAGCCGCTGAAGGCGGTGTAGGTGCCGTGATACATGACGGCGCCGTCGTCCTCGACGAAGCGGACTAGGCGCAAATCCTCGATCCCCTGGCGCTGGCTGGGGAGGATGGGGAACAGCACGGTCTCCGAGATGTCCTGGCTGCCGCCGCAGGCGAGGTCGACGACCGCGCCGTCGTCGCCCAGCTCGCCGATGATCGGCGGGACGGAGACGGGGCTGGGTCGGTCCACGACGATCTCGCCGCCCGGCGTCCAGGTACCGGTCCGGAAGGTGACCGACGAGACATGGCCCTCGCCGATGCCGCGGAGCGACATGACGAAGCGGACCGCGCCGTCGGAAAGCCCGGACTGGTCGGGGTGGAGCACCGCGCTGGGGTTGAAGAGCGCCGCCGCCTCATAGGCGTATTCCTGGCTGAAATAGGCGCCGATCAGCTCGCGCTGCCGCTGGTCGAAGCGGTCCGGGTCCGCGAGGCGGGGCTTCATGTCGTCGAAGCGGCGCATCAGCATCGTCTCGACGTCGCGGTGGTTCTCGTCGAGCGACGCGGTGATGCCGTCCAGCTGGCGCGTGAGTTCCGCCTCGTCGAGCGCGCCGATCATATCGGCGACCTCCTGCGTCCGGGTCGCGCCCCCGCCGAAGCGCCGCGAGTAGCCGGGCTCGAACGGGCGGACGACGGTGCGCGACGGGTCGGGGCGGAGCACGACGTCGTGGAAAGTGAGCTTCGCGCGGTCGATCATCCGGGGTTCCTAGTCACGGGGTCGGACATTCAGTCACGCGCCCGGGCGAGCGGGGAATGGTGCTGCCGGTGAGGATTGAACTCACGACCTCAGCCTTACCAAGGATGCGCTCTACCACTGAGCTACGGCAGCACTGCCTGACGGCGAGGCGGGGCTAGACCTCACGGGGCCAGTGTTGTCAAGGCGCGCGGGCGGCGCGATAGGCCAGCCATGAGCGAGAAGGACCAGAGGGCCGAGCGGCTGGCGGCGCAGCTTCGGGCGAACCTGCTCAAGCGCAAGGCGCTGGCGCGCGAGCAGGCCGATCGGCGCAAGCCCACGAGCGATCCCGAGGCGTAAGCCGCGAGCGGGGCCATGGCCTCCGTCATCCGAGCTTCGAGCATTTCGCCGCCAACCACGCCCGGTCCGCTCCTTCGAGTTCGGGGCCGAGCGTCTCGAGCACCCCGCCATGATACGCGTTCAGCCATGCCAGTTCGGCGTCGGTCAACAAGGTGGGATCGATCAGCGTCGGCTCGATCGGGGCGAGGGTGAGCGTCTCGAACCCCAGCATCGGGCGGTCGCCGCCGGGGACGTCGCGCGGGATCACCAAGACGAGGTTCTCGATGCGGATGCCGTACTCGCCGGGCTTGTAGAAGCCGGGCTCGTTGGAGAGCAGCATGCGGGCGCGCAGCGGCTCCATCGCCGCCCCGCCGGGGTAGTTGGGGGCGGCGATCCGCTGCGGGCCTTCATGGACCGACAGGTACGCGCCGACGCCGTGGCCGGTGCCGTGGGGATAGTCGAGGCCCGCTTCCCAGAGCGGTCGCCTGGCGAAGGCGTCGAGATGGCCGCCGAGCGTGCCGTCGGGGAAGGTGGCGGTCGCGAGCGCGATGTGGCCTTTAAGCACCCGGGTGAAGCGGTCGCGCATCTCGGGGGTGGGATCGCCGATGGGCATCACGCGGGTGACGTCGGTGGTGCCGTCGGCATATTGCCCGCCCGAGTCGATCAGGAAGAGCTGGCCGCGCTCGATCGGGGCGTTCGACTCCTCGTCGACATGGTAATGCGGGATCGCGCCGTGGGGGCCGGTAGCGGATATGGTCGAGAAACTGGTGTCGATCAGCTTGGCCGTCGCCTGGCGGAACTCGAGCAGCTTGGCGGCGGCGGATAGTTCGGTCTGGCCGCCTTTAGGGCATTCCAGCTCGACCCAGCGGAGGAAGCGGGTGAGCGCGGCGCCGTCGCGGATCGAGGCGGCGCGGTGGCCGGCGATCTCGGCGTCGTTCTTGAGCGCCTTGGCGAGGACGACGGGGTCGCGGAGCGCGAGGACGGTCGCGCCGCCCTGCTCGAGCCGGTCGAGGATCGCGGCGACCGCGCGCTCGGGGTCGGCGACGACGCGCTTGCCGCGGAAGTTCACCAAGTTCACGCCAAAGTCGGTGCGGTCGTGGAGGCGCACGCCGTTGCCGAGGTGACGACGGACGGCGTCGTCGAGCTTGTCGGGGGCGACGAACAGGTCGGCGGTGCCGTCGGCGTGGATCATGGCGTAGGAGAGGGCGACGGGGGTGTGGTCGACGTCCGCTCCCCGGACATTGAGCGCCCAGGCGACCGAGTCGAGCGCGGACAGCACGACCGCGTCGGCGTTCCGCGCGGTGAGCCAGTCGGCGACGTCGGCGCGCTTGGCGGCGGAGCTGCGGCCGGCGAGTTCGTCGGACCGGACGGCGAGCTTGGCGGGGGAGGGAGCGGGGCGGTCGGTCCAGATCGCGTCGACAGGGTTCCGGTCGGTGGCGACGAGGGTCGCGCCGGCGTCGGCCAGCGCGGCCTCGAGCGCGCGGACGTCGGCGCGGGTGTGGAGCCAGGGGTCGTAGCCGACGCGCTGACCTTGCTTCGCTCGCTCGGCGAGCCAAGCGGCGATGCTCGCGTCCGGGACGCCGACGTAAGACCAATCGTCCGCCGAGACCTGCTCGCGCACCTGGAGCGTATATCGGCCGTCGGTGAAGATCGCGGCCTTGTCCGCCAGCACGACGGCGGTGCCGGCCGAGCCGCCGAAGCCGGTCAGCCAGGCGAGCCGCTGGGCGTAGGCCCCGACATATTCGCTCATATGCTCGTCGGTGAGCGGGACGACGAAACCGCCGAGGCCCTGGGCGGCAAGCTCGGCGCGAAGGGCTTGGAGGCGTTCGCTATGCGCGGACATCGGCGTTAACCATTCTGAACAAGTTGAGGGAAGTATAGGCGTGAACGGCGGTCCAGCCGCGTCCCCGATACGGCGGCGGTCGGGAGGGGATATGCGCGGTCGTCATCGCGAATCGCGTGGTGGCAGATCGAGGTCCTGTAGGACAGGGAGTCTTCGTCAGCCCGGGCCGACGACGCCGACCGCGCGGAGGACGACCGCTTGGGCGAGCATGACGGCCAGCCAAACGGCGGCTTCGGCGAGCGCGCGGGGCCAGCCGACGCCGTGGGTGACGAGGCTGACCGTGACCGTCGGCAGGACGAAGCCGACCCAGATGATGAAGGCGCTGCCGAGCGCGACGGTCCAGACGCCGGCCTCGACCGGGGCAAGGATCAGCGCGCCCGCCAGGATCGCGGCGAGCCAGGATAGGAGCGCGAAGGCGGCGAGCAGGATCGGCGTGGTGGTGCGACCGCGCCAGGCGATGGCGATGATCGCGGTGCCGATCAGCCCGGCGAGGAGGATCGGGATGGCGTTGGTGAGGATGTAGGACATGGGGCGCTCCGTTCGGGTCGGGGACGGAACGCTCAAGGGGCGATGAGGGTCACTAGTTTCTGGCCGGACAACCAGGCCGCCTCGACGGGCGGGGCGAGGAGCCAGTCGCCGCAGACGCCTAGCCGGGCCTCCGCATCCCAGAGCGCGCCGGGGGCGTCGGCTGGCGGACGGCTGCGGGCGAAGCGCCAGCGGTGCGCCATGAGGTGGACGGGCTCCGGCAGGTCGGTGCCGAGATGCTGTGCGAAGAGGGCGAAAAGCGCGGAAGCGACGGTGTCGGGCGCTTCCTCCAGATAGGCTTGCGACCAGTCGGGAGCGGCCTGGATGACCCAGCTCTCGGTGCCCGCGCGGCCGGGCTTGGCACCGTCGCGCGCGGCCCAGCCGATCGGGCCCGCGTCCTTGATCGTGTCGGGAACGCCGGGGAGCGGTTCGGCGAAGGCGGCCATTACCGTCCAGCAGGGGAGCGTGCGCGAGGCGGCGGCGGTCGCGGCGAAGGCCGGGTGGTGCCGGGCGAGGAGCGGGGCGGCCTGTTCGGCGGGGAGCGCGACGACGACCGCGTCGAAGGGGTCGTCGTCGGTACCTTCAAGGGTCCAGCCGGTCGGCTTCCGGCGGAGCGCCTCGATCCGGGTGGTCCAGCGGACGTCGTGCGCGGCGGCGAGCGCGCGGACGGGAGCGCTCATGCCGGGGACGCCCACCCAGGCGTCGGGACCGGCGGCGGGCCAGCGGGCGGCGACGCCGGTGATCTCCCATGCCCCGACCCGGGCGACGAAGGCGGGGTCGCGCGCGGTCATGTACTGCGCGCCGTGGTCGAAGGTCAGGGTGCGGCCGTCCAGCTCGACGCGGCGGGTCGACATGCGGCCGCCGGGGCCGCGGCCCTTGTCGAACAATGTCGGCTGGTGGCCAGCGGCGGCGAGCGCGTCGGCGCAGGACAGGCCGGCCATTCCGGCTCCGACGATGCCGACGCGCATTGGGCCGACGCGCATGGTGTTCTCCGTTTACGTGGTTTCGTGGCAGGATCGCCGCTCCTACCTAGCGCCCATGGCACAGGTGACGGTCTGGTACGACGGGGGTTGCCCGTTATGCGTCCGCGAGATCGCGCTGATGCGGCGGCTCGATCGGCGCGAGCGGATCGAATGGGTGGACGTGGCGGACGGGAGCAGCGCGTGCCCGATCGACCGGGGGGCGCTGCTCGCCCGATTTCACGCGCGCGAGGACGGCGTGATGCGGTCGGGCGCGGCGGCGTTCGCGGCGATGTGGCGGGCCATCCCGGCGATGCGGCCGCTGGGGCTGATCGCGCGGGCGCCGGGGGTGCTGCCGGTGCTGGAGGCGGCGTATGTCCGGTTCCTGCGCATCAGGCCGCGGCTCCAAAAGTGGATGCGAGAGCGGTAGCGCGTGGGCGCCCCCGACCGCTATGGGGCGGGGATGACCGACATCCAGGCCCCCGTCGCGCAGCGGCGTCCGCACAGCTTCACCGTCCACGGCACGACCGTGGAGGACCCATATCACTGGCTGCGGGACCCGAATTATCCGGAGGTCGATGACGCGGACGTGCTCGCCTATCTCGAGGCGGAGAACGCGTATTTCGAGGCGGCGATGGCCCCGCACCGGCCGCTGGTCGACCGGATCTACGAGGAGATGAAGGGGCGGATCAAGGAGGACGAATCGTCCGTGCCGCAGAAGGACGGCGACTGGCTCTACTGGACCGCGTTCGAGACGGGGGGGCAGTATCGGCGCTGGTGGCGCAAGCCCGTGGGCGGCGGGGCCGACGAACTGATCCTGGACGAGCCCGCGTTGGCGGAGGGGCACGAATATTTCCGGCTGGGCGCGCTGTCGGTGAGCGAGGACGGGCGGGTACTGGCCTACTCGACCGACACCGACGGGTCGGAGCGGTATGTGGTCCGCTTCAAGGCGCTGGGTGGCGGTGCTGACGCGGTCGAGGCGATCGCGGACGCCCGGGGCAAGTGGGGCGATACGCAGATCGAGGGGACCTTGGGCGAGATCACCTGGTCGGCGACGGGCGACCATTTGCTCTACGGGGTGGTCGACGAGCATTGGCGGACGCGGACGATCAAGGCGCACCGGCTGGGGACCGACCCGGCGGGGGACGTGGTGGTCTATCACGAGGCGAACGAGGGCTTTTCGGTCGGGATTGGGATGTCGAGCGATCGGCGCTGGCTGATCCTGTCGACGAGCGAGCATATGACGAGCGAGGCCCGGCTGATCCCGGCGGACGATCCGCTGGCGGAGCCGCTGCTGGTGGCGGCGCGAGTGACGGGGCGGGAGTATGATGTCGACCTGCATGGCGAGACGTTGTTCATCCACACCAACGACGTCGATCCGCAATTCCGGCTGGTGACCGCGCCGCTGGGCGACCCGGGGAACTGGACCGAGCTGATCGCGCCGTCCCCGCATTTCTACATGACGGGGGTGGAATGCTACCGCGACTTCTTCGTGGTCGAGGGGCGCGAGGACGGGTTGGACCAGGTGCTGATCCACTCGTACGACGGCGGCGAGCCCAAGCGGATCGCGTTTCCGGAGGCGAGCTACGCGGCGGGGCTGGGGGACAATCCGGAGTACCATGTCGAGAAGCTCAGGCTCGGCTACGAGTCGATGGTGACGCCGGGGACGGTGTACGATTACGACCTGGCGACGGCCGAGCTGACGACGCTCAAGGTGCAGGAGATCCCGTCGGGGTATGATGGGGCGAAGTACCGGACCGAGCGGCTGAAGGTCGCCGCGCGCGACGGGACGGCGGTGCCGGTATCGATCGTGTATCCGGCCGACTTCCCGCGCGACGGGACGGGGCGCGTGTTCCTCTATTCCTACGGCGCGTACGGCCATGCGATCCCGCCGGGTTTCTCGACGGGGCGGTTGAGCCTGCTCGACCGGGGGTTCGCCTATGCGATCGCGCATATCCGGGGCGGGGACGATCTGGGGCAGCAATGGTACCTGGACGGGAAGCTCACGAAGCGGGCGAACACGTTCGACGATTTCGTGGATGTCGCGCGCGGGTTGATCGCTGAGGGGTGGACCAAGGCGGGCGGGCTGGCGATCGCGGGGCGATCGGCGGGGGGCGAGCTGATGGGCGCGGTGGTGAACTCCGACCCGGAGCTGTGGGGCGCGGTGATCGCGGACGTGCCGTTCGTCGATGTGCTCAACACGATGCTCGACGCGGACCTGCCGCTGACGCCGGGGGAGTGGCCGGAATGGGGGAACCCGATCGAGGACCCGGCGGCGTTCGACCTGATCCGGGGGTACTCGCCGTACGACAACGTGCGCGCGCAGGGTTACCCGCCAATGTTCATCTCGGGCGGACTGAACGATCCGCGCGTGACATACTGGGAGCCGGCCAAGTGGGCGGCGAAGCTCAGGGCGACGAAGACGGACGGAAACCTGCTGCTGCTCAAGACCAACATGGGCGCTGGGCATGGGGGCAAGTCAGGGCGGTTCGATTCCTTGCGCGAAGGGGCGGAGGAGCATGCGTTCGTGCTTTGGCAGATGGGGGTGGGGTGACGGTCGTGCACTAATCTCCTCCCTCGCGCAGCGGGGGAGGGGGACCGTTCGCCTTCTTGAGCGAATGGTGGAGGGGGAGCGATCCGGCGGTCGCGACGATATGCCGGATCACCGCGTCTAGGTCGCGCAACAGCTCGATCGCGGGGATGCGCAGGACGGTGAAATCCTGCGCCGACAGCCAAGCATCGCGGCGCGCGTCGTGAACCGGCTGCGTGCCGCGCCCGTGTCCCTCGCCGTCCACTTCGACGACCAATCCGACGCCCGGGCAGAAGAAGTCGAGCGTATAGGGTCCGCATGGGTGTTGTTTGCGAAAGCGGAGATCGCTCGGGCGCTCGCGCAGCGCGCGCCATAAGCGGCGCTCGGGCGGGGTCATCGCCTTTCGCAGGAGGCGCGAGCGATCCCTGACCGCTCGATCATGACCATGTCGCAACCGCCTGCTCCCCCTCCACCACTCGCTTCGCGAGCGGTCCCCCTCCCCCGCTTCGCGAGGGAGGAAAATGTCTGCGATCGGTCGGGGTGTCTAGCCGGAGTTCCTGAGTGCCGTCGCGATCGCGTTGATCGACAGGAGGATGCCTTCCTCGACGCGGGCGTCGGTCTCGCCGGCGCGGTGGCGTTTCAGGAGTTCGATCTGGAGGAGGTTGAGCGGTTCGATATAGGGGAGGCGCAGGCGGATGCTGGCGTCGAGGGCGGGATGGTGCTCGAGGAGGCGCGACTGGCCGGTGACGCGGAGGAGGGCGTCGTGGGTGCGGTGCCATTCGTCCCGGATGCGGGTGAAGATGGCGTCGCGTAGGCCTTCGTCCTCGACGAGCGCGGCGTAGCGGGCGGCGACGGCCATGTCGGACTTGGCGAGCACCATCTCCATGTTGGCGAGCGTGGCGGCGAAAAGGGGCCAGCCATCTGCCATGTCGGCGAGGAGGGCGGGGTCGCCCTCGGCCAGGGCGCCGCCGACGCCGTACCAGCCCGGCAGCATGACGCGCGCCTGTGCCCAGCTGAACACCCAGGGGATCGCGCGCAGATCCTCGATCCGGTCGGACTTGGTGCGGCTGGCGGGGCGGGAGCCGATCTTGAGGCCGGCGATCTCGGCGATGGGGGTTAGCTGGCGGAAGAAGGTGCGGAAACCTTCCGTGCCATAGACCAGGTCGCGGTAGGTGCGGAACGCGGTAGTGGAAGCGCTGTCCATCGCGGCGGCGAAGCGATCGTTCTCGGCGTTCGAGAGGCGGGGCGGCTCGAGGCTGGCGAGGAGGGTGGCGGACGCCATCGCTTCGAGGTTGGCGAGCGCGCTCTCGCGGGTGCCGTATTTCCCGGCGATCACCTCGCCTTGTTCGGTGATGCGGATGCGGCCCTGGACGGTGCCGGGGGGCTGCGCGCGGATCGCGGCGAAGGCGGAGCCGCCCCCGCGCCCGACCGCGCCGCCGCGCCCGTGGAACAGCTGCATCGCGACGCCCGCCTCGGCGAAGACGGGGGCGAGCGCGGTCGACGCCTTGGACAGGCTCCAGGTCGAGGTAAGGTAGCCGCCGTCCTTGTTCGAGTCCGAATAGCCGATCATCACCTCCTGGTGGCCGCGCGCCTTGGCGATCGTCGCGACCTCCGGCGTGGCGAGCCAGGCGCGCATGATGGCGGGGGCGGCCTCGAGGTCCTCGATCGTCTCGAACAGGGGGACGGCCATGATGGCGGCGGTGGGCGGGTCGCCGGGACGATAGAGGCCGACCTCCTTCAGGAGCAGGTTGACCTCGAGCAGGTCGGAGACCGACTTGGCCATCGAGACGACGTAGTTGGCGATGGCGGCGGGGCCGTAGGTCGCGTGGGCCTGGGCGGCGGCGTGGAGGATGGCGAGTTCGGAGACGGTCTCGTCGGAGTAGGCCGTGTACCGGCTGGCGAGGGGACGGGGGCCGGCGAGCTCGCGGCGGAGCAGCGCGACGCGGGCGTCCTCGGGTAGGCCTAGATAGTCGGGTTCGACCCCGGCGACGCTGAGCAGTTCGGCGACGACGCGTTCGTGGACGGCGGAGTTCTGGCGGAGGTCGAGCGTGGCCAGGTGGAAGCCGAACAGTTCGACCGAGCGGATCAGGCGGCCGAGCGCGCCGCCTGACGATAGCGTCTCGCCGGTGTCAGCGAGGCCGTGGGCGAGGGTGACGAGATCGGCGCGGAACGCGGCGGGGTCGGGATAGGGCTCGCCTTTCAATGCGCCGGGACGCGGCGCGGGCTTGCCGGTGAGGTGGAGATGCGTCGCGGCGAGGCGGGTGTGGATGCCCGACAGCGCGCGGCGGTAGGGTTCGTCGGCGCGGCTGGGGGCGCTATCACCCGAGCGGTCGGCGAGGGCGCGGACGCCGTCGGGGATGGCCGCGTGCTCGGCGGAGATGGAGAGTTCGGCGCCGAGCGCGTGGACCCCGTCGAGATACGCCCCGAGCACCGCCTCGCACGCCTTCGCGAGCGCGGTGCGGAGCGAGGCGGCATCGACGAACGGGTTGCCGTCGCGATCGCCGCCGATCCAGCTGCCGGGCCTGAGGAAGGCGGGCACGCGTCGCCCGAGCGCGCGGTCCCAGCGTTGGTAGAGCGCGGGGAGCGTGGGGAGGAACACGTCGCGCAGGTAGCTGAGCGCGGTCTCCACCTCGTCGGCGACGTACAGGCGTTCGCGGCGGAGGACGCGCGTCCGCCAGAGGAGCGCGATCTGGCGGGAGACGGCCTCGTCGATCAGGTCGCCGTCCGGGGTTTCGGTCGCGCCCCGGTCGCGGAGCGCGAGCAGTTCGGCGATGCGGTTGCGGTGGTCGATCATGCTCTTGCGCCTGACCTCGGTCGGGTGGGCGGTGAGCACGGGCGCGATCAACGCGTTCGCCAGCAGATCGTCGATGGCGGCCGGGTCGACGCCCTCCTGGGCCAGGCGGCGGAGCGCCGCCGCGAAATCGGCGTCGGCGTCCGTCCGGGCGCCCTGACGGTCCTCCGCTAGATTGGCGAGCATGGAGAAAAGCATGAAGCCGCGGACGAAGTCGAGCGTCTCGTCCAGCCCGAGCGCCTCGAGCCGGAGGTCGAGCGCGCGGTGGTCTTCGCGTCCGCCGCGGTGGCGGTCCACCGAGGCGCTGCGGATCGCCTCCGTCGCCTCGAACAGGCGGTCGCCGCCCTGCGCGCGGATCACGTCGCCGAGCAGCTTGCCGAGGAAGCGGACATCCCCGTTGTTGGCGATGGGGGGCAGATCGGGCGCGAGGACTGTAGCCATGCGCCGATGCTGCGGCGCGGCGACCCCGCCGTCAATATCGCGTGTCAGTCGGCGGCGATCGTGCCGTTGCGCGTCGTGTCCTGTTCCTCGGACGTGACGGTGCCGTCCCGGTTGATGTCCATGCGGTCGAAGCGCCCCATGGCGGCGGTGGTGAATTCGGTCTTGGTGATCTCGCCGTCGCCGTTGGCGTCCGCGCGGGCCAGGCGGGAGTCGACGCGGGGGAACTCGTCGGCGGTCAGCTTGTCGTCGGCGTTGCGGTCGAGCGTGGTGAAGCGGCGCTCCTGCTGCCCGCCCCAGTCGAGGCGCGAGGTGACGGCGGGCGGGGTGAAACCGGCCGCGTGGGCGTCGGCGGCCGCGCGTTCCGACGCCTTCTCGCCGCACCCCGCCGACAGGGCCGCCGCCCCGAGCACCAACACCAGCCGCATCCGCGAACGCCCCCTACGCTTCCAGTTCGATGTCCCAGTATAACCAGTCGCGCCAGGTGTCGTGGAGATAGTTGGGCGGAAAGGCGCGGCCATGTTCCTGGAGGTGCCAACTGGTCGGGCGAATGGGTTCGAGATGGAGCGGCATCGACGCCTGCTTGGGGGTGCGGCCGCCCTTTTTCAGGTTGCAGGGCGCGCAGGCGGTGACGACATTCTCCCAGGTGGTGCGTCCGCCCTGCGCGCGGGGGATCACGTGATCGAAGGTCAACTCGCGGTGACGGCCGCAATATTGGCAGTGGAAACGGTCGCGCAGGAACAGGTTGAAGCGGGTGAAGGCTGGAAACTGCGAAGGTTTCACAAACTGCTTGAGCGCGATCACCGAAGGGAGCTTCAGCGAGGTATGCGCGCTTCGCACCTCGCGCTCGTAATGCGAGACGATGTCGACGCGGTCGAGGAACACCGCCTTGACCGCGGTCTGCCACGGCCACAGGCTGAGCGGATAGTACGATAACGGGGTGTAATCGGCGTTGAGGACGAGTGCTGGACAGCCGTCCGGATGGCGGATCAGGTCGGGATGATACACGGCTCCTCCCCAAATACGTTACGCGTGCGCCCCTGCCCGGGCGGGGTGACAGCTTCATTACAAGATGGGTCATGACAGCACGGGGGACAACGCGCGGTCAAGCGCGAGGGTTGCCGCTAGCGGTTGTGGGTGATCCAGGTGAACGGCGCTAGCTGATGGAGGGCGGGGCCGTGGTCACGCGTTTCGCGCCGAGCCCGACGGGGCCGCTGCATCTGGGGCACGCCTATTCGGCGGTGCGCGCCCATGCTTTCGCGCGGGCGGGGGGCGGCGCGTTCCTGCTGCGGATCGAGGATATCGACGGAACGCGGAGCCGGGCGGAGCATGTGGCCGGCATCCTGGACGACCTGCGTTGGCTGGGGCTGGAATGGGACGGGCCGATGGTGTTTCAGTCGGCGCGCTCCGGCGCATATGCGGCGGCGCTGGACGTGCTGAGGCGGCGGAGGCTGGTCTATCCCTGTTTCTGCACGCGCGCGGAGATCACCGAGGCGGTGGGCGCCCCGCACGGGCCGACCGCGGCTTATCCGGGAACTTGCCGGGGCGTCGATCCGGCATCGCGCCCGGGCGAGGCGCATGCCTGGCGGATCGACATGGCCGCCGCGACGGCGTCGGCGGGGCCGATCGATTGGTGGGACGAGCGGGCAGGATCGGTGCGCGCCGAACCGGGAAGCCAAGGCGACGTGGTGCTGGCGCGCAAGGACGTGGCGACGAGCTATCATCTGGCGGTCACGGTGGACGATGCCGCCCAGGGCGTGACGGACGTGGTGCGGGGGATGGACCTGTTCGCGGCGACGCACATCCACCGGCTGCTCCAGGCGCTGCTGGGGTTGCCGACGCCGCGCTACCGGCACCACCAGCTCCTGATCGGGGCGGACGGCGAGCGGCTGGCGAAGCGGCGCGGCAGCCAGTCGCTGGCGAGCCTGCGCGCGGACGGGACGGACGGACGGAAATTGGCGGCGGGGTTGATCGAGGATATCCCGCCCGCTGGATTTTCGATCGGGCGCGACTAGATCGATGCCATGAATACTTTCCTCATCATCCTCCTCGTCGCGGCGATGATCGCGACCGTCGTGGCGCTGGTGCGGGGGATCATCGCGTTCCTTCAGGACTCGAGCGCGGAGGTGAAGGGCGGGCCGACCGCGTCGTCGCTGAAATCGAACAGCATGATGCAGCAGCGTATCTTCTTCCAGGGGATCGCGGTGTTGATCATCGTCGTGATCCTGTTCGCCGCCGGCCGGACGTAAGGACCCTGGTCAAGCTCAACCGCATCTACACGCGGACCGGCGACGGGGGAGATACCGGGCTGGTCGACGGGTCGCGCCTGTCCAAGGCCGATGGGCGGCTGGCCGCGATTGGCGATGTCGACGAACTGAATTCGTGCATCGGCGTCGCGATCGTCGCGCTGGGGGATCACGCGATCGCACGAGAGCTGGGCGCGGTGCAGAACGAGCTGTTCGATCTGGGCGCTGACCTGGCGACGCCCGGCGCGGACTTCACGCCGTCGGAGATGGTGCTGCGGATCGTGGCGGCGCAGGTGGAGCGGCTGGAGCGCGCGATCGACGCGCTCAACGAGCATCTGGTGCCGCTGACGAGCTTTATCCTGCCGGGCGGGAGCGCCGGCGCGGCGGCTCTCCACGTCGCGCGCGCGGTGGCTCGGCGCGCGGAGCGGAGCGTGGTGGCGATGGCGGCGGACGCCAACCCGCAGGCGCTGGCCTATCTGAACCGGTTGTCGGATTATCTGTTCGTGGCCGCGCGCGCGGCGAACGGGGCGGGCGGCGACGTGTTGTGGAGGCCCGGCGCGACGCGCTGACCCGATCTAGGTGCAAACCCTGCGTGATGTTAGGAACACGGCATGTTGCGGGTCTCAACGATCGACGGGGCGGACGCGCTCGTCCGGCGGTTCGCGGGCGTGCGGGCCATGTCCCTGGCGCTCGCCGCGCCATTGTCGGACGCGGACGCGACGGTGCAGTCGATGCCCGACGCCTCGCCCGCCAAATGGCACCTGGCGCACACCAGCTGGTTCTTCGAGACATTCGTGCTGCGCGACCATGTGACGGGGTATCGGCTGCATGACGATTGCTGGCCGTTCCTGTTCAACAGCTATTACGAGGCGGAGGGTGTCCGGCAGGCGCGGGATGCGCGCGGGCTGATCACCCGGCCGACGCTGGACGAGGTGCGCGGGTACCGGGCGCATGTCGACGCGGCGCTGACGCGTGCGTTGCCCGGCTTGTCGGGGGACGCGAGGGCGCTGGTTGAGTTGGGGTGTCATCACGAGGAGCAGCATCAGGAACTGCTCCAGACCGACATCCTCCACCTGCTGTCGCGCAATCCGCTCCAGCCCGCATTGTGGCCGCGCCCGCCCAAGACCCCCGTCGCGATGCCGGGTCCGACCGGGTGGCTCACGGGGGGCGAGGGTGTCGTCGAGATCGGCCATGCAGGAACCGGCTTCGCATTCGATTGCGAGGGGCCGCGCCACACAGCGTGGCTTTCGCCGCACGCGGTCGCCGACCGGACGGTCGCCAACCAGGAGTGGTTCGCCTTCATCGAGGACGGCGGCTACCGCGACCCGCGCCATTGGCTGAGCGAGGGCTGGGCCTGGGTGCGGAGCGAGGGGATCGAGGCCCCGTTATATTGGCAGGAACGGGACGGCGAATGGACGCGGTTCGGGTTGGACGGGCGGCGCGCGATCGATCCGGCCGCGCCGGTGACGCATGTCAGCCTGTACGAGGCGGACGCCTATGCCGCCTGGGCGGGCGCGCGGCTGCCGACCGAGGCGGAATGGGAGTCGGCCGCCGCCGGACACGATCAGGCGGGCGGTAACCAGCTGGACGCGGCGGGTCCGGTCGAGCCGCGCCCCTCGACGGGCGGGCCGGCGTTCTTCGGCGATGTATGGGAATGGACGGGTTCGGCCTTCCGGCCCTATCCCGGGTTCCGTGCGGTCGAGGGCGCGGTGGGCGAGTATAACGGCAAGTTCATGAGCGGGCAGTTCGTCCTGCGCGGCGGGTCGTGCGCGACGCCGCGCGGGCATGTGGGGCCAAGCTACCGCAACTTCTTCGCGCCGCATCAGCGTTGGCAGTTCACGGGCGTCCGGTTGGCGCGCGACCTGTGAGCTTCCGTGACGACGTGCTCGCGGGCCTCGGGGCGCGGCCGCGCGCAATCCCGGCGCGCTGGTTCTACGACCGGACGGGGTCCGAGCTGTTCGAGCTGATCACCGAATTGCCCGAATATTATCCGACGCGGGCCGAGACCGCGATCCTGGAGGCGGCGGCCGACGAGGTCGCGGCGCTCGTCGGGCCGGGGAGGGCGGTGATCGAGTTCGGATCGGGCGCGTCGACCAAGACGCGCGTGCTGCTGCGTCGCGTCCGACCACCCGTCTACGTGCCCATCGACATATCCGGCGATTTCCTGCGCGAGGCGGCCCGGGGGCTGGCGGGCGAGTTCCCGGGGGTCGAGGTGGTGCCGTTCGAGGCAGACTTCACGATGGCGATGACGCTGCCGGACGTGGTAGCGGACAGCCCCAAGCTGGGGTTCTTCCCCGGGTCGACGATCGGCAATCTGGAGCCGGCGGGCGCGGTCGACCTGCTTCGCGCGATGAGGGGGTCGCTAGGTGAAGGGGCGATGCTGTTGATCGGCATGGACCGGGTTAAAGATGCGGGAGTGCTGACCGCCGCGTATGACGACGCGGCGGGCGTGACGGCGCGGTTCAACCTCAACCTGCTCGAGCGGATCAACCGCGAGCTGGACGGCGACTTGGCCGTCGACGCGTTCCGGCACCTCGCGCGCTGGAACGCGGGCGCTGCGCGGATCGAGATGCATCTGGAGGCGGTTCGTGACGTCGGCTTCACCGTCGCGGGGAAAGCGTTCGGGATGGCGGCGGGGGAGACGATCCATACCGAGAACAGCCATAAATACACGGACGACGCCGCACGGCTGCTCCTCCGCGCGGGCGGGTGGGAGCCGGTGGCCGAGTGGACCGACCCGGACGCGCTGTTCGCGGTGCTGCTGGCGGAGGCGCGGGTGGTGCGGCCTGCGCCCTAATGGTCGATAAGCTCTCGCGTCCCTCCATCCTGATTCGACAAAGCTGCTAAGTCCGCATCGACGTGATCCCGATGTAAAAGGCCCCCAATGCTTTCCCTCCTCCTCCTCTTCGCCTCGGCACAGGCGACCACGACGCCGAACCCGTGTTCGGGATCGACCACGATCGATATGAACGACTGTCTTTCTGGCAAGCTTGATGCGGCGGAGGCGGAGCTGGCTCGCTACACCGCCGCGGCCTTGGTCCGGCTTCGCGGGCTGGCCGGCGAGGCCGAGCCCAGCTCGGCCAACGCAGGATTTCCGGCCGCGTTCGGGAAGGCCGGGCAAGCCTGGGCAGCTTATCGCGACGGCGAATGCGACGCCGTATATATTCGCTGGAGCGGCGGCACGATCCGGACGGCGATGGCCCTACGGTGTCGCTTGGTGATGACGAAGTGGCGCACCCGCACCATCTGGAGCAATTGGCTGACCCACATGGATGATACACCACCCATTTTGCCGGAGCCGAAAGCCGATGCGGATGAATGATATCGCGTGATCATCGGCTTACCGGCTAGCGGGAGAAGAATTGCGCATCTAAGCGGCGCGTCGAGGAGGACGGCATGCGAATAGTGGGCGTGATCGGGGCGGGGCAGATGGGCGCGGGGATCGCGCAGGTGTCGGCGCAGGCGGGGTTTCGCGTGCTGCTGTCCGACGTGTCGATCGACCGCGCGCAAGCCGGGCTCTCGGGGATTGCCAAGCAGCTGAACCGGGCGGTGGCGAAGGAGAAGATCGCCGGGGCGGACCGCGACGCGGCGCTCGCGCTGATCGAGCCCGTCGAAGGCGCGGGGGCGATGGGCGCGTGCGACCTGGTGATCGAGGCGGCGACCGAGCGCGAGGCGGTGAAGCGCGCGATCTTCGGCGAGGTCGGCAAGGTGCTGCGCCCCGACGCCATCCTGGCGACCAACACCTCGTCGATCCCGATCACGCGGCTGGCGCAGGCGTCGCCCGATCCGGCGCGGTTCGTGGGGGTGCATTTCTTCAACCCGGTGCCCGTCATGGGGCTGATCGAGCTGATCCGCGGCCTGGCGACCTCCGACGCGACCGTCGCGGCGGTGGAGGGATACGCGCAGACGCTCGGCAAGCGGGTGGTGCGCGCGAACGACGCGCCGGGCTTCATCGTCAACCGGGTGCTGATGCCGATGCTGAACGAGGCGTGCTTCGCGCTGGGGGAGGGGGTGGCGACGATCCCCGACATCGACGCCGCGTGCCAGCTGGGGCTCAACCATCCGATGGGGCCGTTGACGCTCGCCGACTTTATCGGGCTCGACACCTGCCTGGAGATCACGCGGGTGTTGTTCGAGGGGACGGGCGATCCCAAGTTCCGGCCGGCGCCGCTGCTGATCAAATATGTCGAGGCCGGTTGGATGGGGAAAAAGGCGGGCCGGGGCTTCTACGACTATGCCGGCGAGACGCCGGTGCCGACGCGGTGACCGGGGCGGTAACGAGGAACGCGCGCATGACGGCGGTCGGCATCTATGGCAGCCTGGGGCGGATGGGGCGCACGGTCGCCGACGTGCTGGAGGATGTCGGCGCGGCCAATGCGGGCGGGGTCGACGCGAAGGACGATTGCCGCCCCCTGGCCCAGCGCGCGGACGTGCTGGTCGATTTCTCCGTCGCGAGCGGGCTGCCCGAGCATCTGGAAGCGGCGCGGCTGGCGGGAAAGCCGATCCTGATCGGCACCACCGGGTTGTCGGCGCGGCACCACCAGATGATCGATGCGGCGGCGGCGGAGATCCCCGTGCTCCAGACCGGGAACACCTCGCTCGGCGTCACGCTGCTTGGCATCCTGGTGCGCGAGGCGGCGGCGCGGCTGGGGCCGGAATGGGACATCGAGATCGTCGAGATGCACCATCGTCACAAGGTCGACGCGCCGAGCGGCACCGCGCTCCAACTGGGCGAGGCGGCGGCGAAGGGCCGGGACACCAGCTTGTCCGAGGTACGCGTCGACGGGCGCGCGGGGCTGACGGGCGCGCGGACGGAGGGGACGATCGGCTTCTCGTCGCTGCGCGGCGGGTCGGTGATCGGCGACCACCATGTCGTGTTCGCGACCGACGGCGAGCGGATCGAGCTCGGCCACCGCGGCGAGGACCGGGTGATCTTCGCGCGCGGCGCGGTGCGCGCGGCGTTGTGGCTCGTCGGGCAAGCGCCGGGGCGCTACCGGATGGGGGATGTGCTGGGCCTGTGAAGGAGGCGGAGGTCTTCGAGTTCTATCGCCGGCTGGCGGAGAACGACCCGGCACCGGAAACCGAGCTCGCCTTCATCAACCCCTATACGCTGCTGGTCGCGGTGGCGTTGTCGGCGCAGGCGACAGATGTGAGCGTCAACAAGGCGACGCGGCCGCTGTTCGCGGTCGCCGACACGCCCGCCGCGATGGTCGAACTCGGCGAGGAGGCGCTCAGGGGCTACATCCGCACGATCGGGCTTTACAACACCAAGGCCAAGAACGTCATCGCGCTGAGCCAGCGGTTGATCGAGGAGCATGGCGGCGTCGTGCCCGCCGACCGCGCGATGCTGGAGCGGCTGCCCGGCGTCGGCAGCAAGACGGCGGCGGTGGTGATGAATGTCGCGTTCGAGGCGGGGACGATCGCGGTCGACACGCACGTCTTCCGCGTCGGCAACCGTACGGGCCTCGCGTCGGGCAAGACGCCGCCGATGGTCGAGGCAGGACTGGAAGCGGTGACGCCCGCTTTGTTCAAGCGCGGCGCGCATCACTGGCTGATCCTGCATGGGCGGTATGTCTGCAAGGCGCGGCGGCCCGAATGCTGGCGATGCATCGTCCGCGACCTCTGCGCGTTCGAACCCAAGACCCCCGCGCCCAAAGATGGCATACAGAAGGATTCTGACGATGCGTAAGCTCCTTCCCGTCCTGATCCTCGCAACGGCCGCCACCTCGGGCGGCGCGGCGCAGCGGCGGGGCGACATCCCGGTCGCGACGCCTGTCGGCGAGGCGCGGAGCTGCATCCCGCTCCGCTCGATCCGCGAAACGCGGGTGCGGTCCAACCAGGTGATCGACTTCGTGATGACGGGACGACAGGTGTACCGCGTGACCTTGTCGCAGCCCTGCCCGCAATTGGGGTTCGAGGAGCGGTTCAGCTATTCGACGTCGCTCAGCCAGCTCTGCGCGCAGGACATCATCACCGTGCTGACGCTGACCGGCGGCCCGACGCGCGGCGCGAGCTGCGGGCTGGCCCCGTTCCAGCCGGTGCGGCTGGCGGATGAAAGGCGCTAGCGCGCCCGCGCGGGCGCTGCTATCCGGGCATCGCGCATCCGTAGCTCAGCTGGATAGAGCACTGCCCTCCGAAGGCAGGGGTCACAGGTTCGAATCCTGTCGGGTGCACCATCCTACCGCTCCTGCAACGTCGCCATGTCGATGACGAAGCGGTATTTCACGTCGCCCTTGACCATCCGGTCGTAGGCCGTGTCGATCTCGTCCATCGCGATCAGCTCGATGTCCGACGTCAGATCGTGCTCGCGGCAGAAATCCAGCATCTCCTGCGTCTCGCGGATGCCGCCGATCAGCGATCCGGCCAGCGCGCGACGGTGGAAGACGAGATTGCCCACGGATGGCGCAGGGTGGGGCTCGGCGGGAACGCCGACCAGCACCATCGTCCCGTCGCGCTTCAGCAGCACCAGATACGCATCGAGGTTGAGCGGCGCGGCGACGGTGTTGAGGATGAAGTCGAAGCTACCCTCGTGCGCGGCCATCTGGTCGGCGTCGCGCGACACGACCGCCTCCTTCGCGCCCAGGCGCAGCGCGTCGTCACGCTTGCCGGGCGAGGTGGTGAACACGACCACCTCAGCACCCATCGCGGCGGCGATCTTGACGCCCATGTGGCCCAGCCCGCCAGCCCGACGACCCCGACCTTCCAGCCCGGCCCGACCTTCCAATGGCGAAGCGGCGAGTAGGTCGTGATGCCCGCGCAGAGCAGCGGGGCGACCCCGGCCAGATCGGCCTCGTCATGGCTTATCTTCAGCACGAAATCCCGGTCGACGACGACGTGATCGGAATAGCCGCCGAAGGTGTGGCCGCCCATCGCCGCGTCCTTCCCGTTATAGGTGCCGACGAAACCCGAACCGGTGCAATATTGCTCCTCGCCGTCCCGGCAGGACGCGCAGGCGCGGCAGCTGTCGACCATGCAGCCGACGCCGACCGCCTCGCCGACCGCAAAGCCCGTCACCTCGCCCCCGACGGCCGTGACGCGGCCGACGATCTCGTGACCGGGGACGCACGGATAGATGGTTCCGCCCCACTCGGCGCGCGCGGTGTGCAGGTCCGAATGGCAGACCCCGCAGAACAGGATGTCGATCGCGACGTCGCGCGGACCGGGGTCGCGGCGTTCGAAGGCGAAGGGGGCAAGCGGCGTTTCGGAGGACTGCGCGGCATAGCCGTTGGCGGGCGTGGGCATGGCGTGGGATCCTTTCGAAGGCCGGGAGACGACCGATGCGCTCGGAGGCGGTTCCACAGGGAGCGGTTCGGAGTTTCAACGCCACCGGTGCCGGTCGGGTTGCGCCCGACCGGCCGAACCGATCATATCATCAGCGGGGCGGCGTAGCCCGTCAATTCCAGGTAACCGCGTCCACCCGTCGTGCGGACCGCGCCCTCCCAATAGACGGGGAGGCCGCTCGCGCGTGCATCGAGTTCCTGCGCGGGGAAGAGCGGGCGCAGCGGGAAGCGGCGGACGCCGCCGGGCAGGCGAACGGTGAGTTCCTGCGCGACGGGGTAGATCGCGCCCGTGCGGGCGGAGCGCCAGGCGGCGAGCGGGCGGAAACGGACGTCGCCGGGCGCGAACACGACGCGGCGACCGTCAGGGTAACGGTAGGAGCCGCCCGCCCAGATCGTGCCGCCGCCCCGCTTGCGGATGCGGAACGCCATCAACGCCGCGCCGTCGTCGAGATTGAGGCCGGTCCAGTCCCACCCTTCCGCATTCGGGGCGAGATAGTCGGAGGACCATTCGCGGTCGAGCCACGCCTCGCCCGTCACGCGGGTCGCGGTGCGGTCGCGCGTGACGGTGCCGGCCACGCGCATATGCGGGACCGAATAATAATAGCTCGCTTGGTCGGGGCGAGGTCCCTTGCGGCTATAGCCGTTCAGCCCTTGCGCGAGCGGGGGCTGGGTGGGGCGGAAGACGAGGTCGAGCGTGAAGCCGGGCGCGGCGACGCGGGTCGCGAAGCGGCCGTCGGGGAGGCGGCGGAGACGCCAATCGCGGATCGCCACGTCGGCGTCCCCGACCTTCGCGCCCGCCAGGCCGAAGCCGGCGCGGGCGGCTCGCTCGCCATGGAGGATGCGGCCGACCTTGGGATCGGACAATGCGGCATGCGCGAACAGGATCTGGCCGGCGGCGAAGCGGCTGGGGTTGGCGGGATCGACTTGGGGGCGGGTACGGAAGAAGGTGACCTGGAAGCCAAGATCGCGACCGTCCGCCGTGCGGAGCCAGCCGGTGACATACCACCATTCCGTGCGGTAGGCGGGATGCGAACCGTGGTCGGCGGGGAAGCGGAGCGTGATGCCCGGGCGCACCTCCGGGTATGGAGCGGGGGTCGCCAGGGTGGCGCTCGCGAGAAGGGCGGGCAGGACGAAGACACGGCGCATCACCAATCCTCGCGCACGGCGAGCACCGCGTCGGTCGCGGTCGCGCGGCGGCCGGCAAGGACGGCGGTGCCCGCGCCCGCCGCGATCAGCGCGGCGACGACGCCGAATATCGTGCCCACCGGAATGCGCGTCTCCATGGTGAAGTTGAAGGATTGCGGGTTTATCACGTGGATCAGCACTTGGCCGAGCACGCCGCCCAGCAGCACACCGGCTAGTCCGCCAATCAGGCCGAGCAACGCGCCCTCCATTCCGAGCATGACGGTGATCTGGCGCTTGGCGACGCCGAGATGGCGGAGCATCCCGAACTC
The DNA here is from genome assembly GCF_964237155.1 of uncultured Sphingomonas sp. Taxonomy (GTDB): domain Bacteria; phylum Pseudomonadota; class Alphaproteobacteria; order Sphingomonadales; family Sphingomonadaceae; genus Sphingomonas. The sequence continues at coordinate 3,106 of NZ_CAXSHH010000007.1, read as the reverse complement.
GCGGGTGCGCGCCATCGTCTGCGCGGACACGGTCGCGGCGACGCCCGCGAGGCCAACCAGGATCGCGACCCCTTCCAATATGTAGGTCACGGCGAAGCTCCGATCGAAGAGCTGGAGCGCGAAACGGCGGAGCGTCGCGGGCGCGGCGACCTGGGTCGATGCGCGCTTTTCCGGCGGCAGCGCGGCGACGAGCGCGCGGCCGACCGCGTCGCCGTCCGTGCCGGGCTTGAGCGTCGCCGCCGCCTCGTCGCGGGTCGTGTCGCCGGTCAGGCGGATGTAATCGGAGTCGCGGATCGCGACCGCACCGGCCTGACGGGCGTAATCGCGCCAGACGCCCGCGACCGCGAAGCGGCGACCGCCCGCGATCGGGAGCGCGATCAGCTCGCCCGGATTCCAGCCATAAAGGCGTTGCGCGGGTTCGGAGACCCAGACCGGGATCGCGCCGGGCGGGACGGCGGCCTCGTCGATCAGCGGAAGGAGCGAGTCGCGCCCTTCGTTGACGCGGCGCGTGACGAGCGCGACCGGCGGGCGGTCGGGCGCGAGCGTCAACGGGAGCTGGCGGCTGAAGGTCAGCGAGGCGATGCCCGGGACGGTACGCAGGCGGGCCTGGGTGGCGGTGTCGAAGCCCGCTCCGCCCTCGTTGCGCAGGTAAAGGTCGGCGGAGAGAAGTTGCCCCAACCAATCATCGACCGCGCCACGGAAGCTGCCGACCATGGTCGCCATCGCGATCATCAGCGCGGTGGAGGCGACGATGCCGCAGAGCGCGGTGGCCGCCTCGCCGGGCGCGCCGTGGATGTGACGGACCGCGAGCAGCGCGGGCACGCTGCTCGTCGGGCGACGGGACCAGCCCGCCAGCAGGCGGCGCGCGAGCCAAGGGACGCCCGCGACGCCGCCCGCCAGCAGCAGCGCCATGCTCGCGAAACCGAACAGCGGCAGCTTGGCGACCACGGGGAGGAACGCGGCTGCTCCGCCCAGCGCGAGCAGGACGAGCGCGGGCCGCCAAGGCACCGGCGCGCGCGGGTCGACCAGGTCGCCCGCGTTCTTGAGCGCGGCGGCGGGGGCGGCCCGGGCGGCGGCGCGGGCGGGCAGCACGCTCCCGAGCACGGCGGCGGCGAGGCCGAGCGCGAAGAAGGCGAGCGCGGCCCCGGGCTGGAAGGCGACGCGCGACGCCCCCCCGGCGAAATAGCCCGCGCCGAGATCGCCGCCGAACAGCCGGAGCGCCAGGACCGCCAAACCGTAACCCGCGAGCAAGCCCAGCGCCGCGCCGATCAGCCCGATCACCAATCCTTCGATCGCGACCGCCGCGACGATCCCGCGTCGGGGGAGCCCCAACGTGCGGATCAGCGCGAACGCGCGTAGCCGCCGGGCGACCGACAGCGACTGGGCGGAGAAGACGAGGAACCCGCCCGTCAGCAGCGCGACCAGCGCCAGCATGTCGAGGTTGACGCGGTAGGCGCGCGACAGGCTCTCGCCCTGCGCCGCCTCCGCCTCTGCGCCGCCGATCGTCGTGGTCGCCGGAAGCAGGCGGGCGAGCGCGGCCTCCGCAGTCGAGCGATCGGTCAATCTCAGGTCGATACGGTCAAGCGTTCCCAACCGGTCGAAGCGCCACTGGGCGGCGGCGATGTCGAGGACGCCGATCGCCTGGCCGTCGCCGATGCCCGCGAGCGGCCCGGCGACGGTCAACGGGACGGTGCGGCCGTTGGCGGTCACGGCCAGCCGCGCGCCGACCCGGGTGCGCAGGCGGGTCAGCGCGCCGCGTGACAGGAACAGCGCGGCGTCGTCGAACGCTTCGTCGCCGCGCGCCTCGGGCCCGCTCGCGCGCAGGCCGATCAGGCTGGGGGTGACGGCGGCGGCCCGGATGACGTCGAGGCCGAGCAGGTCGAACCGCGCCCCGTTCGCGCGGGCGGAGAGGCGCACGACGGGGCTTGCGTCGGCGACGCCGGGGGCGACGGCGATGCGCGGATAGAGCGTTTCGTCGAAGCCGAGCGGGCTGGCGGCGCGAACGGCGAGCTCGGCCGAACCGTTGACACCCTGGATCGCGCGGTCGAACGACGCGAGCGCGGAACCGTTGACGAGATGGACCGCGAAGCCGAGCGCGACGCCGACCGCGATCGCCACGGCGGTGAGCAGGAAGCGGACCGGGTGCCAGCGCCACTCGCCCCCGATCAGCCAGCCGAGCGCCAGCCGAGCCGACAGGAGGCCGGGTTCAGCCACCGGAGATGAGGCCACCCGAGGTAAGCGTCAGCACCCGGTCGGCGACGGCGGCGGTCGCGGCCGAGTGGGTGACGAGGAGGGCGGCGGCCCCGCCTGCGCGCACCGCATCGGCGAACAGCGCCAGGACGCGGGCGGCGGTGTCGGGGTCGAGATTGCCCGTAGGTTCGTCGGCCAGGATCAAGGCGGGCCGGTGGACGAGCGCCCGGGCGATGGCGACCCTCTGAAGCTCGCCCCCCGACAGGTCGCGGGCGTAACCGTCGCCGCGGTCGCCGAGCCCGACCGCGTCCAGCATCCCGTCCGCCCGGACCGCGGCGGCCTGCGCGTCGGGGGAGACGAGCGCGAGCGGAAGCGCGACGTTCTGGCGTAGCGTCAGATAGGGCAGGATGTGGAAGGCCTGAAACACGAAACCGATCCGCTCTCGGCGCAGGCAGGTCCGCGCCGCCTCGTCGAGGGGGCCGAGCGCCCGTCCCTCGATCCGCACCTCGCCCGTGTCGGCGTCGTCGAGACCGGCGAGGATGTTGAGCAGCGTGGATTTGCCGACGCCCGATTCGCCCAGGATCGCGACCACCTGCCCGCCCGCGACTCGCAGGTCGAGGTCGCGGAACAGGCGGCGGGCGGGAGGCACCGACTTGGCGAGACCCTGGACGTCGAGAAGGGACAAGGGGGTTCCTCGGTATCGCGAGCAAGGGCCGGATTCGCGGTCACAGATCAAACGGAGCTGCGACGAGGGCGTTCCGGGCCGGCGGGGCGGACGGTCGTCGATGTCCGCTATCGGTGGGTTTCGATCCCCGGGGTGCTACTAACTAGACCTGAGCGTGGCGATGGCTGGACCGGCGTGCTAGGCCTCGTGGACAAAGGTTGACGGCGTGATCGCTTGTTGATTCAAGGCTGC